>CAWFHG010000004.1:0-167483 GCA_963815625.1 uncultured Methanomicrobiales archaeon
AACGGAAAAAAGGAGACTGAAAACCAGCACCTAAAAAATCACCGATAATATAAACATTAAGTGGAAGAACTAAAATGATTAATGAAATTAAAAAATATTTAAGATGATTACAATATAAGAGAAAATTAGACATTTTTGAAATGGCTGTCATTCTACAATATTTCATTTTTAATAGGCTTTAATAACTATCGGTGAAGATATTTAATTTTAACAATGGAACAATTGGGCATCCCGTAAAATTTTTATTGCGTTTCTTATTTAATTCACTTAGTTTTAAAAAAATTCTTAATCCATACATCCATATAAAAAAATGGAAACCTGACAATTTCAAGTGTATAAAATTAAAAAACAATTAACAGTGAAAAAAAATTAGAGGTTTTGATTAAATATACGTATCCAAGACGACCTGAGAAGTTCCGTCATTGAATGTAGCAGTTACAATGATATGATCCTTCCCGCTTCCTGTCCCTGCATCAAACTTAACCGTACTTCCTACATAGCCCTGCAGGTATATCTGACCTACACTTCCATTATTCCACAAAGCAGTGACATTATACGGATTACTTTGTTGTAAATCCTGAGAATCCGGACCACCATTATTGGTGACAATGATATTTGTTCCCTGCCTTTGTGGCAGTGACTGCAACACTTCTTGTCTTGCTTACGTTTCCTGCCATTCCGAACACGAATGCTGCAATCACTGCAGCGAGGATGACGGTAATTGCGACCATCAGGATGACACCGATGACCGGTGATACTGCATCCTCACTTCCCTTTCCATATGTTGACATCTTCTTCATCTTACAACACCTCGGTTGTTACGCCTGCCCCCGCAGTCTCCTACCGGCGCCGCGACGTATGATATGAAGTCTTCTTTCTTGGTATAAATAAGTAGTTACCGTTCCATATCGTGTAATTCTCGGGTATTTTAAAGTTCTGACCGTTTTATGGGCTATTTTTAAATATAGGTCGTAAATATGATACTTTTATTGTAACCTGTTATTGTAATGCATTGGAATGGTCGTATTTAGCATGTATCGGATGCAAAAAACCCCCCATAATGCGCAATAATCGTGAAACGATTACTATTCCGGATAATTATTAAAATCCACCTTGCGCGGACAGATGGATCTGGCGTCGGTGATCTTCCTTCGGTTATTTTCCTTCTGAATCATCGTCTAAATTCCCCATTATCCGTCCTTTTTCCCGGTAAACGCTTCAAAAAAAGCCTGAATTAACCCTATTCCGATAGAAAGGCAATATACGACCGGAAAGGAATTCGGAGAGAAATGCCGCAGGTCCGATGATGTATACAAGCCATTCAGGGACTTATTCCAGACAACCTATGGGGGCATTCAGGAAAAGGAAGGAAATTTGGATAGGAGAGGCCGGAAAACAGTTCAATTTAGCCCACCCCAGACAGGTTATACGAGTGAAAACTATTGGTATACAACACTCCGATGCCCGATTCGCAGAATGAGGACACTATCAGAATGGATTGAATAAATCACCCTCCAGTTACCGATACGATATTTATACAAACCCTTAAATTGACCTGTCAGGGCTTCACCAGTTTCCGGATTTTTTGCATAGTTCTGAGCTCTATCTCCCGGATTATCCGTTCTGCAACAGGTCTGTCAATTTTCTTTAAGTCATTGAAAACAGAACGCTTATAGTCAATCCGAAATATCAAGGAGTTTTTTCATCTCCTGTGAGGATATTATATCATCATCCTTGTTCCGCAGACGTTCGAGTGCAATGAGATAATCTGCATATTCAGAGAGATACAGTTCCATCGCCTTTTTTACAAGATATGCCCTTGAACGTTCCAGAGAAACTGCCAACTCATCGAGTTTATCCACTAAATTATCAGGTACACGGACGGTGATACTGGTTGCCATAGTTGATTACATTGTAGTCATATGAAATTCAATGATATCAATGTATTCATGCAGATAATATCTCATCATCAAAAAGATAGTTTAAAGTATAAATTTAATTTTAACCGGCGTCAGCCGATAGATTACAGGTTGAACCAGATATAACAAAAAAATTCAATATCCACCTTTTCCCTTTACCCAAACCTGTACCCGAACTTCGGAACCGTCATTTCAAACCTTGCCCCTTTTCCCGGTTCCCCGGTTTCGGCGATACTAATGTCGGTCAGGGCAAGGATTTCTCTCGCAAGGTAGAGACCATTCCCTCGTTTGCCCCCAAATCCCCTTGTGAAAATCCGTTCCTTGTCCCCGGCGGGCACACCCGCACCATTATCACTGAATGCAATAACAAGCCCGCCGGGCTGCTCCCGGGCTGTAATCGTAACCGTGTTGGCAGTCTTTCCCCATAATACGGTATTTTCAATAAAGTTGGATATAATCTTCCTGATTAATGGATCTGCGAAGATCCTGAGCCCGGGATCTACATCCACTTCCACGTTCATCCCAGGATGGTCGATGATCGACGCAGTCTCCCGGATCACCGTCGGTATATCAATCCAGCCCGGCAGATTAATACCGACATCCTGGTAGTTCTTGGTAAAGGCCACCTGCAGCCTGATCGTCTCAGCCGCACCTTCTTCTCTCGAAAGGAACTCTTTCAACGTATCGTCGGTGACCATGTCGTGCGAAAGCTCAAGGTAACCGAGAAGGATCGTCAACTGGTTCATGATATCGTGGCGGTTAACGCTGTTAAACCGGTTTAACAGTTTTAATGCGGCGTGTAACGTTTTTTCCGAACGTTTGCGTTCAGACACATCGCGGAATGCCACAATCACCATTCCGGACCCCTCTGAATCCCCGGGTGCCATGGAAAAAATAAATTCGCCTTCGGCCACGGAACCATCCTTTCTCCGGATACCGAATTCCCTGATCTCCGCAATACCTGAAGTCCTGAGAAGGTTGAAATATTCCATGAACCTTTCATGATCCGTACCGGCAATAACCTGCGAGAAATTCTTACCACGAAGTCCGACATCATCCGGATGGCCCGATAATTCAAGCATTTTCCGGTTCAGGAGGATAATGTTTCCCGTACTATCCAGTACGACCATCGCTTCCGGAGCCTGCTCGAAAACTGCCCGGTATACCTGATTATTTGCTGGTTCCATCAGTCCCCCTTATATCCGGTATATATTCTGCAACTTCTACAACAAGTATCCGCACGCCGGATATAAATCAGGTTGCCAATCATGCCTCATTTACCAAATTAACAGGGTTCACAATATGACATCCGCTTTTTGTCGTAAATGAATTGCCAATTGCATTGCCGACAAACTTTTTTGCTGCCTGGCAAGCGGCAGGTATGTCTTTTCCGAGCGCAATATACGCTGTAATCGCAGCGGAAAGGCAGCAACCCGTGCCATGTGCTCCATATGGAAGGCGGTCCCCGTAAAAAACCCATTCGCGGTCATGACCAATAAGCAGGTCCGGCACCAGGTCGGTTATTTCCGGGAAGGTGACCACCTTTCACAAGCACATACCCGGGTCCTTTTTCAAGGATGCTCCGTCCGGCAGCACGCATCTCATCCAGAGACCTGATTGGCCCGTTTCCAGAAAGCACTTCAGCCTCGGGAAGGTTTGGCGTAACGAGGGTCGCCCTCGGAATAAGTTCTTCTTCCAGTTCGACAATTGCGTCCGGGTCCATCAGCGGGCGTCCGCCCGATGCCACCATCACGGGGTCAACGACGAGAGGTATATCTCCCGGGAGGCTCCAGACCACAGCAGCAACCGTCTCACGTTCTGGCAACATTCCGGTTTTAAACGCTTTTACATCAAAATCTTCAAGCAGTGTCACCAGCTGGAGCCGGATGGCATCTTCGGGAACATTCCAGATCCCCCTGACGTTCTGTGCATTCTGAGAGGTCACCGCGGTGACAACTGACAGGCCCCACACCCCCAGGGCACTGAATGTCCTGATATCTGACTGGATACCAGCCCCGCCTGAAGGGTCAGACCCGGCAATTGTGCATGCACATGGCACCTGTGGTATCTCCATGGCGAGACATTGAGAGGGCTTGCAGCATGAACCTTTTCATTACATCCGGCCCGGGGTTAAGATCTAATGGTTTTATCACTAGTTCAGCCAGTAAACAATTACCGGATCATTGGATAGCGAGGATCAATCACATGTGAGTGGTGACCGGGTGCAATCGGTTATGCGCTCCGGGACCGTGCATGGTCCGACGGTTCATCCACCAGATATGAGTCGTCTGTCAGGAAGCGATAGGTCATCGTCCAGATACCGGTATTTAAGGCGATTTCAACCATTACTGATGAAAAGATGGCCACTTCGTATAGGTTTAAGTATGCCGCGAGCCAATAGAAAAAGCAACCGGGGGACGTTAATTATCTCCCGATCTTTTGGAAACGAACCACCATGACTTCACGTATGCTCGCCCCTCACACAACCTGCCCGGGCTGCCAGGAGGAAGTGTTCCTCGACGAACTGGTCAGGGGCCGGTGCCCGCTTTGCGGGTGCACACTTGAGGACTTCGTGGACCAGGCCGGAGAGATGGACGAGATAGTGGAACGAAGCGATTTCTCATGGCTGGTGTTCAACTATTTCATCTTCAAGAAGTTCGATGAACTGGGTGCAAACCCGATGCAGGTTATGAACCTGATTTCAGGACTCGAAGAATGCTGCCTGAATCCAGGTTCCGGCGATTTCTTAAGGACTAAATTTGAATTCGACCTTCCGATGAAACTGACCGACCAGATACGGCCTAAAAAGTGTTCGCGGTGCGGAAGATTTTTCTTCCGCGGGGGCAGGAAAATCCTCTCCGGCGACCTTGGTGGCCCTGAATTCGGGATCTCCTTTATTTGTGCCAGGGACCATTGAAGTCCGGTCTGCCGGCGATACAATCAACTATTTTTTTTATGTAAGTCCCGATTATCGCCGCAGTATTGGTAATCCGTAATTTAATCACGCTTCCAGGTACTCAGACCTGCCGATTTGGCGGACCCGGTCGGGATAAAGAATATTCAATAAACCTCTGAAATTTTCAGGGAATGATTACCAATCCAGCAGATTGAAAGGGAATAACTCAACCAATAAAAAAGAAATCAGGAAGGAATGTTAGTAAGCCCTGCCGAGGAGCGTTGTTTTCCCGGGCTTTCCACAGATTAAACATTTTCCGGCCTGTTCAGCCAGGTAAGGAGACCGGGCCTCGGTCCCAAGAACGCTGGCCCCAAGTCGTTCCTCCATCGCATCGGCGCACCCGCGTTCACCGCACCAGTTCACGACTGCTACGCCCTGATCAAGGGCCTTCAGGGCCTCTTCTACAGATTCCACATGGACAAGACGCGACCGGAAATGTGATTCCGCACGCTCACGGAGCCGTTCCTGTTCTCCGGCCATCACACGGTTGATCCCATTTACAAGGTCAGCCATCGGGACAGCCGACCGTTCTCCTGTCCTTGTTACCACGGTCACCTGGCCGGCATCGATATCTCTCGGCCCCACTTCAAGCCTGACCGGGACACCCCGCATCTCCCAGTAGTAATACTTGGCACCAGGTCTCAGGTCACGGTTATCGGTTTTTACGCGGTATCCCGCAGATTTCAGGGTTGACTCTACTGATGAGGCTGCCGCTGCCACATCATCTTTCCGTTTTCCGATGGTGATCGGGACAATAACAATCTGCACCGGGGCCATAGCCGGGAGGCAGCACCAGTCCCTTGTCGTCACCATGGAGACTGATCAGGGCGGCAATCGAACGTTCGGAGATCCCGTAACAGGTCTGGTATGCATGACGCTGCACTCCTTCCGGGTCCTCAAACGTAATCGAGAACGTCTGTGAGAAATGGTCCCCCAGGTGGTGTACGGTTCCGATCTGGAGGGTCTTCCCGTCGGGCATAATCGTGTCGACCGCCATCGTGTAGTCCGCACCCGGGAACTTGTCCCATTCCGGCCTCTTCGAGACAACGACCGGGACACAGAGTTTCGCATAGAATTCAAGGTAGAGGGCAATCGCCTTCTCGACCTGGATCTCCGCCTGTTCCCACGTGGCATGGACCGTGTGGGCCTCCTTAAACGACGTGATCTCCCTGAGCCTGATGAGCGGGCGGGTATGTTTTGTCTCGTACCGGAATGTATTCACGACCTGGTACAGCAGGACCGGCAGATCGGCATGTGATCGGACCCAGAGGGCATACATGGGGTAGATGGCAGTTTCACTCGTGGGGCGGAGGGCAAGGGGTACATCAAGAGGATCTTTTCCCCCGTGGGTGACCCAGTATACCTCGTCCTCGAACCCCTTGATGTGCTCGGCCTCCTTCATGAACTCCTGTTCCGGGATCAGGAGTGGGAACAGGGTTTCCTGGTGTTCCCGGTCCATCAGCTCACGGAGCCAGGCATACACGTGTTTCCTGATCGCAAACCCGTGGGGGTACCAGACATACAGCCCCTTGACCGGATAGCGGACATCCATGATCTCTGCCTGCCACAGGAGATCATTGTACCATGCAGAAAAGTCCAGTTTGGGCGGTAATGCACCGCGTTCTTCTTCCATATCCCACTCCTTAAGTCACCAGACGTATGATTTCAGGCGTAATAAATGCCTCGACAAACGCCGCGAGGAGGACAAGGGGGATAACATACATTCAGGAATTTAATGCCGTGATGCGCGGCTTCTTCCGCTGCATCGCCGTTCCCGTTCCACTCGTCGCAGAGCGATTTTGCGAGGAGCAATCCGAGTGCCCCGGACAGGATGAACGACGGGATCTCAAAAATCCCATGGGGAATGATGGCTGCGAGCGACGAAGATAATCCCCTTTTCTTCCCGGACCAGCTCGACGATCGAACCGATAATCAGGCCGTTTGTCGAGAGGATGAACAGGGAAAAGACCCCGAATGTCGCCCCGCCAAGGAACAGCAGCAGGCACGCCTGGAGATTATTCAGGAATAATTTCACAAAAAGAAGCGGTGCGGGATCTCCTGCAATTTCACCTACCACCGCGTCCTTGAACAACGTGAGAAAGTTCTGTCCGATCGAAGGGTCCCTTATCGTGATTACTACACCCATCGTTAGCGAAACTGCAAAGATGGCAATGGTGAACAGGAGCCCTTGCCTGAGTTTCCATTCAGACATAGAACATCATCCTGACCATATCCCTTATCCCGGGTGCAAGTCCGACCACGATCATTGCGAGGACGATAAGGTGCCACAGGTCGCGGCTCCCTTCGTTCCGGTACATCTGAAGGATCCAGATCCCGGGAATAATTACCACGAGTTTGAGCGGGAACATGACAAAAGCGGTACCGGTCCATTCGATCAGGGCGGACCCGACGACGTGTTGCTCGATGTATGCCAGGGGGTGCAGGTCGATACCGTAACTCGTGGCACTCGCATCAAGGAGCTGGCCGAAAATGAGCACCTTGTACAACGGATCAGCCACATATTCCCACCTGAACAGGTACCTGAGTACACCGTACACGAGCAGACTGGTAACGGCGGCAAGCGTGAGGATGATGACCGCGACCTCCGGGTGTATCACCCCGCGGGAGAGCCCGGATGCAACGAGGATGGAAAAGGCGATTACCGCCGCGGCGGCTCCCGTCCCGGCATACCAGGGGATGTAGTCCCTGATAACTCCCTTTTTCGCAAGTGTCGTGGTAATAACGAGAACGCCGGCCGTAATAAAGAAGATAACAAAAAATATGAGCGGCGTCGTCAGGAAAAACTGCCAGTCCGAAGTGATCAGGTGTGCATCCTGCACGACCCGGATAACTCCCCCGAATACCACGTATGGAAGTGTTGCAAGGATAAACCGCCCGTCGACTGGGACTTTTGCATACCGCAGCCAGCGGTACACGGCATATACCCCGATGATGAGAAATATTGCATAGGTCAGGGTTTCGACCGGGTTATAGGGCTCATCGAACCTGACCGGATCGATGTAGTATTTGTAGATGAATTCCCTAATCATTTCTGATAAGAATGAGCGCCGGAAGTATAAAAGTACTGAAAAATAAAATTTTCGGGAAATCCAAGTGGATGCAGCTGCCACGGGACGTGGTGATCGGGCATGACGTGCTCCCCCAACTGCCTTCCGTCTGTGAAGACCTCCGGATAGGCCATTCCGTCCTCATCGTTTCCGGGGGCCATACCCGTGATATTGCAGGAGAACGGGTCAGGGCTCTCCTTGAAGATACGTATGAAATCGCCACCTTTACCGCAGAAACAATCAGCCCTGAGGTAATCAGGCAGGCCGAAGAAGCCGCAAAAGACATGGACTTTCTCATCGGGGTAGGCGGCGGAAGGGTTATCGATACGGCAAAGATAACGGCTTATAACCTGGACCGCCAGTTTATCAGCATCCCTACCGCGGCCTCCCACGATGGTATCGCATCCGCAAGGGCAAGTGTCCCCACCGCGGAAGGGAGCGGGTCACTCGAAGCGCAGCCGCCGATTGCGATAGTCGCCGATACCGGGATAATTGCTGCAGCACCGCACCGGCTGCTCGCGGCAGGGTGTGCAGATATCATCTCAAATTATACCGCGATTCTCGACTGGGAACTCGCCCACCGGCTGCGGGGTGAACCAGTATCAGAGTATGCGGTCGCCTTGTCGAAAATGACCGCAGAACTGCTGATGAAAAATGCCCACGTCTTAAAACCCCATAACGAGGAGACCGCATGGTTTGTCACAAGGGCACTTGTCTCATCGGGCGTGGCAATGAGTATTGCCGGCTCCTCCAGACCGGGCAGCGGGAGCGAGCATAAGTTCGGTCATGCCCTTGAACGCCTCGCGCCCGGTAAGGCACTCCACGGAGAGGCATGCGGCATCGGTACGATCATCGCGATGTACCTCCATGGAGGGGACTGGAAGACGATCCGGGAGGCATTGCGAAGCATCGGTGCCCCGGTCACACCTGCCGACCTCGGCATCGAGGACTCCGTCGCGGTAGAAGCACTTCTTATGGCAAAGACTATCCGCCCGGAACGCTTCACCATACTTGACATGGGACTGACTGAGGAATCTGCATGGGAACTCGTAAGAATGCTCTACAGGGAGTAAAAGGAGTGGCTGAAGCAAAGCCGAAAGTAACCCTGATCGGGACCGGCCTTGCAAAACCGGGGCTCGAATTTGTCTATGAAGGCTCGCTTGATGAATGCAAGCCCTGTTCGCTTAAAAAAGCCTGCAATAACCTGAAAGAAGGGAGACGGTACAGGATTGTCAATATCAGGCCGACAAAGCATGACTGCCTGATCCACGGAACGGCACGCTTGCGGTCGAAGTTGTCGAGTCTCCGATCGCGGCCCTTTTGAATGCAGAAATGGCGATCAAAAACAGCAGGATCAACTACGAATATATCTGCAACAAGGAAGACTGTAAAAGTTACGACCTGTGCCATCCTGACGGGATCATCGAGGGGGAGAAATATGTTGTTGTGGAAGTGATCGGCAACGCCCCGGACCCCTGCGACAAGGGGAGGACACTCCAACTCGTTAACCTGATGTCTCCATGAAATTTTTTTATTATTAAAAAAAAGAAGCAGGATACCCATTATACCTGGTTTACCACTGCAGATTACTGCGATATCATCCAGAGCCTGGAACCGAGAGATGTGATCATCGCCGCAGTCCTGGAGGTTCGTAAGCCACCGGCACGGGATATCCCCTATACCATACCAGGCACCGGCAAGCGCCCCGGTCACTGCACCGATCGTATCGGTATCCCCCCCGAGGCTGATTGCCCGAATAATCGTCTCTTCGAATGACCGGCTTTCCATGAAGGACCGTGAGCGCTGCGTGCGTGGCAAGGAGCGCATCGAGACCGGGTTCCGGATCGAACCGGTGATACGCACCCGAGTACCCCGATGACCTCATCGTCATCGCACCGGTGAAGGGCACGGGAGAACGCCCCGGTACGCGAAAAGCCACGACACATGTCGGATATCATCTGGTTCACCCATGCCGAACATTCGGCCGCGGTCGTGTCATGGTGGGTCAGTTGTGAGCACCTGATACTTACTTCGCGCAGGAGCGGTCCCTCTAAAAAAAATCCCCACCGGGTGCACCCCTCATCACGCTCCCGTTACTGCGGCTGCCTCCCCTTTGTGCATGTGACGATCTCTGCCGCACGGTCGGGTGAAACCCCTGACTGCACCAGTTCAAATACCCCTCGTGAAGTAGGGCCATAAAATTGAGGATATCGCTTATACCCCTCGATAAGACGTTTCATGAGATCGTCTGGACAGAACCCCCTGCAATGGATAAGCGATGCTGCAACTGCGATCGCCTGGAGCGTATCATCGGTATAATGACCTGCATTTCGCATATGCGGCCCGCCACCCCGCATCTCGGTCACAGGCCCCAAGGGGGGTGGATACCCCTCAAAGGGCGCACCCATTGCATCCCCAATTGCGAGCCCTGTAAGGGCTCCCACCGCGCTCACACCACCCGATATAAAGGTCACCAATAAGGTATATCTGCTCATGGAAAAAGTAAATTTTGAGGAAAGGTGATAGTGTGCAAAAGGAAGAATTGCTGCATTTACACATGCTGATGGTGCATATTAAAAAATACTACGAGAACATCACCAATGATGAAATTCCAACGGGACGCTATAGTGCGCTCGAAATCTCTCCTGTCCACATCCACAAAAACAAGAAGTGTCATAAGGATGCGATCCTCGCCCTCGGGGATGAGATCGTTACTCATGTGAAACTCCAGCAGCCCATGATGGTGGACTATACCTCGGACGCTGCGCAGGGCAAGATCGCGGTTGAACATTAATTCCGAGATGGACGAACAGCAGGTCTGCAGGGAAATCATTTCCCTCTTCTTCTCCGGTAATTTCCCCGATATCGGCCAGGCACGGATTGAGGTCTGCAGGAAATACAAGTTACGGACAGTCCCGAAAAATTCTCTCCTGCTTTCTTACGCGCTTCCGGAGGAACGGGAGCTACTCCGCCTGGTTCTCCAGGTAAAACCGACACGTACACTTGTCAGGTGTAGCGCCCATCGCGGTGATGACATCGCCTTCACCCTGCCCACACGGTAAGTGCCTGCCCTGCCCGGGTGGTCCGGACCACCCGTTCAAGTCGCCCCAGAGTTATACCGGTGAGGAGCCTGCGGCGATCCGTGGCAGGGAACACCAGTACGACCCGTACCGGCAGGTTATGGCCCGCCTTTCGCAGTTCGAGACGCTGGGCCACCACGTGGACAAGGCAGAGCTGATCGTGATGGGAGGAACTATCACGGCGCGCCCGGTTGAATACCAGGAGACGTTTGTGACCGGGTGTATCCGGGCCATGAACGACTATGGTAACCCCCGGTCATCGTACCCCGGGCACGGGTCTGCCGGAGAGATGGATACTCTGCAGGGAGAGGTCGGCCGGGAAGAAGTATTCCTGGCCAACGAAGAAGCGCGGGTCAGGTGTGTTGCCATCACGTTTGAAACCCGCCCGGACTGGTGCAAAAGAGAACACATACTGTCGATGCTCGATCTCGGTGTGACGAAGGTGGAACTCGGGGTACAGCATGTGTACGATGACCTCCTCACCATCAACCGGAGGGGTTGCACCGTGCAGGATACAGCGGACGCAAACCGGCTCCTCCGGGATGCCGGCCTCAAGGTCGGTTTCCACATCATGCCGAATCTACCGGGGAGCAGCATAGAAAAGGACAGGGACCTGTTCAGGACGTTGTTCGACGACCCACGGTTCAGGCCGGATTTCCTGAAGATATATCCAACTCTTGTGACACCCGGATCCGAGATCGAATCACTCTGGAAGGAAGGGAAGTATTCACCTTACAGCGAAGAAGAGATGATCGACCTTATCGCATACGGAAAATCGTGCCTTCCGGTTTATGTCAGGCTCCAGCGTATCCAGCGCGATATCCCGGCAAAACTGATCGTGGCAGGATCAAAGCACAGCAATTTCAGGCAACTGGCATCTGACAGGCTTATTGCCAACGGCGGGCGCTGCCGTTGTATCCGTTGCCGTGAAATAGGGAGGTATCCTTCGGGAGAGGCGCCGGAGCTCCTGACAGATACCTACGAATGTTCCGGGGGCACTGAACACTTCATATCGTCAGTTGCAGGCGACTCGCTTATTGGCTTTGCCCGGCTCCGGTTTCCTGGCACAGTCTTCCGTGATGAGCTCGCGGAGAGTGCCCTGCTCAGGGAGCTCCACGTATACGGGAGTATTGTTCCAATCGGGCAGGGTCCTGAGGGTGGCGAGCAGCAGCACCGCAATGCCGGGTCAATGCTTCTCTCCGCCGCAGAAGATATCGCACGCGGGCATGGGTACGAACGGATCTCGATCATGAGCGGGATAGGGGTAAGACCATACTACCGGAATCATGGTTATGAACGGGCAGGCCCATATATGCAGAAGGAACTCTGATGAAAGCGGCGACCCTCGAATTCCTGAGGCAACGGTTCTCCGAATATTACCGGAAGGAGACGATAATTCCTCCTTCGTCGCTCTCCCAAAGGGAATGGGGGTTCGTAATGTTCGACCCGTCAGGAGAGACACGAATGCGGCGCCACATCGCGTTCGGCAGCGTCCAGGAGATTGGCGAGTATGTGCGGTCGATCACCCCCGCTCACATTTACTATTCGAGTGCGTATTATGAGACACCGGGGGCGCCGACAATGGATTCAAAGCGTTGGGCGGGTGCCGACCTGATCTTTGACCTTGATGCAGATCATATCGTCCGTGGAGCGTATGATGTCATGCTTACCCGGGTGAAGGTGGAGACGATGAAATTGCTCGCGATGCTCACCGAAGAGCTCGGGTTTTCGGAGAAACTGATCGAGGTGGTTTTTTCGGGAGGGAGGGGGTACCACATCCATGTCAAAGACCTGGCAGTCCGGGGATGGGGAAGCGCCGAACGTCGCGAACTGATCGATTATGTCTGCGGGATCGGGATCGATCCCGGTCATGTCCTGGCAGTCCGTTCACCTTCACCCCGCGGATGGCGTCGTCGTTATATAGCTGCGATGTCCGAGTATCTTTCATGGTTGCAGGGCCTGCCGGTAGAGGATGCAATGGCTGAACTCGAGCAGCTGGACGGGGTTGGAGAGGCTTCAGCAGAGCGGTTCCTTGCGGCTGCCCCGGATATGCTCCGGAAAATTGGCGAGGGCATCCCGCTCAACCAGAATGACCGGGTTATCTGGCCGGTTGTCAGGGCCCTTACATCAGCACCTGATGGTGCGTTTGCGTCCCGCCTTAAGGAGAAGGCTGCCCTGGCCGACGAGCCGGTAACAACCGATATCAAGCGCCTGATACGGCTTCCAACCTCATTGCACGGGGGAAGCGGATTCCGTGTCACACCGCTTTCACCTGGCGAACTCGGGGACTTCGATCCACTTGTCGACGCGGTCGTCTTTGGCACAAAGGGTACGATGATTGACTGTTCGGTCAAAAGTTCGATGAAAATGCTTGGAAATACCTACGCACTGGAAAAATCGACCATCAATGTGCCCGAGGCCCTTGCGGTATTCCTCTGCTGCAGGGGTATTGCAGAGATTTCCGGTGGTGGATAGTCATGCATCTCGAGGAGATCCGGACAATTCTTCTTTCGGAGCGCGAGACCGGCAGGCTGACCAGCATTCCTTCCGATATTTTCGAAACGACAAAAAAAGAACTCGAAGAGCTGACCTCTGATGTACATGCAAACGAGGACCCGTTCAGCGATCGCACCCGCGTACTGATAGAACGGGCATCAAGTATCAGGGAAACACTCCAGGACCTTTTCCGGATCAGGGCGGAAAAAATCCTGGCCCTTTCATCGGGACATATCGACGGCCACCCGCTTGAAAAAGAGGAACTGAAAAAGATGCTCCCTGCTGAACGCGAGATGTTTGACACCGTCACGGGTGCTATCGCTAAGATTCGTGAAATTTGTATTATTACGCGGCACGATCACATGCCGGTTGTATCCGGCGGGAAAGAATTCACAGGGTCGGACGATGGAAAGACAGGGGAACAGGTTCCCGGTACAGGGGAGATGCCCCTGCCCGGACAGGGGTATGTCGTCGCCCGCGTCCTCGACAATATGGAGCCATTTATGGGCGTGGATGGGAGAATTTACCATCTTATGAAAGAAGATATCGTGACACTTCCCCGAAGGAATGCGGAAGTCCTGACCGAACGCAACATCGTGTTAATTGTGAATTAGATAGCAATCCCATGATAATGGCCGGGGGGGGTCGCTGCCGTATTCATAAGATTTGGTAATTTAAGAGAGCAGATCTCATTAGGAATCTTTAAAAACGGGCCGGCTGTGGAAAGGGTCGAATTTCTAAAAGAGATAAACCCATTTTCAATTTTTAAACAGGACAAAGCGGATTACTGTTCTTCAGCAACGCTCTTTGCGACATTCATGACCAGAAAACAAAGCGCAATCAGGGTCGCAACACCAAACCCATAATACGCATACATCAGGACCGGCTCATCGGAACTGAATGTTAACTTGATAATCAGGATTAGAAGGCCGCACATCATAAAAATCATACACCAGAGGCCGGGGTAAAATGTTTCCTTAAAATCCATTATTGATGAAAGGGGTTTCAAGATGATACATCTGACGTTTTATACCGATACAATTTCAGTCAATGCATAACCAGACGATCGGGTTTGGTGCCTTAATATTTTCAATTGTTACTTAAACCCCGCGAAATTTATGGGAATGTCCGGGTTCATAGAAGCGCCTCCCGGATTGTGACACCATGACCTCGTTAAAGGGAGTAATGGTACCCAATGCACCTGAATGTTTCAGCATAGGTTAAAAATCGGTGATACTCTCTCACTAATGATCTGACCTTCCGTTACAAATAATGATAAAAGTGCTTTTCCGATCTATCCCTGTATCGGGAACATCACCGGACTTTAATGAATTCTGCAACAATCCTTTTTATCCTCTTAAACATAATAGAATACAGAAGTTTTTTCCAAAGAGGAAATGATGTTCATTGTGTTGCTAATAACACCACAATGTTAAATATCACTCCGGGAAAATAATACTGGTATTTGTTACTATTTCAATAGGTGTAAATCTCATGAAAATGCCCGCCAAATTTAAGACCTACTGCCCATTTTGCAGGAATCATCAGGAGCACGAGGTCGAGAAGGTAAAGAAGAGCAAGACGACCGGGCTCCACTGGATTGACCGGCAGAAGGCACGAAGAGGCCATGTCGGGAATATGGGGAAATTCTCAAAAGTACCCGGTGGGGATAAACCGACCAAGAAGATCAATGTCCGTTACCGGTGCAAGACCTGCGGAAAAGCACACCTTCGCCCGGGATACAGAATTGCGAAATTTGAACTGACGGAGTGAGATTACAAATGGTACGTCAGCACAGGGAAAACAGGAGTACGTTTATCAAGGTCAAGTGCCCGGACTGCGAAAATGAGCAGCTGGTCTTTGACAAGGCATCCACGAAAGTGGACTGTGTCGTCTGCGGAAAAGTGCTCGCCGAGCCAACTGGTGGCAAGGCAGGCATCCAGGTTGAAAAACTTGCAGAATACAAGTGAGTGCCGTATATGAAAGGTGAAGAGTGGCCGGAGGAAGGGGATCTCGTCGTCTGCACGGTCCAGCATGTAAAGGACTTCGTTGCATTCGTCTCACTCGATGAGTATAACGGACGCGAAGGTCTGATCCCAATCTCCGAGATCGCGACGGGGTGGATCAAGTACATCAGGGACCACATCAGGGAAGGCCAGAAGGTGGTCTGCAAGGTCCTCCACGTCGATACCGCCCGTGGCCATATCGACCTTTCATTAAAGGATGTTAACGAGCACCAGCGCAGGGAAACAATCAGGGAGTGGAAAAACGAGTCGAAGGCCAGCAAGTGGATCAGTTTTGCTGCTGAAGCTTCCGGCGGCTCTGCAGATGAAATTGAGTCTGCATTATACAAAAAATACGGGGACCTGTATACTGCGTTCGAAGATATCGTCATGAACGGTGCAGGCGTAGTCGCGGAACTCGGGCTCCCGGGAACGACTGTCGATGCACTGGTCGCCGTTGCCAGGGAGAACGTCAGGATCCCGAAAGTCACGGTTGCCGGAAATATTATCCTCACTTCCCCGAAGCCGGATGGCGTTAACATTATCCGCCGGGCCCTCCGGAGTGCCGAACCAAAGATCCCGGACGTGGAGATAGAACTCACCTATATCGGTGCACCGGCCTACCGGATCAAGGTCACTGCCCCGGATTACAAGACCGCGGAGAAGGCAATCGAAAAGGCCGCAAGCGCTGCGATTGGCGTGGTCGAACGGGCTGGCGGCGAAGGCAAGTTCGTTAAGAAGCCAAAATCCGGTAAAAGTGCATGAGCGGTCATATCAGGCGTTGCGACAAGGACAGGACCTATACTCTTAAAAACCAGTGTCCTGTCTGCGGTGACGCAACGAGGACCGCCCACCCGCCACGTTTTTCACCAGAAGACAGGTTTGGAAAATACCGGAGACTGGTTCAAAGAATGGAAGATATAACAATCCGCTTTCTTGATGATTTTTCCGAAGATGAGGTGAAATCACCCATCCTTATTGAAGGATTACCCGGGATCGGGCATGTCGGGAAGCTGGTGGCCGAGCATATCATCCATGAGCTCGGTGCAAAAAAGATCGCACAGATCCATTCGATATATTTTCCTCCCCAGGTGATTATCGGGGAAGACAGTGTAATCCGACTCGCAAATAACGAAATTTTTTTCTACAAAGATGATTTGCACCAGATCCTCTTTCTGGTCGGTGATTTCCAGAGCACTTCAAACGAAGGGCATTACCTCCTTGCAGGCCAGTACCTGGAAATTGCAGAAAAATTGGGTGTCCGCCGGATCTATACCCTCGGCGGTTTCGGGGTTGGCCACCTCGTGGATGAGCCCCGTGTGCTCGGAGCGGTAAACCGGGCTGAGTTAAAAGAAGAAGCAGCAGAGGCCGGAGCGGTCTTTGACAACGGTGAACCTGCAGGCGGAATTATCGGCGCAGCAGGGCTTCTCCTTGGCCTGAGTGCACACCGTAATATCGATGGGATCTGCCTGATGGGAGAGACTTCCGGGTACCTCGTTGATCCCAAGAGTGCTACGAACCTGCTGAAAGTCCTCTCATCCCTTATCGGTATCGATATCGATGCAACGACACTCGTTGAACGGGGAGTAGAAATGGAACGGATGGTCCAGAAACTTATCGAAGGCGAACAGGGCATTCAGGACGAGGAATTGCGATATATCGTTTAAAGTGGTCCGGGGACCTGGGATATGAACTTCTACCGGATCAAAAAAAATACCCCGGTCAGGACTTCTCTTCAAGAAAAGGTATTTCGGATTTTGGACATTTATCCAGACTCTTTTTTTTTAATTGATTATTCAGACAGATTCAGACTCTGCAATTCCCTGAAATTTCGGGGTGCATATTCAGGATGACCCCGGGTCCAAAACAGGTATTGGAATGGGGCATAGTGGTCATAGTGGTTTGAGTTAAACCTCCATTTAGATGGCCACCCTTTATTTATTAGAAAAATAGTTCGAAAAGAGGATATGCCCCCGGGTACCTATGCACTGATCCTGCCTGCGATCTGTCCCTGTGCATTGTAAAGCGAAGCGGTATCACCCTGCGGGTTCCAGAAATCCGTGCCCTGCGGATAATAGAGTTCATTTACCGAAACCATCCCTTCCTTCCCGAAATACACTGTCAGGGTTGAATACGGGTTAAGCACGTAGGTGAAGGATGATCCGCCGCCCAGCGGGAAATCGATAAAGGTAAGGGCATCTCCCCGGCTATTCGTTATCTTCCATCCTGTCATGACCACCGGTGTTGTTCCCGTATTCGTTATCCTCACATACTTTCCCTGCAGGTTCAGTTCTGTTAACGCTATGGCGTTTGAACCCGAAACGTCACTGCCTGTTGTAGGTGTCACGGTGGGGACTGTCGGTGTTGTAGATGGTATATAATAAGGAGTGGCAGGTATAGTTGGTTTTTGCGTAGCGAAACGGTCGCTGTATGAAGGCACGGGCAAAAATGTAACAGGGGTTGTCACTTCTCCTCCCGGCGCCGGTGAAAAGGTCGGAATTACCGTCGGCATTCCTGAAGGTATATAATATGGCGTTGGTGGTACGGTAATCGGGTTATCTACCGGAAGGACCGGCTGTGTTGTCGGAAGTGGTGTTATCGGAATGGTGGGGATTACCGGGACATAGCCATTGGTGCTATAACTTTTAAAGAGTCTGATCCGGTCTGCCTGGCTGAGAGTCGTTGGGTACGTGGCAGTTTGTTGCTTTGCAATCATCTTGCCCCATGCGATAATCTGGTCCTGTGAAGCGGGAGTGAACCACGCAGTATCATCCGATGGCACGTAAGAAGGTGTTGGTACAGTCCCTGTGTCACCAGGCACGGTCCAGAGATCCTGCGAAGACCCATGAAGCCATTCCAGGATCTCGTCGAGCGAATCCGGCCTTAACCAGGAACTATCATCACTTGCACAGACCGGCACAACTAACAGACCAAAAAGGAGGATACCGAAGATCAGGCCAATACGGGCCCTTGTAATCATTTTCATTTTAAAACCTCGTGTCATTTCATGAAATACCTGATTATTGACATTAATTTTCGATAGTAACCTCTGGGTAGCGGTACTACTAAAAACCTCTTAACATGGCAGTATTTCAACCTGAAACAATAAAAATTGGGGCAAGGCATAATTATATATACCAAATATCTAAAAAAAAAGAAAAATCAATACAGAGTCCGTACGAATTAATCAAGGCCGATCCGGTACTGTTATGAGCCTTAATGTTCTGGCAGGTATCAATCTGTATTATGCAGGTGAATGCAGACCTCCACATCCATTCCTGTTTTTCAATGGCCACTTCGCCGGGGATGGTTCCCGGGAACCTCATCGGGGCCTGCGTGACAAAAGGGATTACCGTCCTTGGCAGTGGCGATGCACTTCATCCTGGATGGCAGCTCCTCTGGAAAGACTATCTTGACAACGACGCCGGGATCCTTGTCATCCCTACCGCCGAAGTTGAGGACCTGGACAGGGTTCACCACCTGATTATGATGCCGGATTTTTCAGGATTTTCGGAGCTCCGCTCATCGCTCCTCCCGTTCAGCAAAGATATCGTTACCGGGGGCAGACCTCACATACGACTCGCCGGCAGCCGGATTGCAGAACTGGTCCACGATCTCGGGGGCATGATCGGTCCGGCACATGCATTCACCCCGTGGACCTCGCTTTTCGCATATTTTGACCACCCTGGCGAGTGTTATGGTACGGAAAAAGTGGACTTCCTTGAACTCGGCCTGTCAGCCGACAATTCCTACGGAGCGGCAATCCCCGACCTGTATGATATTCCTTTTATCACAAATTCCGATGCACACAGCCCCGACCCGGCAAAATGCGGGCGGGAGTTCACAAGGTTGTCCCTGAAAAAAAAGACCATCGGGGGTGTGCTCTCGGCAATAAAAGGCGGCAATATCGGGATGAATGTCGGGTTTTTTCCGGAGGAAGGTAAATACAACCGCACTGCCTGCACCCGGTGCTATGAGCAGTATACTTTGGAGCAGGCTGAAGAGTTCCACTGGCGATGCCCGAAGGATAAGGGATTGATCAAGAAGGGGGTACGGGACAGGGCGGAAGAACTCTCCATCGGGACTCCGGTAAAACGGCCACCCTACCTCCACATGCTGCCGCTCGGTGAGATAATAAGAAATGTCCACGGTACCTCGTCAACAACCACAAAAAAAGGTCTTCGGATCTACAACCAGCTGATTTCAATATTCGGCAACGAAATTGCAATCCTCACTTCTGTTCCGGTACCTGATATCAGGGAGTATGACAACAGGATAGCCGATGCGATCGATGCATTCCGTGAAAGCCGGATTTCATTCAACCCTGGTGGGGGCGGGCGTTATGGGACGTTTACACTCCACGCCCCGGAGCATGACCGGGTAAATCCCTGAAACCGGTACCGGGATACCAGGGGGTTTACGGAAAATTAACCTTCGAGGGTGGTCCATGTTCGTGGGTAACTATTATTGGAGCTGCAGGACAATTTGATCAGGATGTTGAAGGTTCACCGGGATATTTGTGGCTACTGCGGTTGCTGCGTATCGGTCTGCAAAGAGGGGGCGCTTGAACTGATTGACGCGTACCTCGAAGTTGGACCTGGATTGCACGGACTGCGGTGTCTGTGCGAAGGCATGTCCGGTCGGGGCGCTGGAGGTCGAACGCGAATGAAGAAGCATTACGACCTCCTGATGATCGGGGGAGGGCCGGCGGGCGCAATTGCCGCGAGGACTGCTGCAAAGGCAGGACTTTCTGCCTGTATCGTTGAGAAACGACCGGCAATCGGGGCTCCCGTGAGGTGTGCCGAAGGAATCGGCATGGAAAGCCTGCAGAATTTGTCGAACCCAACCCCTGTTTCATCTCCGCCGAGATGCAGCGGGCTGCCCTCGTTGCACCAGACGGCACGACGATGATGCTTGACTCGCAGTCGGCAGGCGGAAAAGTCGGTTATGTCCTTGACAGGAAGGTCTTTGACCGCGAACTTGTCTGGCAGGCCGCCGAAGCCGGTGCAGACGTGGCAGTCAAGACACGGGCAAGTGCACCGATAATGAATGACGGAAAAGTCTGCGGTGCGACACTGGAATGCGGCGGGACAAAGACCGATGTAATGGCTGACGTCGTCGTTGCAGCGGATGGCGTGGAGTCGAAATTCTCAAAATGGTGCGGAATCGACACGACAGTGCCGCTCAGGGAGATCATGTCATCGGCACAGTACATCGTGACCGATATCGATATCGATCCTCATTGCACGGTATTCTGCCTCGGAAATAACGTGGCCCCCCAGGGATACCTCTGGGTATTCCCGAAAGGTGACCGCACGGCAAACGTCGGTATCGGGATCAGCGGGATAAAAAGTGGGAACGGTCACCGGGCAAAGGACTATCTTGACAATTATATCGCCTCAAAGTTTCCCAACGGAAAGACCATCGAGTGGATTGTCGGGGGAGTATCGGTATGCAGGCCGCTTGCCTGTACGGTTGCGGATGGCCTTATCATCGCGGGTGATGCGGCACGTGTTGTTGACCCGCTTACAGGGGGTGGCATCTACAATGCCATGTACACCGGCGACCTTGCAGCCAAGGTTGCAATCGACGCGATTGAAAAGGGGGACACCAGCAAAGCAGCCCTCATGCCCTACGACACGCAGTGGCGGGAATCGAATATGGGAAAGACCATCGAGAGGAACTACCATATCAAGGAATACATGATCGGCCTGACGGATGCGAAACTGAACGCGATCATCCAGACTGCCACATCTATCAACTTAAAAGAGTTCTCAACACTCCAGCTGGTAAAAGAGCTGATCAAGAGGGACCCGAAACTCATATTCGAACTTGCGATTTTAAAAGACCTCATAAAATAATTTTCCTTTTCTTCGGATTCAGCCAATAGGATTACTTTCCAGGCTTTTAGAACACGGGATTATCATCCTGCCATACTGTACGATCCTTCTCATGCCAGTTCCTGCCACCGAAACCACCTAAAATAAATAACATCATATCAGTAATCATGGATTTGATGAAGAAATGGGGCATTATCCTTAAGGCTTTGGTCATTGTCCTCGTTCTCCTCGGGGTGAGGACTTCTGATTATTATGGCCGGGTATGATACGGTGCCGATCAACCCGGTCGTGGGTGCTTTTATCACGGGGGCGATATTCACTATTGCCGTAATTTTTACCGGAACATTCACCGATTTCAAAGAAAGCGAGAAAATTGCTGGCGAAATGGCTTCAGCACTCAAGGCAATTTATAATGATGCGATCGTCATCCCTCTCGCTGACGAGACCCCCCTCGTGACCATGAGGAGTCACATCCGGGCACTCTTAAACACGATCAATGCATCCTTCATGGAAAACAAATTCAACTCCCGTGCAATCAACCATGCGATGGACATTGTAACGGATGATATCAGGGTACTGGGCAAATTAAACGTGGCCCCCCCGACTCTGGCGAAACTCAGGGTCGAGCTGGGTGCCCTTGACAAACTTGTCAACCGTGTCGATGTGATTACCAGGACTGAATTTATTCCGGCAGCCTATGCAGTAGCCGAGATTGCAACTGCGGCCGTGATCCTCGTGATGCTCTTTATCAAAAATGACCCCTATCTCGAGGGGTCGGTAATATTTGTGTTTCTCAGCCTGATGCTCATTGCCCTGGTCCTCCTGATCAAAGACATGGACAACCCCTTTGAATTCCACCAGGGAACGAGTGCCGATGTTGATGTTGAAACACTTCTTAAACTCGGGACATACTTCGAGGAGAGAGAAGCGAATCTTCTGAAGGATTGAAAACTAACCTCCCCCGCCACGTTACCGGACCGATAAACCCACCCTGGTTTTAGCAAACCCGAAACCGGGACCTGGAAGTTATTTTTATCGTAAGTGGTAGTGCCCGGGACCGGGATGGTCGGCAGCCCATAAGACACGGGCGATTTCCCGGCCGATCATTCATGCCGGTCGATGTACCTAAAATAGAAGGCCCGGTCATTATTGATTATGCAAGGTTACCTGGTACTCTTTTGCCTCCTGTTGGTGACGGCCCTTCTTTTAAGTGGCTGCGGGCTGCTTATTAAAGACCCGAAGATTGACGTAAAAAATGTTGCTTTGCAATCCCTCGACCTTTCCAACATCGGCCTGCTGGTAACGCTGAGTATTGACAACCCGAATCTGCTCGGAATCAATCTTAAGTCGATAAATTTTGACATATACTATCAGGCGGGAAGCGAATGGGTTTTCATTTCGCATGGCGAGGGAGGAGGTCTCAATGTTAAACCAGGGATGAATGAAGTGACCATTCCGGTAAATATTAAGACTTCCGCAATTCCGGGTGCCGTTCTCGCTACACTTGCCCGTGGCGAGATCACCCTCAGGGTCAATGGTACGGCATCACCGGATTTCTTCGGTATTTCCCCGCAAATCCCGTTCTCGAAGGTTACTACCATCCCTATGAAACTATGAGGTAACACCAGGAAACAAAAGGCTAAAAAACTGGTACATTCACTTTTTTAAAATACAAACTGCCGGTTTTTTTCCAAAGGACAGAACAATCTTCCGCAGGTAACTGGCTACCAGATCCTGGTTTATGTCGTCTTTTATCCAGGATATACGACACCCTGCCAGGTATTTCCGGTATTATCCGCCGTTCGGGTCAGAGGGGGAGTTTGTAGAAATTTCAAGTAGGTTAATATTTGATCTGCCGAAATATGTACCAATGACAACGCACCACTCGCCAAAGGAATCAGAAACACCCTCTCACCTTGAAGAAGAATATTCGGAAAGGAACGAGGTCACGCCGTCAGGAATAAGCTCCAGGAACCAGGCAAAAATTGCAGCGGTCATCCTTGTCATCATGGTCACGACGACCGGAATGATTTTCTTCGGGCTTATCTGAGTACCGGATACAATCTTTTTTTTACCTGGGTTCTGCGGATCCAACCTCGGTACATGGATGGGGATTACACCATGCCAGTATTCAAATATCTTGCTCCGGGTACCAAATGAGTATGTTCTGCGGGGTGGACGAAGCAGGCAAGGGGGCAGTGCTCGGCCCGATGGTCGTCGCAGCAGTGGCCACGGATCACGAAGATCTCCTCCCCGGTATCGGTATTAAAGACTCGAAGCAACTGTCACCGGAGAAGCGGACCTTATTCTATGAAGAGATCGCCGGCACCTGTTCCGTCGCACTGCGGGTGGTGAGCGCAGCGGAGATCGATTCAGGCAGAAAGTCCATGACCATGAACGTAATGCTCGCCCGACTGCATGCGGCTGTTATAACAGACCTCGTACCCGACTTTGCATACGTCGACGCATGTGATGTTATCGCGGAGACGGTACGGTCACATGGTAACGAATTTCCTGGGTTGTCAATGCCATGTCAGGGCGGAACACCATGCCGACGAATCATTCCCGCTCGTATCGGCCGCAAGTATCGTTGCAAAAGTGATACGGGACAGGGAAATTGAGGCACTTGCTACAAAATACGGCGATATCGGAAGCGGTTACCCGTCTGACCAGCGAACCGTCGACTACCTTTCCGAAGTAATCAGACGTTCAGGAAAACCACCTGTGTTTGCCAGGTCCAGCTGGAAAACGGTGGAGAAGATGATCTCGGAGAAAGAACAGGCGAGCATTCTGGATTTCTCCTGATTATCCCGGGGGAACATCCCCGAAGGCAACCTTCCACATCATTATGTAGCTCGCCATTCCATATGTATAGAATGAACTGGTTGCTGATCCTCGTCCTGTTGATCGTTATTTACGCAGCCGTGGCACTTATCATCTATACAAAAAAATTATTCACGGACCATATTGCTTTTTACGGCCCGATAATGGCAATAAAAAGCAGTAAGACTGCATTTTTTGACTGGTTCACCCGGATAAGCCCGATTTTGCGTATTTATGGCTCGGTCGGCGTAATCGTTGTCGTTGTGGTCTCTGTCCTCATTACATTCCTGCTCTTTTTCGCCTTACAATATACCCTTGTACTCCAGCCCGAACCAACCGGGATTTACAAGCCCCAGAATATCCTCCTGCTGCCGGGGATCAATGAATACGTTCCATCGACGTTTGCCGTCTGGTTTGCATTCGTGCTGACGATCGCGGTCCACGAATTCGGTCATGGGATCCTCTGCCGTGTTGAAAACATCAGGGTAAAGGGTATCGGAGCCCTCATTGCCGTCATTCCGATCGGTTTTTTTGTCGAACCTGACGAGGAGGAACTCGAAAAGGCAAAAGGAATGCCAAAAATGAGGATGTTCGGAGCAGGCATCATGAATAACCTCGTCGTCGGTGTGATCTGTTTTGTCCTCCTTATTTTTGTCATGGGGGCAGCCGTCCCCACGGATGCACCGGTCGTCCACGGGGTCTACCAGAATTACTCGGCATTCACTGCCGGGAGTACCTCAGGACTCCACTGATCACCGCGGTGAACGGGGTCCCTGTTGCGACACGTGACCAGGTGAGTGAGATCCTCAACGCAAGTCATCCCGGAGATATTACCGTGTTGCAGGTGCAGAAAGACAGCATCGTCGACGATTACACGCTCAACCTTACCGCCTGGCCGGCGGAACTGGGGCCTCACTCATCCGGGTTTATGGGAGTCGTCTATTATGACGGAACCCAGGTCATCGATACCGTGAGGAACATGTTCTCCCCTATCGGCTTTCTCCGCCTTATCAGTGTACCGTTCGACATGACCGCGGGAGGGCAGTACATGAGGGTCCTTGCCTTCGAAACCCCGGATACCGGCTATTATACTGTGCCATATCCCGAAATTTTCTGGGGTACCGTGCACCTCCTGTTCTGGTGTGGGTGGATCAATATCAATGTGGGAATATTCAATGCAATTCCGATGGTCCCGCTTGATGGCGGTTATATCCTTAAGGAAGGTGTGGCGAGACTGTTCAGCGGAAGAAAAATTGAGAAATATGCGGGGTTTGTGGCCACATCCATCAGCACCATCATGCTGGTGATCCTCGTATCAATTGTAGCGCTCCCGTATCTGCTTCATATTTGAAAGTTTATCCCTATTTTACCAATGGCAGAGTCACTACCGATGCAACATATTTTCCAATTCTGGTATGTGCTTCTCTGGAAAAAAAGATATTAGACACCTTAATCGGGGAAATACACCCTGAATTTCACCAGATTTCCAAACAGCGTATCCCGGTGATTTTAAATAAATAACTATCGTACAGATTACCGTATGATTAACCAGATAATAGGGAAAATCAGGGGATTTCTACTTCAGCCGGTAGAGACATTCCAGAAATCGAGGGGAGACGATGCTGCTCCGGTAATGGCCTATTTTGCTGTACTCCTCATTTTCTACGGACTATTAAGTGCAATTGTCAGCGCTGCCGGGGTCATGATGAACCCTGTGCCATCCTTGCTGAAACTCGGGCTCGGTACGGCAGATCCTGTAGTTACATTTTTCACGGTACTGTTCAGCGTAATCATTGGCTGGTTATTCCTTCTCCTGATATGGGGATTATGGCTTCACGTCTTTTCCTACATCGCAGGAGCCAGGAAAGGCATCATGGAGACCGAAAAAGCAGTGATTTACGGCACCACACCCTTCTTCCTGCTTGGGTGGATACCGGTTATCGGTATGATAATTGGTGGAATATGGGCCATCATCCTCACAATAATCGGGCTCCGGGAACTGCACCAGATCACAACCGGGAAAGCTCGTTCTTGCCTATGTTCTGGCACTGGTAATTATATTCGTCATCCTGTTGCTGATAGTCGGGTGGCTCGTAATTGCACTCATGTCCGGGATGAACCCGTCAAATGTAATGAATTACTGATCAATTCATTTTTTTTTTCAAGGGATACAACTTCAACATCAGAAAAGATTACCTGCAAAGTTTCGCGACGAGCGAACCTTTTGGAACACCGACATCATCTGCAATGGGTTCGCACTTGACCGACATAAGATACGCGATCGGGGGAAGGTCTTTTTCGATTGAGAGCGATTCGTAATTTGCCATTCCTTTTGATATGACGAGTGTGCAGCGACCGAGGGCCTCTTTGAGGACAGGCGGGCATAGATCGAGTCGTACCCCAGCTCGGTTCCGCAACCGGTTGTTGTTACAGCGGTTACATAATTATCGAGACCGAATTCATGAACTTCCACCATTGTTGCATCATTCAGGATCGGTGCATCCCTTACGACGAGAGTAATCTCCGACCCGTTATCATGGAGATATCTGAGGAGAAGACGGTCAAATATAATTTCTCCGCAATTATCTGTAAAATAAACCACCTTTTTTGTTAACGGAAGGATCATTTCAGTATCGTCAATGGTCAGACCCTTCGAAAACATTGTCCTGAAGAATTCATCGAAATTTTCCGTGACGTGGTGACTTTTTACGCCATAATCATACGTATTCCCGATGATCGACGCGAGAACGATGTCGCGGAAGTTAATAAGTGCCGGTTCAATGCGGTCGCAGACGGATAGTGCCTCGATATTGCTCTGTTCCTTCAAATCCTTAAACGGATCCGGGTTATTAAGCATTCCATAGGCATGCCGGTGGACGGCACTTGCAATCTGCGGGTGGCTCACGGGATCAAAACGTATCTTTGAGAGGAGGTCTGCACACGAACCCACCGTTTCTTCGGTAAGGCCGGGTCCCGCAGCAGAGAGTTTACATTCAAGTGCCACCCTGGAAAGAAGACAGTCAAAACAACGGTTGTCGAGTTTCATGCGTGAAAATCCTGCATCGCACTATTGAAAATTGAGTAAATGAGGCCACTGCGATTTGAACGCAGGTCAGAAGACCCCCAGTCTCCTAGGATGGTCCAGGCTACCCTATGGCCCCGCACTCATATTCATTCGTCAATATCCCATATCTATCTTATTGTCCTTGTAAAGTCCATTATTACCTTTTTCTGGCTTGGACTCAACAATGTTGATTTTCCCGCCGGGAGCAGGAGATTTACTCGTCGATTTTTTCAACGGTTACGCGCACCCGGTCACCTGCACGCAGGTTATGGCCTTTCAGCACGTCGATATTGAACCAGAGGCATGCAGGGTCGGTTG
Organism: uncultured Methanomicrobiales archaeon; assembly: GCA_963815625.1. Taxonomy (GTDB): domain Archaea; phylum Halobacteriota; class Methanomicrobia; order Methanomicrobiales; family Methanospirillaceae; genus CAIKOD01. The sequence continues at coordinate 27,568 of CAWFHG010000004.1, forward strand.
ATGTGGCGTCCTGCGACATCAGGCAGTCTTTACATTCATTAATATCGGCGATGAACTCAATTTTTGTTTCAAGTTCTGCAATCTTAGTCATAGCAATGAAAAAATAGTGGTAATGGGTTATTATTATGCCGACCTTGGCTTTACCATCCAGGTCGTGCTGTTCGAATAGCTCCAGCGGATAATTGATAATTCCTGGCAGATTTCTGACAGGATTGCCATATTGGTGCCGACCTCCTTGGACGAGAGGCCGAGTTCCTTCGCAATATACTTTGACTTAAAGTAATGTTTGCCTTTGTTGACGCCAAGAGACAGGCATGCAATAATCCTTGCCTGGGTCTCGTTGTACTTATCGGCGATTCGTCGTGTAGACGACATGAATCTCTCACCTCCAGAGATATTGAGCTATAAATTCCTTTCGTATATATAAATAACTATTTTTCTTCACACTGTTTTGAGTATTTTATGAAGAGCAGTTCGACAAAGGACGAATTTTACCGACTTTTACATTACGAATGCCTGGGGGTTTTAGTCACATTTCACGGACGTCATATGTAAACATCTCCGTCGGGAGGACACCGGACTCGCGATCCTGATATAATCATAAAGCTCGTTTTTGATCGTATTATAAAACCGATTTTCACATTACCTAAGTGACAGTGAATTTAAATCCGTGCGTGAGGTTCTTTCGAATAATATCCAAGGATAAAATTCAGGATATCCGGATTTGGCCGGTAACATTCATTTCCAAAGACCTGAAATGAAAAATATTTGAATCAGAATAGAAAATTACCGGGATTTATGCACCGGTTGATGCCTCAGATATCTTTTGTACAAGGGCCTCGAGGACTTCGTCCCTCATTCCTTCAACGAACTTTATGCTTCCTACGACAAGGTGGCCACCGCCACTGATACCGCCGCCCTTAAGCTCGTCTCTCAATTCCCTGACCATTTTCGGGATATTCATCATGACACCCCTTGAACGCAGGACCGCAAAGTCCGGGCCAAACCCGATGGTTACAACCGGACTCCCCGCATGCTGTCTGCAAAGCCGGTCATGAACCTCCCCTGAGGTCTTGCCGGGAGGTGGGAAGGTGAACTTGTGAGCATGGATCTCAACATCAAGAAGGAATAAGAGGGCACCATTTTTCAGTTGCCTTTCTTTCACATGGGGCATGCTTGCATTCATCTGGTCGTCAATCATGGCATTGGCCCCTTCAACAAGCGTGGCAATGAGCCGCTTGTGCCGCTCCGGGTTGTTCGTCAGGTTCAGGATATCCTTGACCAGTTCCCGCCCGTCGTTAAACCGGAGCCAGAACTGTTCATAGTCGAGAGCCAGGGCAATGTTTTTGCATTCGTCCTCTGTGTACGAATCCCTGACCAGGTCAAGGAACAGTGCACGTTCAGGCGCCTCGCTCCGGTCACCCACGCCTGCAATCGCCGGGATATGCCGGATATTGGGTTCAACCGCAGGATTGATGAGCCGTGCCACCTCGGTCCCGAGCATCCCCGCTGTGATCCCGAAATCCCCACCAACATGATAGGGGTTGACATGTCCGATAAGGAACTGGTCAACAATCTCATCCGGATGGTGGTGGTCGATAACAACTATCGGAAGATCGTACACCTGTGCCATACGGTACGCCGGCAGATCCTCCTCGGTCGACCCGTTATCGGTAAGGAGGATCAGGGGCATTTTCTGCCCGAAACGGACATGGTCCTTCAACGAGAAATCAAGGTCCCGTGTGATGTCCTCAATTTCATAGAACGGGGCTTTCGATGGGGCCCGCTTGAAGAGGAAGTAATCCGAATCGAAATCTCCTCCCGACTCTCTCAACAGTGTCGTTACCGCCTGTTCGATTGCCACTGCGGAACAAATACCATCTGCATCCGCATGGTGCCGGAGAATAATCGGCTGGGATGTAAAGACCGCCCGCCGGATTATCTTTGCTATCTTCCGCATCTCGGGCCTGAGTTTCTCAAGTATGGGGCTTGGCACGAGAAGCGGGATGTCGGGGGGCTCCGAACGGAGGTCCAGCGCCTTGTCGATCCGTTCCCTGCATTCCTGGGCTTCCGGGCCGGTGAGAACCGACAGCGAGTCAACCTCTATCTGCAACTGGTTATTGCGCTGCATTACCTCGCCAACAATGCGGACGAGGTCGCCGAGCTCGGCCTCCGGGTACGCACGGACTCCTGCCTCGACAAATGCCGCCGCATTTTCTGTCCCTGACTCGTCAACAATGGTGAATATCGTCGGTCCGCTGGTCTGCTTTACCTGCGCGATCTCCCCCTCGATCCTGACTGTTCGTCCGATTTTTTTACCCAGCTCTGCCAGGAGTACCGCAGAACTCTTCTTTTCGATGGCCCGCACCTGGTATACCGGTATCACAACCTCTTCGAGGTCGATATTGCCATTGCTCCGGATCGCCCTGACATGAACCAGGATTGTTTCGCGTTCTTTATGCTCGGTTTTTACATTGCTCTTGTGAACGAGCCCCTTTATACGGTCATTCAGCTGGACAAATGTCCCAAACGTGGCGAATCCCTGGACACGCCCCACATATGTCTTACCCTCTTCCACATCGCCAAGGTCACATGTTGCACCAAGGCGGTATACAATTATTTCATCATTATTTTCCATGCGAAATCCTCGATATTTTCATTCTGCAGATTCCGGTGCAGTGCCGGCGAATTTTCGATATCAGATAACAGACCTATCCCCTGAATGGTATTTCGAACATATCAAGATCGTCCGGAACGATTACCTTACCACAAAACCTTTTCGCAGCATCCCTGATATGGCTTGCTGTGCTGGTATACCGGGAACTGATATGAACAAGGGCGAGTGTGTCTGCCGTCAGTCTCCCTGCAACATCCCCTGCTTCCCCCGATGTCGAATGGAAGACCTCCCTGGCACGTTCCATTGCAGCATCGTCATACGTCGCATCATGGATCAGGAGGTCGGCATGATCCACCACGGAGATAAGATCTTTTATCACCGGTCGGGTGTCCCCGGTATACACAACGGCCCTCCCAGGTCGTGGTGGCCCCATCACCTGTTCGGGAGTGATGTTGACCATTACCCCGTCCTTTTCAATTCTCACTGGTTCGCCACGCTGGAGGCGCCCAAAGAGTGGACCTGGTGGTATTCCGAGGGCAATCGCCTGTTCACGGTCAAAACGGCCGGGCCGTGGCTCTTCTACGAGGGCATATCCAAGGCTTGCCATACCATGATCGGTCGCAAAAGCCCGCACCTGGTACCCTTCGAACATGATGGACACTCCATGGGCAAGTTCCTCTGACTGGACCGGGAATTTTACATTAAACCGGCAGAGATGACGAAGTTCCGTCACAAATTCATGGACCCATTCCGGACCATAGATGATCAGCGGTTCTTTCCGCCCGTTGAACGACAGCGTCTGTACGAGCCCGATGATGCCGAGAAAATGATCGGCATGCCAGTGGGTAATGAAGATGGCGTCGACGGTGAACCCGGTCCTGGCCCTCATCATCTGCTGCTGGGCCCCTTCGCCGCAGTCGAAAAGTATCGTATCAGACCCTCTCCGGATCATGAAGCAGGGGGGATTCCTCTGCGTGGTGGGCAGGGCACCGGCAGTGCCAAGGAAATATACCTGCAATGTCTCACCGGCTATACAAACCACTTCCTGAACACCGCAAGGCTCTTCTTTCCTTCTTCAAGTGACTTTACCTTCAACAACAGCCACGCCGGAATAGTCCTTCCGGACCGCAGGGCCGACGATATCCCATGGTATTGTCCCGGTCCCGAGGGCGAGGTGCTCGTCGGATATCCCCTGGTTGTCATGGATATGGAGATGCTTTGCATGCTTAAGGATGGGTAAAAATTCCTTCACCCTCCCGACCGTATTGGCATGGCCGATATCGATCGTGATCCCGATCCCTTCTATGCCTTCGGTCATCCCAAGGATCTCCTCGGGCCTCTGGCAGAGGAACTCCCGTACGCCGATCATGTTTTCAAGGCAGGCAAGAACACCGCAGTCCGCTGCGACCTGCCCGATCCTGACGAGGGCTTCTTTCTGGAGCTGCCAGGCCTTTTCAGGGAGGAGTTTTCCCACCGGGGACATATACCCGGGATGGATAGTCACCCGGTCGGTGAATTCTGCTGCATTCGTGACACAGACGCATATCTGCCTGATGGATTCCTCCCAGATCGGGTGGTTCAGGGTGGCAAGGTTCAGGTCCCCGTAGGGTGCATGGACCGTGATACCGAGACTGGTGCTCGCGATCGCTTCACGGATATCCTCCCTGTTGGCCGGGTTATCGAGCCTGTACCGGCCGTCTGCAACGATCTCCCATCCACTATACCCGGCATCCGGGATCCCGTAAACCCATTCGAAGGAATCCCAGACCTTGGCAGATGAGGAAAAATACGGGGTGATACTCATGGTAACTCCTGTACTTTTTCGAGGAGTTCCATTACATGCCGTATGAAGGACTCCAGGCTGCCGTCATTATCGATGCGGTAATCAGCACCTTCGAGGGCTCTTGAAAGCCCCCATTCCTGTTCACGTTCGTCCCTGGCTTTGAGTGCCCTGCTGTCGAGATTATCATCAGGTCGTCCACGGCCGGCAATACGGTGGAGACGTGTCTCGAACGGTGAATCAATCCTGACAAGCACAAACCCGGGAAAACTCTCCCGGAATACACTGGACCTCGGAGTCCCCCCTGATCCCGTCAACAATCACCAGCCGGTCTTTCTGACTCTTGATTTCCGGGACACAAAGCCGGGCGATCGCGTCCATTCCCTGTTCAGCCCTGATACGCCCGGCTGTTTCACCAAGGTTCTTATCGGTCAGCGGAAGACCTGCAGTCCTGCACCGCCTTTCGGATCACGTCTCCCATAACAATCACGGGAATGCCCATCGATAGTGCGATCCGTCGAGAATTCTCCCTTACCGCTCGCTGGCAATCCAACGATCCCTACTACCTTCATACGAAATCTCACCTCCCTCACGGGTCCTGATCCTGACCTAGCCGGTTGAGCGGGTCCGCGATTTTCTTTAACTCACTGCAGGACAACGGGGGGATGTCACCCTGCACACCCTGCTGGATAACAAGGTCTACGTCGCTGCATTCGCGGGCGATATACGGGACTTCGTCCTCATATCCCCGGAACAGGGTGATCACAACCTCAAACTCCCGGAGTTTTCCACTCTTGCGGGCTGCCCTGCAGATCGCCAGTGAGCGTTGGACTTTACCGACGCAGGGGACTTTCATCAGGTTGTCATACCGCTGCCACCGGGCCTTGATATCGAGCGCGATACGGTCTACGAGGTTGTTGTTCGATGAGGATTTCGAGGGTATCGGGATACACACCATTCGTCTGCACACCGACAAGAAGCCCCATTTTTTTTACTGCACCTGCAAGAGCAATCAGGGCCTCTGCCTGCATGGTTGGCTCACCACCGGAAAATACAACCCCGCTGATAAGGAGCCGGGACGACCTGATCATCCCGATGACCTCTTCCACCGGTCTTAGGTCTTTCCCTGACAGGATCGACGCATTATGGCAGTACGTGCACCGTACCGGGCACCCCCGGAAAAATACCGTGCATACTGCTTTTCCCCTCCAGTCTACCGTGCTGATAGGGACAAAACCACCGAAGTTGACATCCATCTCGCGACCCAGAAATCAAATCTTTGCTCAGTAGTATGGCGAAGTAGTGGTATTCAATGTAGTGAAGTGGCACTGGAGGACGATTTCTCATCACCGGATCATGAAATCCGGGGATTATTTTCCCTGATGGAAATAAATTATGCCCTGGACAGACATCCATTACAATAGGGAAACGCAAATGACGAAGAAACATTTTACTACGGAAGATGCCAAAGAAAATTGGCAAAGGCCTTGGGATTACCTGGTCTGCATTTGATGTCGAACAGTTCAGGATGGGCCTCGATGTGGAACTTGAACACGGCCTTGTTGACCCGGCCACCAATGTGACCAATGATGACCCGGTGATGACCGGAAAGATCGCGCTTGCACACCTGAACGAGTTCCCTGACTATTATACGCGACTTGATAAAATGGAGAAAGAAGCAGACATTTTCTGGGGAAAGACAGATTAATATTTTCCTGTTTTAATCAATAACCCAGGTTTTTCACGGGAATAAGCCGGCAGATTAACAGAAATCCTGTGGATCCGGTAAAATAGTAAAGTAATATTGCGTAAATGTAAAACAACTTTACTTGATCGTTTAACAACCTAAATTTAGTCTGCGATTTTTAAAACAAGCCTTTATCACGTCAATTCCTCAATTATGAAGGTATGAGTATGATCAGCGATGCCAGGGCAGGCATCATTAACGAGGAGATGAAGGCCGTTGCAAAGGCAGAGGGCGTCACCGAAGAATTTGTGATGAGAGGGGTCGCCGGGGGCCACATTGTTATCCCGGTGTCACCGTACCGGAAGGTCAAGATTTGCGGTATTGGTGAAGGGCTCAGGACCAAGGTCAATGCATCTATCGGGACATCTTCTGACATTGTCGATATCGATATGGAAGTGGAAAAAGCCCGTCAGGCCGAACTTGCCGGGGCAGACACGCTGATGGAGCTCTCAACAGGGGGAGACTTCGCTGCAATCAGGAAGACGTGTTGTCGACGCCACGACCCTTTCGGTGGGTAGCGTCCCGCTTTACCAGGCGTTTATCGAGGCCGCGAGAAAAGACGGAGCTGTGGTCCACATGAAGGAGGACGACCTCTTCCGCATCACCGCAGAACAGGCGAAACTCGGGACAAATTTCATGGCAATCCACACCGGGATCAACTTTGAGACCATAAAGAGACTGAAAAACCAGGGGCGCCATGGTGGACTGGTCTCCCGTGGCGGTGCATTCATGACGGCGTGGATGCTCCATAACGAGAAAGAGAACCCGCTCTATTCCGAGTTTGATTATCTCCTCGAGATCATGAAGGAGCACGAGGTCACCCTCTCGATGGGTAACGGCATGAGGGCCGGTGCGGTACACGACGCGACCGACCGGGCAGCAGTCCAGGAACTCCTGATCAATGCAGAACTTGCCGACAAGGCCCATGCAGAGGGCGTCCAGACGATCGTTGAAGGGCCGGGACATATCCCGCTCGACGAGATCGAGGCGAACGTGGTACTGATGAAGCGTGTGACGAACAACAAGCCGTTCTATATGCTCGGCCCGCTTGTTACCGATATTGCCCCGGGCTACGATGACCGGGTTGCCGCTATTGGTGCAGCCATCTCATCGAGCCTCGGTGCAGATTTCATCTGCTATGTCACCCCGGCAGAGCACCTTGCCCTCCCAACAGTGGAGGAAGTCTACGAGGGAGTTATGAGTTCCAGGATAGCGGCACATGTCGGGGACATGATCAAACTGAAAAAGACCCGTAATGCCGACCTCGAAATGGGCCACGCCCGCCGTGACCTGGACTGGACCCGCCAGTTCCAGCTTGCCATGAATCCCGCACGGGCAAAGGCGATCAGGGCAGAACGTTCACCAGCTGATACCGATGCCTGCACGATGTGCGGGGATTATTGTGCGATAAAAATTGTAAATAAAAATTTCAAATTCTAATTTTTTTCAGATCCTTTCGATATTGCCGGAATAATCCCTTAATTCCGGCATATTTTCCCATGGTACTCTTCCCAGCAAACGTGGCGACAGATATTGCCAACTGCTTTGAAAGCATCTTCCAGGTCCGGAAAATTCGGGATCCCCGAATCCTTCAGGATCCGGAGCGGTGTCTTCATGGAGTCACCGCCGATCATGCATCCGACAATCATCTTGTGGGTATTTTTCGAAAACCTGACCAGTTCGTTTGCAACCCGTATCGGGTCCGATATTGCAGACGGCACGTTGATAACGAATGCAATGTCCCAGGCGTCCTGGTTTTTGATCATTACGTCGAACGTTCTGGCGAATCTGTCAGCCGAAGCGTCCCCGACCATATCAATCGGGTTACGCCGGTTCCAGTTATCCGGGAGAATTGCATCGAGTTCCTTTAATATGGCCGGAGGGAATTCCACAATTTCAATACCGAACTGTTCTGCATAATCAGATGATAATACTGCAAACCCCCCGGCATTGCTGATTACGATAGCCCGTATCCCCTTTGGGTACCCTTCGGAGGAAAGTAATTCCGCGGTCTGAAACGCTTCCCTGATAGATCGCACGGGAATAATACCAGACTGTAAGAATGCGGCCGTATATACTTCAAAACTCCCGGAGAGTGAACCGGTATGGGATGCAGCAGCTATCTGTCCAATTCTTGATGACCCGGACTTGATGGCGACGATGGGTTTTTTTGGCGTGACCTCGTTCGCAATCTTCATGAACCGTTTTCCCTGACGGATTTGCTCGATGTACAGGATTACTGACCTGGTATCGGGATCGTCCGCCGTATACAACAGGAAGTCCTCGAACGTAAGATCCGCCTGGTTCCCGAGACTTATCACTGCGGAAAAACCAATTTCCTCCGGCAGACTCCAGTCAACGATAGTAGAGATTATGGCGCCACTTTGCGAAATGAATGCAATATTACCGGGCCTTGGGGATATCGGGTCGAATGTGGTATTGATACCCTGTTGGGGGAGCATAATACCGAGGCAGTTCGGGCCGAGGATCCGAATGCCATAGCGCCGGGCAATCATTAGCACCTGATCTTCAAGGATCGCCCCGGCTTCCCCGGTCTCACGGAACCCGGAAGAAATAATGACGACAATCGGAACCCCGATCTTTCCTGCCTCTTCAACTACCTGGGGGACAGAATGCGCTGGAACCACAACGACGGCGATTTCTACGGGACCAGGGATTGACGAGAGGGTAGGGTATACATCCCGGCCGAGTATCGTCCCGTGCTTTGGATTAACCGGATATACGGAGCCCGGAAATGAAAGGAGATTACGCAGTACAGCATATCCGACCTTATCTGGGTCTGGTGAGGCACCGATGACCGCAATTGATTTTACCTTAAACATTTCTGCCGGCAGAATCTTCTCAGCCACTATATCAGGTATTTCCTCGGTATCGGTAACATAAAACCGGGCATCTACAACACAGGCCCCTTCCTGGTATAACATTACCGGATTTAGGTCAAATTCGACAATACCCGGACTATCCAGGAACAATCGTGCGACAGACTCAACAAGCACTATCAGCGCCTCGCCATCACGGGCAGGTTCATTCCGGAATCCCTTAATCAGGCGATAGGCCTGCAATTCCTGTATCATCGCCCGGATATCGGAGGAACTTACCGGAAGCACACGGATTGAGACATCCCTGATAAGTTCGACCAGGGTCCCGCCCATGCCGACCGTTATTACTTTTCCAAATGTCGGGTCGATCCTTCCCCCGATAATTATTTCGAGTCCCTTTTCCTTCTGTTCTTCAACAATAATGCCCGAAATAGTCGCGAATGGATCGAAGGCCTTTATGTTTCGGTTTATCGTATCGAACGCAGTTTCAGCTTCTGATACCGAGCTGATACCGGTGATTACACCGCCAGCGTCACTTTTATGGACTACCTGGGGTGAGATTATCTTCATAACAAGCGGATAACCTGTACCTTCTGCAGCGGCACCGACTTCCGGGAGTGACGTTACAACCGAAAACCGGGGAACGGGTATCCCATGACTTTTCAGCAGCCCGTACGCTTCAGCTTCCGTTAGTAACCTGCGTGTCATCTCAACCTTATCCATGCTTTAGGTATTCCCGGCTCCGGATATGATGGTTCTTAATCCAGGTTACCGGTTCTTTTCCACGTGCAGACCAGGTCATGATCCCCTGCCTCCGGAGGTTCAGTACGACATTCCCGGCTGATCTCCAAAAAAATCCGGCGGTGGATAATTCGCCAGCTGATAATCAGCTGGATCAGATCTCCGGCAGTTACATATTCACGACCCTTGAACAAGGAGATCGGGTGCACTTTTGTCTGGTGTTCGATACTGCGTTCCAGTTTTTTTACAACATGCTGGGAGATCTCCCCGTCAACAATCAATTGTCCCATCCTGTGCCCATATTGAACGCCCGTCGTAAATTTCAGTGAAAAATCCCGTTCAGACAGCGATAGGATGGAATACAGGTCAAGCGAGAGGTCGATATCCTTTATGCTTTGTTTCATCCGGTTTTGGGAAAGAGTCACCCGGTAGACGTTACGTTCATCACCGAGGTTACATCCATATTCTGAATAATCGATCCCGACGACTGCATCCGCAAATTCTTTCTGGGGCGCAATATAACGTTCGTAATCTGGTTTCCGCTCTTCGATATGCCTCTCTACCTCGGCAGCTGAATAACCCCTTTTTTTAATATCCCTTTTTTGTTTCCAGTCGTACTTGACTTCCTGGCCTGGGTCTACAAACAGCATAAAGTCGATGTTACTGCGGAGAGCAGGGGTAAAAAACGTATGCAACCCTTCCAGGATGAGGATCTTTTGTGGAGTGAATGTAACAGGCAGATCAAATTTTCCCGAATCATGGTTGTATACAGGTTTTTCTATCGACATTCCCTGTTTCAACAGGCCGAGGTCAGATTCAAGCCGGTCAAGACGGTTTGCAGCCGGGTTCAGGGCTGTGATTCCCAGGTTCTTCCGCTGTTCCCTGTTATAGAGGTGATAATCGTCAAGCGTTATCGTGCTGACGAGGTCGCCCCCGAAAATACTCCGTACACCTTGTGTAAATGTTGTTTTGCCAGAACCGCTGTCCCCGGCCACACCGATGATAAAAATGTATGGCGATGCTGCAATTGTTTCCTTTAAACCAGTCATGTGCATATATTAGTATTCTCCTTCGGTTTTTCAGGCAAAAAAACCCTTCCAAAATTCCAGTCCGGATCCCCAAAACGACAGCCCCGGACCCGGTCCCGTCCAAACATAGTGCGGGGAAACGGAACAAATGGTCGATCGGGACATTAACCAGAACATTAATCCCCTTGATTCGGGTTTTTAATTACCGTCGAAAATTGAGGCGGACATTCTGATGGCGATTATAATGAACGGATGGAGGTGCAGATCCGCAACTATCCGGATCGCAAAGACACCCGGTTGCAGAAGGCATATTTTAAGCACATCTCCAACAAATTCATGTAACAACGATGGCTTGCGAGGAGGGACCAACCAAGGAAGATCTCCGTAACAGGGCAAGGGCGTTGCGGTCCGGGCTCAACGCTGACATGGCTAGGTCATACAGCAGGTTGATCTGTGATGCCCTCAGTCAGAGAATCAACGGCGGGAAGACTGTCATGGTCTATGTATCAAAACTCCCGGAGGTTGACACGATGCCGCTCATCAGGCACCTCCTGCAGGGTGGTGTCAGGGTAGTCGTCCCGATCATCGAACGTGAGACCAGGACTCTCCGTCTCTCCTGCCTCGAAGACCCGGACCACCTTGTTTGCAGCACTTTTTCGGTACCTGAACCAATCGGTAACGAAATCCCGGTCCGGGGTGAGGACCTGGAGGTTATCATTGTCCCGCTGCTCGCCTTCGACCGGACGGGACACCGGCTCGGTTACGGTGCAGGGTACTATGACCGGTTCCTCTCTACGTACCCGAAGGCAACAAAAATAGGGGCTGCATTTTCCTGCCAGGAGATAGGATCGGTACCGGCCGACGAAAATGATGTTGCCATGGACCTGATCGTGACAGAACGGGAAATAATCTCATGCCATTAATTTTTTTTGAAAAAAACTCCTTTAAAAGACAGTTTGCTGTCCGGTTCTGCACGCTGCGGACGAGGCGGGCAGGCATGGTACAACCGTAATTTTTATAACAAAATGGGACTAACTTTTAGTTAATATTTACCAGGAGTTAGTTCTGATGCCAAATAAAGATTACGCAGAGGTCGGGGTAAGGGAAGCCGCCCGCGATGACGCCGGACGTGGAATTGCACGAGTAAGCATTGACGTAATGAGGGCACTCGGGCTGGTCAGCGGTGACGTAATAGAGATACAGGGCAAGAAAAAGGCCACGGCAATCGTCTGGCCGGGTTTCCAGCAGGATACCGGTAACAGGGTAATCCGGATAGACGGGACAGTCAGGAGCAACACCGGGGCCGGTGTCGACGACACGGTCACGATAAGAAAAATCGAACTCGGGTACGCAAAGAAAATAATTATTGCTCCTACCCAGCCGATCCGCCTGATCGGGGGAGAGCAGTACCTTCACAGGGTCCTTTCCGGAAGATCGGTGATGGAAGGACAGAACGTCCGAGTGGATGTTATCGGCAATCCCATGACGTTTGTCATCTCCAAAGTCATCCCGAAAGGGATCGGCATAGTCACTGATGATACCGAGATCGAACTAAAAGAGACCGCATACAAACCTGAAGAAGGAAAGCATGAGACATCTGATGTCCATTACGAGGACATCGGGGGTCTGGGACGGGAACTCCAGCTTGTTCGTGAGATGATCGAATTACCGCTCAGGCACCCGGAAATCTTTGAACGGCTTGGGATCGAGCCCCCGAAAGGAGTACTTCTTTACGGACCACCGGGCACGGGAAAGACCCTGATTGCAAAGGCGGTGGCAAACGAAGTTGATGCCCATTTCATCACCCTTTCCGGCCCCGAGATCATGAGCAAGTATTACGGTGAGAGCGAGGGGAAGCTCAGGGAAGTCTTTGAAGAGGCGCAGGAGAATGCCCCGACGATCATATTCATCGATGAGATAGACTCGATAGCACCAAAGCGAGAGGAGACGAAAGGTGAGGTGGAACGTCGTGTTGTAGCGCAGCTCCTGTCGCTGATGGACGGACTGAAAGGCCGGGGCCAGGTCATTGTCATCGCCGCAACCAACCTTCCGGACTCGATCGACCCGGCACTCCGTCGTGGAGGCAGGTTCGACCGCGAGATCGAGATCGGCATTCCCGATAAGAAAGGAAGGTTCGAGATCTTCCAGGTGCACAGCAGGGGCGTTCCCCTGGCCGAGGATGTCGATCTCCAGTCATATGCCGATACCACCCATGGATTTGTCGGCGCGGATATTGCGCTCCTCGTAAAAGAGGCGGCCATGAGGGCACTCAGGAGGATCATCCCGATGATTAAACCTGATGAGGAGATCCCGGCTGAGATCCTCGACGACCTGAGGGTTACCGGGGGAGACTTCGACGAGGCACGGAAACAGGTCGAGCCAAGTGCGATGCGCGAGGTGCTCGTAGAGATACCTGATGTTACCTGGGACGATGTCGGGGGCCTTGATGACGTGAAGAAGGACCTGCAGGAGGCCGTTGAGTGGCCATTAAAGTATCCCTTCGTCTTCGAAAAGCTCCAGACAAGGCCACCGAAAGGTATCCTCCTCTTCGGGCCACCCGGGACCGGGAAGACCCTGCTTGCAAAGGCGGTGGCACACGAGTCTGAGTGCAATTTCATTTCCGTCAAGGGACCCGAGCTCCTCTCCAAGTGGGTAGGGGAGTCCGAAAAAGGAGTCAGGGAGATATTCCGAAAGGCCAGGCAGGCATCACCCTCCATTATCTTCTTCGATGAAGTGGATGCGCTTGTGCCGAAGCGGGGGTCTTATGCGGGTTCATCTCACGTAACCGAGAGCGTGGTCTCCCAGATCCTCACGGAACTTGACGGTCTTGAGGAACTGAAAAACGTCACTGTTATAGCGGCAACAAACCGGCCCGACATGATCGACCCGGCACTCATGCGCCCCGGACGGCTGGAGCGTCATATCTACGTTCCACCCCCGGATGAAGAGGGGCGGAAGAAAATCTTCGAAGTATACCTGCGGGATGCCGGTGCGCTCCTGACCGAGGATATCAGTATCGATGACCTTGTCGCACAGACCGACGGTTATGTAGGTGCCGACATCGAGGCCCTCGTGCGCCAGGCAAAGCTTGGTGCGATGCGTGACTTTATCAGGGTAATGGCAGATACGAGTGATAAGGAACGAGAGGACGCCGTAATGAACATCTGCATTACAAGGCAGCATTTTGACGATGCCGCGAAACGCGTCAAGGGATCGCTTGACCGGGACGCCCTCGAAGCAGTCGAACGGCAGGCGTGGGAGATGCTCTATAACCATGATCAACGGGCAATCCTTGAAAATGCTCTTGCCATCCTGACGAGGGCCGAACTCCGGAAGGTGACAGATGAAAGCACAGAAATCCTCCGAAAAGAGGTCTTCACGCCCAAAAAAGATTTCAACGAGATAAAACGGCTCACCAGCCAGCTGGATGGGCTTTTAGAACATACCAGATAACGATGAGGAATACTATTATGACAGGCGCACCAGATGAAAATTTCAGGGAGATCGGGGAGATCATCCGGAAAATGCTAGAGCAGGCGGGGATGAGCGATCATCCCGCACCCGTTGTCTTTAACTTCCGGATCTATGTCAACATGGCGCCACCCCAGGACCTGCCTCATAACGGGATCCCCGGGGGAAGTAAAACGATAGAACCGGAAGTAGAGGTTCAACAGGTAGGAAACGAGGTGATACTGGCGACTGAACTGCCGGGAGTGTCACCTGATGACGTCAAGGTGATGTTTTCGGGTTCGACCGTGCATATCAAAGCAGGGGACGGGGAGCTGAAATACCATACGACCGCAGATGTGCCGCCAGCCGAAAAGGATTCGGTAACGGTTTCATTCCGGCACGGTGTGCTCGAAGTCACCTACCGGGAGCAGATCCGGGAACCCGTTACTTCCGATGAAGCAGAATAACGAGTTTTTCGCCCGGTTTCTCCAAACTTTTTTTCAGTTATTAAATCCGGGATGAAATTTAATTTTTAATTATCCAGGGCGATCAGCAAAGGCTAATTCTTACAGCGATAAACAGGATTCTCGCAGTGGAAGGTCTCTATGGGAGTTGATGGCATATATGTAACGGAAATCATCATATTGCCAAAGAAATGGCATTCCATCAGGTCCTGGTAACATAATTTAGAAGGTCCATGTTAATTCAAACCGGGGTTCGGCTGCCGGGGTATCCGGAAAAAAACAGATTTGGAATTTGACCGCCTTAACGCCGGCCGAGAGGTCCAGGAACCATTGGGATCGGAGTTGTTTGGTAGTCAGTGAATAGAGCCCTCAAGCCGACCACGGCACCACAGCAGGGAACGAATACCACCTGCAATGGTATTGTGAGACAGTCATCCCGGGCAAGGATAATAATCCTGATAAACCCCGGGCTCAAAAGACTACGTGATCAGGGGATCCGACTGGATAATCCATGGTCTAGCCAGTTTCGCTTTATGGCGGAGGATGGGCGGTGCAAAAATGATGCTTAAAGAATTCCTTGACGGCGCAGGGACCGAAAAAAACCTTGCGGAATTGATACTCTTTTTCAGCAGGGAAGCCCGGCAGGTAAAGAAGGGATTTCTCTCAACGGCCAGGAAAACACCAGCAGATGAAAAGACCAGGAATATGTATGGTGAAGAGCAGATGCCTCTTGACAAATATGCCGATGAGGTTTTCATCACTATGCTAAGGGAAACCCGGCTTGCCCGGTATATCGCCACGGAAGAGCAGGACAAGATCATCGAAGTTAAAGACCCGAAAAACCAATTCGGGGTTGTTATCGACCCTCTTGATGGATCCTCCCTCATTGATGTGAACCTCTGTGTAGGGTCCATCATTGGCATCTATCCCGGGCATGTTCTCGAAAAGGGGGCAAAAATGGTTGCGGCCATGTATATTCTCTATGGACCCCTTACATCCCTGACGTATACGGTGGGAATGGGGGTTCACGAATTTGTCCTGGATGACTCGGGTGAATTTGTCCTTAAACAGAAGGATATTAAAATTCCGGAGGGGAAAATTTTCGCACCAGGGGCCCTGAGAAAGGACTACCTGCCGGCGCACACACGGTGGATTGAGAGCCTTGAACAGGCAGGCTATAAACTCCGGTTCAGTGGATGTTTTGTAGCAGATGTTCACCAGATACTTCATAAAGGCGGAGTATTCAGTTACCCAGCGTTTAAGGGCAAGGAAAACGGGAAATTAAGATTATTATACGAGGCAAACCCGATGGGAAAAATTATCCGGGAAGCAGGGGGGGCAATCAGCAACGGAAAATCGGATATTCTCGAAGTCGTGCCGAAATCCATCGATGAACTGACTCCAATCTACGTCGGAGGCCGGAAAGAGATCGCGATGATTGAAAAGTATATGGCCCAAGGGTGAGTATACAGGAGTGATCAGGCAATGAAACAGGAAGATTATGGTCCAATTTCTGGTTCAACAATTTTTAAAGGCATTTCAGGCCAGAAAGCAATTATTATGGCAGCGAACACCCGGATTACGACTGTTGCCAGGGGAATTTTCCAGGCAGCGAAAGATACGGATTCGGCAGTATTCATCGAACTCGCACGTTCTGAATGTGACCTGAAGGGGGGGTATACCGGGTTAACACCAAAGGATTTCGGGAAAAGAATCGACGCAGCCGCAAAAGAGGTGCAGTTTGATATCTGGGCCCTTCATGCAGATCATATTACGATCAAAAAGGGAGATTCTGCGGAAATCGACCAGACCAGGCTGTTAATCGACGCCCAGATCGCCGCCGGGTATACCTCGTTTGCCATTGATGCCTCCCATCTCTTCAATTTTGAGGGAAAAAATGTCAGGGAGGAACTGGAACAGAATATCCGGGTCACCACGGAACTGGCGCACTATATCAAATCGGGGATGAAAGGGAAAGATTTCGGCCTGGAAGTGGAAGTTGGGGAGATTGGCAGGAAAGACGGGCAGGGCATGGTACTTACCCGGCCTGAGGAAGCGGTCGAATTTATCAGGGCGCTCCAGGCAAACGGGGTTCATCCCCATGTGCTCGCCATAGCTAATGGGAGCACGCACGGCCATGTATATGACGACAAGGGGAACGTGGTCGAACAGCTTTCGATCGATATCCCCCAGACAAAAGCTGTTGCAAAAGCACTCCGGGACAATAACTTAAAGATCGGGATCGCCCAGCACGGTATCACCGGCACTCCGCGGGAGCTTATCAACCAGCATTTCCCGAAAGGAGACATCATTAAGGGAAATGTGGGGACTTTCTGGCAGGATGTCGTATTTAACACGTTCAAAGTGTATGAACCGGGACTCTACAAAGAAATCCAGGAATGGACACTCGATAAATACCGGGCCGCAAACCCCGGGAAAAAAGACCGCCAGATCATCGATGGCAACTGCAAATTCGCAATTAAAGAATTTTTTAAGGATATTTATTCGGTTGATGAAGATACCGAAAAGGCAATCCAGTCAATGGCTTATGCGGAAAGTCTCGTATTTTTCAAGGCATTTAGCTCGTACGGGACAGCTTCCCTTATACGAAACCGCATCGCCTGAAGTTATCCACCACAATTTTTTTCTACTGGAAAGAGATTCTATAATGTGATTTTTTATGCCCAAAACAACGGTTTCCGTTATTAAGGCGGATGTGGGAAGTTTTCCCGGGCACTCCCGCACCCACCCGAAACTCCTGGAGAAGGCCGCACGGCTGCTCAGAGACCAGGAGGGCAAATTGCTGACTGACTCGTTTGTTACGCATTGTGGTGACGACCTGGAACTGATAATGACGCACACCCACGGGGTGGACAATGAGACGGTCCACAAACTTGCGTGGGACGTATTCATGGAATGCACAGCGATTGCAAAAAGCATGAAACTCTACGGTGCAGGACAGGACATGCTTGCCGATTCCTTTTCAGGAAATGTCAAGGGGATGGGGCCTGGGGTCGCCGAGATGGAGTTTGAGGAACGGGGGAGTGATCCCGTCCTGATTTTCATGGCAGATAAAACAGAGCCCGGTGCGTGGAATTTCTTCCTTTACAAGATCTTTGCTGACCCGTTCAACACATCCGGACTCGTCATCGATCCGACAATGCACAAAGGATTTATCTTCGAAGTCCACGATCTCTTCGAAAAACGAAGGATCATGTTTCGTTGTCCTGAAGAGATCTACAGTCTGCTCGCTTATATCGGGGCACCGTCCCGGTATGTAGTCAAGCATGTCTTCAGGAAAGATGGTGAGATCGCTGCATCGACCAGTACACAGCGCCTGAGCCTGTTGGCCGGGAGATATGTCGGAAAAGATGACCCCGTCATGATCATCCGTTCCCAAAGCGGGTTACCCGCCGTGGGGGAGGTTATTGAACCGTTCTGCACGCCGGTGCTGGTAGCCGGGTGGATGAGGGGATCTCACCATGGACCACTCATGCCTGTTGGTTTGTGCGATGCAAACTGTACCAGGTTCGACGGCCCGCCAAGAGTCACCTGCCTTGGTTTCCAGCTTTGCAATGGCGAGCTGATTGGTCCGGCTGACATGTTTGATGACCCCGCCTTCGACCGGGTCCGCAATAAGTGCAACGAACTTGCCGATATGATCCGGGCACACGGCCCATTCGAACCTCATCGGCTCTCCCTGGAGGAAATGGAATATACCACTCTGCCGGCGGTAGAAAAAGAGTTGGCGTCCCGGTGGGAGCCGATTCCAAAATAACGAGGGCTTTTCTCCCGCAGTTGGGATTCGTTCGTGAAAAAATAAAGTCTGACCGGTACGTGAGGGAATCTCCAAGCCGGCATTCAATACGATAATTTTTCGGTTCAAGGGTTCACGTGAGTCTTTCATAATATTTCAGATACCCGGAAGGACGTCAGCCAATCCCGGTCATGATTCGTAAAGTAACGGGATGGTAGACAGGAGAACGAGTTAATTCCGGAAAATAACCTTAAATCAGTACAAATAGATTTTAAAAAACGTCAAAATCAAATTTATTAATTTTCCTTTTCACAGTACGGTTATTTTCCAAAGGTTCACAATTGAACTGCCGTAACCAGAATCGTTTCATCATGGAGAGAGAAACTTTAATTACCTGCCGCCCTAAATTAAGGCAGATGGTTAACGGAATCGTACTTCCCATTAAAAAGGTATTTTCTCTTGTTGATTCGAAAATTACCGTAGAAATTAAAGATGATGGGAGAAAATTACAGGGTCGTCTTGTCGCAGTGGATGAGTACCTCAATATCCACATGGAAGAGACAACCGAACTGAATGACATCAACCAGCGGGGAAGAAACCTCGGAACCGTTGTGATTCGGGGAAACAATATCCTCTCGATCTCGCCGGTCATCTGAATGAGTGAACCTATGAACAATCCCATCGACGAGGCACTGAAAGTAATACAATCCAAGCCTGAAGGTGTCCTCCAGAGCGAGCTCTGGAAGATCCTTGATGTCGACAGCCGAAAATGCTCACGGATCGTAAAGAAACTGATCGACACGGGGCTGATAGACCGGACGGAATTCAAAAAAGATGGGATTAAAACTTATGTCCTCAAGGCGACCAAGCGTCCCCTGGACCCGTGCCAGATTCTTGCCGGTGAAGAACTGATCCCCTGCATCGGTTGTGAAGAAGAATGTAACGTAATCGAATGTCACCGGCTGATGGACTGGATGTATCAGCTTGCGATTATCGAGGTTGAAGAGTAATTTTAAAAGATTTTTACCTTCTTCTGCAGGGATCTCCTGCGAATTTATGTGGGAAAACCAATATTTTTATTCACCCGGACCATTAGGGCACTTTATTTCTTCTTTTCCAAAAAAACCATTTGTTAATAGTTTATTATCTTTAATGCCCAAGAAAAAAATAGAGGGGGTCGTTGTGGTCTTCTGCCCGGAATGTGGAAAAGAGATACCTGCAGGTAGCAATTTTTGCCTTTTCTGCGGTTCCAGCCTCGATCGGGTCATGAGATTCCTTGAGGAGACCAGGATAACCAGGGATAAGGGAAACCCCCATATAATCGGGGACATGACCGACGATAAACAAAAACAGGCGGCATCCTTGGTAGTAAAGGGAGACGGTTACGCCTCTACAGGTGCCGACGAAGGTGCACTCAAATGTTATACCGCCGCGATTGGCCTTGATCCGTCAAATTACAATGCATGGAACCGGAAAGCAGAGCTGCTTGTACGGATGGGACGCACAATGGAAGCCCGGATATGCAACGAAAATATTATCCACCTGAAAGGGTCTCCCGTAAACGCTTCCTTACCTGACAGATCACCGGCCATTCCGGAAATAAACAATCTGACAGAGACCTACATCGGTGGACTTTCAAGCCCCTCGATAAAACTTTCATTTTCGGACGGGAGGAGCAAGGACCTGGCGGGTGCAGTTGGTACTAATGTCGGCGGTTATGGTATCTACGCTACAGACAGGAGGATATTCATTTTAAAAAACCAGAAACATGTTTTTGGCTACCCGGAAGGTCCGGCAATCGGCGGTTTCGTTTATGCGGAACTGTTCGGACGGACTATGGACCACAGTAAAAGGACTATCGGGGACCTGGAGGTTTACAAGGAGATCGAGATCGAAAAGAAGGACCTGCAACAGATTTTCATGAAGAAACCGGTCCTCCTCGCAGGGTACATCTCATTTATAACTAGTGACGGAGAGATCACGAGACTCAATATCGACCATAAGAATGTGTACGAACCTGTGAGACTGTTAATGCTTAAATTCTGCCCGGAGAAAATACAGATTGTGAAATAATCTTCATTGTAAGACAGATGTGGCGCTTGATTAACGTAGGGTTTTCGTCTACCTGAATTCCCGATCCTTCGGGTGAGACAGGCGGACCCGTTGACTAATTTTCGCAAATGAAAAAAGGTCGGCTCAAATACCAAAAAACTGCATACCCCTGGGCAGATTCGAACTGCCGTCGCCGGATCCAAAGTCCTGCATGATTGACCACTACACTACAGGGGTAATTCTCACTACTGCTCCGGAAATTCTCTGGGCCCGGGACAGGAGTCTACCATACATATGCTCCGTTATCGAATAAGAATTTGCACTTTTTACCTGCGCTCTTATTGAAATCTCCGAGGTCGGCCGGGATACCCAGGGCATTTTTTTTGTTCTTCAGCCTCCAATCCAATTCTTCCCTTTTATTAAAAAAGCCGATCTTCACGACTTATTTTTAAAATTAATACGTTATATCCGGATTTTATTGGCATAAAGTAAGGGATCAACCGGCCATGTACCGGTTTAGCCGGATCCCAAATCATAACGATCACTAACAGGCGGGAATACCGGAATGAAAGGTAAATACCAGGATCTCAAACTCAAAAGATCATAGTTATACAATATAGCAACATATGGTTTATAGCGATTGATAGGTAAAGAATTAAACCGTAAATGGACGCTTTTTTATTATTCTGATATTTAATTTAAAAAAAAATGTAATTGATTCAATCCTGGTAAGGCAATAATTACAGGGAATGGTTTGTAAATTTTTTTCGACTTCCGGATCACCATCAAGGCTTTACCCCTGGCCCCGGTTCTCTTAAAAATCCAACAAGTATCCCTGTCCCGATTTATCCTCAACTTTGTTCATTAATGGTACTCATTCGAGGCCAAATAAGATCATGACCTCATTTCGGAGCAAAATTCCAGGGAATGCCGGGGATAAAGATGATTTATCACGATCAGGTTGAGAAGAGACTGGATTTTTTGTTTTACTGCCTCTGAAATTGCCTGTTTTTTCGGTGTCCTTCTATAACCAATTTTCGGCAGGGGACTTAATGTTACCAGGTATCCTGAAGACCCTGCACCCTGAAAGGCTTGACAGTTCCACATTTTTTCATTACAGTAGATGACAGATGGTGTTTTTTATCATACCGAGTACCTTCAAACCATCATAGCATGATTTATTCTACGGATTAGTGGTGTGAACAAAACCAATATCAGACTAATACAACTCCGCACATTTAAACCTGAAAATAGGAAATACGTAAAACAGGAGAATGTTTCACCTCCCATCTCTGGACTTTCCCCAAGAGATACCTTTCCTACAGGGTTTCAATCACAGTGTCCGTAAAAAAATTTATTCTGATTTAGAGACCATTCCTCACCCCAATCGAAGTCGCCAAAGCGGAAGGAGAAAGTCTTGGGAGCGTGGTAAAATTTTGGAATTCCCTGGATCCGATGGATTTGAGAAACGTTAATAGATTTTTTAGATCCTGATATTTGGGAATTTAGTTGCGATCAATCGGCTCATCCCCCATATTTCAGAGAAGAACGGTTGGAAATCAAACCAGATTCTATGGCTACGATACGCAATTTTTAGATTCTGCTAAAAAACCCTTCCTGAAAGCGTATCATTCCAAAGGGGGTTGGGAGAAAACCCTTCTCATCATCGCGTTCCGCGGGAATTTTTGAACCAGGCAGAATGCCTGCATCAGTAACATCAGAATAAGTCATGATTTACAGACTATCAATTGCATTCAATAAAATCGTCATTTCAGAATACATTACGACGACCTAATGTGAGATCAGCGTCAAAATATCAGCGTTAATGAGAATCCATAGAATTCTGCAGTTAGTAATAAGATATCAGAAGAATTTTACTCTGCCGGATTATCCTTTTCTGAACCTGAATCATTCTTACCTGTTCCCTTGTCCTTATCAGTCTTATCCGGCTCGTCCGAAAGCGGGAAATATTGCTGGTAGACACGCTTCCGCTCGTCCAGGTCCGTATGGAGGTAGATCTCCGTTGTCTTGATCGAAGAGTGGCCGAGGTTTTCCTGGACAACGCGGAGGTTTTTTGACCTGCGGAACAGCTCGCTTGCATAACTATGCCGGATTTTGTGAGGGGTAATTCCATCGGGGGCATATTTTTCAAACAGGTGCTGGACTGTTCTAGGGGAGATATGGTGCCCCTGCTGCCCGACAAAAAGCGGTCCTTCGATCCTGTTCCCGATGAAGGGCTCCATCTCCCGGAGCGTCTCCGGATCGACAAAGACAGTCCGTATCTTACCGCCTTTCCCCTTTATCCGGATTGTCTGCTCCTCAAAATCAATATCCTCGATATTCATATTACAGAGTTCGGATATCCTGACTCCTGTTGCGTAGATGGTCCGCACAATCAGTTTTTCCCTTGCATCAGGAATCGAGGCAATCAACCGGAGCACCTGGCTGTGTTTCAGGTACCGCAATTCCTGTTCCTTTATTCTCGGCCGCTCAACCCCGAACATGGGATTGGAAGCCAGTGCCCCCTGGGTATAGAGGAACCGGTAAAAAGAGGTAAGCGTGGAGATCATCCGGTGGAGTGTTTTTGGTTTGTAGTTACGGACCGAGTTCATAAATGTCAGGAAGTCGGTGAGCATAACCGGCTCCACCTCTACATCAGTGTCGAGGCGGGCATTTGCGTAATCCTTCCAAAGGTCCTGAAGCTTCTCGGGGTTGCTGTTTCTCCGGAGCCACAGGTAGTAGGCAAATTGTTTTACTACCTGCTCATAGCTGATGATAGTCCGGGGGGAATAATTCCGCATTCTGAGGTAGTATTCGTAGCGATTGAGCCACTCCGAGAAATAACCACCCTGCATGGTCTATTCTTTATTCAGGACACATATAAAGGTTTTGCGTAGAATACCTATTCTGCGCAAGTACGGTTAGGCGGGAATTGTTACCGGGAGACATCCGAAAATTGTATTCTGATAGGAGTGATGATCTCTTGCACATTCTCCTTTCAACCCATCTGGCCTGGGCAGGGAGGCCAACCATACAAGTGGAGTCAACGGCCCTGGTGGTTCTGAAATGCCCAAAAAAAACGTGTGGAAAACAAACGATAATACGGGGCCATTATCCGCTCAATAACTGCCGTTAACGTCAGGCTTCGATGTAATCCTCATTCAACGGCACAAGGAGGCGTTTTCGGACCTTTGCTCCGTTTTCTGGATCTTTTTCAGCTGTTTAGAGATGCTACGGCGTCTCCAAAACGGGGTCGCGATGAATTGGCATACTCCGGGTTGCAAAACTGGAGAATTTGAGTACGCGATCATTGTACATTCCGCACAGATACCGTACTTGGGGTTAGCTCTCCCTTGTTGGACTCATGGTTAGCAAGGAGAAATATTTTCACTCTTCCAGTCGGCCACCCCGAGTTATGAACCTAAGCCATATAAGGGATATCTAAGCAAAACAATGGTATTTCAGAAATTGGGGTGGACACTATGAATAATGATTTCCCCGATGAGATCATAGAACATTCTGAACGTTCACCTTTAGATTTACTCCTACATTTCAAGGGGAAACTGTTAAACGGGGTAATATAATTTGAATTCTCTTATTCGGGTGTTCCCATCAAAGACCCTACAAGGTCATTTCCATACACTGATCCTAAAAATGAATAATCGGGATCAGATGATCCAGATCGCCCTCACCCTCACCATTAATGCAGAAAATCAGCACGAAATACTGATTCTTGAAGTCTCATTTCTGGTGCGAAAACGGCGGGGGATCCGCGGTATGGATCAGGTGAGGATATTCGATCGCCAGATTAAAACTGGATTATTACACCCGGATATGTCTTCAAAATCGTTTAACTTGGATTTAACGGGAAAAAACGGGAAGTATTTAGTCCCCTCCGGACGTGGGTATTTTCGGGTTTTGATTGTCTGGAACCCGGCCGGCCGGATCTTCATCCAGAGGTAAACCGGCCGGAGAAATTTGTCCAGGAAGCGATCCAATTGGGGGGAGCCGGCATAGATAAATAACTAAACTAATGGCTTTATTTTTTTAATTAATCATCAATTTTTTACATATCAGTAATTAATAGAGGAGATATATATTAACGAATAAATATAGCATAAATATTATGAAGGTTATCAAAAAGATTGAACGAAATTGGATTTTAATTTTTTTTTAATTATAATTATTGGGTTGAATATTGTCCTAATTTTGAGGGGGATCTTGAATGATATTGGAATCGTTTTTATTTATTATTCTTTTTTACACTCTCATGGAGATGAAAGAGCAAAGAATATCTGTCTATCAACCTATGCTCATCATTCAATCTCATAATTTTTTGAAATTTCATTGGGAGGATACAATAAATGAGCCAGGTGATTTTCATTGTTATTTAAGGGACGAACCATTTGATACAAGTAAATTCATGCATGATACACGAATGAAGATACTTAACATTGGATTGGCTTCAGCGAAAAATATCAAAATATGTTGGGATTTCGATTTTAATTTTTTCTAACCAAAATCTCGCCTTCCTAATGGAGTCAAAAATATTTTTCGATCACGGTAGGACTGGTTTTAAAGCCAGTAACGCCATGCACGTTTATGATAATACCTAAAAGACCTCGATCCTTTTGACTGCATTCTCCCTTTAAACATAAAATCAGATCAAAATTATATTTTAATCCCTCATTTTATAAATTTCATTTTTTGTACTTTATTGCTATTAGAGTCTGAAATCTCAACCCCAAATTGACGAGAATATTATAATATTTTCTTTCCCTGAACGTGAAAATGAAGTAATTGATGGAATACCTTCCTTGATTCTAACAATAGACTATGAAGATATCGCCAATTTACCTCACAAACGGAATTTTTTCGATTAAACCCCAATTACACTATTCTTTAGCAGATGAAGGGTTACAATTCGTGGCCCATTAAACCCTTCTGAGGGAATTGTCAGTAGATATCAATGTAACTCAAATTAATTATGAAGGGTAGAACTCTCTAAATAAACCTTATACCACCTAGTTCATTAATAAAATCTGGTTTTACTATTTCCTTTGCTTCGTTCCCAAGATCTCCAAGACTCTGATTCATCGCAAGCAAATCTGGCTCCTTTTCAATTACTTTATGGGAATCTATCGCTCTATTAATTTGTGAAAAAAACATGTAAACCGCAATTAATAGCTGTTTTAATCGCTTATTTTTTGGCTCTGTAGAATTCCTCAATCTTAATGAAAATAAAAAATGATTGAGGAATTTTACCGATGTTGTAAAGGATGATTTTAATCTTAATTTCTTTCACATGGTTGCGGTATTTTCGAGATTTTAGACATCATCCGAACCTTCTTTTAAAAACAGAGAATGCAGTTTCGACCAGATTACGACGATGATAAAGATGTTCATCAAATGAAACCTCGCCAGTTCGCGCGTATAATGCCCCATTATTCGTTTCCGCTTACGTTTTTTGACCGGGATAATTGAAAATGATTGTAAATCATCCCGGATCATTACGGTGAATATTTTCTGAATCATAGCCCTTATCCATGACGAAAACATTTGATTTCCTCGTCCTCTGGCATTGTTTGAGTAACTTTTAGCATGAGGAATATCATGGACGGGATTTTGGGATATTTTGAATCCAGTAATTATTTGAAGATCGGTATCAACAGAAATGGATGTTTTCAGGAATCTTTTCCTTGTTTTACCGGTTCTCCATGAATAATATTGACTAGTGTACGAACTGGTAAATCCGGTCGAATCAATAGCCGCGCATGGGATTCGTTCACCCCAGTCATAAAACAATTTAACGAGCCTATTTAGCAATCTCTTGAAGGTTATTGAGTTAATTCGTTGGGAAAATTTTTGAAGAGTTGTGAAATGCGGTACTTCGTTTAACTGAATCTGCCCCTTTATTTCGTCCATCAAATCCAGAAGTTCAACGGTATCTCGATTGTCTTCTCCAATATATTCCTTCAAAAGGATTAAAAGCAACAATTGGTGCTGATTATACGTCTTTTTAGAATATTTACAGGAATATCGGGGTATTCTTGATTCTCTGATCACCTGGGTCGCGAGGTCAACAAACCTGATATAATTGTTCGTTGACAATTATATCGGCTCCTTGGTCTTTGTTAACATAAAAACTTAAGGGGCCCTTGTACCTTAGATCTTTCGGTCGAGGCTATTGATTTTTTAAAAGATAGGATTTCTACAAGGCCATTCAATTGATTATTGTTTAAGAAGATCGCTTTTGAAGGAATTCTTTACTAATGTGAACATTAAACCTAAATTTTCAGACAGGAGGGGGTTTCACCTCCTCCCGAACCACCCCCAATAGGATAATTCCCTGGGGGCAGGATTCTGACAATATTATTAATAAACCAGGGATTCCAGTCCATCCTATATCCTAACCGGGGAGCCCCATGAGCATTAAGTAATTTAGAATTAACAGAAATCGGAAGATTTTATCAAAAACGTTTCAAAAACAAATAGTCCATGTGTGTGTCATTTTTTTCCTATCCTTAATTTTCACCCATTCCGAGAAGATATCTTATCTGATCCGCTTGACAAAACTGAGTTGATAATAGTTCATCCTTGTGGTAGAGATGCAAAATCTTAACACATCTCTTTCTGATACAGTGCCGGCCATTGCAGCCTATTCAAACGCCAAATTAGCCCCTAATATTATCCACCAAAAGCCGCGGATTTTAATAATAACCGATATTTTAAAGTATTACCCATATTACGCCACAATTCATCCATTTCGTAAATAAACTATATGTTGCTATATGGGAAAAGGGTATTTTTGATCCCTTCGGAAGGCCCAAAATGGCAAATCTTATAATAACCAATCGTATCAAACCGTATTATTAATGGAAGAGACCGTCCGCAAGCCAGAAATCAGCAAATACTCCAAGTTTAAGAAGGTAGACGGTGCGACCTACCGACGGGTCAACGAATTTCTTAGGAAAAGGACCTACATCACGGCAAGGGAGTGGGCACTCGCGAGACTTTGTACTGATTTCAGGACTCGTGGCGGCGCAGAGATGACATTTATCGGCCAGCACCTGCCTGAACTTGTCCCGTTCATGCAGGAACCGTATTCCCCCCAGGCGGTCAACCAGGCAAGGAATTCTTTTAAGAAAAAAGTGAACAAAGCGGGTGCCACGTTTTTTTATGGAGCAATGTGCGGGTTCTTTACACCCGATGAACTCGACGACATGCTGTTCGAGTCGAGTGAAGTTGCACGGTTCCTCCTCGAAGTGGAAGGGACATCGCTTGACATCGACGAAGAGATCGATATCGAGGACCGGATCACGAGGGTCATGAGAGGGGTAGGCGAGGCCGCACGGATCATGCTTGAAAAAAGGGCAGTTGCAGACCTGGCTGAAACCGAGGAAAGAGACAGGCAGAAGCCTAATATTCAGTCTGACAACCACTCCGGAAGTTGAATCCCCTGCAGAAACCGGAGATAATGACGGGTTCGAACCTCATAATCAGCCAACAGACACTGGGGCTACGGACTTGGCGGAAAACGAGAATAGTGGCAGAATCGAACCCTTTGCCCAAACGACGGTCCCGGCAGCTGAAAACCTTGTAGAGAACGAGAACAGGGACCGGGCCGCGTCTCATGCCCGCACGGGTACAACCCCTGAAAATGCTGATGTTGAAAAAACCGAAGAAACAAATCCGGGCAAATGAATAGACCGATACACAATTTTTTCAACTGATCTCCCCTCGGGTAACCATTTCCTTGGACAGAAAAACATAAGATATTTTACTTGTCGGTTCCCTTTTTGGTAGTATATGAAAACAGGGGCTTTTTTTGTTGCCGGATTACTGGTTACCGGGATCATCCTGTGCGGATGCATGGAAACATCATCCGGCACAAAGTCAAAGGACACCGTTATCGGGGCCCTGGTCCCGCTCACCGGGGATTGGAGCTCAAAAGGAGTAAACTTCAATGCTGCGATAGCCCTCGCGGCAAACGATACTAATGCAAACCTGGCATCAATGGGATCCAGTCACAGGGTTCGCCTTTTAGTGGAAGACACCGGGACAGACCCCACAATCGCCTTAGATAAAATAAAGAAATTACAACAGGAAGGTGCCCGGATTGTCGTCGGTCCTGCCACCAGTGCAGAAATCGCCGCCGTAAAAGACTGGGCGGACCAGCATGGAGTCGTTATCATCGGCTATGCGAGCACATCCCCGGCTCTTTCTGTTCCCGGTGACAACGTGTTCAGGTTAGTACCGGATGACACACGACAAGGAGAAGCAATGGCCGGGTACCTTAACAAGTCCGTAATCAGGGTAATTATCCCGGTAGCCAGAAATGATATGTGGGGTAAAGGCCTGTTAAATGCGACTAAATCCCGTTTCGAACAAAATGGAGGAATTGTTTTGGGCGGTTATTTTTTTGAACCGGGTACGAGGGACTTCACGCCGGTCCTTACGAACCTGTCGGACCGGATTATTTCGGCACGGCAGCAATATGGTAACAATTCTGTAGGGGTGTATGCAATCGGCTTCGATGAAATGGTCCCACTCCTGTCCGGCGCCTCGGTTTACCCGGCCCTTGCAACCGTAAAATGGTTCGGGAGTGATGGTGCGGCAAAATCCGATGCGCTGGTAAAAAATGTATCCGCTGCCGGTTTTGCTGAAATTACCGGGTTTTACAGCCCGGTCTACGGAGAAGAGGATGAATCCGGAGGATTCCAAGATGTTAAACAAAGGATCCAGGAAACGACAGGGGTTGCCCCAGACCCGTATTCCCTTGCGGCTTATGATGCAACGATAATTGCCGCACAGTCGCTCCTGAATTCGCAGGATACATCGTACGATCAATTGAAGAAAGTTGTCGAATTAACAGCTGGCTATTATTACGGTGTTACCGGGTGGACAAAATTTGTCGAATCAGGGGACCGGGCATATGCAGTCTATGGATTCTGGACCATCAAAAAAATAAACGGTGTCCCCATATGGGTGCAGGTCGCACGTTTCCGGAGTGATCCCGACCAGCCGGGCCAATTTACCTGATTTATTTGGCCGGAAAAATTTAATTTTCCAAGATTTGTTGAATTCCCTCGATGAATGGGATATTTTGGCGAACAGATTGGATATCTGATATCTTTTTTTTTCATCCCGGGTATTGCAACAGGTATTGGTATTCATCTGGAGGAAACATCATCTCAACCTGCCGAACTTATTTCCGTTAAAAAAGGAGATGTACTGATACGCTACAACAGGTAATTCGCAGCACCAGTAATACCTGGACCTGTAAGATAACAGAACCTCCCCGGAGTCAATGGAAAAATGGCAGTAGAAAAATTACAAAAACGATTGTTCGGGACGAACGGTGTCAGGGGCATTGTCGGAAAGGACATGACACCCGAACTTGTCCTCTCGATCGGTCTCGCATTCGGATCGATGCGTAAAGGCCGTATTGCAGTAGGCAGGGACTCAAGAACGTCCGGGGAAAGTCTCGCAAATGCCGTAAAAGCAGGGCTGATGGCAACGGGATGTGATGTGGTAGATTGTGGCATGCTTCCGACACCGGCCCTCCAGTACATCGTGATGCACCA
This sequence comes from uncultured Methanomicrobiales archaeon, assembly GCA_963815625.1. Classification (GTDB taxonomy): domain Archaea; phylum Halobacteriota; class Methanomicrobia; order Methanomicrobiales; family Methanospirillaceae; genus CAIKOD01. The sequence continues at coordinate 57,631 of CAWFHG010000004.1, forward strand.
CTTTGATGGCGGCGCGATGATCACCGCCTCGCATAATCCCCCGGAATATAACGGGGTTAAAATTATCGAACCTGACGGTACCGAGATGGGAGACGAGCAGACGGTTCTCCTCGAAGAGCGTATATTTTCAAGGAGTTTCGATATACAGACCTGGGAACATGTCGGTTCCGGGACTATTGCCACCGGGCTGGTCGATTCATATACCGATGCGATAATCCGGTCGGTGCCTGAAAATATCGGTAATAATATGTCGGTCGTGGTCGACCCCGGGTGCGGCGCTGCCTCGGTCACAACGCCAAAAATCCTGACCGGCCTTGGGTGCCGGGTATTCTCGATTAATGCCCAGGTCGACGGTCATTTTCCCGGTCGTCTCCCTGAACCTTCCCTCGACGGGCTTAAGGGGCTGGCCGATCTTGTCAGGTCGACCGGATCGGCGTTCGGGGTAGCTCATGACGGCGATGCGGACAGGGCAGTATTTGTTGATGAAAATGGCCACTTTATCGAAGAAAACCAGGAATTCGCCCTTATAGCAGATTACATCTGCAGCACGAGGTGTGGGGTGGTCGTCACACCGGTCAGTTCATCCCTGCTTGTAGAGACTGTTGTGAAAAAGCACGGGGGATCTGTTGTGTATACCCCCGTCGGTAGCATTTATGTAGCCAGGACCATGAGAGACCTTCTTGATAAGGGGGAAAAAGTCGTATTTGGTGGAGAAGGGAATGGTGGTCTAATCTTTCCCGATCACCAGTTCTGCCGTGATGGGGGTATGACTGCCACGATGATGGTCGCAATTCTTGCCAGTTCAGGGCTCCCGTTATCAAAGCTTATCGATAACTACCACGGTTCCATATGATAAAAGAAAAAATCCGGACAGCGACTCCGGAGCGTCTTATCGAACAGCTTAGGAAGTCATGCAAGGGTTATCAGATCGACCTGACAGACGGTCTTCGGATAACGAAGGGCGATGCCTGGGCACTCATCAGGCCATCAGGAACAGAACCCCTCGTCCGCGTGATGGTGGAATCGTCTGAACCGGACTCGGCCAGACAATTTTACCAGGAGATAATGGAATATATCGGCCCCGGTAACAACGTCTGAATGATTTAACTCTTTTCCAATCCCTGAATCCGGGGCATTCATCCGTACTTTTGAAAATATGAATCAGATCCTGGTTTTTCCGATCGGTTCTCCGGATGAACTCAAAAGAGAAACTCTTATATGACATTTGTCTTAACTCAAACTGTTATACGACCATTGAATTACGTGTGGTTGTTTCCACCAGGATCGGAGTCTCGGAACATGGACATTTTCATGCAGCAGTGCGATATTGCCCGTTTGATGATTTGGTATGAGGAAACACCATCCTGCCACCACCCGGAATTCTTTGCAATGGGGGCAGATTTTTAGTGCATATTCAAAGACTAAGAACAAATAATTCCTTGCCCGGAGACCGGATCCCTGGTAATGAAGAAGATCTGGCCCGGAGAATATGAGAATGCAGACAATAGAGATCCATGTATCGGGAAAGGTCCAGAAAGTCGGATTCCGGAGTTGTGTTAAACGAATTGCACAGAAACTTAACATTCGTGGCGAGGTGATGAACCTTCCGGACGGTTCGGTCCGTATTCTCTCAACCGGAGAAAAAATTGTCCTTGATAAGTTTATATCTATGATATATGGTTGTCCGCGTGCGGTAATCAGGGATATGAAGACAACAGACCTGGAATTTCAGGAGTTTAACGAGTTCTCCGTAATCAAACCAAATATCTGATGAAGAATTGTTATTATTATTAATCATTGGCTCTTTCTCGCTTTTTCTTTATCATGTCCATGATTGATTTAATAAAAAGAATTCATGTTTTCAGTATTCCGGTGTTTTAAAAAAATTACGAGAGTCTAAAATCAATTTAATAAAGTTAAATCAGCCAGATATTACTCATTTCTGTTTAAATTCAAAAAGATTCCACATTTTTTTCCTCCGGGTCTTCTGCACACATACTCTATTATAAACCTTATATTGCTATACAATATTGCTAGCCGCTTAAACACCGACGGGACGTTCTTTTATTAATAGTATGAACGATTTTTACCAAAACCAGTCCTGGATTATAAAATGCGTCCTTGTCGGCCACTGAGGGTAGTACAAGTACAACGAAAATTGGTTGTAATCGACACCAGGTCATATAATAACTGAAAAAAATCGGATCAATAAAAAAGGTGGAATTTTTACCGCTCAATGATGTAATCTGTTTTTTCCAGTAGAGACTGGCGCAGGGTTGCCACCTGACGATCAATGAGATCCTGGTTAATGGTTCCATGGAAAAGTTGGATCAGTTCTTTCATGCAGGGGTCAGAAAGAATACACCGGGTGGGGCCGCGCTCGAAGTCCTGCTCGAGGAGATCCTCCCTGACGAACCTGATTGCTTCCCTGTCAATCATGTCTGCCTTAAAGGGTTCCATGATATCATAGACTAGAGCTGATTTGCCACGGTTCAACATGCCGATATCGGGATCAAGACTGGCCCCGGTTACTGAGAACATAACATTCCCAAATAACATTGCATAACCAAATGCGAATATCGAATTGACAGGATCGTGGTATGGCCTGTCAGTCCGCCGCCTGAACCCAAACTCAGGGGGAGTGCGCGTGAAAGGACTTCGTAGTACATATCGTTAGTCAGTCGCTCGATCCTCCGGATCTCGCTGATTTTGATGAGATATTCCAGTTCATCAAACGCATTTGAAAAAATTTGTAATTCTCCTTCATAAAAAAGTTCACTGCCCACAATTTCACCAAGTCTCCCGATAAGGAGGGTTTTGGATTTCATTGAGGCCCTTGCTATCGAAACAGCATAACGATAATTCGGTTCGTCCTTCTGGATTTTTGAAAATTTCTCCTCATCCTTGCTATCGAACGGACGAATTGTTCCAATTGGTTTACCATCAGCTTCAAAAAATGATAACCGGGCCCCTTTTTTCACAAGGTTCGCTATGGCAGGTGTATGGAGGGTATGGCCACCAATGATCAGGAGATGACGTATTGACTCAAGCGGGTATTCCTCGGTTATTCCTTCTTTTTGCACGAACAATGTGTTCCGTGTCGATTTGATATGGGCACCAAAACCGGCCACTACAAGCCAGGGGACATCCACGTGATTCCTTTCCTAAAAAGCCAGTATTCGAGCCTCTATAACTATTAAAAACGTGACACCAATAAATTAAGGCATCGTTTTTTTACATTGATACAATCGGTTACTGCTGACAGGAGATTATGTAAAAGAACAGTCATTAAATCGGAAGGACAAATACCACTGCGACGTGTGTCCCCGCAATTATCTGAAGGGAGGAGGATCGGTTACAGAATCGTGCCATGGTTCCATTAACACCATGCCGTGTTTTGACAACCTTATATACACGCCGCGATAATATTGTTTTGAGATATAACCGAAATCCGGCAGGATTTGAGCAGGAAATTTTGGTTCGGTGATAGGATGAGAATCCGAATAACATCCGGGAGATCGTTTGAACTCAGATCGGTTCCGGGAGGAGATGCAGGGAATGTTCTGGGATGAAGGTAAAGAAACGCTGGCGCCGGATGAACTGGCAATACTCCAGCTGAAACGACTGAAAAAAACGTTGAAAAGTGCTCAGAATATAGAATTTTACCGCAACCAGTTTTCTGAATCTGGGATCAGGGTATCTGACATCCGGACACTCGAAGATGTCAGGAAACTTCCTTTTACAAAGAAACAGGATCTCAGAAGCGGTTATCCCTTTGGATTTCTGGCAGTACCGCTTAAACATGTAGTCAGGATACATACAACTTCCGGGACAACCGGTAAACCGACAGTAGTCTGCTATACCAGGAATGATCTGGAGGCCTGGTCGGAGCTTATCGCAAGGAATATGACGATGATCGGACTTGGGGAAAATGACGTATTCCAGAATATGGTTAATTATGGCATGTTTACCGGTGGCCTGGGATTCCACTACGGTGCTGAAAAGATCGGGATGACGGTGATCCCGAGTGCAACGGGTAATACAACACGACAGATAGAAATGATCCAGGATTTCGGGGTTACAGCAATTCATTGTACACCAAGTTATGCAATGCATCTGGCAGAGGTTGCAGAGGAACGACATGCAGACCTTCCTTCTTTGAAAACCGGGATCTTTGGAGCCGAACCATGGTCTGAATCGATGAGATCGGAGCTCGAAGAAAAACTCGGGGTGACGGCGTACGATTCTTATGGCCTTTCAGAATTATTCGGGCCTGGAGTTGCATTCGAATGCACGGAAAGGAACGGTCTTCATATCTGGCATGACTACTACCTTGTCGAGATAATCAATCCGCAGACAGGAGAAGTACTGGATAGCGGGGAGCGTGGGGAACTCGTCGTAACACCCCTGTTAAAGGAGGCTATGCCATTGCTCAGGTACCGGACAGGTGACGTTACCTTCAGGATGGAGGATGGGTGCCTGTGCAGGCGTATGCCGAAGATCGGAAGAATTACGGGTAGAAGTGATGATATGCTTGTAATCAGGGGAATAAACGTCTTTCCATCACAGATTGAACATGTTCTTCTTTCCATGCCAGAGGTTGGAAACCAGTTTATGGTATACATCGACCGGGTCAACCACCTTGATGAGATGTCAATCGAGGTCGAGATGAACCGTGAGTATTTCCATGGTGAACTCCAGGACCTCGCAAGGATCCAGGCGAAAGTCGTAAAAGGCCTTCGGGATGTGCTTGAACTCCGGACATCGGTAAAATTGGTCGAACCTGGTTCCCTCCCGAGGTTTGAAGGGAAAGCAAAAAGGGTAATCGATCGAAGAGGTGACATGTAACTATGGTGATGTGGGACCCGACAATCGAGCAAATGCCGAAGGAAGATATCAGGAAACTCCAGTACCGCCTGCTGAAGACCCTTGTGAACCGGTTATATAGCTTTTCCCCATTTTATCATGACCGGATGAAACAGGCAAAGATCCATCCCGATGACATAACCACTCTTGCCGACGTTAAAAAACTCCCTTTCATGTACAAGGCGGATCTTCGGGATAATTACCCGGACCAGCTTTTCACTGCCACAAGGGATGAGTTGGTCAGGTACCATGTTTCATCCGGAACTACCGGAAAACCTACCGTGGTCGGATATACCGCGCATGATCTTGATAACTGGACCGTCTCGCTGGCCCGGGGCCTTGTCTCGTGCGGGCTCGGCCGGGGCGACGTGATACAAGTGAGTTATGGGTATGGGTTGTTCACCGGGGGACTTGGGCTTCACTATGGTGCGGAAAGGATTGGGGCCACCGTCCTACCGACAAGTGTCGGAAATACCGAGCGGCAGATCGAACTCATGCAGGACCTACATGCGACCGCAATCTGTTGCACACCTTCATATCTTCTCCATATGGGAGAGGTCGCAGAGAAGATGGGCATTAGTATCAAGAAAGACACGGATCTCACGACCGGCATTCTTGGTGCGGAGCCATGGACCGACCTGATGCGGTCCCGGATGCAGGAATGGCTGGGAATCAGGGCATATGACATCTATGGGACCAGTGAACTTTCGGGTCCGATGTTCGTTGAATGCACGGAGCAGAAAGGATTCCACATATGGTCCGACCTGGCCCTCGTCGAAGTGCTCGACAAGGATACCGGAGAGACAATGGCGCCTGGGGAAAGAGGGGAACTCGTAATCACAATGCTCCAGAAAGAAGCACTCCCGATGATCAGGTTCCGGATAGGGGATGTATCCGTCCTTGACGAGGAGCCCTGTGCATGTGGGCGGACCCATCCGCGTGTCCGGCGCATCCAGGGAAGGGTTGATGATATGCTGATTATCAGGGGAATCAATGTCTTCCCATCCCAGGTGGAACATACTCTGATGTCGATCCCCGAAGTAGGGCAGCACTTTCAGATCGTGGTCGATCGCCGGGGCGCGCTTGACGATATGCTCGTACGGGTCGAGATCTCAAAAGATGCATTTTCAGACAAAATCAACGACCTGATGCAGATCAGGTCCAATGTAGAGCACAAACTCCGTAATGCCCTTAATGTTAGCGTAAATGTTGAACTGGTCGAGCCAGGGTCACTACCCCGGTTCGAAGGAAAATCAAAGAAGGTTATTGACAGGAGGAATCTGTAACCATGGAGGTAAAGGACTATATCATCAGGCAGATCTCGGTTTTCTCCGAGAACAAACCGGGAAGGCTGGCATCCATAGCAAAGGCATTCCAGGAGGAAAAAATAAACATCCTCGCGTTTTCCATCGCAGAGGCTGACGGGTTCGGGGTCGTACGGGCACTTGTCAACCACCCCGACAAGGCATTTAAGAAACTTACGTCTCTTGGCTATAACGTGGCGTTCACAGACGTGATCGCAGTAAAAATGAAGGACCAGCCAGGAGGTCTTTTTGAGATTGCCAGAGCTTCTGGGTGAGGCTGGGATTAATATGGAATATGCCTATGCCTATTCCGGAAAAGAAGCCGCAGTCCTGATTATCAGGGTCGACCACGTTGATGAGGCCGTCAGACGCATCCTTACCCAGGGTGGAACGCTGATAGAAGCGAAAATCTTCAGCTGATCGTTACATCAGCTGGATCCGGCCTATCTCTTTTTCTCCCATTTAGAAAGTGCCGAGACCTGGGAGAGGGTGCTGCCCCGGCGAATCTCTTCCCTGATCCGCTCTTCCGTCTTTTTTACCTCGAGGGCACGGCGGGCAACCTCGTAGGCACGTTCTTTCGGGACCACCACAACCCCGCTCTCGTCCCCTATTATCCAGTCTCCCGGCCTGACGGTCTGCCCGCAGCATGAGATCTCTGCATTAATCTCCCCAAGTCCCTTGGGTTCACCGGCATTCGGGACCGTTGCCCTTGCAAAAACCGGGAACTTTAACCGCCTAATATCGTCAACGTCACGGACGGCACCATCGATAACGACTCCCGATACTCCTTTTGTCATGCAGCTCATCGTGGCAAGTTCTCCCCAGGGGGCAACATGGGTCCCGGCATCATTATTGATCACGATTACATCTCCTGGCATCGCCTTGTCGATCGCTTCGACAGGTTTGGCCCAATCCCCTGCAAATGTCTGTACGGTAACCGCCTGCCCGATCATTTTCACGTCTCCACACAAGGAAAAAATGCCGTTCATGGCCCCCTTCCGGTGCATCGCGTCGGAGATGTTAGGGGATGAAACCTTTTGGAAGATGTCACGGACACTCTCGCTGACCGTGGATGCCGATGGGATTGTATCACCAGGCGAGTCAATTGAAGACCTTATCAGGGAGGTGCTGGTTTTCACGTCTGCAGAACGGGTTATCCACCCGCCAATAATGACGATATCGGCCCCCGACCTGACGGCTTCAGTTGCAGTGGAACTGTCAAGACCGCCGGCAACAGCGATGGGAACGGTAATACTTCCAACCAGTGAGACAAGGAGGTCGAGGGAACTTTTGCCGACCATCTGCTGGTCGATCCCAACATGGGCCACAATGATATCGATACCAAGATCCTCAAGTTCTTTCGCCCTGGCTCACCGGATTCCTTGTATTAATCAGGTCCGCCATCAGCCTTACCCCGAATGCAGAAGCGGCCCTGACGGCATCGGCAATGACTGTATCGTCGGCGTCACCGAGCAGACAGATGATGGTCGCACCTGCCTTCGCTGCCATTTCGACTTCCATCGCACCGGTATCGGCAACTTTCATATCGGCGACGATGGTCCGGTCCGGGAACTGTTCTGCAAGGGCACGGACTGCAGCCATACCCTCGCTTTTAATGAGGGGGGTTCCGGCTTCGATCCAGTCAGCCCCTCCCAGAACGGACTCTTTCGCAATTACAAGTGCCCGGTCCAGTTCTAATAGATCGAGCGCCACCTGCAGAACGGGCTTGTTCATCAAAGAGGAATGTGAAGTGAGTGATGTTAAGACTTACTGGGATCGGGATATTTCCAGGATTTGTTGTTCTTCGTACAGGGGAACAATAAGGCCGGAGGTGGCCGCAACTTCCATGAGATGCACAGTTCGACTGGATTTACAAAAAGATATCAATAGGATCCCGAAAATCCCACTTTATCTGGTGTTCAGTCCTCACCAAAGTAGTCCAGGAAGGTAATAGTACGGATATCCTTCTTCTCGGGGAGAGTAACATCCGCTGCAAAACCAGCAGGCAGGATGGAGACGAGGGCATATGATTCAGGCACCTTAAGTAGTTTCCTGACAGCTTCGGCGTAGTCCTTTTTTTCACCGGCGACCCAGCATGAGCCGACACCGTAAGACTGGAGCGCGAGGATCATATTTTCTGTGGCTGCGCAGCAGTCCTCAAGATAGTATTTAGCCGACCTTTTCACCAAATATTACAAAGCAGACCGGGGCGTCGGCGATAAATTTTCCATTATCGGTCAGTCCTGCCATTTTTTTCTTCAGGTCCGGGTCAGTGATTGCTCCGAAAAGCCATGGCTGGACATTCATGGCAGTCGGTGCAAGTCTTGCACATTCGAGGACATCCCTGATGATCCATTCCTCAATTTTCGTGTCTTTAAATTTCCTGACACTATGGCGGCACTTGATTATCGTCGTACCAAGGTTCATGAAATCCCATTGGTCCTGTCTTTTAAAAAAGGTTAGTAAATGTTGGGATGTTTTCTTTCGGTCAAATAAAAATTAATGTTGGCCTTTCCATGAAAGGCAGATAAGGCCTGCACCTATACTGACAATTACAAGGATTGCCCCGGGGGCAGGGACCGTCGTTCTCGATACCGGAACGGTGGTTTGAGTAGTTGGGATGTTTGTTGTTAGTGGGGGGCTTGTCAACGATGTTACAATCCGGGTTGTTACAACGGTTGTAACGGGCAGGGAAACAGGCACCCTGGTTGTAACGGGTGCAGGCGGCGTGGTCTGCACCGGTTTAATGGTTGTTGGCGTCAATGAAGAGGTAATAAGTGGGTTTATACTCTGGATCAACAGGTTTCCGGGAGGTGTAACCGGCGTAATCGTTTTTCCCGGCACATTATAGTTATCATTCATGCTGTTTGCGTTGCACTCAGCCCAGACCGAATAGGTCCCCGATGAATAAGACCCGGTGCTCCATACAGGACCTGTGGAATACGGTGATGTCCCGACAGGAATATCCACGAGGCTGGTACCTGAAACCGAGGAATATTCCGCACCATCCGGAGATCGGATATGGATTGTCACCGGTGCACCAGCAACATTCCGGTTTGCCATCTGGTAGATGTTAGATACAATACGGAAACCGATCTGGTCCCCTTTGGGCACCCAGCGAGTTGTCCCGACTACCTGGAAGTCGAGTGACTCATCGTATATCTGGAGGGTCAGGGTGGGATCTTCCACGTAGAATGCAAGTTTTCGCCCGGGAAAGGTATACCATGGCCCGGTTTTCCCAATAAATGACGATGGCGCAATATAGTAGGCCCTGGCATCGTCAACCACGAAGGTCGTTGTCGGCGCCCCTGTCTGAACATCTGCATTGCCAAACCATGCTATCGTGGATCCTGTCGTAACACCGGTTTGGCGTATGTCGAGCCCCTCCTCTCCAACAAAGGCGGTTCCACCCAGGGGAATCGTATTAAGAGACGCTACAGCAGGCATTGCAAGAAATGTTATCGCAAAAATGCATGCAATGAAACAGAATTTATATAAGGTCTTTCACGAATCTCACATCCAGAAATTCTTCAGCAGGTTTATTGTTTATTGGTACTGACTGGATAGTCCAGCATCGAGATAAACATTCTTCTACCGGATCTTTAGGAGGGGGTGCGCAACCCAATTGATCGTCGTCGTTATTTTTATCTATCCTATTTTGAGGTAACAATTCGTAAAAAGGGAAAAATTGAATTTTATTCCGGTTGGAACATTTAACCGGATCAAACAGTCCACTAAAAAATAGCAGAGTGGTCGGGTCTTAACCGAAAAGGGAGGTAATGGCAGTCCACATGTTACCGAAACCCTGGGTAATAATTACACCGGGGTCAACATGGAGGATCGGGATAATGAAGAAGATGTACGCAAAGGTTCCAATCGTGCTCCCCACATTTGCCATCGCTGCAACGATGACCACGCGGAACAGCGGGATTTTCCACATTTCGGTAAAACTTTCTGCTTCGAAGATCCGCTTGAAGTCCGATGGGGCAGGTTTCCGTATCTTTGCTTCGACAATTGCAGCAGAACCAGCCCGCTGCGATTAATGGATTTAATGCAGTAAACCACGACACAGCAAATCCTGTCAGTGCAGAAAGCGGGTGACCTTTCGCCGCAAGGGTGAAAACTGCCGTAAGCGCCCCATGGATGACAACCCAGTAAATCAGCGCCATGGCGAGGACCTCCCATCCCGACACCCGAAAATGCAATCGCCGCGAGAAACAGGGCAAATACAAGGGTGACCCCGATACCGAATATTTTTCCCCACGGCACGGGTTTGATATCCTTTACAAGATCCTCTATCGGGGGAAGCGTTTCAGGCGCATCAAGGAACTTTTTCACGCCTTCAACATGACCGGCACCGATAACAACAAGGACTCGCTCGTAATTCTTCAGGAGACGGATAATCTGGTCTGCAAGATATGCATCACGTTCGTCGATGAGGGCCCTGGCTCCGTTCGGGGAGAATTTACGGAACTCGGCCATCGCCATCTCCATGACATCCTGTTTCTTGAGTTCTTCGACGTCAATTTTCTCATCACCGGTACTCAGGACAGAAACGGCGAGGATGTAGACCATCCTGATCTTCTCAAAGAGCGACAGGGCATGCCAGAAACGGTGGAGCGTGATACGCAGGTCCCTGTCGATAAGCGCGATACCGATCACCCCGCGACTCTGCCTCACTTATTGCCGCTTTCATCTCTGCACCGGGTTCAACGCCGACGTCCAGACCTACCTTACGCTGGAGATAGGATAGTATCCACTGTACAAGGAGCTGATTGAAGTTACCTGCCTCAATGACCTCAGAAACATTCCGGTGCAGCAGCCTGTTTTTTCACGGCTGCATACCGGGGTGGATCAAGTTCCACTGCGATTACATCGGGATTAAACTCCAGGACTGCCTCCCGGACCTCTTCGATACTTTTCTGCGAGACGTGTGCTGTCCCGACAATTCTTACTTCACTCATATATTTATCCTGGATCCCGTAACATCGACCACAAACAGGACCGTCACATTATTGGTGGCAGACTGTTGGTGTATTCCCTCACGATATATTCTAAAGCTGTTCCAGCATGCTATCTCTCATAAGGACCATTTCACGCAGTTCAGCTCCTGATCACAGCCTGATAATGCCGTCCTCGCCCTGACAATTGCGGTCCATAGAAATCCTGACGGATTACTTATCAGGATTGCCCGAGCGTTATCTGGTTGAAATTTTCGTATACGAGGCGCCCATTCTCACTGTGACTCACCTCGGGGTGCCACTGGAGACCGTATATCTGCTTTTCCGGGAGCGCTAAAGCTTCATTTCGACATATCACCGATTGAGCGAGCCTGGTGAACTCCCGGCGGGACCGTAACAACTTCGTCGGCATGGGATGCCCATACCCGGATTTTTTCCGGGTACCGGAGAGGATCCCGTCATTCTCTATGATCTCGATGTCAACCGCACCATAACCCCCTGACCTGCCGGGTTCAACCTTCCCGCCAAATGTTGAAGCGATTACATGGAGTCCAAGGCAGATACCTAGGACTGGAAGACCTAGTTTGCAGTATTCGCTGCAGTTACCGGCCCTCTCTATCGCCGGCCCTCCACCGAGGACAATTCCCCTGCAGGAGCCGCTTACTTCATCCGGGGGGGTGGTGTTGTTTATCATGACCGAGTCAATATCGAGATCACGAAGCATCCGCTGGATCAGGTGGTTAAACTGACCAAAATTATTGACTACATAGATTGGGAGCATTCGCGGTAAAAGTTTGGTCGCCGGGGATGATAAGTCCTGTTCAATGGTACCTGCTTACGGTCGAAAAGATCTTGTGTCGGATACCTTCGGTCGTGAACCCCTGGAGGTTTGCAAGGAACATCGCTCCCCCGGCACCCATCCCTTCCTTCACCTCGCCAATGCAGTATCGTGCAAGGCCCGGGTGCCCGATTTCTCCAAAGCCGGGGTCGACAGAGTAAATTTTCGCACCAATTGCCTGTCCCATGCCCGTAATGTCTGCCCCGGGGTCGTTCCTGACATAGCAGGTCATAGCGATGCCGGGCACCTCTTTTCCCATTGCTTTCAATATCGCAGCAACTGCGAGCATCTGGGTTCCCCCGGCAAGAAGCACGTTTCTTCTGCAGCCGCTGACAATCCCCGCGGCAGCCACCATCATCGGGTCACCGGTAACCCGGACAATCTCAAGGGGGTGTTCGGGATTAAATGTCCCAGCCCTCACTCGAACAGCATCCCAGATCTGTTCCTTTGTGTCAACAGGGTTTGTCACGTAACTGCTGCTTACGCGGGCAGGGTAACCGAGAGCCCGTAAAACGCAGAGCGCGGTTGTTGTTCCTCCGGGAACACACTCCCCAAGAACAAGGAGATCTGAATACCCCGATAATAGCCGGCCCACGGACTCGCCTTTTGAAAAAATATCCTTAGCCCCGGGCACGGCATCCGAATACCTTGGGTCTTCGCCAGGGAATCCGTAGAGATCAAGACAGGGAACCGTCGGGGTATGCACAAGCCCTGCATTAATAAAAAGCGGGGTCATTTCAAGGAGTTCCATGACGGCCCTTGTAATTGTCGCGGGTGTCGGGCAGCCGGTAGGAGTATTTGGCCGGACTGGCATGCTGGTGATGGTCCCGTTCGTAATCAGCTCGGCATCGAGAACCGGTGTGAGAAGGGTTTTCTCCGCGGTCGGCCCTGCACCGGAAACACCTGGGACCGCGGAAAGCATGGTGTTTGCCAGGATACCAACAAAAAGTGGGTTATCTGCTCTTTTCAACCCGTGAGGGGTAACAAATGCCATTCTTAATACCACCTGATGGACGAAATGTGCCTCCGCCCCGTATACCTTTACTATCACGGGCTTTTTTATCTTCAAGGTATCCCGGGAGAATCGGACAGATTCTGTCCAACGAAAAAATGATACCCTGACTTGTAAATCGCACTCTATAATTACAGGCGGGAGAACTACTATGTAATGTTTGAAATTGAGCAGCGCCTGCTTGAGAAAGGAGTGACCCCGGGCGCAATCGTCGACAGTGCGATGGAGTTGTACGTCGGACATGGGATGGATCCTGAAGAGGCACGTACCGTGCTGCACATGAAAATAACGAAGAACTTCAGGGACCCGAATGTCTCATCCCTGCTGCTTGGGGCCATCCTCCTTGAAGACGAACTTTACTGGAAACGGAAGAACTCAGAGATTAAAGACGACCCGGTCTTCCTGCTTTCGGATGAGATAATTGGTATGGCAATAGCCGAGTGCATCGGAGGCACCTATGCCAGGTTTGAATTCACCCGCTACGACCAGAAAAAGCCAGGGATCCTCGGGACTCTCGGTCCGTTCCTTGATGATGCCGTTGCCGGCCTGATTGCAGGATGTACCTCACGCCTTTATACAGAATGTTTTGAATGTGCCTGAAATCGATTCATCGCCCTGTTACAATTCTGCACGGTCTTACCACTCGGTAAAGCGCAGGAATTTGAGTACTTTGCAAAAAGGACATGGTTATATCCCGTTGCAGGTTACATAACAGGAGGATTCGCAGCCCTTGTATCCTTCTGGATAGCAGATCCTGCAATCGCAGCGGCGGTTGCAATTGCCGGTCTTCTCCTTATAACAGGATGCAATCATTTCGATGGCCTCCTCGACCTGGGTGATGGCCTGATGGCTCACGGGGGAAGCGAACGACGTATCAGCGCCCTCACTGACCGGCAGATTGGCACCGGTGCATTTGCCCTTGCTATCTCAATCGTCCTGATAACATGGGCAGGTCTGCAGGCTGCATATCCCATCATCTGGGTCCTTATCCTGTCGGAGGTGTGTGCTAAATTTTCAATGGTCGTTCTCACGGTGTCGGGCATACCATTCCGCAAGGGGATCCATGCATATCTCCATGAACAGAGTCATCCCGCGTTTCTGATTTACGCCGCCATTCTCTGTATACCCCTTGCGTTTTTACCAGTTTCACCCCTGAAACTTGTTGCGGCAGCAGTACTCATGGTTGTCGTACCAGTTATCCTGCTTGCAGTCTCCACAAAAGCTTTTGGCGGGGTGAATGGCGATGTTGTCGGTGCCTCAAATGAGATAACCAGGGCCTTTGTCATTATAGCGGTCGTATTAATCTGAAAATCGAAAATGCCTGGATTAGCCTGAACTATCATACAGTTTAAGAACGAGACAGGGGTAAGAGTGATCAAGATGAAACGTAATACCGAGGTACACATGAAGGGTGGTGTCATTACCGAGCGGGACGCGGACTTCTGCACCGTCCGTACAAGAATTCCAGCAGGTATTGTTACGTTGGGGCAGGTCCAGGGAATCGCAAAAATTATGAAAAAGTATGGTAAGGACATGATCCACCTTACTACCCGGCAGACGATCGAGATCCCGCATGTGAACCCGAAAGTTCTCCCAAAACTCGCAGTTGACCTTGAAAAGAACGGCACACCAATAGGATCCGAACGGGATGAGGTAGTGAATATTGTCGCCTGTCCGGGTCTCGAACGTTGTGTTTTTGCCAATATCGATTCCGGTAAACTGGCAAAGATGATCGATCAGCGATTTTTCGGCAAGGAAATGCCGGTGAAGGTCCGTATTTCCATCTCGGGGTGCCCGAACGGCTGCACGAGCCCGATGCTCAATGAGATCGGCATCAGCGGCAGAGTTGACCCACTGAGGACACCGGGACTCTGTACAGGCTGTGGCAGTTGTGTGATGTATTGCCGTGAAGATGCCATCCGCATTAAAAACGGTATATCTGTGCTCAATGAGGACCTGTGCATAAGCTGTGGCACCTGTGTGCGGTCTTGTCCCTTCGAACTCCTGAAATCAAAAGGTACCCGTTACCTGGTGACTGTCGGGGGGAGGAGGGGGCGGCACCCGCATATCGGCCGGGAACTAATCTCACTTTCGGATCCACAGGATGTCGTCGATGTGGTCGAAAAAGTTGTAACATGGATATACCGGAGAGCATGGAGTGGCAGGCACCTTTACGAGCAGATGGATGAACTTCAGTTTGAGCAGTTTAAAGATGAGATTATGTCAAAAGCTGCGGTAACGAAAGATGCGAACTGATACGGGTATCATCAGTGATTCACCGGTACCGGCTCTGGTACCCTGCACCTGTATCATCATCACATTCAATCGCATCGCCGTCCCTGACAAGCAGGTTGAACTGGAGGGCTGCATTCAATAGTCCTTCATCATCTGCAGTCCCCCGCCGGATGTCATTCAAGACTTGTTCCTGGGGTGAAGGGTAGAGACGCGACCCCATGCGGACGCCCCTGCAGTGTTTACAATATCCGCAGTAACGATATACTGACAATATTCCTGTGCTGCATTCAACTCTCACGTCGCTTTTTTTTTCATCCCGGTGCATCGACAATGTCTTCATAGCTACCCGTGAGATACATCATTTCGTGATATCACTCTGCCGGTTTACTTGGAAATCAGGGGAATTGCCGCCATTCGGGCTTATCGAAATGATTAATATAGATGCGTCTCCAATAAGTAATACTCGCATAAATAGGCTGTAGAGAGACAGTCCCATATTTATCGGAGGATGGTTATGGCAGCTGAGAAGCCTCACATGAATCTGGCAGTGATCGGACACATCGACCACGGGAAGTCTACTACCGTAGGTCGGATGATGTTCGAGACTGGAGCTGTACCCGCGCATATTATCGAGGGGTACCGTAAAGAAGCCGAATCTAAGGGAAAGGCAACATTCGAGTTCGCCTGGGTTATGGATAACCTGAAGGAAGAGCGTGAACGTGGTATCACTATCGATATCGCACACAAGCGGTTCGATACACCGAAGTTCTACTTTACCGTCGTGGATTGTCCAGGGCACAGGGACTTCGTGAAGAACATGATCACCGGTGCATCACAGGCCGATGCCGCAATTCTTGTTGTCGCAGCAGCCGATGGCGTAATGGACCAGACCAAGGAGCATGTCTTCCTTTCAAGGACACTCGGTATCACCCAGCTTATTATCGCCATCAACAAGATGGACGCGGTTAAGTATGATCAGAAGACGGTTCGAAGAAGTCAAGAAAGATCTCTCGGCACTCCTCTCGATGGTCGGGTACAAACCTTCGGAAATTCTCTTTATCCCCATCAGCGCTCTTGGCGGCACAAATATCAAGGTTAATAGTCCTGAAACGCCGTGGTATACTGGTCCGGCACTCATACCGGCACTCGACACACTAAAAGAACCTGAAAAACCCACCGACAAGCCATTCAGACTCCCCATCCAGGATGTATACAGTATTTCCGGTATCGGGACTGTCCCGGTAGGTCGTGTTGAAACAGGAATCATGAAGAAAGGCATGAAGGTATCCTTCCAGCCCGCGAACAAGGACGGGGAAATCAAGTCCATTGAGATGCACCACGAAGAAATTCCACAGGCATTGCCAGGCGACAACGTCGGGTTCAACGTCCGTGGTATTGGAAAGGGTGACATTCGTCGCGGTGATGTGTGCGGTCCGGCCGAATTACCACCAACAGTCGCTGATGAATTCACAGCACAGATCGTCATTCTCCAGCACCCAAGTGCCATCACGGTCGGGTATACACCGGTATTCCACTGTCATACCACGCAGACAGCATGCACATTCGTGGAGCTGAAAAAGAAACTTGACCCACGTACAGGGCAGACCAAGGAAGAGAACCCGACATTCCTGAAATCAGGAGATGCGGCAATTGTCCAGATCAAGCCCACCAAGCCGATGGTCATTGAGAACGTAAAGGATCTCCCGCAACTCGGAAGATTCGCCATCCGTGATATGGGACAGACGATCGCAGCAGGCATGTGTATTGCGGTCCAGCCCAAACAGATGAGATAATATCAATACATTTTTTGGTGAAACGATATGCAAAAAGCCAGAATACGCCTTACAGGCACAGATTTCAAGAAAGTAGAGATGGTATGCAACCGTATCAAGGAGATCGCTGAACGCACCGGCGTGAATCTGGCTGGTCCAATTCCCCTCCCGACAAAGAAACTGGTAGTCCCTATCAGAAAAAGCCCGGATGGGGAAGGGACTGCAACATGGGACCGCTGGCAGATGCGTGTCCACAAAAGACTGATCGATATCGATGCGGACGAACGTGCACTCCGCCAGTTGATGCGCACCCAGGTCCCGAAAGATATCGGCATTGAGATCGTTCTTGAGAGCTGAGGGACGGCGTGTCAGCCGCCACTTTTTTTTCCGGAATAACAAAAAGGCTCTCTTTTGAGAGATGTTTTCTTTTAATTCTCATCCTCACCATCATACTGCGGTTTGCATTCCTCGACCTGAAATTGTTTCACCACGACGAGGCAATTCATGCATGGTTCTCGTATGAGCTCGTAACTAAAGGGGTATATGCCTACGATCCAATGTACCACGGACCGTTGCTCTATTACCTGACCGCCGGTATGTTCTGGTTATTCGGCCAGTCAGATCTTATTGCCCGCCTCCTCCCCGCACTGTTTGGAACCCTGCTTATACCGCTAGTTTATTTTATTTACCGGCTCGGTTATCTCGATAAACGGCAGGCACTCGTCGCTGCATTATTCATTGCAATTTCCCCTGACCTGGTCTATTTCTCCCGGTTCCTCAGGCACGATGTATTCCAGCTCTTTTTTACCCTGCTGATCCTGGTTGCCCTGCTGTATTACCTGAATTCAGGGAAACTGCGGTTCGCATTGTTTGCGGGAATCGGGGTTGCAGGGGGGATGGCCCTCAAGGAGGACATGCCGATATTCCTCCTGATCTTCCTGGTATTCGGGCTTTATCTCTTGGCCACTAAAAAGATTGTGTTGCCTAGGACATGGAAACGGGACGCTTTTTTGGGCCTCCTACTCGCGGTTGCAATTCTTTCAATATTGTATTCCTCCTTCGGAATGCATTTTGAGATCCTTGAAACGGGATGGATCAATGCCTATAACCACTGGACAGCAATGTCCAACCAGTGCCGTATATGCGGCCCATGGTTCTTCTATATCCTCCTGTTCCTGCTTTACGAGGTCCCGATTTTTATTTTGGCAATCGTTGGTATTGTCCAGTTTGGAGTTAAAGGGGGGCGGCTGAAAAACAGTATAACTGCATGTGTCGGGTACTTCAACCGTATTACAAATCGGCAGGTACCCGCATCTTCCACTCACGATCTCGTCGGGATCAGTATCAGCCAACTGCAAGAGAGCGTACAGACCAGAGCAGTTGCTAAAGACAAGCGGGATGATTTTTTTGTGTTCTGCCTGTTCTGGCTGGTAATTTCACTAGCGGCCTATGCGGTTATCGGGGAGAAAGTGCCATGGCTTATTATCCACCAGTTATTGCCGATGATCTTTGTCGCTGTCTACATGATGACGAAAAAGAAGACGATCATCGCACTTGTCGCCTGCGTGTTCCTCATCGTCATGACATGGCATGTCGCTTTCGTCCCTGCAGATATTAACGAGCCGATCGTCCAGGTCCAGAACTCGGAAGATGTCCGGACCATCCTGAAAATAATCGATGCATCGGATGTTGTTATCATTGCATCAAAAGATTACTGGCCGTTGCCATGGTACGATCGTGGCCATGGATGGGATAAGGTACGGTTCTATGGAGAGATCCTCAATACCTCCGAGATCTACCGTCAGCTGCCGGATATGGTCATCACCCATGACCTTGAGAGTTACCCGGAGCTAGAGGGCTACCACAAGAGGACCTACAAATTGTCGTACTGGTTCTCGGTCATCGACAACCAGGACAGGATTCCGGAGTATTATTTCCTGCGTGACGGAAAAATGGGGAGTATAAACCTCGATATCTTTACCAGAATCGGGACAAATGCCGATGAAATGATGATGAATTCCCCGGAAAGTGGTAATAGTACATGGAAATTTTCGCTAACAACGGGTTCGGGAATCCCAAAGGGGGATCCCGTGCCACTTATTTATCCCAATCCCTTGTCCAACCTGACCAGAATATTCAACAGTCATGGTGTTTAATTCCTTTTCCAGCGACCCATACCCAGATATTGTAGTTTTTAGGATTGTTGATGTTCTGATGAAACCAATGAATAATCAATAAACCGGGGATGGTCATTTCCGAAGAAAAATAAGACAGCCTCGCGTTGGACCTCAGCTTTCTGCAATTCTCTTAAAAAACTTATAGAAAACCAGGCCATTGTTTAAAACCTGCAGTTTAAAAAAAGCCGCGTATAAAACCAGGAGAGGTTTCACCCCTTCCTGAATTCATATATTAATGATAAAACTTTTGGATCCAAAGTTCAACAGTTTATCTCCCGAAAATTTTGGAGATCGCAAAGACTGTCCCCAACCCTGTCGTGGTTGGCAATGTGGCCTGGGCGGGGCCTGGAGACCATGATCAGATTTTGGAATAGATTGAGCTTCGAAATAGATTTCAGAGCATTTCAATAAAAGCCAAGAATCTGTAAATACTGTATTTTGGGGTGGCAGGCTATTATGCAGATTTTTAAAATTCGATCCATCTCAGATCAGGATTAGAATTCTTAAACTATTTACAAGGACTGTTACATCATAAAAAAATTTACGCAAGTTCATCCCAGTCATTCTGCCTGCGTCGATAAATTATGATGCCGATTACGACGACAACCGCAATAACGGCAATTATGGCGATATAGATGAGGATGCCGGCCAGCCCGCTTGCTGCACCTCCAAAGATACCACCGATCCCTTTCGTTACGGAATCCATCGGATTGGCCTCACCAATATCTTTTCTTAATGCAAGGGCCGCATTATAACTCTCTGTTGCCATGTCTGATGACTGTAATGCCTTATCCTTTGCACCGGAAAAATCGTTTTTCGGCAGTAGGTCGTTTGCTTCCGATAACAGATCTGCAGCCCGGTCCCGTTTTTGAATGATAGATGCAAGCCGGGGATCATTTCCCATACTCCGATTAACTTTGAAATACGTAATGAGGTCATCTGTCTGGTCAATTGGTGTTTGCGCTGCGTTAATGACCTGTTGCGCTATTGACCTGTCCAAAGCAGTCTGACCATCTTTTAACAATACCTGTGCATTATTCAGGTAGGTTTGTGCTGCTGCAAACGAGGAGGCTTTATCGGCATTCTGGATTGCCGTGTTAGCGGCGGAATACTTCTCCATTGCGGCTGTTGTATCGATCCCAGCCTGGGCCTTTTCATCGATTAACGCCCGGAATGTCGTGAGGGAAGTTTTTACATCGGATACTGCCTTGGCTTTGTCCCCTGGATTTATTATGTAACGCTCCTTGATCACTTCACTGCCGGCAACTGCCTCAGACTTGCTACTCAGTTCGGCAACACGGAGTAATGGTCTTATTCCCTGACGCCGTTACTGTTGGGACTTCCCCATTCAGGGTGACACGCATGGACAATTCCCTTTTTGAAGGGTACGAAAGGACCCACCCATTAATGTTTAAATTTCGTCCATTTGCAGTAACAGCAGGGTTTGGATTACCATCGAGTGATGTGATATACGACCACTGACCGTTTTCCAGATCAGTTGACATCGTAAGCGTTTCCTCGCTGGGGAATGTTTCTCCGCCTGACGAAGTAAAATCGATAACAAAAGACACAGTAACAGGATTCGGCGGGGTCTGGCCCGAAACGAGATCCCCGGTCGGGGTTATGGCAATGTTTTTTACACTTATCGAGGCAGATGCAGCGGTGATTCCTGCAATAAGAATTATCAGGATTATAAGGCTTGTCTTCAATGTACTCATATAATACGGCCCTCACTCAAACAGGGGTTCAATTGACTCCTGTTCGAACATTGTTGATTTTTGACCTCTGTCAGGCTTGTACACGTCATCTTTTGTCTCTTTGGCAATTTCAAGGAGTTCCCTGATACGTGGTGCGTTCCCGATACTCGCAAGGACGACGACAACTGCTACGTATTCGCTGTTTACCGGGTAATCTCCACCCCGGACTTCTACACCGGCAATGTTCTCTTCAACCCAACTCTTGGCCTTTTCGATCCCTTTCCTGTCAAGTTCGTTCGGAGGGCCGGCCACAAGGACAAGGGCTCTCTCTGCGGTTGAGAAATCACAAGGAAGCGTTAATCTGCCGAGCATCGCCCGTCTTACCAGCGATATGACTTTTGCGGTCCTGTCTTCACCGAGAAGTCCTTCCTCCTCGCGCTCCTTGCGGATAATTGTGTCTTTGATGGTGGTGATAAATGCACCGACATTCTTCTTTTTCTTTGTCGTTGTAACGCTGCTTATCGCGTACCCGACAGTTGTGATACCTCCACCCCGCAGTGTATTAATAATCTCGCTGGAATCCACAACCATTTCGCCGACGCCAAGTTTTCCCGGTTCCCCCGCCCGGAACAGTATTCCGAAGCGACGCACGATTTCGTCGTTTAATCGCTGGAAAGCTGATTTAACGCTTTCCCCCTCATTTTTCCAGGCCGAATTATCAAAAAGGAAAGTATTGTCAGCCTCGTGAATGATTGTCTTTAAGCTCCTCGCAGCGTTATACGAATAGAGCCTTCCTTCCTCCGGAGCAGGAAGGATACCCAGAACGTATACCGGTTCCTGGTATATTTTTTTCAGCTCCCGGGCAAGGACCGGAGTACCTCCCGATCCAGTGCCTCCACCGAGACCAGCGACGATCATAAATGCATCGACATCGTGTGTTCCGACACGGTCGATAGCACTCATGATTCCGTCAACTTCATCAAGAGTAATCCTCGCACCTGCCGCATTATCGGTTCCGACACCATGACCTTTCACGACAGTCTGGCCAATAAGTATACGGTCACGCATCGGAACCGTCTTTAACCCCATCAGGTCGGTCCTTGCCGTATTAACAACGATCCCCCTGAAACTTTTTGTGCCGAGACGCTTGTCCTGCGAGAGGAACATATCCACTATCTTTCCTCCCGCCTGTCCAAACCCAACAAAAAATATCTTCATGAAATGACACCCGGCAGCCTGTTTATGACTTATATTATCAGTTTTATCTCCTAAGAACTTATCTTTCCGGAGTTCAAATACTTTCTTATAACCCTAAACGGCCCGGAGTCGCAATTCCGTCAATAGTCACGGCCAGAGCCTTTTTTATCCCGGTTTTGTTAATACTATAAGGAGTATGATCTGGCAGGAACTACGTGTTCCAACGGAATCTGGACTATCATGAAGATCTGTATCATTGGAGGGGGACTGACCGGCCTTACTGCGGCGTATGCGCTTTCCGGCAGGCATGATATCGACCTTTATGAAAAGACTTCTTCACCAGGAGGCTGTCTCTCCTCCTACCAGGTGGGGAATTACTGGATCGAGAAATATTACCACCATTGCTTCTCAGGAGACAATGCACTAATCTCCCTTTTTGACGATCTGGGCCTCATGGACAGGCTTGAATGGAGGAGCGGGACTACGGGTTACTATGCAGGTGGGAAAATTTACCCGCTGACGACCCCTACGGAGATTTTCCGCTACCCTGAGTTAGCCCTTACAGATAAGGCAAGGCTCGCATGGCTGACCATGAAAGCCAAAAAAATGGATACCCGGCCACTCGATTTGGTGACCGCAGAGGACTTCATCCTCCAGAATGTCGGGAAACGGGTGTATACATCATTTTTTGAACCACTCCTCCGTAGCAAATTTGGCGAAAGACGCTCGGAAGTTTCAGCTGCATGGCTGATTAGCCGGATAAAAATCAGGTCCGACCGGGGTATCTCCGGCGAACGGCTGGGCTACCTGAACGGGGGCTTCCACCACCTTATTGATTCGCTTGTATCAGCCATTTCAGCCCGGGGAACAAGGATCAAGTATACAACCCCCGTAACATCACTGGTAAAAAACGGGACGTCATGGAGTGTTAACGGTACGCCCTATGATGCAGTTATTTCGACAATACCCCCCGGCCAGCTCCATTTGATCGGAGGACCTGAGTTGCCGGAAATCCCCTACCAGGGTGCAGCCTGCATGACTCTCGGGCTTGATCGGGATGTCACGGAGAATATCTACTGGCTCAATATGAAAGATGATGCCCCGTACGGGGCCGTAGTATCCCATACAAATTTCATCCCCCTTGAACGATATGGAGAACATATCCTGTACCTTGCATCCTATTTTTCAGGTGTTTCCACGCCGGGAATCGACAAGGTAATGATCGGGGATTTCTGCAGGAGATTTGCCAGTTCCTGAAGAGGCCATTCACTGGCATAAACTTGCAGTAGATCCGTTTGCCGGACCTGTCTATACAACGGGATTCCGGCGTTTAATCCCCTCATATGGCGAAAAAGGTCTGTTCATGGCAGGTATGTTTTCGGCACCAAATTATCCTGAAAGAAGTATGGAGGGGTCCGTCCAGGCCGGGTTCGGCGTCGCAGGTATTGTCGACCAGAGGTCCGGAAATGACTAGTCCTGCAATCGCCGCCGTGATACCGGTTTATAATGATCGGAAATCACTGGAACGGGCAATTCCAGTTTCTCTCAAATATCTCGCTGAAATTACACCGGATTTTGAACTAATCATTGCCGAGGACGGTAGTACGGATGGGAGTGCGGATCTGGTGAGGGATACCAGCAGAACCGATCCGCGTGTTCGTCTTCTTCACAGTGACGAACGTCTCGGACGGGGAATGGCTCTGAACCGTGCATTTCGGGGAGACATCTAGCACCCGTTGTACTGTATTATGATGTCGACCTGGCAACCAATATGGAACACCTGAAGGAATTGGTTAATGCTATCCAGGAGGGCTATGACATAGCAACAGGGTCAAGATTACTCCCGGATAGCCGGATCCGGCGAACGGAGGGAAGGGAATTCGCCAGCAGGGGATATAATTTCCTCGTCAGGACAATCCTCCGGAGCCGGATACATGACCACCAGTGCGGGTTCAAATCGTTCCGCCGCGACCGGGTCCTGTTACTTGCAGAAAAAGTCAGGGAGCGTCACTGGTTCTGGGATACAGAGATCCTGGTCAGGGCCCAGAGGAAGGGTTACCGGATAAAAGAGTTCCCGGTACGCTGGGAACAGGGCCCGGGGACAACCGTCCGGAAAAGCGATGTGACAGGTATGGGACTCTCGGTATTACGGTTGTGGTGGCGGCTCAATGTTCAGAAAGATTAGTGCAATTGTCATTCCTACGCTTATCGCCGCCGGAATTATTATCTACATGGTGCTTTCGGTATGGGACGACATGCTGGTTGCCCTGCAGCATATTGTACCCCTCTACATAGTACCGGCAGTCCTGGTCTGTCTCTTTGCATGGATTTTACGAGGGGCCCGGTACCTGGGCATCCTGAAGAGCCTCCAGGTGAAAGCTGGTATGCTCGTTTCCACGGCCTGCATATTTGTTTCCCAGACTGCAAACCTTGTAATCCCGGCCCGTCTTGGCGACATTGTCAGAATATTCATCCTGAAACATGAATACGACACATCCGTATCGACCGGTATCTCATCCCTCGTTGTGGAAAGGCTGTTTGATATCATCATGGTCGCACTCCTCGGGGTACTCATGCTGCCCTTTGTCCTGAATGTGCCACAATGGTTTTATTTTGTAATTGTTGGCCCCCTGGTAATCGGGGCTGTATTCATGGTAGTCCTGATCGCGATCGGGAAAGTGAAATCAGGAAATAAATATATCATGCTTGTTCTGACCATGCTCGAGGAGGTGAGGAAAGCCTCGCTCAGCGTAAGGTCACTCCTCCAGTTTTCCGCGTTATCTGTTGTGATCTGGCTTCTAGACGTCGGCGTTTGTATTTTTGTTGTATACATGTTCGGTCAGAGCATCGGGGTGCCGATTATCATTCTCGCAATCGTAATCGGAAACCTCGTGAAAGCAGTCCCCCTGACACCCGGAGGAATGGGAACATATGAGACTCGCCGTGGCATTCGTTCTGCAACTTTCCGGGGTTGAGCCCGCCATTGCATTCCTGATTGCCGTGATCGACCACCTGATCAAGAACCTTGTTACGCTTATCGGCGGAGTTATCTCAATCTACTACCTTGGCGACTGGGTAATTGATACGATAAAATCTGCCTTCAACAAGGAGTTGGGCGAAGGAATGGGGGGCAATGACGGGCGCTGATATACAGATTATTTCAGTTATCTCGTGGCTGCTCATCCTTACCGTCCTCCAGCTCTCCCTCTGGCCATACCTGAAAAAAACGATTGGGGACCTTGCGTTTCCTGTTGCATTCCCTGCTTCTGTTTTACTTTTCACCATTATTTCATGGTATTGCGGATTAGCCAGGGTGCCGGTATACATCGCACTTATCCCGTTTGTCTTCATGCTGCTTTTTGCCCTGTATCGTAGGGAGTATTCAATGGATGGGCTCAAAGGGGAATGGAAATGGGAGTTCCTGTTCCTGGTCTGTTTCCTGTTCATGCTCAATGTACGGTTCGTGAATCCGTCAATCTCCTTTGCCGAGAAATTTATGGATCATGGGTTCATCGCCTCGGTGATGCGTGACCCTGTCGTGCCTCCCCTCGATCCCTGGTTTGCAGGGGGTTACATGAATGTCTATTACTATCTCGGTTACTGGGCAATCGGGGTACTTGGTGTTGTAAGCGGGGCCCAGTCGGATATCGTATTCAACCTCGCTCTCCCGACCGTCTTCGCACTTTCCGCGGTCACTATGTATGCCCTCGGCCACCTGCTCCTTAACCGGTTTAAGTGGCTCCCTCTGGCAACGTTTCTGATTGTCAATCCCTCGTTTCTGTATGAGGCCATCCGGGGAACCCCTGTAGGATCACTTTTCTGGAATAGTACCCGCACGATACCGAATGCCATCAACGAGTACCCTTTCTTTTCCCTCATCTGGGGTGACGTCCACCCGCACCTTATCGGTATGTTCAACCAGGTTTTTTTCATCTTCCTCCTGGTATTTTCACTGAAACGGTGGGGAAATCTTACCTGTCGTGGGCACTGGTGCGTTATCGCATTGTCCGCCCTCTCGCTCGGGGCTATGCCTTTGATTAACACCTGGGATATCCTGATTTATGCACCATTTATGATTGCCATAGGATTACTGGTATGGCACTTGACGATTAATCGGGGCGGTATACCGGTCCAGGGGGACTCAGGAGACTATGAGGCGCTATCCATCCGGTTACATTCTGTAATGAAATGCATCGGGGATGCAGTAAAGGAATGTCTCATAATGTTACGGAAATCCCCTGCTCGCATTGCCGATACATCATGGGGTTTCCTGATTATAGTTCCGCCCCTCTCGATCATTTTATGGGCCCCGTTCTATTTCCAGCTGAACACACAGGGAGTCCAGGGTATTGGATTTGTCAGTTCCCCTACAGGTCTGCCTGAATTCCTGCTTGTCCATGGTATATTTCTGCTGATTTTTATCGCCTACCTGTGGAGAGAGATTATTAAGCGGCCCTGGCTCCTCCTTTTGGTACTTCCGTTTGCATTTGCCGGTTACATCTCCGCTGCAGTCGCGCTTGTTCCACTTATCTACCTTGTCGCCCGCTGGAGGGCTGAACCGGCAGAAATTCTCGCAATCGCAGGACTTACCATCATTATTTTCTGTGAGTTTTTCTACCTCAGGGATAATATGGGGGATGTTTATTACCGGATGAACACCGTGTTCAAGTTCTATTTTGCCGCCTGGCTCCTGCTTGGGGCTTCAGGATTTGCGATGGTTGGCACAATGCTATCCAGGTGGGTCAGGCCGCGGACCATCCCCTTGCATATCAGGGGCCTCCTCATTTTGGTATTAGGTATCGGATTTATTCTGCTTCCGCTCGCTGTCCCTGCTGCATCCTTCGATGGTCCGAGGTCCCTTGATGGTCTGGCCTATATCGATACAAGCCACCCGGGAGATGCGGCAGCGGTTGCGTGGCTGCGGTCCCTTCCAGGGAATATCTCAATCGTAGAAGCAGAAAACGGGGACTATACTTACTATTCACGAATTTCTTCTTTCACCGGGATCCCGACAGTTATCGGCTGGCCATTTCATGAGTTTATGTGGCGCGGGGATACGTCCGGTTGGTATGGTACCCGGATGAATGACGTCAGATCGATCTATGAAAACCCGGACAGGACTGTGGCACTTATGAAGAAATACAATGCCACGCTATTATATGTTGGCGATTCTGAAAGGTCAAGGTACAACGTCAACCTTAATTCCGCGGATATTATCCCCGTCTATAACCGGGACGGTGTGACGATCTATACACTTAGTTCGTAATTTTTGTTCAGTCTGATAACCCATATCGTCAAAGAACAACAAGGAAGACTGGAAGAAAAGGCACCGTTGCAAAGCAATGGTGCATGGAGATATCGGGAATAACAAACCTTTATTGCCACTCCTGTTAAAATAATATGGCTACATCGTCGCTGACTGATGAGTGATGAGGGAGACGCTACTCCTGAATGAGGTGAGTTATGGCAAACGCATTTGTAAAATTCCAGGTACCTGAAGAGATTCAGAATAAGGCGCTTGAAGCGCTCGAGATCGCAAGAGACACAGGGAAGATTAAGAAGGGTTCGAACGAGGCAACAAAAGCCATCGAGAGAAGTATTGCAACACTTGTTCTTATCGGTGCAGACGTGGAACCAGCCGAGATCGTGATGCACCTCGGGCCCCTCTGTGACGAGAAAAAAATCCCCTACCTGTATATCAACAAGCAGAATGACCTCGGTGCCGCAAGTGGTCTCGATGTCGGATCTGCCGCTGCTGCAATTGTAAAGCCCGGAAAGGCGAAGGAAATTATTGACGATATCGTTAAACAGGTCACTGACCTGAGAGCGTGAGGATATTATGGCAGACGAAGGAACACCCGCGGAGGTGATCGAGGTGATCGGCTCAACAGGGATGCATGGCGAGGCGATGCAGGTAAAATGCCGGATCCTTGACGGAATAAACAAGGGTCGTATCATTACCCGCAATACGGTGGGACCAATCCGTGAAGGCGATGTACTGATGCTCCTCGAAACCGAGCGCGAAGCAAAGAAACTATCGAGGCGGTGAGCTGCTATGGTAGAAATGCGCAACTGTTCATTCTGTGGCGGAGCAGTAGAACCCGGTACCGGGAAACTCTTTGTCCGGAAAGACGGGAGCCTGTTTTATTTCTGCAGCACAAAATGCCAGAAGAATTACAAGCTCGGCCGCGTAGCCCGTAAAGTCGCATGGACTGCTGCAGGCCGCAAGGCACTCGGAAAGGAGTGAGCAGGTTTGGAACGCACCTTTGTGATGGTCAAGCCCGACGGGGTCCAGAGAGGACTTATCGGTGAAGCAGTCGGAAGGCTTGAATCCAAGGGCCTGAAGCTCGTAGCGGCACGTTTCGAGCAGATGCCCGACAAATGTGTGATCGAACAGTACAAAGAACACCAACAGAAACCCTTCTTTAATTCTCTTAAAAAGTATATCATGAGCGGCCCGGTATTTCTCATGGTCTGGGAAGGGAAGAATGCCGTGAAAATTGTGCGTACCGTTATCGGTGCCACGAACCCGGCAGAGGCTCTGCCAGGCACAATCCGCGGGGATTTCGGCCTGGATATCGGAAGAAACGTTATCCACGCTTCCGATTCAGTCGAGAGTGCAAACCGTGAAATCGGGATCCACTTTACCGCGGATAATCTCGTCAGTTACACCCGGATTGACGAGCCGGTCCTCTACGAGTGACTGGTAAAAAGCACCAATTTTTATCCTTTTTCAATAAGCAATCCTCTTATCGGATAAACGCTAACCCATCGCGTACCCGATGATAACATGGTTGTGAAGATTGCTCTCGCACAAGTAACTCCCGTCTGGGAAGATCCCGTTTCAACACTTCGCAATGTCGAACCGCTTGTCGCAAACGCGGCTGCAGAGGGTGCGGAAATTATCTGTTTCCCTGAACAGTTCGCGACCGGCTGGGACCCGGCCTCCGGATCCAATTCCCAACGGATAAATGGTGAAATTGTTCAGATGCTGTCGGGTTACGCAAAAAGTTACAATATTGCGGTCCTCGGCTCGCTCCGGTTGTTGGAGGATGGAAAACTTTTCAATGCCTCCATAGTTGCGGACAGAGAAGGGACACTCGTTGCGAGTTACCGGAAGGTCCACCTTTTTTCCCCGCTTATGGAGGGGACATCGTATCACCCGGGAGAGAGCGTTACAACGTTCAGGATCGGGGGTATGACCTTCGGGATAGCCATTTGTTATGATCTCCGGTTCGCCCCTCTTTTCAGGGTCTACGCAGCTGCAGGAGCAGAATGTGTACTCGTACCATCAGCCTGGCCAGACTCCCGTATGGACGCGTGGGAACTCTTCATCAGGACGCGGGCCATGGAAAACCAGATGTATGTAGCGGGAATTAATACCGTCGGGACAACGCCTGTGGACAGGTATTCGGGTAACTCGATTGTTGCCGGGCCATCCGGTAACATTGTGGCCCGGGCACCCGACACGGGGGGGATTACTTATGCAGACATCGATCCCGGCACAATCCTACAAACCCGCCAGGCGATGCATATCGAAGATGACCGTCGGACTGATCTCTATCATACAATGTTGAAGGCAGCGAAAAGAAATAAACCGTAATCGTAAAAAGAACGGACTCTATGAAAGCGGAGAAAATTAAGGTCTTTTTGATTTGTTCACAAAACGCGGGAAGATCCCAGATGGCGAAGGTTACCTTAATATCCGTATAATGAAGGAAATAGGGATTGATATTAGCGCATCAGTACACGCTAAAACCTCAATAAATTCACTGATGTTCGTTGATGTAATTGTTATTCTTACAGAATGCACCCATGAAAATGAATAAAGACTTCCGGGAGCAACAACATCGATACGACGACAGTTTCGAGACTCCAGGTTTCACGGGTTTCAGGGTTATCAGGAACGAAATCGCCGAGTGGATTGATAGGCACTTCGGAACATAGCGCAAAAAATGAAAATGATCCGGGCAGGTCTTCGTAAGGTCTAATGCCATTGAGGTGATGTTCAGATATATGAAAAGAGAGCATTACGTATCAATTGGCCTCCTGATTTTTATCGCGGTATTTGTTACCGTTCCCGGATGTTCCGTACCGGCAGAACCTGGCGGTACGGGTCAGCTTGAAGGTGTTGCAATAATCGGACCGTTGTGTCCCGTTGAGCCCTGCCATATATCCGATGAACAACGTGCGGCCGCATATGCCTCAAGGCACCTGGTTATCACCGGTTCGGGGCATCCTCCAGGATATATGAGGTAACATTTTCACCTGACGGTCACTATCGCATCCAATTGCCGGAGGGACAATACCTGGTAGAACTACCCAAAAACGGGATCGATCGGAGCCTCGATGTTCCAAAGACAGTCGAGATTAAACGGGGTGAGATTGTCGTATTCAATGTATCAATTGATACAGGAATTCGATAAAACCCTTGAAATAAAGTGCAGGGCTAATCCAACCTGCCACCACCCCGGGAATGATATGGCTCCAGTCCAATTCAGTCAACAAAAAAAACTGGAACAAACACATTGCTGCCATGCGTTCACTGCGGAGAACCTTGTCTATATTTACCCGGAAGACCAATTTCTGTATATGTACCGTCTTGTGTGCGTCCATTGTGGAGAAAAATATGCACCTGACGAGATCATCTATAACTGCCGCCGGTGTGGTCACCTGCTCGCAGTACAGTATGACCTTGACAATATTTCAGTTTCGAGATCAGAATGGGACAAGCGGCCCCTCTCGGTCTGGCGTTATCGTGAGATCCTGCCGGTAACAATAGATCCTGTCACGCTTAATGAGGGAGGGACCCCGCTCTACCATTTAAAAAAAATCGGTGAGGAACTCGGGCTCTCCCAACTCTATGCAAAACATGAAGGTATGAACCCGTCGGGCTCGTTCAAAGACAGGGGGATGACCGTCGGCGTCTCGATGGCGCTGCAGTTGAAAAAGACCCATGTTGCGTGTGCGAGTACGGGAAATACGTCGGCAAGTCTCGCTGTATACGCTGCAAAAGCCGGTATACCGGCAGTCGTGCTCCTGCCGGCAGGAAAAGTAGCCCTCGGTAAAGTTGCACAGGCCCTGATGCATGGAGCGAACGTGATCTCGATCAGGGGGAATTTTGACAAGGCACTTGAGATGGTCCACGATCTCTGCCTTTCACACGGACTCTACCTGCTGAACTCGGTCAACCCCTACCGGCTGGAGGGTCAGAAGACGATCGGTTTCGAAGCGATCGACCAGCTTGGCGGGGTTCCGGACCGGATTGTATTGCCAGTCGGCAATGCAGGGAATATCTCTGCAGTGCATAAA
Organism: uncultured Methanomicrobiales archaeon; assembly: GCA_963815625.1. GTDB lineage: Archaea > Halobacteriota > Methanomicrobia > Methanomicrobiales > Methanospirillaceae > CAIKOD01. Next base: position 89,002 of record CAWFHG010000004.1, read on the forward strand.
GGATTAAACGAACTTATTGACCTTGGTTTTATAGACCGACTCCCCATGATGACCGGCATCCAGGCGGAAGGTTCCGCACCCGTTGTCAATGCCATCAAAAACAACCTGCCCGAAGTGATCCCGGAAAGGAACCCGGAAACAGTTGCTACTGCGATCCGTATCGGCGCACCGGTCAATGCCGAAAAAGCCCTGATGGCAATCAGGAAAACCGGCGGGACTGCGATATCCGTTACCGATGCTGAGATCCTCAGGATGCAGCGCGATCTCGCCCGTAAAGAGGGGATTGGTGTCGAACCCGCGTCGGCGGCATCGGTAGCCGGGGTCAGGCGACTTGTAGAGGAGGGTATTATTGACCGGAACGAACGAATTGTCTGCGTGGTTACTGGCCACCTCTTAAAAGACCCGGAAACGGTGATCAAACAATGCGAGCCCCCCACCGAGATAGACGCGGACCTGGCGTCCCTCTGCTCTGCTTTGCACTTGTCAGCCTGCTGATTCTGGCCTTTGCGGTACCCGTACAGGGGCTTTCTATAGAGTACCAGGTCCTTCCAAACGGGACGGCGTATAATGGGACAGTCCAGGTGGAAAAGAGCACAGGTTACCAGTTTTACGAGACAGGTGCGATGGGAGAACGAGTGCCCGTAAAGGTAACCAACATCTCGCTCTCCGGGGTGTGCTCCCCCTGCACCTTCAATCTCTCCGGAGATTCAGGGATTTCATACCCCGAAGGGAATTACACAATCACCTGGCAGGGGCCGGTCCGGGAAAACCATATTATCTCCTCATTTGACCAGCCATATAATGCAAGTGTCGTACTGCCATGGGGACTTGATGTACGGAACCCGTTCCTTGGTGTCGTGAGCCCCGGTGGCCAAATCACTGCAGTGGATAATACCTCGGTGACGGTAAACTGGACCGGCGTCAGGTCGGTGGAGTTACGGTTTTACGACCAGGGCAGGGAATCCCTGCTATACATGTTTGCGAATTTCTGGCTCATCATCGCATTCGTCCTCCTGGCACCCTTTCTCCTGTCGATGAGAAGGAAGAAAAAATAAGGAAAACGGCTGATTCACCTGCATTTTCTTTTTCTTCGGGCCATTCTTTTTTTTTAACCCGGCCTTTACTATTGGTCCTGTTTGACTCCTGCAAGTGAACGTATCAGTTTCTGGGTTTCTTCCGGTGTTCCGGTTGTATTTACACAATAACATTTAGTCCTGGAGAGGAGATCACCGATATACCTGTTTCTCAGTTCGCTCTTGCGGGAATTTCTGGCCAGAAGATGAGGATTGAAATAGCCATGTTCAATAAATAGTTTCGTCGCGGTTCCGGGATCAAGTGTCTCCGCCAGATTAGAGTCACCTGGGTCTCTTTTGAGGACAATGAGCGTTTTAATAGTTGTCAGGGGAAGAATTCGACCTTTCCCGATAACCCACCGCACGTCAGCAACTGCCCTTCGGTCCGGATCATACGCATTACCTGGAACAAGTCCTCCAAATGCTTTCCAGATGGTTGCAAGATCCTCCTGGATGTAAAAATTCTTTTCCGAACCATATGCGAGGATATCCTCACCGTACACCCGGAAAAAGAACCAGTCATCAGCGATAACTCTTGTACGCGGGTTTGTCAGAAGGCCGTATGCCTGGGTGGTTTTACCGGATCCGGGTAGGCCGACCAGGCCAAGTCCTTTTCCATCAATATCCAGGCATGCCCCATGCACCGACCAGATGCCATGCTCATCTTCAAGGATATCCCCGCAGAGACTGAGAGCAATGGATTTTATCCAGCCATAGTACCGGACATTGAGCAGGAACACGGTTTTTGTATGTGGGTCAAACAATACAGTATCGGCCGGGTACCCTGGGTCATTACGAACAAAAATCCGGCCATGGGAACGGACATTTTGTGACATCGAATAAAAATTGTCCTCCCAGGTATCCCGGAGGGTATGATCATCACAGAGTAGTTTTATGCAGCAGCCATAGATCTCGGATTTAATCTCGTAACGAATGTCCGGGAGGTACCGCTGTGACAGGGTCTGGGTTTCTTCCGGTGATATCAGGGAGATGCTGTAGGTCATAGGAATCGAAAGTCAAATTTCAGAAATAACATTGAACCTTCATGCTATCTCATGGTATCGGCAGATCTTTTTGATATATTCAGTATTGTTGGTAAAATGGTCAACACAAGAGGAAATTCCCCGGATTCCATAATAATCCGGTCTCAAAAACAAGAGAATTGTTGGAAAAATAGATGCGATTAATCCCGCAATTTTAAGGGACGCCTGGACCCGGTTTGCTTTTCAGTTTCAGGTCGATATCGTATTTTGCAGCATTCTTATCAGCAATAGCCTGGATTTTGGCTATCTCTTCAGCATTTACCTTTGGTTTGAACAGGTGACGGAACCGTTTCTGCTCTTTTAAATAGGTCTCGACTGGTTTCCGGACAACTTTCTTGACACGTGTGACGACACCATTCTCCATCTCGAAGTTCACCCAGAGCCCGGTTTCAATCGCGAGCTTTCCGATTGCCAGTGTCTTTTCACCCTCAAATCCCCAGCCGGTACAGCAGGGGGCATGGATCTGAACATAACATGGCCCTTCAGTGTTTATCGCCTTCTCAATCTTTTTGACTACATCGGATGGATAGGCAATTGAAGCCGTTGCAACGTACGGGGCCCCATGCGCTGCAAGGATTTGGGGGAGGTCCTTTTTCGGCCGGGGATTTCCTGTTGAACATTTTCCTGAAGGACTTGTGGTCGTGCTCGCGTCGTATGGCGTTGCTCCTGACCGCTGTATACCTGTGTTCATATACGCCTCGTTGTCATAGCAGATGTAGGTGAAATCATGGCCGCGTTCAAATGCGCCGCTCAGGCAAAGCATCCCGATATCAAATGTCGAACCATCGCCACCTATTGCGACCACTTTCTCTTTTCGTCCCTGCTTCTTCAACGACGCCACAACCCCTGACGCGACCGCGGAATTATTCTCAAAGAGGGAGTGGATCCAGGGCACTTTCCAGGCCGTTTCCGGGTACGGGGTTGAAAAAACTTCCATACAACCGGTTGCCGAAACGATAATCACGTCTTTTCCGGTTGCCTTGAGCATCAGCCTGGACGCAAGCGCAGCGCCGCACCCTCCACACGCCCGGTGTCCGCAATCAAAAAGTTCACAACTATTCTCAGTCATCAGAGCACCTCCGTGCGAAGCCCGTAAAACTGGTCTCCTTTCCCGGCTTCGGCAAGAGAGACGATATTTTTGATATCAGACATCCTGACATCACGTCCTCCCAGCCCAATGACATAACCCAGTACCGGCATGGTCTTTCCGTACAGGGCATCTTTAACCTCGATTGCCACGGCTCCTTTTGCACCGATGGAGATGTTTTTATCAAGAACGGCTACTCTTTTGACATGAGACAGGGCATTCCTTATTTCTTCTGAAGGGAATGGCCTGAAGCACCTGATTTTAAGGAGCCCGACCTTTTTACCATCTGTCCGCATCTCATCTATGGCATCCTTGACAGTCCCACACAGGGAACCCATCGCGACAATGGCTGTGTCGGCATCCTCCAGCCGGTACCCTTCTACAAGGGCAGAATAATCTCTTCCGAACATCTCCCCAAATTCTTTTCCTGCCTTATGGATGGCATTTTTCGCACGTTTCATCGCCTGGTCGTGTTCATACCTGAATTCCAGGTAATATTCCGGTGTCGCATACATGCCGAAACTGATTGGATCGTTCGCATCAAGTCTTTGTACTGGTTTATAAGGTGGCAGGTACCGGTCAACATCCTCCTGGGAGAGCATATCAACGGGTTCGTATGTATGAGAGAGGATAAACCCGTCAAAGCAGACAAACGCAGGTAACAGGACTTCCGGGTTTTCCGCAACCTTGTAGGCGATATAATGGAGGTCCGTCGCCTCCTGGTTGTCCTCAGCGTAGAACTGGAGCCACCCGCAGTCACGAAGCGATATCGAGTCCTGCTGGTCGTTCCAGATAGAGAGCGGTGCACCGAGTGCACGGTTTGCGATGGTCATCACAACGGGGAGCCGCATTCCCGAAACGTTGAAACAGACCTCGAACATCAGGGCAAGTCCCTGGGATGTTGTCGCTGAATACGTCCTCGATCCTGCAGCACTTGCACCAAGGCATGCAGAAAGTGCTGAAAATTCACTCTCGACGGTGATATATTCGGCATCAAGTTCGCAGTCCGCAACCATATCCGCAAGGGTTTCTACAATGTGGGTCTGGGGCGTGATCGGGTATGCCGCAATCACCTGGGGACGGGACATCTTCACCGCCTTCGCAACCGCATGTGACCCTTCTGTGATCTCAAGCATCTACTTCTCCTCCTGTTCCATGGTGATCGCATCTGACGGGCATTCCTCTGCACAGATCCCGCAACCTTTGCAATAGGTCTCGTCAGGCATGAAAAACTCGTCCTCTGATTCCGCAATGCAACCTTCTGGGCAGATTGTTGTGCACATTCCACATTTTGTACATTTATCATGGTCAAATTTCGGTTTGAAAACCCGCCACGACCCGGTTTTATTATTTCTTGCCCTCCCTGGACGGGAGGAACATCCTATTCCAAGCCCCATTTCAGGCACCTCCTTTCACGATCTCGTAAGCCTTCTTTGCGGCCATGATATTTTTGTCTGCAAGGTCACCCTTGAACCGGTGCCGGAGTGCATTTTCAAGGTCTGAAAATTTTATTTCCCCCGTTGCTGCGGCAAATGCACCCATTAATGTTGTATTGGTAATGGGGAGGCCAAGTACCTCAAGCGCAATAGAAGTCGCATCAATTGTGATCAGTTTCACCCCGGCTGGTACACTGGCATCGATCTTCTTCCCGGAATTGACAATAACAATGCCTCCCGGTTTCACACCCAGAAAGACATTAACATCCCTGATCAGCGTGCTGTCCTGCACGATGATATAGTCCGGTTCATATACCTGGCTCCGAAGCCTGATCGTGTGATCATTGAACCGCACAAATGCCTGGACCGGTGCACCACGACGTTCTACCCCGAATGCGGGGAACGCCTGGGCATACACGCCCCCTTCAAATGCAGCAACAGCAATGAGTTCGGCAGCAGTGACCGAGCCTTGTCCACCCCTGCCATGAATACGCAGCTCTCTCAAAGAAAATCCCACATAATCTTACATGATTAATCAATATAAATCTACAGATCCACATCGATACCGAGGATCGATCGGCTACCGGAAAAGACGTCTTTTGCGATCTTTGCAAGTCCGCGGGACGCGCACCATTCGTCATACACGGTCACCTGCCGGTTCAGGAGATTACCCACTTCCTTTCCGATCAAAGGTGCAAGGCTTCCCGCAAGCGCGACATCCGCACACGGATTGAGAAGGAGGAGGGCGGCACATTCCATTGCAGAAAACATCGCAACAGTCCGTTCGCGTTCTTCAGCTGGCATAGTGAATGCGGTACCGGCATGCAGGAATGATTCATTCGCCCCTTCCACCCCCATGTCAATCCTCCGTATTGCGTCGACATCAAGGGCTCCGTGCTGCAACCCTGGAGCAAATATACAGGCATCAAATGCCCCGGTCAGCAGCCCGTCCGTGACCATCAGAGTCACTGTATTGGAACTCACATCGGATACCACAACGTCGGGACCCAGGTCTCCCACGACATAATAGGCAATTCCAATTTTTTCAGGGCTTGCCTGGTGCGAATACGCCTTGAACCTGATATCAGTCGGGGATCCGCGGTGAAGACCCGGCACAGCAACCGCCGGAATACCGCTGCATCTGATTTCATCGAAGACCCGGGTTCCCCCACCGATGTGTTCCCCCGCCCCCGCCTGACTAATTACCCCCCGGTTCTTTAATTCCGATACAGGAGTAATCCGGGAAAAATTGTCACCCATTGAATAACTTATTGCAATCCCTTCGATCTCTTCAAGGGGGCAGAGTTGCTTGAGATCGGTTTTGACAAAGTGAGTTGCATTTTTTCTTGAGATCTTGAACTCGCATCCCTCTCCGGCAAACCTCATTGCGGTCGTACCATGGTCGATCCCGATATACATAGCAGTAATCCTATAGCATAGGCTCCCTATTATGTTATGATGTTGTGTGTCGTTACAGGCGGGGCCGGCTTCATTGGTTCGCACCTCGTGGACGCGCTGATCGCCCGGGGTGATCGCGTTACGGTTATCGATTCGCTGGTGAATGGGGATCGTCGGAATATTGCGGGCCATATTGACTCAGGACGAGTTGGCATTTGTCCAGGCAGACCTCCTTCGCGACGGATGGCAGGATGTTCTGGCAGGGGCGGATCGAGCGTATCACCTTGCAGCGGATCCGGATGTCCGACAGGGTTCGCTGACACCGGACAGCCAGATTCACAATAATATCCTTGCTACCTACCGCGTACTTGAAGCGATGCGTGTTCACATGGTTCCGGAGATAGTATTCACTTCAACCTCAACAGTCTATGGTGATACTGTGGTTATTCCAACTCCGGAATCCTATAACCCGCTTGAACCGATCTCAGTTTATGGGGCAAGCAAGCTCGCATGTGAAGCCCTGATCTCTGCCTACTGCCATGGGTTTGGAATGAAAGGATGGATTTACCGGTTTGCAAACATCATCGGTGAGCGTAGCAACCACGGTGTGATTACAGATTTTATTAAAAAACTAAAGGACAACCCAGCGGAACTAGAGATCCTTGGTGATGGCCGGCAGACCAAGTCATACCTGGAAGTGAGGGCATGCATCAGGGCATTGTTGTTTGCGACTGAACGGTCCGGTGGTGACCTTAATATTTTCAATATCGGTTCCGAGGACTGGGTCGATGTAACGACAATTGCGGATATCATCGTGCATCAGATGGGCCTTGCACACGTTAATTACCTCTTCACCGGTGGCGAACGGGGCTGGGTTGGCGACGTCCCAAGGATGCAGTTATCGGTAACGAAACTTAAAGCACTCGGGTGGCAGCCCGATACCGGGTCACGCGAAAGTGTTGAGGTTGCTGTGAAGGCAATCCTGGGGAACCCGTAGAATAAAGCATGAGAGGAATTTTATGAAGTATTTACTCGTCCTTGGGGATGGCATGGCCGATGAGCCACTGGCTGAACTCGGTGGCTTGACACCAATAGAATATGCGAATACACCGAATATGGACAGGATTGCAAAGGAAGGAGCCACAGGAATGCTCCGGACAATTCCAGATGGATTCGAACCCGGCAGCGATATAGCAAATCTTTCCATCCTGGGGTATGACCCAAGGAAATATTATACGGGTCGTGGTCCCCTCGAAGCGATGAGCATGGGGGTCAGGCTCCGTGATGATGACGTTGCGTACCGTTGCAATATCTCAACTGTCATAAACGGGAGGATGTCAGATTTTTCTGCAGGTCATATCTCCACGATGGAAAGCCATGATCTTCTGGAGACACTCGCGAAAAAGATTCCTGACGTATTCATAAGGGAAGGGGTTAGTTATCGGAATCTCCTCGTGATCAGTCATGGAAAAGGGTCGGTGACCACACCCCCTCACGATATTGTCGGGCAGGAAATTGGCCCGTATCTACCTACAGGCGGGGATGCGGATACGCTATTACGGTGCATGGATGAAAGCACCAGGGTTTTCAAAACCCACCCGGTAAACGAAGCCCGTATATCCGAGGGAAAAACCCCGGCAACACAGATATGGCCCTGGAGCGGCGGGAGAAGACCCGTTCTGCCTTTGTTCCAGGATAAATTTGAAAAACACAGCGGGATGATCTCGGCGGTTGATCTCCTGAACGGAATCGCACGGTGTGCCGGGATGGATATCATTCAGGTGCCGGGGGCCACCGGATACCTCGATACGGATTACCATGCAAAAGCCAGGTATGCAATAGAAGCGCTTAAGGATCTCGATTTCCTCTATCTCCACGTGGAAGCACCGGATGAGGCGGGCCATCTCGGCAGTGTAGAGGAGAAGGTAAAAGCGATCGAACGGGTCGATGAGATGCTTGGGATAATTATGGAGGAATTTTCAGGAGTTATTGCGATATTACCCGACCATCCGACTCCGGTAAGGTTAAAAACTCATACCCGGGACTCCGTGCCCTTCGCGGTCAGGGGACTGAAAAAAGATAATGCCCGGCAATATTCTGAACGGGAGGCCCGGTCAGGCATTTATGGCACGATAGATGCCATCGATTTCCTTTCACTCCTGTTTTCCTGATTTGAAGGTTTTAATGGCATCAGGCCCCTGCATCATCATGAATCAGTGGGGGTAACTTTCATCATCTGCCATTTTTTATCTGCAGAGACAGGATCGTTGCAGTATAACGAATTTTCACTAATCACATATAAGATCTTTAGTTCCCAGACTCAACCCGGAGACAAAAAAGTTGAGGCATTGCCCTGCCTATGATACGAAGAACGTGATCGAATATGTTTTGTCGTTTTCTGACGGAGGCATCCACCCCTGTTTGTATACACCCGAGAATTTCTGAGCCCCGGTGCCGGTCATTTTCAGCAACCATGCCGCGGTTCCACCGGCACCATCTACACTAGGGTTAGAAGACTCAAATATATGGTCAAGTACTATTTTGAATCAATCTTAAAAAATTGGGTCCCGGGGTGTCCGGGTCAGCCTAACAATGATTTGCCGGACTGGTATGCAATGACCTTATTAAAAGCTGAAATGGTGCCTTGCGCGCTCGAAGTCTCAGAATACGTCAGGTCTTCATTCTTGGTAATGTTCCAGTTACGGCCTTCCTGGATATGCGCCTTCACATATGCCATCGCAGAACCGATTGCAGGGATCTGTCCCTGAGATGTCCCATACGGCTTGACATTAATATCATAGTTCAGGACGACGGGATTTGTGGCGTCTGTGCCAATAAATCTGTCATTTGCTCCGGTGGTCACTGAGCCAACGGTAAGATCAAACTTGCTGCCCGCTTGAATGATATTGCAATACGCAGGGATTACATTGCCATCTCCTGCTGCGAACGGACAAATCATCCTGTCGGACGCATTGGTTGGATTTCCGGCACCGTCAAGAAGCAGGTTCTCTTCTCCAACAAGGTTCCCACCATCTGCCGTGGCAATAAAGCTAACAGAGGTGTCAGCCTTGATATTGGACTGCCCGGCAACGGTATTCTTTGTATTGATAGTAAGATCCTTTACCAGCGTTGTTATACCGCCTTGTGCAGTGATACTTTGATCATAAGCGGTCGTATACAGGATCTGCCCTGGATTAAGCATTGGACTGCTCGAATTTGTTGGCAGTGACTGGTTTGAAATCTGTAGCGCAAGACTTGACTGTTCCATTACAAGACCATCTGCAATTCGGACGGTCTGTATGGAGAGTCCCTGGTCACTGGGTAGGCCCGGTACAACCTGGTCTGCGAATACAACACCCATAGAAACTATGAAAATACTGAATATAACGAACGATATTATCCCAAATTGTCTGAACTTCAAATTCTTCACTTCTTCAGTTTTGGTTATTCAACTAATAAATTTATTCTTTTTTGACTATATTCACCGTTTATATGACTATCCGGTCCGGCCAACAAGACTTGTACATGCCCGGACAGAATTGCCAAAATCAGATTAATCCGGACAATTATATCGTTCAAAGGAACCCGTTTGCGTAATAGTGGACTGATAAAAGAAGGATGGTTGAAGATTTATTATTGCCAACATTTTCAGGGTAACAATCGAAGACACATGAAATATCGACAATAAAAAAACAGCACCGTGAGAACATCCTTCCAAAAAAGATAATTTTCCGTTGATTAACCACTATTACGTTAATTTTATATGTTAAATCATGGAAATCAGATCAAAATTCTTTTTAGTCGGGTGCATGAATATGAACATAATGGCCGTTGATTAAAGGTCTATAGTATTCCACGAACGAAGTGATGGTTTGCCGTGGCGGGGGGGGAAATGGATAATTCAGGGGAGAAGGAGCTCAGGAAGGCATCAGAGGAACCCATTACGGAAGAAACATTCGATGAGTTCTTATCGCGTGCTTATAACCAGCTGACTCCCGAAGAGCAGGTACGGATCAGGGAGAAATACTAGAATTTTCCAATTTTTTTATCCCGGAGCCACATTTAATGGTATGTACCATATTGGAGCATTTGTCGCGATTTTTGAATAGTAATACCACAAACGGACACTAACGACCTTCTTGTGCCTGATAAAAAATCAACAACCCGTTAATGTTCTATTTTCCTCGTTCCGGGCGTACTTAAGGGTGCATTTTCCTGGCGGTCCCGCTGACTGAGGGATTCTTTTGCGTCAATTTATGTAACCGATTCAGGCGGGTCCAGTGGTCCGTGTTTTACATATGACGGATATTTTTCCTGGAAACGATTCAGAAGCTCCCGAAAGATCAAGAGGACGAGTTCCGGGGGCGCAACTCCAGACAAAGAGACCACAAACCAATCATATCGGGAAAACATTCTGAAGTTAGGACCGCGGGAATCACATACGAAAAAGAAGTTTAGTTATATAACGTGCGGGAGAAGGTTGTAGGATGAAAAAGGATCTGCTCATGTGGGATGAGACGCTCTTCCGGGACCCGGAGGTCTTCGAGATCGATTATGTGCCAGAGCAGTTTAATTACCGCGATGACCAGATTAAAGAGCTCGCTTTCCAGATCAGACCTGCACTCAGAGGGGGGCGGCCGCTCAATACAGTCTGTCGGGGACTACCAGGTACCGGGAAAACGACCTGTGTTAAGAAACTCTTTGAAGAGATTTCAACTACGACTAAAAAAGTCCTGCCCGTCTATATCAATTGTCAGATAGACAACACGAAATTTGCAATTTTTTCCCAGATTTACAGGAAACTTACCGGACATCTACCACCACCTTCGGGCACTTCCTTCAAGACAATCTTCGATGCAATTGCGCGCATGATCATGAAGGATGAAATTGTCCTCCTCATCTGCCTGGACGATGCAAACTACCTCCTCTATGAGAATGAAATTAACAACGTCCTCTATCCGTTGCTTCGTTCTTATGAGTCCTTCGAGGGGACGAGGATCGGGGTGATCCTGATCATTTCCGATATGGACGTAGACCTATCACGTTCTGTTGATGCCCGGGTATCGTCTGTGCTTTGCCCGACTGATATTTATTTCCCGCCATATTCTGAAGAGGAAGTCCACACAATCATCAGCGAGCGGGTCATGCAGGGTTTTTACCCGGGGGTCATCAATACGGAAATCGTCAACCTTGTTGTTACCCAGACACTCAAAGGCGGAGATCTCAGGGTCGGGATAGACCTGTTGAAGCGGGCTGCGCTTAGTGCGGAAAGGAAGGCAAAGCGCGCAATAGAGCGCGAGGATATTTGCGGAGCGTATCTGATGTCCCAGTACCTTCACCTCTCATTTTCATTGAAATCCTTAAAAATGGAGGAGCGGGAAATCATAAAAAAACTTGCAGAACATGCAAAAGATAAAAAGGACATGATCGCAGGGGAGGTTTTTAAAACTATCAGAGAATCTACCGGGATCGGCTACACAAGGTTCTATGAAATGGTAAAAAAATTTGACCTGATGCGGTTGATTGACCTGGAGTATCGCATTGGCACAGGCGAGAAGGGGAGGACACGTGTGATCAGTCTCCGTTACGACCCAGAAAAAGTGATTGAATATCTTACCTGAACCAGATCATTTTAACAAATCTTATCTATTACCCAACCATTTTTTATGGTACAGGGGGACTTCACGTGCTCAGTGTGAACGAATTTGCGCTCGAAATTTTTGATTATCTCGCGGATGAACCAGAACAATATAATGTTGCGTACCATGAACTCGATAATGGTGCGAGAATAGTAGACTGCGGGGTCAGTACCCGCGGTGGATATGCCGCAGGCCGTGCATTTACCGAGATCTGTATGGGAGGTCTTGGGGAGGTCAATTTCAGGATGGGGAAGGTAAATGAATTCCCGGTCCCGTTTATTGATGTTTTTACAGATTTCCCCTCGATTGCATGTCTCGGGTCTCAAAAAGCAGGGTGGACCATTAAACATAATAACTACTTTGCCATGGGCAGCGGTCCTGCACGGGCTCTTGCATTGAAGCCCAAACACACATTCGAGGTGATCGATTACCAGGACGAGTATGAGGCGGCTGTAATCGCATTGGAAAGTGACCATCTCCCGAACGGGGCCGTGATGGAGAAGATCGCCGAGGAATGCGGCGTTGATGTAGCGAATGTTAGCGCAGTAGTCGCACCAACCGCATCAATCGTTGGATCCGTGCAGGTTGCGGGTCGATGTGTTGAGACTGCAATATACAAGCTCAACGAACTTGGTTTCGACACAAGGAAAATTACCGCAGGAATGGGTTCAGCTCCACTCCCACCGGTTAAAAAGGATGCAACCCAGGCAATGGGTACCACGAACGATGCAACGATCTATCATGGGCAGATAATGCTGACCATGAGGGCACCTGAAATCAAGGACTACCTTGAAAAAATCCCTTCCAATAAGTCGAAGGGGTATGGTAAGCCGTTCTATGAAATCTTTAAGGAAGCCAAGTTCGACTTCTACCAGATAGATACATCATTGTTCTCTCCTGCCGAAGTTGTGATCAACGAACTTACTGATGGTATCATGTATCATGTCGGTAAGGTCAACCCTGATGTAACTCTGAAGTCCTTCGGGCTTCTCTGATCATATCAGATCTCTTTTTTTCCAACTCATTCCGTTGGTATATATTGTATCAGGTACAGATTTTCCCATGATGTCCCCTGATACCCGGTACCTGGATGCGTGGGACACGGATTACCGTACCAGGGGTCAGTTATGGGGCGGGAACCCTGCACCCCTCCCTGAATTACCTGACAATTCAAAAGTCCTGGAACTCGGTTGTGGGAATGGGAAAAATCTCCCGGGTATGATTGGGAAGCAGTGGGACGTCACTGCAATGGATTGTTCCAGATATGCATTCCAACTCTGCCGGCATGGGATCCAAAACGCGGGGAAGGTACATTTTGTAGTAGGGGATGCCGTTTACCTTCCTATCAGGGACTCCATGATGGATGCTGTAATTTCCCTTCATGTTATTGGTCACCTGATGGAACCAGGGCGGGTACGCCTAGTCAGGGAAGCTTCAAGGGTGCTTAAACCCGGTGGACTGATCATATTCAGGGATTTCGGAGTGGACGATTTCAGGTGTGGTAAAGGGGAAGAGATCGAACCTTTCACCTTCCACAGAGGTACGGGCTCTTTTACCCATTATTTCACAAAAAATGAGGTTGCTACGCTGTTCCACGCATTCGATGATATTACCATTGACGAGCAGTGCTGGGCAATGAAAATAAAGGGACACGATTACCATCGGAGTGAAATCGCGGCAGTATTCAGAAAGCAGGGTTGATTTTCTGAAAATGCTTTTCCCAGGCTCTATCGTGCCGGATATCCCGATCTCGCATGCCTGCAATTAGAAACATATTATGTGTGAAAAATTAAATCCACAAATGTTGATTATCCATGAAAGTCGTCGCATTTAATGGTAGCCCACGTAAGGACGGCAATACAGCAATTCTTCTCAATTATGTCCTCACGGAACTCACAGTTGAGGGAATAGAGACCGAACTTTTCCAGCTCGCAGGAAAAAAGATAACTGGTTGTCTCGCCTGCTATAAGTGCCTGGAAAGAAAGGACGCCCGGTGCACCGTGGACAACGATATCCTGAATGAATGCCTCGAAAAAATGCTCGCCGCCGACGGGATCCTGTTCGGTTCCCCCGTCTATTACGGAGATATAACCCCCGAAATGAAAGCCCTGCTTGATCGTTCCTTTTTTGTTGCGAAGGGAAACGATTACCTCTTCAAGCGGAAGGTAGCCGCTGCTGTAGTGGCCGTACGAAGGGCAGGTGGATCAAATACCCTGGACACCATGTACCGTTACTTCACCCCGGCTATGATGTTTATTCCTGGTGCCACATACTGGAACCTTGGTATGGGCGAGGCGAATGGCGAAGTAGAAAAAGACGAGGAGGGAATACAAACCATGCGCAATCTCGGCCGGAACATGGCCTGGCGGATGAAAGCGGTCAACGCATGGGAAGCTGGGGAGACATCCAGTATCTCCAAATCCATTTGATTGATGTTCCTTAGGATTAATACCACAATTTAAGTTACCTACGTTTCTAGGGGGGAAATATTTCCATTATTTTCTTATGTCATTCATTTGTTATCAATTTCCGGAAATAAAGAGCCCTTCAATCCAGTTCACCACACTCCACAAAACGAAGAGGCCGGGACCAATAAATCAACAACTATTAATAGCAGGAGGGTCAAAACTAGTAAGTCAGTTCAGGGCCCGTGGTCTAGTCGGTTATGACGTCGCCCTTACACGGCGGAGGTCGCCGGTTCGAATCCGGCCGAGCCCATTCTCGTGCAGTGGATCTGGTGTTTCACTGAAATGTTTTTCTTTTCCCTTGCACCTTGAGGTCTCTAGTAAGTAATCGTGCAGCTATATTGATCAGTACCCGTCCTGTTTTTTATAGAAGCACAGCCCCGTTGATAGCGCAGCAACGATGATTACAATAAGATCAAGGGCCTGGAAACCGGTAACAGGGTGATCAAATCCACCGGGAGATCCCTTTACAAGGCCAACCTGTGATGCAGTCTCCACCGTAACGGTTGTTGATGGTGAGGAGATTGACGAGGCCGAACCGCTGAAGAGGGCGTAGTCGCTTGCATTGACAATCATGCATGTCACTGTATGCGCCGTTGGATTCGTCGTTGTAGACTGTGCCTCCCACCTGCCTGATACCGGATTGTAATAATGGATCGAAAGGTCTTTCCCTGATATCAGATTCCAGACCCCTTCTGCGGGGGTTATTTCCAATGCAATCGGAGGAGTAAACGTAGTACCGGATGGTTCGATCCTGTAAGCGTACCCCGTGAAGATAAAAGGCGATCTTTCCTGTACCTGAGGGGACATCTCCGGGTGCAATTCTGGTTAGACCAATCCCTTTAACCACCCACCCATCCCTATCAAGGAGCCGGGTACCGGTTCCTACCAAAAGTAATGCAGATCTGTCACCTGACACAACGTCCACCGGATCGCGAACACGATTACCGGCAGTCATTGGGATTTCATTCCCGGAAACGACCGATTTAATAGGAGGACCCGGCATAAGCTCGACAACCGGCAGTCCTCCGAGGATTTTAGACTTTGCGCTTTTCAAACTGTCTGTTGTGAATGTGAAATCAGGACTTGTACAGGTAGTATCTGCGGAATCAGATGAAACAACCCTGAAATGATACTCCTGACCGTCAGACAATGCATCCAGGGTGATTGCATGATTCTCAACCATCTCAGAATTGTTTTTGGACAATCCATAGGCAGTTGTGAGGCCATATTCAACGGTACTGTTTGTCAGACCGTTTGTCATCCAGGTAATGTCCGCGGTACTAGCGGTGATCCCCGAAGTCGTGACATTGTACGCAATCAACGACACCCGGGCTGTTATCTCAACAGTTGAGGCCCCTCCCGCGTTGATGAAAAGCCCACCAGGTGCAAAGAGGAAACTGCAACAGATGACAATAAAAATGAAATGCTTTTGTTCTGCTCTCATTTCCGGTGCCTGACACTATAGCAGGAAATAATTGCAACACAGATTAGAGCTCCGAGACCGTCAATGACAGGCAACGGAGATTTGGTAGGTACTCCGGAAGGTTCAGCAGAAGCCACCGATGATGAGATCATAACGGCCCAGACACTCAGGTGATTCGTAGTGGTTGTCAGGGTCATTTCCTGTGTATTTACCTGTGTAGGTAAAATCGTCCATGCATTCTTCGCCGTATCGTAGTAGGCGAGTTTTAGTTTTGAAGGGTCGCCACCTGCAACCGCGAGGTCATCCGCCGAATATGTCACCCTGACTGTGGCGTCTTTTGAGAGCAGCCCTGATAAACCTGATATTTCAAAACTTGTGGCCCCGGTCATCGCGCCGGAAGGTGCTGACTGAAGTTTGTCGTTTGAAAATGGTTTTAATGTAACTGTTACATCACCAAGGACGGCCCCCTGTGGAAATAAAACAGAGTACCGTCCATCCGGCGATATCAGGTTACCTACACTGCCGGGGGTCAGGGTTATACTAGATTCGGTCGGAGGAGGAACGTAATTGGTCTTCACGGCAAATGTTGTTGTCCTATTGTCAAGAACCTGTCCGCTTTCAAGGAGCACCTTTGAATCGACCGTATACGTGCCCAGGGGAAGGTTCTTCAAATCCGGTTGGATCGTAAAACCGACTATGCTACCGGGGATTATGGCATATAATGACGGAATGGTTGAATTGTCCGCCAGGACATTACCGTTTGCATCCAACACTGCGACATGGTTCACGGTATTATAATAGTGATGATTACCGGTATTTTTGAAGGTGGTGGTGATCGTTATCGGTTGGCCGACGATCACATCACCCACGTCAAGGTTCGTTATACTACCGGTTTCCACCAGAGTTGTCCCTGAAATGGTAATCAATACAGGAACTATTACGGCAGTCGTAAAAGATTTACCTTTTCCAGGTATGGCATGAATATAAATGATTGCATATCTCCCACCTGCACCAACATTCCCCGGGAGGGTGATATTTGCATTGATATTTTGCGCGGTACCGGGTTCAAGATGGATAGTGTTCTTATCGAGAGAGATAAAATTCCTGGCCGAATAAGGGCTCAAATCATTTGCCGGTTCAAGAGTTATATACCCCTTATCCATTCCCTGGCCAAATCCCAACACATCCACCTGCACATCGGTGGGGTCATCCTTCGGACCAATTCCTACGGTCATCGTATGAACATCCGATCCACCAGCGGAAATATTTCCCAGGTATTTCGCACCGGATACGCTGATGGCCGAAACAGGTACTGCCGAAAGTATCAGCACTATTACCAACGCCGGGATGATAATCTTCGTCAAACTGTATTTTTGAAAATTTTCTTTCATCTACTACCCTTGTGGAACACAAGGGCTGGCAAAAATAAAAAGGTTTTGGAAAAAGCGAAAGGTTTTAGGGCTTATCACAATTACCAGTTCTTCTACAGCGTTATTACGGAATTTTTGAGACATTCATCATCACCGTTATACCTCTGACAGGTAATGCATGTCCCAATTGTACCTTTGGATCAGCCCGGTCACTGTCGATGTATCGGAATACGAAAGGTCTTCGGCCTTTACAGGATTAAAACCGAGAGGGTCTGTTGCAAACCGGCGAGGCACTTGCTGTTCGATGCCTTCCTGAAGGTGGGCTTTTATGTACGCAATCACGGTACCTCTTGCATCGGTATACCCCAGGGATTCCGTAACCCCTTGGACATTGATCCGATAGGTCTCTGTAACAGGTGTGTTGGCTGATCCGGCAATGAACCTTATCCTCGCCGATGTTGAAATGGACCCGGCTGAAATGTCAGTGTTACTGCCTGACTGAACAATGTTACAGAATGGCGGATAGAACGGGTTTGAAGTACCTGGAAATGGACACAAGGCTTGGTTACCGCTCACAGTCTGGGCTCCCGCACCATCGATGAGGATCTCCTCACGGGTGGTTATCCTCCCTCCATCATCCCCGATAAATGTGACTTGCATGTCTGCCGCGATATTATCCTCACCCGCAGTTTTATTCGTAGTACTGACAGCCATGATTTTCTGGTAGACTGATGCGTCCTGAAACTGACGTTAGCGCCTCATTATACCCCATTGTATACTGGACTTCCCCGGGTGGAACCGGTGCACCTTTGTACCGTGAAATTACAAAGGGATCCACCGAATAGCCAACTATACGTGTGCCGGATGAACCCTGCGGGAACCAACTCCAGAGGAATCCCCCGTTCTGCATCGGAGAGTCATTGAGCGTGCGTGTTCCCAGCTGCAGGTTTGTCTCAGTGTGCGTAGTTGCGATTCCCTGTGCATCCATCGAGGTAACGGTCGAAAGCCCTGCCAAATCCTGGACGGCAGGTACCGGGATATCGGCATATACCGCTCCCGCAAATAATAGTAAGGTGACTGCAGCGGCGATTGTCATCAAAAACTGCTGAAAGGTATTCATTTTGGTCAATCCCTACTGTTCACCGAGTACGCTATATTAGGTCCATGTTCCGGTTATTGGGTATCACCGGAAATCCAAAGTCATACTGTCGGTCGACTATCGCTCCATTCCATGCCCCGTTCCCGTTGAAGTCCAGGTAGAATAATGGGCGGGTAGTGTGAACACACCGATCTCTGTTATCCCATTGTCATTCCAGTCCCCTGATACAGGACTATCTCCGGTAACGCTGAAGGTATACTGTCGGTCGGTTGATGTCCCGTTCCACACTCCATTCCCATTAAAGTCCAGGTAGAAAGTATGGGTCGAAGGCCGAAACACACCGATCTCGTAAGCACCGTTATTATTCCAGTCTCCGGCTATCGGGAAGGTCTCCAACCACACCGAAGTTATATTGCCGATCGGTTAATGCACCGTTCCACACTCCATTCCCGTTAAAATCCAGGTAGAACGTATGGGTCGAAGGCCGGAACACGCCGATCTCAGAAGCACCGTTATTATTCCAGTCTCCGGCTATCGGGAGGTCTCCAACCACACCGAAGTTATATTGCCGGTCGATTGATGCTCCGTTCCACACCCCGTTCCCGTATAATCAAGGTAGAATGCATGAGTCGAAGGCCGGAACACGCCGATCTCCGAAGCACCGTTATTATTCCAGTCTCCGGCTATCGGGAGGTCTCCAACCGCACCGAAGTTATATTGCCGGTCGTTTGATCTCCGTTCCACACTCCGTTCCCATTATAATCAGGTAGAATGTATGAGTCGAAGGCCGGAACACACCGATCTCGACAACCGGTGAGAACCCTTGTGTCTCCACGGTAAATGCGTCAGAAATTGTTTCAGATTGACCGTCATTATTCGTTATGTTAAGGGCCCAAAAACCAATCGGGGCATTTGAAGGGATAGTTAGTATGCCATCAATAGTAGTCGGTGTTACCTGTGTCACTGTGATCGGGATGACCGTAGATCCCTGGGTCAGTTTCACCATTACACCATTCTGGAAACCATTCCCGGTTACACCAACATCCAATGTTGTTCCTCTCCCACCGGATAGTGGTCCAAAGGATCCTATACCTGGAGGAGCAGGATACTTTATCCAGAATAACCTCTTATTCGTCCCAATTCGTCCATCAGGGTTCAATACGGTTACATCCCACATGCCAACACCTGCCCCTGCCAGGTTCAGGGTTCCGGTCATCCTTGTCGGGGTGACACTGGTCACCGCTAAATTAACATTGGAAGACCCGCTCCTGTTAAGGACCGCTATGGAATGCGGCAGGAAATTAAAGCCGGAAAGGTCCATAACGGTAACCGTTGTGCCGGTAATACCTTCCGCGGGTACGATGCCGGTCACGGTAGGAGCAGGCCCACCTTCGGCAAATGCAATAAAGGTTACAACGACCTGATATCGGTTACTCCCCTTCAGGTGTGGGTCGGTGAACGCAACGGGCTGGGTGAGTGTGAGGGGTATCATAAGACGGTTTACTGGTGTAAGTCCAGATTCAATGATCTGATTCGTGCCACTCAACACTACCGACGCCCCAGTAGTTTTTGTGGGTACAGATGGACCCGCGATCTTCATTGGAGACCCAAGGACCCATGGATTTGGTGAGACATATGCAGAACCATCCCATTCTACCATTTTCCCCACGGTGCTGCCGGGCTTTGAAAAATCAAGATTATCTTTCACTGAAACGGTCCATGTCGACGAGATGGATGAAACATTCAGGGTAATGTTGGAAGAATCGATATTGGTTATACCTGGTGTAAATGCCCAGTTAGAGATACCCGGACCTTCAACAGATATATCAATATCCGCACCGCTTACGGGAGCTGATGTACAAAAGTAACAAGATAAGCAGTGCCGGGGTAACTATTGTCCGGACCTTGATCCCATCAAAACAGTTACCCATACCAGTTACCACTATAGAAGACTGGACAAAGGGGAAATAAAAATGTATTGTGTGTCTCCGCCAAGGATAACTATGGTAAAGCAGCAGTGAACGTGACGACTATTCGGTACACACTACCGGTTAACAGATGTTGGTCAGCGAAATCCACTTGCTGCTCGATCGTAATTGGAATGGCAGCCCAGGTACCAACGCCAGCTGGATCATTAGCGCCTGTCCAGACTACCTGCGTACCTCCCGTTAATGGTTGGGGTGATGCGCTATACTGGTTGGTTACACTTACTCCATCGATTATCATGGGGTTTATCAGATGTTTGGTTGTATAGGTCCCGGGTCCGGTTTGATATTCCGTCATATTTCCTACGGTCTCCGGAGGTTTAGAATCAGTCAGGGCATCGTAAACACCAACGGTCCATCCGATATGGTTAGAGGATACGTTTAGTGTACATGAAGTGGTATTCACGTTGAGCGCGTCCTGTACGAATGACCAGTCGGTGATGTCTCCTGTTTCGTAAATTGAAATAAAGTCCTGTGGATTTCCTGTAATGGTTGCAATCGGTCCTGCTGCCGAAACAGGCCCGACTACCATCAAACCAACGAAAATCATGACACATAACGTTGCAAGTAATTTTGTTACCATTTTTCTCATCCGCCACCCAGAATTCAGATAATTAGCCATGTTATAGTTAATAATATATAATTATAAGTATCCAACAATAATTCTTAAAAAGGAAATTCGATGAGTCGATAAAACGCCTCAAACAGTAGGGATTATCGTTATATGCAAAGTATTGCGTTTTCCAGGGCTTCAGTCTCATGTAGGTTTTCAAACTTATGTAGTGAAATAATAAATTTTCAAACCAAAATTCAGCTCCTTTTCAGCATCTTATATCTAAACAATCCCGGGTTTTTTGGATATAATGAGAAATTTTTGGTTATGCGACACTCTTATCAATTATTGCAGGTATTGCTATGTTCCGCGCACTCTTAAAAACACCTGTGAGAACTACTTTCGCGAATATGCTCTTTATACAACCGGGATTTCCATACTCATACCGGGCGTATAACCTGTAGGAGTCCGGCATGGATCTTTTTTAAACAAATTTTTTTTCTGCACCAGGTTCTCGCAATGTTATAGCATAAGAGATTTTCACCGGTACCCTTTCGCCAGGCCCAGGGCTTCTTGGATATCGACATCATTTTCCACAAGATAGATAATATGACGCTTTGTATGCTCGATTCCCCTGGTGGGATTCAGGTGCTCACGTATAGCATCCCTGACAAATGCGCTGATATCTTCGTACTCGCCACCGTCAACAAGGCTCTGGATCTTCTTCTTTAGTTCTTCACCAACCCTAACCCGGATGGTATCATTAGGTGTCTCAACCAAAGCCCACAATCCTCCTACAATGTGTTCCATTTAATACTATTAAAACATTGTCCTGTTGTAGCACAATATGCCACGAATTTTTTGTGTTACAATGTATCAACATATAGTACAGTATAATGTTCAGCGCAAAATAGTCCTTACCCGGAACTATGGAAAAAATAATTGAAATAACTATTTAGGTCCAATTACAGGACGAATGACAAATTTACAGTGATCGTCGCCCATAGCATAACAGCGGAGTTCCGTGGCCATATGATCTGCCCCAAAATGACCGGAAAAAAGTGCCTCTAGAATTCCGGAATCAAATGCACAGGCCGGTCGCCCCATATACGGAAGGTCGTCGCACTCAAAACAGTCATACACCACAAGTGTCACAGGAGAATAGTTTTCTACCACGATCTTGCCAAGATTATGGTTTTCCCAGAAGTTTATTATTTTTTTGAGCAGTTCGGACATGTCGGGTGATCCAATTATGCTATATAATCCCTGCCCCATCCGGAACCCGGCTTCTCTGAGGATCGGGTCGATATTGATTCCCCTTGACATCAGGGAAACCCGGATCGTCCGGAACATCATTTTGTAGAAGGTAGATGGATCGCCGCCCTGGAGGAATGTGGCCACCATATGATCCTCATTTTCCTCCTGGAATGAGGTTTCATGGGATATTTCCCCAAGGAACCTGGACCGGATATAAAAAATCTTCCTCCGCGAGTCTGTAAGGTCTGGTTTCTCACCGATAATCCCCTCCTTCAATAATGCACTCAGGTGTGCGGATACTGTTGACTTGGCTTTCTGCGTACACTGGACAATCTCCTGGAACGACAACTCTCTTCCATTCAGGGCCGCAAGGATTTTGTTCCGGACAGGCGAGTCTACCGCCCGGATCCCTCCTTCAGTAGAGAATAGTCCGATTGACGGGGTGATCCCCGATTGTGCAGATATATCCGGTTCCGCCTTCATTCAAACCCATGTCGTGAATTGTTCCTGCTAAGTAATAAAATGGATACTAGTAAATCATTCGGCAAGTTATAAAACAACATATATTATTGTGATAATAACAACTATCACTGTAAGCCGATAAAGCATTATATCAGACGGTTGTGCAGGTGTCATGCATTGATCCAGATGGAAAATGAAGTAGCTCGAATACGGGATCTCCTCAAGGAGCACCCGAAAGGGATGACAATCGAAGAGATATCCCGCCTTTTACCGCTAAACAGGACCTCCACAGCTAAATACTTAAATACACTTCTGATTTCAGGCCAGGCAGATATGCGGACGTATGGCCGGGCCAAGGTTTTTTCGTTAATCCAGAGGGTCCCGTTGTCCAATCTGATGAGCCTGTCATCAGAACTTATCCTGATCCTCGACAGGGAACATGCAATTAGTTATGTAAACAGCCAGTTTTTACAGATTTTTCACCTGAAAAGACAGGATCTTATCGGAAAGAAAATAGAACAGACCTCCGTCTCCTACTATATTTCTCCACAAGTTCTTGAGATGATGAATGGGGCTTTTGAAGGAAAAGAGAGTGTAGGAGAACAACATATCAAAATCAGGGACCTGGATTATTATTTCATTTCCAAATTTATTCCGATGGTTTTTGATAATGGAAACGGCGGTCTGGCAATTATTCTTGAAGACATAACCCAGTTGAAAGAATATCAGCTGCACCTTGAAAACCTTGTAGAAGAACGTACACGTGAGATTTCAAAACAAACGAGAACCTCGAACGAGAGATCGCCGACCATGAAATTGCCAGGAAAGCTCTTGGGGTTGTTAACAATAAGCTCAACCTCCTGGCAAGCGTCACCCGGCATGATATCCTCAACCAGATTACAGCAATTTCAGGATACCTGCAACTCCTCGATCACGAATGTTCCGGTAATCCAAAGGTATCCCCCTACATCCAGAATATCGAAAATGCAATAAGCACACTTCAGCGCCAGATCACGTTTACCCGGGACTACAAAGATCTCGGGTTGAAATCACCGGAATGGCAGCGTCGTCCGGGAGGTGATCCAGCAGAGCTGCTGTATTACGCCCCTTGCCGGATGTAGATCTTATCCTTGATATGGGGGATCTGGAAATCTTTGCCGATCCATTCTTTGAAAAAGTCTTTATCAACATCTTCGACTACTCTTTACTTCATGGAGAGAAAGTAACAGAAATCCGGGTTACATTCAATGAACAGAAAGAGGGAGGGATCCTCCTGATCGCGGACAATGGAATCGGGATTCCTGCGGCCAGAAAAGAGCGTATCTTTGAATATTCGGGTAAAGAAGCAGGATCCAATCTCTTTCTTTCCCGTGAAATCCTTTCAATAACCAGCCTTTCAATCAGGGAAAATGGAGTGGAAGGGCAGGGCGCGAGGTTCGAGATCCTCATTCCGGCGGACGCCTGGCGACATGGGAATAATTCTGATTAAATAATATTTCTTTCTGTTTTCGCATGACGATTAAAAAAAGTTTGGATATCCTTAATCTACTTTTTTACAATGTCCACGAGTGATATATTGAACACGAGGTCCTGTCCTGCGAGCGGGTGGTTCATATCAACCGTGACCGTGGTTTCGTTAGACGCAACAATCGGGAAGCGCCCGACGCTTCCATCCGGCAGAGGTACGGTAACATACGTGATGGTTCCTGGTTTGGGCACGATAGTCTGCCAAGTGCTCCTGTTTTTGCTGTAGTAATAATCAGATCCTGTCGCTTGGGACCGTATGCCTGGTCTGCCGGCACGTTTACGGTCTTATTCTCCCCGACGCTCATCCCGATCACGGCGTTGTCAAACCCTTTGATGACCATCCCGGTTCCGGCCACGAATTCTATCGGTGTCCCATTCAGCGAGGACTCGAACTGTTGCCCCGTTGAAGCCAGAGAGGCAGTATAGTGGACCTTCACGGTATCATTAGGTGCAACTACTACGGCCTTCTGCGTCGTACATCCTGCCACGAGGAGGGCCGTAATGAGGAAAATTAGTGTCACTATGAGAAAAGCACGGCCTGAAGACCGGATTCTCCCATTCCTGCTGTTGACTGACATAGTACTACATTGCATCGATCTGGTAATAGAGTCTGTGCACTCATGGGCCGCCAGGAATAACTATTCAGGAGAATCCGGAGGTTACCTGGAAAAACAGCAGGTGAGTATAACCTCCCAAAAGACAGAGCAAATCGATCATTTTCAATTTTCAGAAACAAATGCCTCTTCTTCGTATAGTCTCACACCACTCCCTGGGATATATCGGGTCATTTCTCGAATTTTATATATCCGGAGGAAGAACTATACTACGGTTATCATGGTCGAAGAAGGTTACCGGGAAACGGTAGTGCAGGGGAAGAAGGTCCAGTGGGACCCTGAACAGCTCCGTAAAATTCAGGAACACCCGTGTTTTTCCGAGAAGGCGTGTCACGGATTTGGTCGCTGTCATGTACCGGTCGCTCCGAAATGTAATATCCAATGCAACTACTGTATCAGGGACTTCGATTGTGTCAACGAAAGCCGGCCAGGGGTCACGACGAAGGTGCTGGACTCGGACGAGGCCATCAAACTGGTAAAAAAAGTGGTTGAAAAATACAATTACATCAAGGTGGTCGGTATCGCCGGGCCTGGTGAACCACTTGCAAACGAGGAGACATTTGAAACGCTCCGAAAGCTCCATGAAGAATTCCCGAACGTAATCAAGTGTATCTCGACAAACGGGCTCCTTCTTCCCGAAAAAATTGACCTTCTCCAGAAATATGATGTGGGTAACGTTACTGTCACACTGAATGCAATCGACCCTGAGATCGGAGCGAAAATATACCAGTTTGTAGAATGGAAGGGCAAGCGGTATTCCGGTATCGAGGGTGCGAAAATCCTTCTTGAAAACCAGTTAAAAGGAATTGAAGAGGCCGTGAAGAGGAAAATGATCGTGAAAATAAACACGGTCTACATCCCGGGCATTAATGAAAATCACATTGTTGATATAGCAAAGAAGGTTGGTGAAATGGGGGTTTACAATTTCAATGTTATTCCACTCATTGCCCAGTATAAATTTGCGGATATCGCTCCGCCAACCCCTGAAATGAAAAAGAAAATGCAGGACTCCTGTGCTCCTTATGTTCGCCAGATGAGACATTGCCAGCGTTGCAGGGCGGATGCCATCGGCAAGCTCGGACACGATGTGCAGAGCTGCATGTATACAGAAAAATAAACTCCTTTTTTCCGTCCTGTTTCCACTTTTTTTTATAGCATCCGGAAATGTCATTAAAGGCAGATTTAGGTTTCCAGAGTTGCCCGGCACCCGGATAACACTGCTGAACGGTAACCTTGAAATGAATGAAAATTCCCCGATGTAATTTCCCTGAAGAGCGTTACTTGATGAGCGGAGAGGGGTCAACTTCTTTTTTCTCTGCGCCCAATATCGCCTCTTCATTAATCTACAGGGCAGTATAGCATTATTTTCTGATTCCTACAGATATTGCAGGACTAACGGTTTGATACCACCCATTTTTCCGTTTCCAATTGCCGGAGAATATCGTCATACGGGTAACGTATTCTTTACAAACATGTCTATCAAAGCCCGTGAGAGGCTTAACGGCCCCGGCAAAACAGGGAGTTCCCCCTGCCTGAACCAGCCGGCATCCTCTATCTCTCTTCCATCCACATTCAACGTCCCCCCCGCATAAAAGGCTACAAACCCTATCATCAGCGAGTCCGGGAAAGGCCAGGGCTGGCTTCCGATATAGTGGAGATCGCTGATGCATATCCCCGTCTCTTCCATTACCTCCCGGTGGACTGCATGCTCAATTGTCTCACCGGGTTCTACAAAGCCAGCAATCACACTATACATTCCTGGTGGAAAGCCTGGTGACCGGGCAAGGAGGACCTCATCCCCCCGACGAACCAGGACAAGGATTGCAGGAGATAGTCGTGGGTAGATAACCTGGCCGCATTCCGGGCACAGTTTTGCAATTTCCGTTTCCATCAGCAGGTTACGAGTACCACAAACGCCGCAGAATTGGGTCGTCCTGTCAAACAACAGGATATGAGACGCCCGTGCAGCAAATCCAAGAAATTCATCATTTGTCCGCCCGAACAAACCCCGTATATCCGAAAACCTGTAATTCTGCGGGGGTTTTACAGAGTTATCCAGAGCTACCGCGTAACATGCTTCGCGGCCTGACATCCCGATAAACAGTGTGGCAATTGTTGTAAGGTTTTCCCTGCGGTGAACATCGAGGAATTGAATGTTCCCATCTCCCTCAGGTATCAGGATTTCATTTCCCCGAAAAATGAACCAGTGACCGATTTCGCTTCCGTTCCCAGGGGCAGGGTACCTGGTATCCAATTGTCCCGAGTCAAAAAACGGGAAATATCCCGGTACCCGGGAACATTTAGGATCCCAAAGTCCTGACGGCCGCTGGACAGGGGATTGTGGCGGGCAGGTTTTCATTAGATCACACTCAGTTGCTTACCATCTGTGCCTACCGGGTATATAGTATTCAGGGTTTGCCAACACTCCTGAATGAGAGTCAGGATAACCCTGAATCAGAAGCTTACCAAGGCACCCCGGCCCCGATATTTTTTAGGTTCTGCCGCAGACCGAAATCGTGAATCACACGATTCCAAGGTTACGATAGCATCATAAAGTATGTTTGCACGATGATGCGAATTCTCCCGCAATCCCCTGGCAAATGACCCTCTCTATTACCAGTAATCCATGTCAGAATACAAAATCGAACTTATGAACGTACAAACGTGTTTGCTTTCCCGGACACGATATCGTTGAGATTATTTATTGCCGGCTGGAGAGCCAGCGGCACACCGGTATCCTCAGCCGTTACCGTGTAATTATTGTAGGTTATCGTGTAGGTGAAATAGTCAGCCCCGGGCGACTGGGCGGGATATGACGCGTTCATCCTGGTGAACCCGATGGTGTAGAAGGATTCCCTGAGATTGTCCAGCGTTTTCTCATTCACGATAAATGCCCCGCGGCCGTGCTGGCCCGAGTATACCGCTGCGCCATTCTCAAAAATAACGAGGTGGTCATCGAATCCCCCGATACCACCGGTACGGTAATAGTCAACCAGGATAGCCGGACCCGGTTCCGGCGTTGTATTTTTTGCCGGGGGTTCCATACATCCTGCGATACATACAAGAGCCATAACAAAGAGGAATGTGGTTAACATAACCGGACGGACGGCTCTTCCCATAGTAACAATTATTCTCCCGCAGATTAAGATTCTTTTGTTTACGCCACAAAATTAGGGGCTTCTGCCAGGGGATTAACAGAGGCCCTGGATCTTCACCTTAAATCTCAAGTATTTCGCCGCTGTTTTTCTTCGCACCCTTTTTCTCAGGCAGGACTTCCTCAACTGCGGTGAGCAGCTGCTCAAGTTTGGCATTCCCAAAAACCTGCCGGAACGCCAGCATTTCAACCCTGCTCATTACCATAACCCCTTTTTTCTTCATGGGGCGGCCATTTTCATCAACCGGATTTACCTCGATCGCGAGTGATGCGGGCCGGTTCCGTGTTGCGGGAAGCCGGATTATCGATACACCGGCTAGTGAAGTGTTCTTCCGTTCCCAGTCCTCACCGGTATCAAGTAACACGCGCAGATTTTCAGTTATTTCCATGACATTCACTCTGATTCCCACCATAAAATCTTATGCCATGCGGGGTGAAAGAG
Organism: uncultured Methanomicrobiales archaeon; assembly: GCA_963815625.1. Taxonomy (GTDB): domain Archaea; phylum Halobacteriota; class Methanomicrobia; order Methanomicrobiales; family Methanospirillaceae; genus CAIKOD01. The sequence continues at coordinate 117,032 of CAWFHG010000004.1, forward strand.
GGCAGTCTCTTCAAAATCGCCCTTTGGCCCGGTCAGTCACGAATAAGCGGAATTCACCATTACAACCGGAAAATTCCGGAGAGGTAATCCCGGTGCCCGTTCACTTTCACACCGCATATTCCACCTCTTTATCACCTGTGAGCCCTGAACAGATCCGGATAGCATGGACCTCGAATGGTACCCGGATGTCATCGTCCCGGAACGCATAATTACCGTGATCATCGGCCCACCGCAGGTTATGGCTGACGGTATAGACCACTGCCGCAGAATGATACGGCGCTTCCCGTTTCTTTATGTCTGCAGTAACTATTCACTGGTCCTCCCGCTCCTCCACAGGACGACATTTGAGTTTCCGGTCCGCCGCGGTTTCACTTCCGACCAGGTTTCGGCAATTATTGGCGAGTGTGATGCCACGTACCTCATCATCGAACACGATCCCTCACTCTACGAAGATGACAGGCGATTGATCCCGTTTGTGGTGAACCGGATCAGGGAATTTGCCCGCAATGAGGGCACGGTAATCGTCTACTCCAGGCAGGCAGACCCGTTTATGCGGCAGCTCGTCCGGGCAGCGCACAGGGTATATCAGTATGCCAACTGGGAAACTGCGATCCGTCTCCATCAGATGAAAAAACAGAGAAATATTCATGGAGAGAAAGGAAAGAAACCCTCCAGCCAGGTGCGGATCGATTCTTTTGGGAAATGAGGAGAGATTCCCGCAAGGAAAAGAAGAACCGGAGGCCGGAAAATCGGTGTAGTTGAGAAGACCGGTCTGGATAAAAAAATGGCATCCTTTTATCAGGCCGTCTGATGATGGGATCAGGTATGACAAGGCACACGGATCTTCCTTGCAACGGTAACCTGTTGCCTTCACGCCTGGTATTTTACTTCGGGAACTATGCAGACGGTGCATTTTCCGTCCGCTGGAACGGGGACGCCCTTCTGGTGGAAGAGACCCGCGGGGGAAATTTTCCCAGCACACCACGGACCGTCATATCCGGGCCGGAGCACTGGAAGTCATTTTGGAAGGAGATTGAAGATATCGGTGTCTGGTCATGGGATGAGTCCTATTCAAATCCACATGGGTGCTGCGGGGTCTCCTACTGGCAGCTGGTGCTGGAGACGGATGCCAGGATTATTTCCTGTTCGGGGGAAGACCGGTTCCCCGGCGGGTTGTCATCGGAGATAACGCCGGATTTCCGGGCACTTTTATGTGCGATAAAAGCATTGTGCGGGGAGGGATCCCATCATTCTGACGAGATTGTATGATATTTCATAAGTGGTTGAACGAACAGGTAGCCACGGTATGCCTGCTTCCAAGCGATTAATGCCACTAATGCAGATAGTAAAGGTACGTACCATATGTTGTCCCTCACGCTTTCAGACAACCAGCCGTTCAACCTGGATAAAACACTCTCATGCGGTCAGGTCTTCCGCTGGGCTGAAGAAGGGAATGGCTGGACAGGAGTTGTAGGTGACAGGCTGATCAGGATCCGACAGGAGGGGGACCGGTTAACCTGGAGTGGTGCAGACGAGGGCTTTATCCGCCATTATTTTTCACTCGACCTAGACCTTCCCGCGATCCTTTCCGAAATTGACCGCGACCCGGTCATTCACAGGGCAATCGAAGAATGCAGGGGCCTCCGGATCATCAGGCAGCCACCATGGGAATGCCTTGTTTCGTATGTTATCGCAACCTTCACGAACATCCCGTCAATCAAACGCCGTATTACCCTGTTGTGCAGGGAGTTCGGTAATGAGATCGTTTCCGATAGCGGACCCCTGTTTTCTTTTCCAACCCCTGAAGCCCTCGCCCGGGCAGAGGAATGCGAGGTCAGGGCCTGTAGCCTTGGCTACCGGGCACCGTTCATCTGCCAGGTAGCACAGGCAATTGAAAAGGACCCCGGCTGGGCAGATACCATCCGCAATTTACCCTACGAGGAGGCCAGGGTGGAACTTATGCATTACCGCGGAGTCGGCCGCAAGGTAGCAGATTGTGTCCTGCTTTTTGGTTTCGAACGGCTGGAGGCGGTGCCGGTCGATGTCTGGATAGAGAGGATCCTAAGACAGCATTACCTGAAACCCGGGGAAAAAGCCGGTTACGACCATATCAGGCGATATGCACAGGCATATTTCGGACCTTTTGCAGGATACGCTCAGGAATATCTCTTTTGCATGAGAAATGATATTACAAAAAAAGAATAACGACCCGGGCCCGGATTTACCAGGGGCCTGGGTTCGGTAATAACCGGTTTATGTTCCGATATCCCAGCTGGACATGTACTTGCGCTGATCAGGGGTGAGCGAATCGATCTGGAATCCCAGGGCATCGAGTTTCATCCTGGCAACCTGTTCGTCAATCTCCTGCGGGACGTCGAATACCCCTGCCCCCATTGCTTTGCCATGTACCGAGACGTGTTTTGCACAGAGTGCCTGGAGTGCGAATGACAGGTCCATGACCTCGACCGGGTGCCCCATCCCTTTCGGCGTCGCAAGGTTTACAAGCCGGCCTTCTGCGAGGACGTGAATGTTCCTTCCGTCAACACGGTAGGAATCAATACCGTCACGGCGTACCACGCCACTATTATGGTGTTCCAGCCAGTCCACATCGATTTCAACATTGAAATGGCCGGCATTTGCAAGTATTGCCCCGTCCTTCATGGCATGGAAATGCCGTTCGACGATGATATGGGTATTGCCTGACGTTGTAACGAAGATCTCACCGATAGCAGCCGCCTTGTCCATCGGCATAACGGTGAACCCGTCCATGTAGGCTTCCAGGGCCCGCCTTGGGTCGATCTCGGTAACAATGACCCGAGCCCCGAGCCCGTGAAGCTTCCGCGCGAGCCCGCGTCCGCAATACCCGTATCCCGCGACAACTACGTGTTTTCCTGCAATAAGCACGTTGGTTGTCACCATAATGGCCGTAAGGGCACTTTCTCCGGTGCCGTGTACATTGTCAAAATAGTGTTTCATCGGGGTATCGTTAACGGCAATAACCGGGAATTTCAATGCACCTTCACGAGCCATGGCCCGGAGACGGTGGATACCCGTTGTGGTCTCCTCGCATCCCCCTATCGTGGTATCGAGGAGTTCCTGCCTTTTTGTATGGATCTGGTAGATGAGGTCCATCCCGTCATCGATGGTGATCTGGGGCTTCGCATCGAGCACCTTATCAATCGCTTCGTAATATTCCGTATTATTAGCGCCACGGCGTGCGTAACAGTGAACATTATTTACCCGGTTCAACGCGTCGGCAACATCATCCTGTGTCGAGAGAGGGTTGCAGCCGGTGATAAATACTTCAGCACCACCTGCCGCAAGCGTCGATACGAGGTTTGCGGTCTTTGCCTCAACGTGAAGCGCCATGCCGATCCGCATACCGCGAAATGGCTGTGACTTCACAAATTCTCCTCTAATTATTGAGAGCACCGGCATAAACTGCCGGGCCCATTCAATCTTCAGTTCTCCAGGGTCCATTCTTCACCAACATTTCCTGCAGGCCCGGTAAAACCGGGACAGGTGTAAATATGCCAACGTTTCACCGGTTTCTGGTAACAGCGCGAACCACCGTTTTCCCGAAACGGCGGTATTCTGCAGGCCATCCCTTACCTGATTGACCTGCAAATTACTTAATAGCACTACTGCCAGCACAGATACAATCCCGATCGGCAGAACCATGATATACTCTCATCCGGGAATGGTACTCCATGGTTCTGACCAGGCGGATCATCCCCTGTCTCGATATTAAAGACGGCAGAGTGGTGAAAGGGACTCATTTCGTGGAACTCAGGGATGCGGGTGACCCCGTGGAACTGGCCCAGCGGTACAACGACCAGGGTGCGGACGAGGTCGTGTTTCTTGATATCACTGCTTCGAAGGAGAACAGGGGGACGCTTATCGACGTGATCAAGCGGGCGTCGGACCGGTTATTCCTCCCACTTACCGTGGGCGGGGGGATCAGGAGCATTGACGACATCCATGCAATTCTCCGTGCCGGTGCTGACAAGGTGAGCATCAACACAAGTGCCGTTCATGACCCGGATCTCATCAGCCGCGGTGCGGAACGGTTCGGGACACAATGCATCGTGCTCGCAATGGATGTCCGGCGAAATTTTACCCCGAATCCTGAAGGGACGCCGGTCGTGCTCCCCGATGGCAGCACCTGCTGGTATGAAGTTGTCATTTACGGGGGGAGCAGACCAACCGGGATCGATGCAATTTCCTGGGCAAAATCGGGAGAGGAACGGGGGGCAGGCGAGATCCTGCTTACCAGCATGGAAACAGACGGAACAAAAGCAGGCTTTGATATCCCCATAACGGCTGCCATATCAGATGCTGCCGGTATCCCCGTCATCGCAAGCGGCGGTGTGGGGACTTTCCAACATTTCTACGACGGGTTTACCCGCGGAAAGGCAGATGCCTGCCTTGCCGCAAGTGTATTCCATTACGGCGAAATGACGGTCCAGTCGGTCAAGAAATATCTTGCATCCCGGCAGATCCCAATACGCATCTGAGGTCAATCTCGAAGGCAGCAACAGACTGTTCGAGATCAAACGCATTCAGTACGGCGGGATGGATCTCGCCAAATATTCCGGCTTTTCTTCCATCCACAATAATATCGGCCCTGCGACCTTCAATAAACGCCTGGTCTGCTGATTCCTTCACGGAATATTCAACAGAGAGCTCGATGGAGCACCGCATCTGCTGAGGCATATGCCTCAGAGAAGTCCGCGTCCCGGTGAGTGCTGACCCCTGCTGCCTGCAGGTGAGTGAGGCAGGATTCCACTACGTCTCCAACCGTGAAAAGGCGTTGAGGGAGTTCGCGGTGACGGTTCAGGGTCAGGAATTCGAGGAGCAGGGGGAGGAGGTCGGTCCTGACCACGGTGTTATCGATGCTGATCGGGTGCATGACGCGGAGCACACCCGGACATTCCGCCCGCTGCATTTTCGTATAGAGGACGTCCTCGTTCGTCAGGGTGAACGGCATTACCTCGAGGTAGCCAAGGCCGCAGAAGGCCTCGCGGGCAAGGGCAGCATGGACCTGCACCGGATGTGGTTTTCCCACCGTGTAGGTCTTCGGCGGCAGGTCCTGGATCTTGTCGTACCCGTACGCAATCGCCACATCCTCAAAGAGGTCCCAGTCATGCATGATATCTGCCCGGTAACAGGGTACCTGCACCCTCAGCTTGTCTTCTCCAACCGGTTCGGCACCGAACCGCATCTTCTGCAGGAGCGATGCCATCGATCCTGCGGTCAGGTCGATCCCGAGGAGCCGGCTAGCATTCCGAAACGCTTACAGTCCGTTCCGAGGGCGCAAGCGTCGGGGTCTGTACACCTCCGATCTCAACGCTCTCGATCGTTGCACCTGCTTCAGCCATGGCCGTACAGATGATATTAACGGCAACGCCTACCGCCCGTTTGTCGGTCCCGGTCGTATCGAGCAGGATATTTTTCGTGTCGATTGTTACCCGCGTCCGTTCGCCGTTAATGATCGGGGGGAACGAGAGGACATGGTCGTGGCTGTCGACGATCAGCGGGAAAGAGCGGGAAGTCTTTTACGATCTTCGCATAGTCCCTGCCTTTCGGGTGCTTTTCGAGGATATCGTCCATGGTCATCTCATTCGGTATAGTCGAGGGGAACAAACGCCCTGGTCCGGGGCGAGGCGATATAGCGGAACGGTGGACTTACCGTATCGAGATCATGGATCCCGATCGCCACCTTGGCCCTTCCCCTGCCTACGGCCCAGTGGAGCGACTCCTGGAGGGACATGATGCTCTGGATCGACTCGTCATCGAATTCAACCCCCCGGATGACCGCTGCGCCAAGGACCGGGCGGATATCTGCAAGCTTCGGGTCGACCGTGAATGAAATCCCCGATGGCTTTACCTCGTATAATGGCAGCCCGGTCTCGATCCCGAGGTAGCCACGCATGGCCCGGGCCACGCCTTCCGGCGAGAACAGGTCGGGGCGGTCCGGGAAGAACTCAACGTCGGCGTGGTCTTCTTCGATCCTCTCGACATCCGAGCCGATAAGTGCGACCTTGTCAAGGATGGTCTTTCTGTCCGACCTGGTGAGTCGCTCCAGGTATTTGTAGGGGAGGGTGATGATGGCCATTTCAGATACCCCCTTTCGCATGGCGGAGAGACGGGGTCTCCCGGAGGAAGGCTACATCACTCTGGTGGAGGTAGCGGAGGTCTTTCAGGCCGAGGCGCAGCATCGCAATCCGGCTTACACCAAGTCCCCAGGCGAGGACCGGGTAATTAATGCCGAGCGGGGCTGTGACTTCTTCGCGGAAGACTCCGGCACCACCCATCTCGATCCAGCCGATACCTTCGATATAGACTTCGGCGTCGAGACTCGGTTCGGTATAGGGATAGTACGAGGGCTTGAACCGGACACCGTTCAAAACCCATGCGGTGGTAGAACTCGCGGAGGATCCCAAGCAGGTTTCCGAACGTGACGCCTTCGTCCATGACGATCCCCTCGAGCTGTTCGAATTCGGCAAGATGGGTCGTATCGATGGTTTCGCGCCGGTAGACCCTGCCGATACAGAATGCCTTGACCGGAGGATTCGGGTTATTCGCAAGGTGCTGGATCGATATGCTTGTCGTATGGGTCCGTAACACGCACTGCTCGGCCTTCTCTTCCTTCCAGACCCCGCCCCAGCCGGTCGAGGATGTGTTACCGCCGGAGATATGCATGGCCTTGACCTTCTCATAGCCATCGGGAAGCGGGAGGGTTTCCCGGAGGTAGAACGTGTCCTGCATCTCGCGGGCCGGGTGGTCCTGCGGCTGGAAGAGGGCGTCGAAGTTCCAGAAGGACTGCTGGACGATGCCCCCGTAGAGTTCCTCGAATCCCATCTCGAGGAGGATCTCCCGCATCTCGGCGATGATCCGCTGGTACGGGTGGATCTTCCCGGGATACGCTTTCTTCGGGAGCTTGGTCACATCGTACCTGCGAAGATTTGAGGTCTTTCCACTCACCGGAAATGATCTGCTCGCGGGTGAGGGTGCCGGTCTCCTCACGGAGGTCGAGGCCTTTCTTTGCGACCGCAAGCCCTTCGGGTGTGATGGCAATTATATAACGGACCGTCTCGGATCTCCTGAAGGATCCCACGTTTAATGAATCTCTTTTGTCTTCGGGTCCCCGGCGAGAGGATTTTTGAGAGCGGCTTCATCCCCGCCGTTGAAGCACCGGGGATCTTTGATAACCGAAGTACCCTCAACCTTCACAAGTCCCTTCTTTCTGAGCTGACCAAACCCGATCCTGAATGCCTCATGCTTCTGGAGATCGTCAAGGGTTGTTCCCGGCATGGATGGCCTGTAAGAGTTGCGTCTCGGGAAGTCCTTTCTGTGAGTAGACCTTCCCTTCATCGGTATAGGTGAATTCCTTTGCAACATTCCTCTCGACCGTGGCCAGTCCATTGTCCTGTGCAAGGAAGGCCCACTGGACAACTGCTTCAGGAGTCGTACTCAACAGCCCGGCAAGATGCGGGGCATCTGCTTTTTTCTCTTTTTCAAGGATTGCAAGCAACCGCTTCTCGTTCTGCGTCAGTTCCGCCATGTCACACCTTGATCATGTCTGCACATGCGTCCATCTTCTCCCGGAAATCTTTCAGGAACGCAACCACCCGTTCGGCGGTGTCCTTCTTGCATTGCCCGCAGGTGACCTCGCCGGCCATGCATTTCCGTCGTATCTCTGCAAGCTCTGCATCGTCCGTCACCATGTGGAAGAGGTTGAGAAGGAAGAGAGAACACTTGTCCGGCTCGCCGCCAAGTCGTTTCTGCTCCTCCAGGGTCATTCTCCCTCCCGTGATCCCGCTCATCACCTTCTTTCTCACCGTGGCCTCGGGTTCATAGAAGGAAATGATACTCTCCGGGATACTGGAGGACATCTTTCCGCCGGTGAGGCCCGGCATGAAAATATGGTACGTGGACGAGGGGGTGTAGAAGGCAAACCCACCATGTGCCCGCTCGATCTCCCGCACCCGGGCCGCGACATCGACACACCGGGCCCCTTTGATATCCACGTGCCCCACGTACTTCTTCGCGTGCGGAAAGGCTTTGCTGACCGCATCCAGGGCTGATTCCGGGGCATTTTTCGACCTGACACTGATGTACCCGTCCCGCTCCTCTGTTGTAAACATCCGCATCTTGTGGGCGATTCCCCTGGTAAGCCGGATATGGGGGTCCTGGTCAACCCCGACCGGTACCAGCGTCGGTGCCGGTTCGCGGTCGATTTGCGGGTAGAGGATGTCGGCCACCTGCGTGATCACGCTGTCTGCGTGGGCCAGGTCGGTATCGGCTCCAAAGCCGTAGATTGCCGTGAGTTCCGAGAAGTTCACCTTTGTCGCCGCTTCAAAGGCCAGGTCCTTAAGGCGGTCGTTTTTACTCTGGAAATAGGTCTGCCCTTCAAACCCGAGGGCATAGAGACATGCGAGATATTCCTTCCCGTACTCGTTACACTTGGCCCACGAGAGGCCGCGGACCGCATGGGCTTCCCTGTCAGCGATAGTGACATACCCATTGCCACCCTGCTGCACATGCCAGACAACTTCCTTCATCACCATCAGGTGACCAAGGTGGGGATGGCCGGATGGCATGAACCCGGTCAGGATGTGGAACTGCTGACGGTTGCAAATCGCATTGGCGATCGCCTGGTAATCACGGTGCCCGACGACTATCCCACGGCGGATAAAATAGGGGACTTCCGGCAGGTTACCGATAGCGTTTCCAATCGGTGAGATCCCGAATTCAGAGAATGTCTTCTCGATCTCAAGCGATGGCTGACTCGACCACGGGTTGATCTCAGGCGGCATAGTGTGGGCACGTTTCCTTTGAAGTTTATTATGGATTATTGGATCAAACGCATATTTCAGAGTTTTATCCGGGCAAACTCGATATAATGAATACCTGTAGTATGTACACAGCCAAACAACATCTTCTTTTTCACGCTGTGCGAGAGCCGGACCGACCGGGAAATCGTGCTCATCGGCATTGCCCCGGCCGTTGCGACCGCGTGTACCAGCATTTCGGAATGGACCCTCGTCCCGGTATAAACCCTGAAATGGTGACCAAACTTGTACCCGGTCTTCGGGATATAGCCATGTTCACGCAGATCGCTGTAGACAAGTACCTTTTCCCCCATCTCAAGGTCGGCAATTGAAGCAAGTTCCAGGTATTCGTCCCTGCTGACGGGTTTTCCATCCCGGAGTAGCTCCAGGGACCCGGCCTGCATCAGGTAGAGCGTTTCAAGCGATGACAGCACCAGCCTTGTCCGGTCGAGCCGCATTCCGAAAGAGCCGACAAGTGTCCCCGTTGAACCCGCCGCTGGTGAATCAGGGGACACACAATTTTGTTCATGGGTTTTCTCCTGTTGCGGGTCTTTTCGCACGAGCGTTTGAGTTGTTGCATTTAGGTTCCGTACCTGATTTTCTTCCGGTGGATACGATACAGTTCGCATTATCGGTGGCAGACAGAACAGCAGACCTCCCGAATAATGTACCCTTCAATGGACCGGGCATGACGGGATGACCCGTTTCCTGGAGAGACTGCACTTTGATCTCGTAATAGGTGAGTTCATTTTCGTCATCAACCACTGCGAGGACATGTTGTTTTCTCATATTTGCTGATGCTGAAAACTCCCGTACCATTACCCCGAAATCGATGATGTCACGTTCCGAAAGGACACGCACCATATATTTTGACTGCCCCGTACCCGGGCGTTCTCCCCGGCGAAAAACCCTGAAATCGTGAGGCCCTGTCTGCACCGCGTAACCTCTCTCACGGAGGTCCCGGTACACGAGATAACTCCGCAGAAAGTTGGGTTCTGTTGTAAACGCAGACAATAACCTGTCGAAATCAAACCCGGGGATTTCAATACGGTTCCGGTGGATAAGATAGAGTGCTTCAACCGGTGCGAGACGAAGAACTAAGCCGTCTTTCTCCGGTCTCCCGTACCCGCTCTGTTCGTAGAGCCCCCTTGCATCTTTTCCAAGCCTGACTTCCTTACCGTCGAACTGCGCTTTCACGTCCTGTATGAATTGGTTGTTTTCCTTTATAAGTGACAACACCGGGAGGACGTCTTCACAAGTACCCGGAAAGGGAGGTAACGGGATCAGGGGTTATAGACGATCAGGGCATTCACTCGTGTTAACTCGGGCTATTTCAAATTCCACGCAATAATCATACTCCATAAATGCAGAATCCGTATTCGCCGTACATTTCCTCCGGAGCCACCCCGGACTATCCCCCCGGGCTCCCGGAATCCCGGCTTGCGTGAAGGTAGCCAAGAAGTCCGAGCGGTGCCTGGCTTGGCATGTAATCGACCTGGAAATCGTAATTACGGCTGATATAATCAAGGAAACGGGGATTGGGCAGTCCACCGATCGGGGGGAGATGGAGTTCCATTTCGATCCGGCGGATTTTCCCAAGGTCATGTGGGTCGATCAGCCACTCTGCCCCTTCGCAGTCACATTTTAGAAAATCGCAGCCTCCGGCCATACCGATGATGGTTTTTAGCGTTACAGTCCGCATGTTCAGGTTTACGCTGTCCCAACCCACAGCTTCCACGTTTCCACTGCCTAATGCACAGTCCAGCACCGTGACAGATACACCGTTCAGAATAATATTTTTTTGAAGGATTTCATAGGTAACAGGCTCTATTGCATAGACATAATCAGAATAATATGCAGCCCTGATACAGAAGGCCCCGACATTTGCACCGATATCAACAACAATATCGTCTTTCCTGATATCGGAAAAGCGGTACTCGGGGACCTCGTAAATCTGTCGGTACCCGGCAGGTTGGTTTAAAAATGCGACACCATCCCTCGTCCTGATTGTCAATGGTGCAGGTCCCGGGCCAAAGACTTCCATCTCCACCACGGTTTTCCGAAAAGAATTTCCGGTTTCCGACATCCCAATTTGCCTGGCTGGATCTTCAGGACAGGGTATCAAACGATCTAGTCTCCTACCTGTCTTATGGCCGGTTTTTTAATAAAGGTCCCGTTGCGATATTCAGAAAACGCCTGCCTTAGTTCCTCCTGGGTATTCATTACAATCGGACCTCCCCAGGCGACGGGCTCGCCAAGTGGCTTACCAGCAAAAAGCAGGAACCTGAATGAGCCGGACCCGGACACTGCACGTACCTCATCGCCGTCACCAAAGAGCACCATATCGCGGTTTCCGACGGACGTTCCGGGCATATTGCCGAACGTCCCGGTCCCTCCCGTGATGTACGCGGCCACCGTATCTCCTTTTCTCACAGGGCAGGTGAATTCCGTTCCTTCTTCCACGCTGACATCAAAGTAGGTCGGCGACGTGACGATATCCTGCACCGGGCCTCTCACGTTACCCAGTTCGCCACAGATAACTTTTACCGATACTCCAGGTTCAGGCCACGCTGTCGGGATCTGGTTGCCCTTCAATTCCTGGTACCGGGGCATCATCATTTTATGGGACCTGGGCAGGTTCGCCCAGAGCTGGAAACCGCCCATCCGGTTGTTCACAGGTTTCGGCATTTCCTGGTGAATGATCCCGGACCCGGCGGTCATCCACTGGACATCCCCGGCTCCTACCGATCCTGCATTGCCCATGCTGTCCCCGTGTTCGATTTTTCCTTCGAGCATGTAGGTGACGGTCTCGATCCCGCGGTGAGGGTGCCAGGGAAACCCACGAATATAATCGGCTGGATCTTCACCGGCACGGAAATCATCGAGCATCAGGAACGGGTCGAACAAGGGGACTTCCCCGTAGCCGAATGCACGGTTTAGATGCACACCTGCTCCTTCAATGGTCGGATATGCCCGAAAGATCTGCCTGACTCCTCGTACCTGTACCATAATGGTCAGATAGGATTACACTCTCATGAATTTTTGGATCGAAATTACAGGATTGTCTCGTATAATACATCCTGGAAAAACCGGGTTCGGAATTTGGTTCATTGTGCCCTCCCATAATGCATGGTAAAAAGCGCAATATATTCATCCGCGTAACAGGTCGAATCGCTACCGATTGTAAATTCAGGACCTAACTGGGAATAAAAAAGGTCATGCCACTGGCTTCTCAGCATATGATAATCGGTCCGTACCCCTCTCGGCTGTGTCATAATAGACACAAGTTCTGTCATGAGGAAAGAATCGACGCAATCGGTCACCACCCCAACCGGGGCATCGTGAGCATAGACGAAATCGATAATCCTCCCATAGGACTGGTACACCGACAGGGCAAGTTCCGGTGAATCAAGTTCGGGCGAATCATTGTTCGCATCGAGTTCAAAGAGGAGGAAATGATTGATCCATGGTTTTAGCTGGTTTAGGTAGGTTTCTTTATCTCCGGCCGGCATGTGGTGGTACGAAAGCGAACTGAGGGCAATATCAAAACGGTGGTCAATGCGATTTGAGAAGTCCTGGATCCTGCAGTTTTCGCAGTTAACAATCGCATCGGGGAAGGTCTCACAGACATTCTTTTTTGCAAGGTTTATCATCGCTTCCGAAGGGTCTACCAACAGCACTTCCCCTACCTCCTGTATCTTTCCAACTTCCAGAAGATGGGAAAGAAGCCGGACGCTTAACGCACCATCCCCGCACCCGATGTCCATGAAGGACACTGGCGCGGTGAACCCCGGCAGTGTATGCCCTGCCTGGTGGATAAAGTTTGCACGTGCCTTTACCATCATGGGAACATTAGCGAAGTGAATAAATGGCCGTGGGTCTTCAAATGCCAGGGCGGGCATTATCAGGGCACCATCGTGTCGTTCCAGGAAACCAAGGAGAAATGTGGATGAAAACAACCCGTCCTCTTCATTCAGCGCTCCCGCCCTGAGCCACTGAACAGCCTCCCCGCTTTTCCCCCTGGCCGCGAGAAACGTGCCTATATAAAAATTAAAGGCGGATTTAAGGTTTTCACGGACCTCCCCGATAAAGGAATCCGGCAGGAGATTCTTATCCAAAACGTTACCGGCAAATTCCGCCCATTGTTTTTTTTCGTTTTCTGAGAGAAACAACATAGTTGACCCTTGTCCCGGTTCGGAAGAACCAGTGGACTGTTATTTTAACGTACTTTGTCAGTAATCATAAGCATTTGGAACGCGTCCCTTGGATCCCGCATCACTCCGGTAGGGTGCTGAACCAGCACAACTTTAAAAATTACGGGCCTAGAAATTATACAAATAATTCAGGTAAACAATTTGCATATACTAATTCTTGGAGCGGGTGCGGTAGGTCTCGGACTTGCTGCAAAACTATCAGAAGTAACCAATGTCATGGCAATAACCAGGGAAGGCCCGGCAAGGACCATTTCAGAGCAGGGCCTGACACTGGACGGAGCATGGGGTACCAAAACATACCATTTTCCGTGTTGCGCCTGCCCGCCGGAGGGAGAGAAATTTGACTATATCCTGGTCACGTCGAAAGCATATAGTATGGAGGATCTTTGCCGGTCATATTCCTGGCTGCTCCGGGATTCCGAGGTCGTAAGTCTGCAGAACGGCCTCGGATCCGAGGAAATAATTTCAGGGTTCACCAGCCGCGTGATTGGGTGTGTCGTCATGACCGGGTTCATTCGAAAGGGGAACCGATGTGTACAGGTGTCTGCCAATGCAGGAGAGACCCTTTTTGGAAGATTTCCGACCGGGCTGGACAACTCAGTCACAAAACTTGCAGAAATTTTTAGAGAGGCAGGCATCCCTGCAAGTGCAGTCCCGGATATTAAATGCAATTTATGGTCTAAAAACCTCATCAGCTGCACATTAAACCCAATTAGTGCGGTTCTGGGAGTCACGTATGGTATGCTGACAGGTGAGCCAGGCTGGCAGATAATTACGGAGATAACACGGGAGGTTTTCGAGGTTGCCGGGGCTGAAGGAGTTGGCCTCTTATGGAATGACCCCGATGATTACCTGGCTTACCTGAAAAATGACCTCATCCCGGTCATGGCGACTCATACTTCTTCAATGCTGCAGGATATTAATTCGGGGAGAAAAACTGAAGTCGGATTTATAAACGGGGCAATAACGAGGTTCGGGCAGAAACACGGAATAGAAACCCCCTACAACGAATGCCTGACAAGACTTGTGCAATTCCGCGAAATGGAAAAAAAGATCCCCGGCTTTGAAAAACGGGATTTATTAAAACTGTAATACAGTTGCCGCCCATGTAAACCCGATTGCACTTCCTGCTAGCACGACCAGGTTTCCGGGCCGTATCCAGCCTTCTTCCCGTGCCTTGGTAAGAGCGAACAGGGTATCAACAGACCCCATATGCCCGTACGATTTCATCGTGGTCATCGTCCGGGACGGGTTGAGACCAAGTCCTGCCATGATATCCCTGGTCAGGCTTCGTTTGACCTGGTTCATGAACAGGTAATCGATATCCCGGGAGGTATGCCCGCTTTTCCGCAGTGCCTCGCTGATGATAGAGAGATAATTTTTCAGATAGATTTGCGAGAAGATCTGGTCGAGGCCTTCGGGATCGTCCACACTCAAAAACATGTCATTTTCATCGATCGGGGTCCCTGAGGGAGGATTTCTGGTACCACCGTGTGGAATTTTAACGTGGTCGACAAGCGCTCCGTCTGTTATACCTGCGTATGCAAGGAGCCTGTTGCTTCTGTTATTTTTTTCAAGCACCGCCGCCGCGGCCCCGTCAGCAAATGCGAAGCCTGAAAGGGAACGGGGATTCCTGTAGTTGATTGCCATTGAAAGTTTCTCGCTGCATACAACGAGGGCATGATCTTTCCCGGGATCCCCGAGCAACAGTTCCCTTGCGGTATGCAGACCAAGGTTTCCACCGTTGCAGCCATTGGTGATCTCAAACGCATACGCATTTTTTGCCCCGGTTTTATCCTGTATTTTAGCGGCAGGCGACCAGAACCGGTAGTCGTAGTAACCGAGGCCGCAATAGATCACGATGTCGATCTCCCGGGGATCAATTCCTGCATTTTCAATGGCAATATCTGCCGCCCGTACCCCCATCTCCGCTGGGTGAAGATCGGGTCCCGCGATATGTTTCCTCTCAATTCCGATCTTCTCGAGGAATACCGCTTCAGGGATCCCGGATTGCCCGGCAATCTCGCGGCTCGTCATGATCCCATCGGGTATGTAATACCCCATACCGGAAATGCCGACGGTATCCCCGCGGGGGTTGTGTGGAACAGGCATTTATCTCCAATTTCCGGAAAACTGGTTGTTTTCCAGTGTTTATTATGAGTATCCCCGGGAAGCTTCATAAAAACAACGGGTCTGATACCAATTTCAGCCTTAATTTTTGTTCAGTGTTCCTCAGCGAAAGATTTCAAATCCCGCTGGAATTCAGGTAAATTAATTATCAGAACATGGGATTTTTTATGATGAACTATTGAGATCTGTGTACATGGAAATCAATATCATCCAAAGCCTGATCACGCTCTTTCAGATGATCTGCGTGATCATCGTTTTCGCATACCTCTTTACAAGGAGCAGGTATTTTCTCGAAGTCCTGGAACACCACCCCAGACTGAGTACCCAGCTCCTTCTCATTGTGGTATTCGGGGCCCTTTCGGTGTACGGGACCATCAGCGGTGTTACATTAAATGGTGCCGTCCTCAATGTCCGTGATCTCGGCCCGATCATCGCCGGACTTACCTGCGGACCGGTGGTCGGGATCGGCGCAGGGCTTATCGGCGGCTTTTACCGGATGGCACAGGGCGGACCATATATGTACACCGGGTTCATTGCCCCGGTCCTTGCTGGAACATTAAGCGGAATCGTCTATATGGTGAATAAAAAAGAGCTGATTCCCATCAAGTTTGCCGTTATTTTTACAATACTTGTTGAATCATTGATATCGCTTATTGCTCTCGTTGTTGCCACGCCTGCATCACAGGTTGTCATGATCATCACCGTCGTGGCTATCCCGATGGTCGCGATCACAACCGTGGGTGTCTTCATATTTACAACGATCATCCACAACCTCGTAAACGAGCGGAAAACACGGCGTGAGAAAGAGAAACTCGAACATGAGATAGCAAGGAAAAACGCCGAGCTTGAAATTGCCGCTGATATCCAGCGCAGTTTTCTCCCGGAAACAATTCCCCAGATCAAGGGGTTTGACATTGCTGCGACCAGTCTTCCTGCAAAGGAAGTCGGCGGGGATTTTTTTGATGTCGTTCCCCTGGAAGTGATTCCGATGCCTGAAAAACGCATGGGTATCCTTATCGCCGACGTGTCCGGTAAAGGAGTTCCTGCCGCCCTGTTTATGGCCCTCTCCCGTGTTATTGTGCGGGTATCGTCAACCTGGTTTAAAATTCCGAGAGAAATAATCAGTCATGCCAATGTAATTATTTCGGCAGACTCGAAAACCGGGATGTTTGTTACCCTTTTTTACGGGGTACTTGACGAAGAAGAGAATAAACTGACTTATGTCAATGCAGGCCACAACCCCCCGATTATTATCCGGGGTGGCAGCGGGGATGTTGAGGAACTTGAAGCGACAGGTGTCGCTATCGGGATCATGGACGATGCGGAGTATTCCCAGGATGAAGTCGGACTGTTACCGGGCGATATCGTCCTTCTTTACACGGACGGGGTAACAGAGGCGATCAACGAGAAGGAGGAAATGTTTGAGGTTGAACGCCTGGTGAACACGATCAAAGGTGCATCGACCGGTACTGCAGGAGAAATTATGGAGAGCATTATCAAGGCGGTCTTCGCCTTCAGCGGAAAAACTCCCCAATATGACGATATCACCCTGATGGTTGTCAAGGTACTCTGAGCCTGGAAATCAGGGCCCTCCTCACCCTTCTTTTAGAGAAAACTTCTAATGGCATATCCCTGCATAAAGCAGGCCTTACACATTTGCCAGCCCATTCGGTGATGCCTTGCATTGAATGAATTGATACGATCCCACCTTCAAAGCCGTGTTCCTGGTGAACCCCTTCAGGGTGGTTCTACCCCGCTAATTCCCTGACCTTTGCGATATTCCCGGCATCGTCCCGCCGGGCATCAACAGGGGTCTCACAGATGAGGGGGAGATGGGAAAACGGCTCGTGCCGGAGTATCCGCCGGAACCCTTCTTCACCGATATACCCCATACCGATATGTTCGTGCCGGTCGAGTTTACTTCCGAGATCTCCCTTCGAGTCGTTGAAGTGAATGACCCGGATTTCCCCGAGCCCGATGATCTCGTCGAACCTGCCGGTTGTTGCTTCAATCGCATCATCTGTCCGGAGATCGTAGCCCGCCCCGAAGGCGTGACAGGTGTCAAGGCAGATACCCGCACGTTTCCGGTCGGTTATGCCATCCAGTACGGCAGCGATATCTTCAAAGGTATTGCCGATCCCGTTTTTTTCTCCGGCCGTGTTTTCAAGAAGGAGCATCACGTCGTTTCCGGCTTCACCAAGGGCATTGTTTACCGCGCTGATTACATTCTTTCTTCCTTCTTCGATCGTCATCCCGGCATAGTGGCCGAGGTGGGTAACGAGGTAGGGTATCCCGAGCTGCCCGCAGCGTTTCAGTTCGGCGGTGAGCGTTGCTACGGATTTTTCGTAATGTTCGGGGTTCGGCCCGGCCAGGTTCGGGAGGTAGGGCATATGGTCGACCGGTGGGAATATCGAACTCTTCTTCATTGCAGCCCGGAAAGCCTGTATGTCTTCTCCAGTGAGGTCTTTCCATGCCCAGCCCCTCGGGTTCCTCGAAAATATCTGGAAGGTGTCGCAGGAAACCGAGTCCGCCCGCTTTACCGCTTTTGCAATCGATCCTGCAATTGATACATGAACTCCTACCTTCACCATGATGAGAATCCCCGAAAATGTAATGCAGGTATAGGCATTTCAGGTTCTTTTAACTTCGCGAAATTAAGGTTTTTGTTCTTTTTAGAAATTGACGTTGATTAAAATCGCATGTCCCGGCCATTCAAGCAAAAATCAATAATAAATGGCTCTGATTTTTGAATAATCATTTGAATTTCCCGGGGACAATTGAAGATGTTTACCCAGGGCAAACCTTGCCGATTAGAAAAAAGAATGAAATTCTGAAACCTTAATATTTCCCGCCCCCCATCCCAAGCGTCTTCAGTACCGTTGCGGTTCCCGGGGATTCAGAGGGAGAGGTCGGGCAACTGGTATCGCCAAAACCACCAATAATGTTCACCACGCTCTGGCCTGACGGAACGATAATCTTCGTATTATTTTCAAGGCAGGCCTGGGTCACTTCCAGTTGTTTTAATACCTGTGCATTTTCTATGAAATATTTATTCGCAGCCTCGTTTACAAGCCGGATTGACTCGGCCTTGCCTTCCGCTTCCAGGATTGTTGCCTGCCTGATTCCTTCTGCCTGTTTGATCGCGGCACGCCGCTGGCCATCGGCATTGGTCTCCGTGGCCGTTGCAAAATCAATTGCCGCCACTTTCTCATTGAGTGCTTTTACCACTTTGTTCATGGTTTCCTGCACGTCGGGTGGCGGCTGGATCTCTTTTAATTCTGCACGAACGATGTCAATGCCCCACGATGCAGTTTCCTTTTTCAGCGCATCGGCGAGGTTATTATTGATCGTGTTTCGCTCGCTGTTAGCAGTCTTCAAGGTCATACCACCGATGATGTTACGAAGCGTGGTCCTTGCGAGCGACACGATCTGGTACTCATAGTTGAACACATAATACTGGGACGCCTTTACATTCACCTCGTCATCCTGTACCTTGAAATAAATCTGTGCATCGACGAACGCGTTCAGGTTGTCGGCGGTGATGATCTCCTGCCGGTCCACATTGACGAGCTTTTCAGTGATATTCACTGAGTACAGTTTCTGGATACCGGGGATAATCCAATATAATCCGGGTCCTCCATACTTCTGGTATTTACCAAGGAACTCGATAAGGACCCGGTGTGTGGGACGCACAATCCGTATGCCGAGAAGGATATAGCCGGTGATCAGGCCGCCTATTACGGCCCACAGGAGTGAAAATGTCGTTACATACACAAGGATTGCAACAACAACCGCTCCGGTAATAGCCATCGCGCTGTTGCCGGTTAAAGTTTCATTTGCCATAATGTATCATTCCATTATAAACACTCCAGGTATAGGAACTTCCCTGAATAGTAATGAAAGTCCTGAAAACATCAGGACACCCTGACATCATTCCATAACTATTGAATAAACGTCGGAAAAAACGCATATACTTCCCATAAGTTTCCTTTTTTCCTGTTTTGTGAAAAAAATGCGTAAACTAATAAAGTTAAAAAATCAGTTCCAGTTCCCAATGACCGGAACATCCGATGAAAGCCCGAAATTATCGGCCTTATCGACAACCGCTCCATTCCACACTCCGTTCCCGTTGATGTCCAGGTAGAACGTATGAGTCGACGGGCGGAACACGCCGATCTCATAAGCACTGTTATTATTCCAGTCTCCGGCTATCGAGAGGTCTCCGACTGCACCAAAGGGATATTGCCGGTCACTTGACGCCCCGTTCCACACTCCATTCCCGTTGTAATCAAGGTAGAACGTATGAGTAGAAGGCCGGTACACGCCGATCTCATAAGCACCGTTATTATTCCAGTCTCCGGCTATCGGGAGGTCTCCAACTGCACCAAAGGGATATTGCCGGTCGCTTGACGCCCCGTTCCACACTCCATTCCCGTTGTAATCAAGGTAGAACGTATGAGTAGAAGGCCGGAACACACCGATCTCATAAGCACCGTTATTATTCCAGTCTCCGGCTATCGGGAGGTCTCCAACTGCACCAAAGGGATATTGCCGGTCGCTTGACGCCCCGTTCCACACTCCATTCCCGTTGTAATCAAGGTAGAACGTATGAGTAGAAGGCCGGAACACACCGATCTCATAAGCACCGTTATTATTCCAGTCTCCGGCTATCGGGAGGTCTCCAACTGCACCAAAGGGATATTGCCGGTCGCTTGACGCCCCGTTCCACACTCCATTCCCGTTGTAATCAAGATAGAATGTATGGGTCGATGGCCGGAACACACCGATCATGCTCCTCGCTTCGACCCTCGCCTGCCCCGAATCAGGGCTGATCTGGAGCAAAGACTCGTCAACCGCCTCGAATGCCGAGCCTGGTACTTCGTTGAGTTGATGGAGGTCTTCATTGTCCCACCGCTCATCGGGAACACCGGAAAGATACCAGGAGGCCCCGTTATCGGCGAGAATCATACCGTACTTTTTCAAAGCCGTCAATATGACCTGGTTCTTTTGCGAAAATCCGGAAATATCGAAATTCGCCTTAAGCCGGAACCTCTGTCCCATGGGTGGGTATTTCGTATCAGTCAGATCTGACGCAAAATGACGTGCCGGCCACAGGTACTCGTTCCGGGTGTCCGGTACCGTAAACCTTATCGCGTGATTTATTGCTCCCGAATTTACTTCTTCATACCGTACAAGGCCGGGAAGTATCGCGAGGCCGGCCGCATCTGCAGACGTATATCCATCAGTTCTCAGTCCAAAACCATGAAGGTTGAAGATCGCTCCGGACCCGGCATGCCAGCCATCCGTTTCCCGGTGAATCGCATAAAGTTCGTAAAGAAGGCCGTTGTCGCGGTCGACAATGAGCATGTGGCGATCTCCATCCCCCGCCGGATTGCCTTCGACCGGCGCATTCGGTGGAATAGGGTATGGACCAGGATCACTTTCCGACGCATAATCGAAGGAAACCGCAGACTTCGACTGGGAGCCTGGAACCGTCACATAAGGGATGCCAATCGGGAAACCTTCCCACGTACCCGAACCGAAGTCCGGGTGGAGACCCCGGTCAGAACCGATTGTATCGATGTAAAGATCCGAATTCGAATCTTTCGGGAGCGAGTCTACCGGAACATTCCAGATATGATCGGATGGGAAGATCGGCGTACCGGGGCCAAGCGGTGTAAGGACAGGGGATAAGTCTGTTATCCTACCATCCGTTACGCTCACGGAGGAATTTGTATAGGTAATGTACTCCGGGAGAGTGATCTGGACAGTATGTGTTCCGGTGGGTATACCTGTCAACAAAAGAGGAGTATCACCAGTGCTTCCCCGTGACACGCCATCGACAGAGACTGCCGCTCCGCCCGGGGTGGATGACACGCGTAATGAACCGGTAGAAAGCGAGCTTTGCCACTCGTGGTACGCGATATTCAGGAGCGGCAGGAATTCCCCCGTCGCCTTCTGATCCCCTGCCGCAGAAGGGTGATCGTCCCCGGTCGCATACTCGGTCACGTTGGGGTTGCCATCGTTATCTCCCGTAATAATATGTTCGATGGCACCGTTCCTGAACCGGTGGTGGTTACCTGTCGATGCGTCCAGGTCGTTTACTGTATTACTCCCGCCGTTTGTCGTAAGTACGTCGTAATAATCGAAGACAAACACGTTTTTATAAGTATAATTCTGGAGCCACTGATTCATCAGCCATTCATTGAATGCCCTGGCATTGGCCGAATAGGTAGAATCAATCAATGGCGGAGCAGTCACGACGATAAAAAGCTTGTCCTGCCGTGTCGCAAAATAGGTGAGGATGTCATTGTAAATTCCTTTGGCGTTTTCTACCGAATGAACATCCGGGTCCCCGCAGGACTGCCCCTTGAGTGGGTTCGATCCGATCATTGGTACGGGCGCGGTCGCGCTGCCACCGAGGGCAGAATTCGGGAAACAGGACTTAAACATGATGATTGTATTCTGCCCGCCCGGGTCAGTTGCAAGGCGTGAATAGGAACAGTGTTGCCCGGATTCATTGAACAACTGGGATGTATATGTCCCGCTCAACGGGCCCCTGAACCAGTCGTACCAGTTTCCGATGTCGGTGTTCGTACCGATCGAACCGGTTCCCCAGCCATAGTTCGTGTCGCTGACAAAGTAATTGTTCGTGCTAAGTGCAGTGCCAAGGCCACCGTATGAGTCCGCGAGCCATTCCTCGCCAGTCGAATGGTGAATAAATATCATCTTGACCGGAGACGTCGGTGGTGAGGAGTCTGGCACTGCTGCTATAACACCGGAACAGAGAACTGACCCAATGATAAGAAACAGAAGGAGAAAACGTGTTCTACGGGAGATCCGGGATGACTGAAAAGAGGGAAGACGTAACTCCCCAGGGGCGCTATTCCACTTCATGCTGTTCACGACGATCAACGTGATATATCAATAAAACATGATCCATCAGGACAGTGAATTGGCCCTGATATACCTCAGATCACGCGCTCCGATTCCATTGGATTTTTAATAATACAGGTCATTTTGGACCCATTACCGATCGACATTTCAGGCTTTTGATTTTTGAGAATCTCCTTGGCTGTGGCAATGAACTAACATTCCCAATGGATTCGTCTCAATTCCGATGCATTGCGAAATCATGGATGGAACTATGAGAATAGCATACGAACTCACGGATAATCCGTGATCACGGTACTTCGATACCCCTCATTGACCAGAAATCCACTCCTTCACGAAGATATTAAACATTCAGCAACAGACAAAAAAAGGAGAGGATATGAGAGAATTCAACCATAAAAAGACCGGATATATCGCATGCATTATTGTTGCGTGTGTCCTGGTTGTGATGTTACCGGTGTCCGCCGCGGATAACAATACCACCGTGATGATGTCCGGCCAGAACATCGATGCCATAAAGGCCTATAACCTCGGTGCCGATCTTGCGGCACAGGGGAAATTCCAGGAGGCCCTTACCGAAACTGAAAACGCCTTGTCCATCCAGCCGAATTTTACCCTGGCACTGACCCAGAAAGCGGGAATTCTCAATGTTATGGGTAAGTACCAGGAAGCACTGAATGCCACCGATGCGGCGATTGCAGGAAACCAGAATATCGCTGAGGCCTGGCTCAACCGGGCCGACGCTGAGGTGCACCTTGGCAATTACCAGGACGCAATAGATTCCGCGAACCGTGCCCTTGTGATCGACCCGACTCTTGAAGCCGCAAAGACCACGAAGTTGCTGGCGACAAAACTGCTTGGGAACAGTGCATCACCCTCGCCAGTACCAACGACAAAAGCCCCGGCATCCCTGATCCCGGTTATCGGTGCACTGGCCGTTGCCGGCTGTGTTGCAGGTTACCGGAAATTCAGAAAATAACCAGAATTCAACTTTTTTTTGGAATATATAGTCAACGATGATTTAATAAAAAATCAAGATAGACCAAAATCTCCATTGCATCCACACCACTTCGTGGTCCGGTTCCCAGGTACTGTCAGGGTCTTCCAAAGCAGACCCTGGTCCCACGCAAAAGAGCCGGATTTTAATCGGACAACCGCCGGATGTCAGTTCCCCGTACCGAAATATGCATCCCTTACCAGTTTTGCTTTTCCCTGTGCCCACCGGTCACGGCCCATCTTCCGGATCAAGGCCAGGTTGTACACCTTGAGGTTGTGCGGGTTTCCGAAGGGCAGGTTTGCCAGAGGCTGGAGCCTGTCGCACGGGAAGTCAGTGCAGTCAGCACAGGTCTCAATTCCTTTTTTCTGAACACAGGCAAAAGTCACGCACTGCTTTGAACCGTATTTTCCCCCAAGCGGGCAGAACCCGTCCACGCTCCGGCAGCCGCCGCATGCCGCATTCTCATCACTTACCCCAAGGTTCGCCACGATCTGGTTCCGGATTTCTTCGTTCTCCTGCGCCAGGTGCACCGGGCAGTTGAAGCAGTCAAGGCCGCACGGGGCAGTCATTTCCTTAAAATCTGTTGCACTCGTTTCTTCTTTCATGCACGTACAGGGTTGCGGGAAAAATAAATATATCTGAAGGTAATTCTACTATACTAACCGGAGCCGGGCATGCGCAAGGATGAGATAGAAGATCGGATCGTGCGGATAGAGAAAACACTCCGGGACCTGCAGGCCGGACAAAGGGATATCAGCGAGACCATTGTGAGTGAGCTGCGTTCGTTCCAGTCGCTTCTCGTCGAAGAGAAGATAGAGGCCATGCGCCAGCAGCTCGGCCAGGGATACCAGCGGCTCCTCATTGGCCTTGTCCTCTCGGACGCAAAGCGGGAATTCGAGCGGGTCTGCCCGGACCCCTGCGATCTCTATGACCGGAAGGAATGCATGGATAGTACCTTAAACCGCCTGTGTGGTTTCGGCGAACGGCTGGACCCGGATACCACGGACCAGTTCATTGAAGACCAGCTCCAGAAGGACCGGGAGATGATGGACCGGTACCTCAATAACAGCCAGCAGAAGTGCAAGGCCTGCTTTGAGGTTTTCACAGCCGAACGTGACCGGATGATCAGCGCCATCCGGGACCTTTCGTCAACCCGGCGTGCCCTGAAACGGAAGAACAACGATCTCCTCATAGCAGATATGCCGGATGAAAAGGTCCTCTCATCCATTATCGGACCGCTTGCAAATCCGGTACGGTTTGCCATGATCAAAGCACTTTCAGGGGGCAGCATGTCGTACTGGGAGCTGGGTACGCTCACCGGTCTGAAGGGAGGCCATCTCCTCTTCCATATCACCCGCCTTACCGAAGCAGGTCTCGTGATAAAATCAGAAACAAGCGGGCTCTACATGCTCTCGGAGAAAGGCATGGGCGTTATGAATTTAGTCCGGAACCTCTACTACAGCTAATCCCGGATTTTTTATATCAGGCACTCCCAATAAACGAATGAGGTCTCCGGCTTTGGCCGAGGTCTGAGTATATCTGAATGGATCAGAATTTTTTCTTTTTTAAAAAAATCGATAAGAAATCGAAATCTGCGCTTATAGGACGATTGGCTTTCCACCAGAATTTTTATACGCACCTGCATGCAATCTCTCCTCCATGCAGGCAGAACTGCACCTTGTTGATGCCTTCACCAGCTCCGCGTTTAACGGCAACACGGCGGGCGTCTGTATCCCGGATGGTCCGGCCGATGCGGCGTGGATGCAGCAGGTGGCAGCTGAACTGAAGCATTCCGAGACCGCGTTCCTCTTCCCTGATGGGGAAAACTGGAACCTGCGGTGGTTCACTCCCGAAAAGGAAGTGGAATTGTGCGGCCATGCAACACTCGCCGCCGCATCGGTGCTCTGGGAGACCGGTCGTGTTTCCCGGGAGAAACCTATTGCCTTTGAAACCCTCTCCGGTACCTTGGTCATCCGGCAGGACGACGATTGGATTAGCATGGACTTCCCTGCAGAGCCGGCCACCACAACCATGCCGATTCCCGGTCTTGACAAGGCGCTCGGGGTCGAGCCGTCGTATACCGGCCGTAACCGGTTCGATATCTTAGTGGAACTGCCGCTCGCGGATGATGTCTGTGATCTCGAACCCGATATGAACGCCCTCGCCGCCATCCGTACCCGGGGCATAATTGTCACGGCTGTTTCCGATCTCCAGCATATCGACTTCGTCTCCCGGTTCTTTGCACCATCCGTGGGCGTACCTGAAGACCCGGTGACCGGCTCAGCTCACTGCTGCCTTGGGCCTTACTGGGGAGAGAAATTAAAAAAGAAGGAGATGGTCGGATTCCAGTGCTCGGCCCGGGGAGGGTCGGTCCGCGTGAAACTGAATGGAGACCGCGTCATCCTCGAAGGCCATGCGGTCCATGTCTTCTCAGGAAGACTCCTTGTCTGACTTTTTTTTATATAATACAATAGTGAAGATAAAAAAGATGGCCGGGCTTTTCAGCCAATCAACAGGATTGCGACCCGCTCGGGGTGCTCAAGGGGCAGGGAAGCGGATGGGTATGCCGACCGGGGCTAGGATTTCTATAAGGATTTCTTCAGGTTTCACTCATCGATCCTCTCTATCCGGAAAATGACGGGTCTGACACCATCGGTACAACATCCGATCATAATCTTGTCGTCCTTCATCCAGCCTTCAAAAAGTCCATGCGAGAAATTTCCGCCGGTTAGCAGGGCTGCGACCATCGGATGGATGTCCCGCCATGCCCAGTCACAGAAATTTCCGGGCTTTCCGAGGTCACAGGTAAACTCCTGTCCCACTTCAAAGCACGGGCAGGGAGTGACCTTGTTGACACAATATTCTTCCGCAAGTTCCGGGTTGATCGTCTTCTTAATCACGGTAATTTTACACCTGGGCATACAACCTCCGATCTTGGGTTATTCGTTCCAGTCACACTTTTCCGGTACTATCCGGCGAGTTGAAAACTCTGCCCCTGTTCTCCGGGGAACACCCTCATGCTCCCGGGGATTGCACGATACATAGAGATGAAATCCAAGAACGGATAGATTTATTTCCTGCTCCTGAGTTCCGTTTCCATCGCCGCAAGACACGCCGTTACTTCCGCATCGTTCATGTTCGGGTCCTCCCTGAGGCGGTTGAACCGCTCGCACATCAGGTCGGGGCATTTGCCGCAGTGAGGTAACTTCCGATCATTAGTACAACACTCGTAGATCGCACAGCGGTCAATGCCGATAAACGCTGTCCAGAATGGTTTCCCTTCTGTCTCCCCGCACCCGGGGCACTCCTTCCCGTGGTGGTCGCAGGTACTGCACGAGTACCCGCAGACCGTCTCTATCTTCTTCTTTTCCATGCTTTCCTGTTATTAACCCGGCAGGATAAAGGCACGGGATATGCGGAGTGAAAGTGATAGAAAAGGAAAGTACCCGTTCAATAGAAGAAGAACGTGAATGGGTGGATCCCACGATCGGTTCGTTCCTGTCGGTTGGGGGTTCCGGGGGGATCGGAAGAACTGGCAGGATTGAATTGCGACGATGGAGAACCAGATTATTCGGCTTTGTTGGAATGCTACCAAATCTATCTTTTAGATGGGGTATTCTAAAATTTAATCACGCTCCCGGGGCTCAGCCCCACCGCTGTGGCGACTCCGATAGGGATAAGGCTACATCCTTGTTCGCGGCAATATTGAGGAGCGTTCTGGTGAACCCTGCCCGAAGAATATCTTATTGGGGTGGGGCAGGGAGGGGTTGAAAACCCCTCCTGTCAACTTACTTCCTCTTTTTTGAATATAGGGTTTCAACAAAGCCAATTATTCTTAATTACTATTATCCAAATCATACCGTTGTATCATTTTCTAAAAAAAAGATTCAGCCGACTCCCATTAGTCCAAGTTCCTTAAGCACCGCGTCTCCAAATTCCTTTGTACCAACAGATCCTCCAAGGTCCCGGGTCTTTATCCCCTTTGAAAACACCGTCTGAATCGCACCCTCGATCGCATCCGACCCTGAATTATCCCCGGCGTACCGAAGCAGGAGCGCTGCACTCCGCAACGCTGCGACAGGGTTTGCCACATTCCGACCCGCAATATCAGGAGCACTTCCGTGGACCGGTTCAAAAAATGCATGGCGCTCCCCGACGTTGGCACTGGGCAGCATACCAAGGCCACCGACGAGGTACGCAGCAACATCCGACAGGATGTCCCCGAACATGTTCGTCGTCACGATAACATGGTACGATGCCGGGTGGAGGAGCACATCCAGGCACAACGCATCAATCAACCGGTCATTGCAATTCACCCCGGCAACCGACGCTTCGTGAAGGCATATGTCCCTGAAGAATACGTCCGATTTCATCACGTTGGCTTTGTGGCCGATGGTCAGGGTCCTGTTCCCCGCGAGGTTGCAGGCAAACCGGGCGATACGCTCACATTCATAACGGGTCAGGACCCGGAGCGTCGTAGCCCTGTCCACCCCCACCTCTTCGATCCCCGAGTAAAGACCTTCGATGTTCTCCCGCACAATGGTGATGTCAAACCCGTCGCCCTTCACCGGACGTACATTGGCAAAGAGGTCGAGATCTTTTCGTATCCGAAGCAGCACGCTGCGGTAATCGGGAACAGAAGGTGTTGTTATCGCACCAAACAGGATGGCATCTGCCGATTTGAGCAATTCAAAGTCATCATCTCCCATCGCCTCGCCCGTCCGCTCCCACCGCTCGTACCCTACTTCCACAGGGAATAATTCATACTCAGGGTGGAGCAGGCACAGCACATCCCTCGCAACGGGTATTACTTCCTTCCCGATGCCATCCCCGCATACTATCGCAATACTTCTGACGTTAGCCATTATTCCGACCTCCATCCGGTTACGAGACCGTCGACCGCTTTAAGGATGTCACGCGGGGTGGCACCCCAATGGACAACCGCCCCGAATTTTCCATTGTACCTTCCAATCCCGCCCCGTTCCTTCTGACAGCACCGGGTGATGAACGGTTCGTCCGTGACGGTCCCGATGGGACAGATATCAATCAGGGTAAAATCATCCCCGTAACATTCCCTGTATATCCCGGAACTGGCCCTGCAGCCTGCAATCGTTTCGCCACCAATCATCGGGTCTGCATCAAGAGTCCTCGGGAAACCGGCCGCCCTGCAGGGGTGGACATCGGCACCGGTCTGCGAAATATCGGTGATATGATGCACGAACCGGATATCAAGTTCCCCGAACAGCCCGATCGCCTCCAGTTCCTTTACCCGGTCCGACAGGACGGGGAGCGGGGGCTTCACGTCGTAGACATGAACGGTCAGCAGCGTTGCAGGGTCAGGGTCGAGCACGAATGTCACGTGTTCGTCATGTCCGGAAAAGATAGTACAGCGTCGCCCTGATTCCATCGCAAGCCGGATGAGCCCGGCCCGGTTGGCAATATTGACCTGCTCCGGGTACCAGGTGACCTCATCCGCGGACGCGATGACTTCCTCGGCGATCACCCTCCTCATCAGCCCTTGTTCGGCGGGATCGGTTGTCACCCGGACGATCTCATGGCCGCTACCAGTCTTGTGGACGAGGTACTGCGAGAGAAAATACACGCGTCTTCCGCAGGGTTCCGTATCCGCATAGCCAATGTCTTTGTATTCACGGGGAAAGATCATGGCTCCTTTGACCTCCAGAGGGGCACAAGCCCGCCTGCATGAAGGATCTCCTTCATCCTCGCAGACAGGGGCCGGATTGGAGCGCTGGTGCTCCCGCAGGATACAATGCCTTTGTCAAGGTCGATTACAACATGGTCGCCATCTGAACAGTGTAATTCCCCTTCAACAACAGGGAGTCCCACATTTATGGCGTTCCTGAAAAATATCCGGGAGAACGACGGGGCAACAACGGCAACCAGCCCGGCTTCCTTAAGGGCAACGGCGGCCTGTTCCCGGGAAGACCCGCACCCGAAATTCCTGCCGGCCACAATAACCGAACCCCGGAGTCGGGCCCCGAGCGACGGGTCGAGGTCTTCGAATACATGCCTGACCCAGACCTGCCGGTCCTTTGTCCGGAGATAACGACCGGCGATAATGACATCGGTGTCGATGTCGGGCCCGAGGCAGATCGCCTTCCCTTCAAGAGCCATGACATCCCTCCGGGACCGTTAGGACACCGGTTATTGCACTGGCTGCGGCCGTTGCAACCGATGCAAGGTATACGCTGCCTCCGATGCCCATCCGGTTCGTGAAGTTACGGTTCGCTGTCGAGAGGCAGACTTCACCTTCACCAATTACACCCATGTGTGCCCCGAGACAGGGGCCGCAGCCGGGTGTGCCGATCGTGCAGCCTGAGGCAATGATGGTCGAGAGGACACCCGTATCCGCCGCTTTGCGGAGGACTTCAGACGATGACGGGATCACGATAGTCCGCACCTTAACTTTCTTTCCCCTGACAATAGAGGCAAAACGTTGCAAATCTTCAAAACGCCCGTTTGTGCATGTACCGACAAACACCTGATCCAGTGCCAATCCTTCTACAGATTCTACTGGCCTTGCTGAATCGACCCGCGGCGGTACCGCAACTACGGGAACAAGGTCCGATAAATCAATTGTTACCTCCTTCACATATGAGCAGTGCTCAGGGACCTGGTTTTCTACCAGATGGCCGAACTGCTGGAGATATTGGCGGGTCACGTCATCGGCATAAAAGAGGCCGGTTTTGGCCCCGGCTTCCGTTGACAGATTTGAAATGGTGAGCCGGCCTTCCATGGAGAGCAATTTCGTCCCGTCCCCGACATACTCCAGTGCCTGGTAGGAGGCCCCCTCCATGCCGAGCCTGGAAATAACAGTAAGGGCCAGATCTTTCGCCTCAACCGGATAGTCCATTGTTCCTGTAAGCCGGATGCCGATGGTCTCGGGCACCCGGAACCATGTAGAACCCGATGCCCATATTGCCGCCATATCGGTTGCCCCTACACCGGTCGCAAATGCACCGAATGCACCAAGGGTACAGCTGTGAGAATCGGCCCCGACTACGACCTCACCGGGAAGCACTTCCCCTTCACCCATGAGCTGGTGACAGACGCCTCCCCCGATATCGGAAAAGTGGATACCCTTTGACCGGGCAAACTCCCTGAGCTCCTTCTGGAGTGTCGCGGTCGTACTGTTGTTTGCCGGGACGATATGGTCGAAGAGTATGTACAGCCGTTCAGGATGTGCCGGACCGGGACACCCCATTTCCTTCCAGGCCTCGAGCGTCAGCACACCTGTACCGTCATGCACATATGCCCGGTCAACTTCCGCGTCGACATAGTCCCCGGCCCGTGCACCGAGTATCCGTTCGGAAAGCGTCCTCATACAGGCAACCCCTCTGATTTAACGTCTTTAATCAGGTCAAGGAGGCGTTCGGGGGTGACAACGGTTTTATTTTCCCCTTCATTTTTCACTCGTTCCAGTACCCGGCAGATCTGCCCTTTTGATAATTTGAATCCAAGTGCTGATGCGACATATTCAAGCGCTTTAGATCCTGAATGTTTTCCGAGTATGAATTTACGTTCTCCGCCGACCATTTCGGGGGGGAAATATTCATAGGTCTCCGGATCTTCAAGGATCGCAGCAATATGGATCCCGCTCTCGTGGGAAAACGCATGGGCACCGACCACCGGCTGTGTCCTTGCTACGGGAATATTCGATGCCTTTTCAACCAGTTTTGAGAGGACCTGGAGGTGCGTGAGGTCATATCGTTCAACCCCCGCTTTCATCCGGAGGGCAACCAGCACAGATTCCAGGGGTGCGTTACCCGCCCGTTCACCGATACCGTTCACCGTTGTATGGAGCTGGAAAGCACCTGCTTCCGCGGCAGTAATCGTGTTCGCTGCTGCAAAACCCATGTCATTATGGCAGTGTGCACATATCGGGGCCCGGACTGTCGATACCAGGTCACCCATTATCTCGAACATCTCCATCGGCGTCAGGCAGCCGACCGTATCTGCAAAAGAAAGGAGCTGGGCACCATGTTCCTCTCCCTGAACAAACACTTTTTTTAAGAAACCGCGGTCGGTCCTCGAAGCGTCCTCCGCAGCAAACCTCACCGCAATTCCGTGGTCGTGGACGTATTCAACGATTTTGAGGGCTGCACCGAGCACCTCATCCCTCGGTTTTTTGTATTTATGACGGATATGGAGGTCGGACGTAGCGATGAAAATGCTGACGAGGTCTACATCGCAATCTATCGCACAATCTGCATCCTCTTTCCGTGCCCGTGCGAGGCAACAGACCCGGGCATCAAGACCCATCGCTGCTATTTCAGTCACACATTTTTTTTCATCTGCCGATACGATGGGAAAACCTGCTTCGATTACCTCGACCCCGACATTATCGAGGACCCGGGCGATCGACTTCTTTTCATCGCAGGTAAATGAAACCCCCGGTGTCTGTTCCCCGTCCCGGAGCGTCACGTCACATATTTCAACATTCCACGGTATCATGGTGCCTCCCAACCGGACAACTCCCCTCAATCACTACTACGCTGGGCGAGTCCCTGGTCACGAGAGATTCCCGGAGAAGGGCTTCGTCATTAGCCGGGCAGATAATGGGGCAGGCCCAGGCAATGTAAGGAAGGATATCGTAGGTTTGTTGACCACCGGTCATCCCCATGCAGTTGTTCTTCATCACGATGCATAACAACGGCGTCTTTTTCTCAAACACGTCGATCAGTGCAGGGAGCCCGCTGTGAAGCAGGGCGTAATCGCCAGTAAGTGCAACGCCCGTGCTTTTTGCGGCCACCGCAACTGAAGACCCCATGCCATAACTGACAAGGCTGGTTTTGAACGGCGGGTTCATGCAGAGGACGCAGCACCCTGCATCACAGGTGACCGAAATCCCCCGTTCGTCGAGGATATTGATTGCCGGAATAAAGGGGCAGTCTTTGCAGAATGACCGGAAGAATCCACGGTCTTCCCTGCATTCCGGTTTTGTGTAAACTGGCTGTACAAGTTCCCGGTGTTCCCTGACAAACGGTCTCCCGAGCTCTCTCACATCCTGAATTTTTTTCAGCTTTCCTGCTGGAGGATACACGGTGCTTATGCGGGAAGCCATGGTAGGGTGGGTAGTTGTATCCGAAGCTCCCGCACCACCCACGAATGCGGTTGACCCGTTTATCCGGTTCAATGGTGAGGTTTCCGACCATTCGCTCATCGCCCCGAACATATTTCTCGCCCGCTGGACCCTGCCGTTCATGGTCAGGTTTAACGGCGCAATTGTGCCTTTTTTTCCCACCCTCTCTGTTTTTCCGGGAGTTACTTCGGCATCGATGAGACCCGGGGTGAGGCGGAGGATAACAATACGCGAGAATAATTCCGATGCACGGAATGCTTCTTCGACGGCTAAATGCACATTCTCCGGGCCGGGTTCTACAACCGGGACTTCAGCCAGTTCCCCGTAGTATCGGGAGTCCTGGGCATTCTGGGACCCCACGGCTTCCGGGTCGTCCCCGGCGACAATGACGACTCCTGCAATGAGCCCCTGGGTCGTCGCCTCGACAAACGGGTCTGCACACGCGTTCAACCCCACGTTTTTGAGGATTACAGCAGCCCTTCTCCCTGAAAGCGAATCGCCAAGAGCGTATTCCACTGCCACCTTTTCATTTATGACCGTCTCAGCCCGTGTCTTTTCGAGCACGCCACTTACAGGAAAACCGGGCACCCCGTAAAACCTGTCGGCCGCCGCAAGGAGGGCCTCCGTTACTGCATCTTCACCTTTCATAGTGGTTCTCCCGGGACAAGATCGCAACCCCTGCACCGGACGCACATGGTGAGGGCGTTCCGGGGATCGAGTCCTTCCGCTTTTAATACTGAATCATGATAGCTGGCAATCCGGAGTAACCGGTCGGCACCAGGCCTGCTGGAACCGGAAAATCCTGCAATCGGGTTCAATGGCCGGATAACGGGGATCACCCCCATGGCCGCGAGGTCACGTATACAGGCTTCCATCTCTTCGTCCGTTTCTCCAAGCCCGAGGATTACGTTTGAAAACACGTGCCCGCGTCCGAATAACCTTACCGACTCCCGGAGGACTTTGGTAATGAGCTCGCGGTCATGGCCGGGACATAGCCTGGCAAACAGTTCAGGAGTGGCACATTCAAAGTTGAACTTTACTTCCTTAACCCCGAGTTTGCGAAGCCGCAGGGGCGTCCGTTCTGTCGGATAAATTGAGACACCGATCGGGAGACCGAAACCAGCCAGGTCACGGACAACCTGGCAGACATAATCCTCTTCCTCGCTGATATCCAAAAACACCCCGCTTGTTATGGAGATCGCACTAATCCGGTCTTTTATCCCATCGACCATCGCGTGGATTTCCTCAACGGATTTTCTCCGTTTTGGCAGCCGAGGCACGTTACAGTAATGGCAATTGAAGATGCAGCCGCTGCTGACGGTAATATAGGCCTGTTCAGGACAGTGCAGGCCCACCGGTTCAAGCCGGCCGGACAGGACCATTTCCCCATAAAGGAGCGTGGCAGAACCATCACCCGAATGATATATTTCAATAGGGCCCGAATCCGACCGTGAGAGCCGTACCCTCATGGCACCGTCTGAAAAGAAAACAGACCCTTCTCCCCCGGCTCCCGGTCCCGCGGATGAACTCGAAATGTACAGCGATGCATCTTTCCCGGTGAGTCGTGCTTTTCCCACAGCAAGAAGGGTGGCTTTTAATTCCTGTCCACGCATAAGGCCAGGGCCTCCTCGTATCTCGTGTAAAACGGTATTGCAGCTATGGCACCGATAATCCCACGACCATTTCTCACAACCCGCAGGTTAATATCATCGATCCCAAGGATCATGTCCCTGGTGATTTCGCCCCGTTTCACGTTCCACGCAAATTCCTGTAGGTTTGACGGGTCAAAACCCGTGTATACCGCCATACCGGTATCTCCTGAAAGCGTGTATTTATCCAGCAGTTGAGTAAAATGGTCGACCAGTCGTGCCGGGTCTGATGATGCAAATTCGGCAACAATACTGACACAGTTTTTTGTCCGGTACGGGACTGGATACAGTTGCACAATCGTGTGCGAAAGGTACCGGGAAAGTTCGTCCTCGACAGCTCTCGCAATATTATGGACGAGCGTCCAGGTGGCACCCTGTTCAGGGGTGTCGGTATCATCCACGCCGATCAGGACCCGCTGTCTCCTCGGGAGCCAGACCGTCGAACCGGCACGCTTCCCTCCTCCCGATGGATCGTTGATACTTCGTTTTACGCCTTCTGCATAGGAACGACCTACCGAGGCACCCACACCACCGCCACCGAGTCCTACATACGAGATACGGATTTCATCTTCATCAACGGAAACAGCACTTATCCCGGCCGGGAAATGAGAGCCTTCGAGCATCAGCTCCGATTCTCCCGGTCGTAGCATGTACCGCATCGACGGCCCGATATTCCTGACCGAACGGACAAGCGGACTTTGTGCATAATGATGTTTCGACCACATCGCGCCCCCGATGCAGTCGAAGAATTCGATCAGTTCGACACGTTCGCCTGCGGAATCCGCAACCGCAACAATCCGGGGGTACCGTATATCGTACGGGTCAGGAATGTTCACCATAAAGCCCTGCCGCTTCGATGCCCCTGTTAGCCCATAATACAGAACCTAATGCACCAATCCTGCCCTTCCTTCCTGCACTGTCGATGAACCTGATCCCTGCAGATGCCGCAATATCCTCGGCATCCTTAAGGCTTACGATTTCAGTTTTTATCCTCCTGCAGGCACCATTCATCATTTTCGGGAATTCAATACCCCGGTAGCAGGCGATACCCGTATCGTCACTGAAAGAAAATTCCTCGATATAGTCCCGGACATACGAAAGGAGTGCATCAACCGACCCGGGCCTGACGGCAAAATTCAGGGCAGACCCTACGCAATTGGTCGTCTTTTCCGGTACCAGCGGATTGAGCTGGATCAGTCTCATATTAAGAAATTCCACGCCTTCTATCCTGCATTGTTCGCCGCACTTCAGGGCAAGTACCCATGTGGCTCCTTTTTCAGAGGTGTCCGTATCATCGATCCCGATCGTGACCTTCTCATACAGTGGTGAAAAAATACGAACCCGGTTCACCTTCGAGCCTCCTACCACCATATCCTCCTCGGTGGGGTATTCTGCGCGGGTCACACCCGGCGCCTGTGGAAGGCAGGCGGCGATTCCAAGGCCGGCTCCGGCAATACCAGCCCAGGACGTGACGACTTCATCGCCATGCACCTCAACACCTTCGAGGGCCTGGCCCCCGATATTCTCCCCGGCCGCCCCAAAAGCTGCCTGGAATGTCCCTAGGCGTGCGACCATCCTCATTTCATTTCCTTCGACCCGGGCCGAAACCGTTGCGCCTTTTGCACGGATACGGTTCATTGCATCCCATTCGATAGGCCCCCTTGCATGGCACTGCTCGATGATTTCTGCGAGGCTGGCACTCCTGTCCACCATCACGAGAAATCTGCGGGAAAACAGTGCTCCATACTTCGTTTTTACTTCTTCGGGCGTTTTGACGATCATTTTGTCACCGGAATTATCGTTAACAAATAATCAGCGATGTATTATTTAAGAAGTTCGATCGGGTAATTCCGGGAAGTATAAAAGGAATAAAAAAAGGTTTAAAGGATCTTCTGGAGCTCGAACTTGAAAGGTCCGAGCGTTCCACCATAGTTACCGGCACTAATGAATTTTACGCCTTTAACCATGCATGCTGCCCGGATCCCCGCTGCCATTGCCTCGGCAACCGCTGCTTCGGATACTCCGTCAATAACGATCTCAAATACACCGTTAATACCGTCCGGGATCTTGCTGTCCGGGATCTTGCTCTTCAGTGACGGACAATATTGTTCATTCGTGCTGGCATTCATGAACTTGTATTTCTTGCTCCCTACTTTCGAGCCGCTTCCGACAATGCCGCCAGGGAAGGATGTAATTACCCCGCAGACTTCATTGACTGCCGCAACGGCGGCCTGTGCACCAACAAGTGCGGACATGGTGCTGTCACCCATGACAAAGAAATTGCCACCCGCAACACCCTTCACGACGCCAATCTCTTCCTCCGTCATGAAGTCTCCGCCCATGAGCGGAATTGCCCATACACTCCGGTCTCCGACCTTGGTCTGGTATTCGTAACCGTCTCCAAAGAAGTGGAGTTTCATTGCGAGTTTTTCCTCGCAGTCTGTAATACCGTTAAAGGCTGCGGTGGTCGGTGCGGTCAGAACGCACTCTGCGATACGCTCGATGAGCTGTTCTTTTAGTTTCTTCTTGCTGGGGTGGACGATGAGAATACCATATCCCGGCCTTCCGTCAGGGGTCTGCTGAGGGGGGATATACTTGTCAATGCCTGCTTCTGCCGGACATGCAATAACCGATGTCCCGAACCCGGTCGCTTCGACGGCTGCACTGTAGGCGAGTTCCTTCGTTGCAGCGGTCACGATTACAGAGGTGACCCATGCCGGAAACGCTTCTGCAAACGTGTTGTCAATCTTTACACCGTTAATTTCCATATTCAAATACCTCGGACAAAGAATGTACCATGGCCGTGATAGAATAAATTTTCGAAGTGGTTTTCGAACTGTTGATGGGAATAACACTATCACTACGGGAAAGTTTCCTGCCCGGCAGGGAATTTTGTGGCAGGGGTCATCATGGTAGTTCACACAAATCTGCATTGTATCCGACAATTTTCCACTTGAGAAGAGATCTGAAAATCGGCAGTATACCTTTATTTTTTAGTTTTAGCCCGAAATTTTCCATATCGTTAAGACCGACAGCAAAAAGACTGCGAATGTCCATAAACCACATAATGCTATACACTAAAGAGGGTTGGAAATAAACAAAAGACCTGGTTGTCAGGTTACAGAAGTTCCCTGCCTGGTGGATCCGAAGGGCAGAGGAACTGTTGAAGAATCCAGTCATGGCCCGGATTTTCTGGAACGTTATCAGGAGTGCAACCAACTATTATCAGCGTGAACGATGACCTACTTTCATACAAATTATTCGGGGATTGTGAACAATGGCAGGGGATCAGAAATTACCCGGTGAACGGAATGGACAGGGTAGTCGTGATGGTCTGGCACATCATCATATCGCTCTCATCGTCGGGGTAATTGTAGTCCTGATAATTGCAGGAGGAGTCTTCCTTAACGAGGCCGCGAAAAATCCCCAGTCTTCCACGGAAAAACTTCCTGTTGACCGCGATGTGCTCTACCAGATTTCAACCATTAACGCCCTCGTCCTTGGTGTATATGACGGTGTGCAACCTGTCGGAGACATTCAGAAACATGGGGATTTTGGAATCGGAACGTTCGAGGCACTCGACGGAGAGATGATCGTCGTAGACGGGACATATTACCAGGCAAAGTCTGACGGGTCAGTCCATCTCGTCGACCCATCGGCAATGGTCCCGTTTGCCACGGTTACCTATTTCGACATCGATAAATCCATAGTTTTGAGCGGGGGAGGGAACCTGACAACGTTTACCAACGGGATTGACAAGGCACTTCCTTCAAAGAACCTGATTTATGCCATTCGTGTCGACGGAACATTTCCGGAAGTGGTCGTCCGTGCAATTCCAGCCCAGAATAAGCCGTACCCACCACTTGCCGAGGCGGCCATGCATCAGGTAGTGACTAACCTGAAGAATACCACCGGGACTATTGTGGGATTCTATTTACCCTCCTATATGAATGGCATCAATATGCCCGGATACCACCTCCATTATATTTCTTCAGACAGGAAAAGCGGCGGACATATCCTGGATTTGACTGCTCCGGTAACCCCGGTGACGGTAATGATCGATCAGACCGCAGATTTTTCCATGTCTGCGCCAACAACAGGGCATTTCGCTGAAACGAACCTTTCCAGGGATGTTTCACAGGATCTCATGCAGGTCGAAAGCAGATGAGGATCATAGGCAGGGAATATACCATGCGATAGGTGAAATGGACTACCAATTTATCAGGAAACAGGCGCCATATCGCCTTCTTTCCGGAAAATAACGTGTCATCCAAGGTAAATTTCTATTCATACCTCCAATCGGTAAACGGACTGATTATCAGGCAGTATAATCCCTTAAAAATGCCCTTGTTTCCGTACTGCCGCACATAACATGATGAATACAATCTGCCCCCTTTTATCAGGGTGATAAAAGTCCCGGATTATCGTCCGATTTTGCAGGGAGACAGTTGGCAAAAAATATTTCACCAGTAAAGCGACGAAACGAATGCCGGTAACAATGTGGTATGATACATGAGAGCAAATAATATATCTCCCGGAGAGAAAGAAATTTACCTGCTAATTCCGGTTGAATTTACGATCAGGAACTGGGGTCACAGCGGAACAACTTATTACAGCCCATTTACCCTTATTTTCCGGTAAAATTGAAAAATCCTGTAGAATAGCGCAGGATTGTTTTATCCACGGTATAACCAAGTATAATTTATTTAGTTAACAGTTAATAACTTGTGATTAATAACCAGAATAAACATCCAAATAATCCCCATTGTAATTCAGAAGAGTTTATCTACATTATTTTACAACTTTTTTTATATCGATTTTTATAATCGATCGAGCTGGTGCGTGATTTAAAAAATGGCATTTGCAGTGCATATTAACATGGAGCATTGTACCGGCTGTAACAATTGTGTGGTGGCATGCCCGGTTGACGCATTAGAACTGCATACCGTAGATCCAGTTACCAAAGATAAGATCTACAAAGTCAAGGATGGAAAATCCATCGTTCTTGATTTTAAGGCAGAACTATGCGCCGGTTGTGGCGTATGTGTTGAAGCATGTCCACATGATGTTATCAGACTGGCCGGACCCTGGAACACAGGAATGGCAAAAGTACAGTGAGTGAACGGAGTGAGGTAAAATACATGACATTGTTTCCTAAATACTCCAAGGTACGGGATGGAGTTAATTTCGTGAATACGCAGAAACTTCTGCAGAACACGAGTACCCTGATCCTGAATTCGGAGGTCTGCACAGGGTGTGGCGTTTGTGTTGATGCCTGTCCTGAAGAGGCAATCGTTCTCGGACTTGTTGGGGCAGTAAGGCGGGGTGCGGTTGATTACGCTGCACCGGTTGATATTGACGAGCAGAAATGCGTTTATTGTGGCGTCTGCGTCATAATGTGCCCATTCAATGCACTAACCCACAAGGTCGACGGGGAAGAGAGACTTCCGATCATCGAAAAGGAAGGCTTCCCGCAGTATGACATTACAGCAAAGATTGACCAGGAAAAGTGCGTAAAATGCACCATCTGCGACGAGGTCTGTCCAAGGGATGCGATTCTTCGTGACGTCCCGGTTTATGAGGGCGTCGATGCGAATGCCAACGAGAAGCAGGTCGCATTGAAGAGCAAGACCACGTTCAAGGTTGATGACGAGAAATGCACACTTTGCGGTATCTGCGGGGCAATCTGCCCGGCAATCGACGTCAAGCACAAGAAATTCACTGCTGAAAGCGGCAAAGTCGAAGGGGAAGTTGTGTGGGACGAGGCAAAGTGTGACGCATGCAAAGTCTGCGTCGAGCTCTGTCCGGAAGAATGCATCACCGTAGAACGCGAGGTCGTCAGCGACAAGATGGCCGGTGAAGTAAATATCGACCAGAAGCAGTGCTGCACCTGCACGTGGTGTTCAACGAACTGCCCGACTGAAGCTATCACGGTTGAAAAGATCTTTTCAGGAGATATTGAGTTTAACGCAGCGAAGTGTCCGGGCGGTTGCTCGACATGCGTGGATATCTGCCCTGCAAATGCCATCTACCTGCCAACCCCGAAAGCAGCAGCCGATATGAAGGGCGAGATCGAGTCCACCATAGCGGTCAACAAGGACTTCTGCATCCTTTGCGGAGCATGTGTCAATGCATGTCCGGGTGAGGATATCATTATCCTCAAGCGCGATGGAATCCGGATAAAAGGAGAAGAAACTGAGCTTTTCAAGAAGATCAAAGCGAAACTCTTCGAGAAGCGGACATCTAAGGTTAAAGAAGATATCCCTGCTCAGGTGAACCTGAAAATGATGGAGAAGGCGTGAGGTAACAGGCATGGCAAGAATAAAAGGATATCCTGAAGCATTGGAGACCAAGCTCCGTGACCGTTATATGTATGGCGAGGATTCTCACCCTGAATTCACCAAAACGGTCGAAGATTTATCGATGTCAATCCCCCATATGTGCTACCAGTGTGGTACTTGCACCGCTTCCTGTCCGTCGGCTCCCCGCAGCTCGTACCGGATCAGGAAGTTTGTCAGAAGGGTGGTTCTCGGCCTCGAAAACGAAGCTCTTACAGACCCGGACCTCTGGCTCTGCACAACATGTTATAGTTGTACCGACCGCTGTCCGCGAGATATTGCACCAACCGATGTCATCATGGCGATGAGAAACCTCGCATTCAAACGCGATATCATCCCGGTCAATTTCTTAAAAACCGTTCAGGCCATTTACACGACAGGTCATGGTGTCCCGAATAATGACGTCAACCGTGCTGCCCGTGTAAAACTTGGACTCGAGGCAGATCCGCCAACTACACACACATATAAAGAATTCATACCCGGCATACAGAAGATCCTGGACTATTATAAACTCAAGGCAAACGCCGACAGGATCGTCAAAGAAAGGGAGGGGTAAGCAATCATGGAAGCAAAACGCCAGTACGCCTTATACCTCGGCTGCATTGCCCCGAACCGCTATCCGGGATCAGAGGCCGCAGCAATTAAGACGAGTAAAAAATTCGGTATCGACCTCGTCCCCCTGAAGGGGGCCAGCTGTTGTCCTGCACCAGGTGCATTCGGTTCCATCGACCTCAAGGTTTTCTATGCAATGGCCGCACGTAACCTCGTGCTCGCCGAGCAGATGAAGATGGACATTGCCCTGCTCTGTAACGGCTGTTACAAATCGATCTGGGAAGTAAACCACAAGCTCAAGCACCACGATGAACTCCGTGACGGTGTCAATGAGGTACTTAAAGAGATCGATATGGAATACAAGGGTTCCATCAATGTGTACCACATCGCCGAACTGATGTATGATAAGAATATTGTCGGTGTGGACAAGATCCGCGATAGCGTTACCAATCCTCTGAAGGGAGCACGTATTGCGGTACATTATGGCTGTCACCTGGTGAAGCCCAAGAAAGACCGTGAATTCGGCAACGCGGAACTGTTGAACACCGAATCTCCCCACTGGATGGAAGAGATGATTGCAGCACTCGGTGCAACACCGGTTGAATACCGGAACAAGATGCAGTGTTGCGGTGCCGGTGGCGGTGTCCGTGGCTATGATATCGTTCATGCTCTTGATATCGCCAACGAGAAGCTGATCAACCTCAAGGAAGTAAATGTTGACGCTCTCACGGATATCTGTCCATTCTGTCAGCTCCAGTTTGACCGTGGCCAGATTGAAATCAAAGAGAAGTTCGGGGTCGAATACAACCTTCCTGTCC
Source organism: uncultured Methanomicrobiales archaeon (assembly GCA_963815625.1). Lineage (GTDB taxonomy): Archaea > Halobacteriota > Methanomicrobia > Methanomicrobiales > Methanospirillaceae > CAIKOD01. Next base: position 158,564 of record CAWFHG010000004.1, read on the forward strand.
TCCACTTCTGTGAACTGCTGGGACTTGCACAGGGAATGAGCCCTCAGGACCTTGCACTTGATCTCCATGCGATCAGCTGCGAACCGTTCCTGCAGAAGGTGCTGTGAAGGAGGTACTGAACATGGCTGAAAGAAAAACCAAAAAAGAGACAGCGCCAAAGAAAGAGACCACCGCTGCGGTGAAGAAACAGGCGCCAGCGAAAGCCGCAATCGGAGAACAGCCCGCTGCTAAGAAAGAGGCCCGGGTCGGGGTTTTCATGTGTCATTGCGGTACCAATATCGCAGGATCAATCGATATCCCCGCTCTGCAGGAATATGCAAAAACAATACCGGGCGTGGCATACGTCGACAACTACCAGTACATGTGCTCGACACCAGGCCAGGGCAAGATTGAGAAGGCCATCGCCGAAGAGAAACTCACCGGTATCGTCGTCGCTGCATGCTCACCACGTCTCCATGAACCGACGTTCAGGACAGCAACGAAGGAAGGCGGCCTGAACCCGTTCCGGTTCGAGATGGCAAACATCCGCGAGCAGAACTCGTGGGTCCATATGCATGACCGCGAAGGTGCTACCGACAAGGCAAAGGATGCAATCCGGATCGCCGTTGCAAAGGCAACGCTCCTTGAGGACCTCTTCCCGAAGAGCGTCCCGGTAGAGAAGACCGCGATGGTCGTCGGTGCCGGTGTTGCAGGAATGCAGGCCGCTCTCGACCTGGCAAACGCCGGTATCAAGACCTATCTCATCGAGAAGACACCGACCATCGGTGGCCGCATGTCCCAGCTCGACAAGACGTTCCCGACGCTCGACTGTTCGCAGTGTATCCTTACTCCGAAAATGGTGGATGTCGGAAGAAGCGAGAATATCGAGTTGATGACATACTGCGATGTTGAATCTGTAGAAGGATACATCGGTAACTTCGATGTCACAATCCGGAAGAAAGCCCGCGGCGTTCTTACTCCCAAAGAGGCAGAAGCAAGAGGTATTGTCGGTGGTGGCTGCAATGGTTGCGGTGACTGTGAAGCAGTCTGCCCCGTAGTCCAGCCCAACACCTTTGAAGAGGGTATGAAGCCGAGAAAGGCGATCTATATCCAGCACCCGCAGGTCGTCCCGCTGATCTATACCATTGACAAAGACTCGTGTATCAAGTGCGAACTCTGTGTCAAGGCATGCGGCGATGAAAAGAAGGCCATCGACCTGAACCAGGAAGATGAATTCGTCAAGGTAAAAGTCGGAACTGCAATCCTTGCAACCGGTTATGACATTTTCCCGGTCGAGAACAAGACCGAATGGGGCTACAAGAAATATGAAAACGTTATCACCAGTCTTGAGTTCGAACGCCTGATCTGTGCATCCGGCCCGACGGGTGGTCACATGGTCCGGCCCAGCGATGGTGCCGCACCAAAGAAGGTCGCATTCCTCCTCTGTGCAGGTTCAAGAGACAATACAGGAAACGGCAAACCATACTGTTCAAGGTTCTGCTGCATGTATTCGCTGAAACACGCACACCAGCTCATTGAAAAGATGCCCGGTTGCCAGCCATATATCTTCTATATGGATATCAGGTCCTTCGGTAAGATGTACGAAGAGTTCTACTACCGTATCCAGGACGAAGGGGCAAAGTTTATCCGGGGCCGTGTATCGAACATCCTCGAAGACCCGGCATCAAAGAATCTCTTTGTATTTGCGGATGATACCCTGCTCGACAGGCCGATGAAACTTGAAGTCGACCTCGTCGTGCTTGCAGCAGCAGTCCAGCCCTCATCCGACACCAACCGGACCAGGAAGCTCTTCGGGGTATCCTGTTCCCAGGATGGATGGCTCCTTGAGGCACACCCGAAACTCAACCCATGCGGTACTACCACTGCCGGTGTTTTCCTTGCAGGGGTCTGCCAGGGACCTAAGGATATCCCTGATACCGTAGCCCAGGCAGAAGGAGCTGCTTCCGCAGCAAGTATCCCAATCCACATTGGTCATGTTGAACTTGAGCCGTACTTCGCCCAGTGTATGGAAGAAAAATGCGCAGGATGCGGAATGTGTGTCAATCTCTGCCCGTACTCCGCACTTGCCCTCGTTGAAAAAGACGGAAGAAAAGTCATGCAGGTTACAGAAGCAAAATGTAAAGGCTGCGGAACCTGCGGTGGTTTCTGCCCCGGTGGCGCAATCTGGATGAACCACTTTGCAACACCTCAGATAGTTGCTCAGATCGATGCATTCCTCCTCGGAGGCGAGCACTAATGGCTGGACATGAAGGCCCCGCCAAACGTCCTGAAGGCGCATTTAAGCCCAAGATCATCGGGATCCTCTGTAACTGGTGTTCGTACGCAGGTGCCGATCTCGCCGGTGGGGGACGTATCCAGTACCCGCCTGATGTCCGGGTAGTCCGTGTCATGTGCACGGGACGTGTGGACCCGCTCTTCATCATGAAGGCATTCACAGATGGTGCGGACGGTGTCCTGATTTCAGGTTGCCATTTCGGTGACTGTCACTACCTCGAAGGAAATTTCAAGGCTGCAAAGAGGCTGTTCCTTGTCAAGAACCTGTTGAAAAACATAGGCCTTGAAGACAAGAGATTAAGAATGACCTTTGTTTCTGCATCAGAAGGAGCAAAATGGGGAAAAGTTATTACTGACGTAGTCAAGACAGTTGAAGAACTTGGCCCAAGCCCTCTTGCAGAACTGACGAAATAAGAAGGATTACCATTCCGGCTCAGCGATCCGGCAGGGAACTGGCGGCAGAGGTGGGAAAGCCCTCTGTCGCAAAAGCCTGCAGGGTATTGAACAGGAAAATAAAATATGAGGAAAAAATATGGCAAAGATTACCCTGAACCTTATTTCCGGTCGATCTATTCAGCAGGGTGTTGCGATTGAGGGCGGGAAGGAGAAACCCGCCTATCGCACTGCTGCTGGGATCATAGAACTTGATCCATCTGATTTGAAAAAACTTGGGGCATGGAAAAACACAAATGTCAAGGTGACGAGCGATCACGGCAGCGTTGTTGTGAAATTAGTCGAGACCACGCAGGGTCCGCACCCTGGCCTTGCATTCATTCCAATGGGACCCTGGGCGAATTCTATTATCGACCCGAATACATACTCAACCGGTATGCCGACATTCAAAGGCGTGCCGGTTAGTATTGAAGTAGCGATTAATGAACCTATTCTGCTTGGCATTGAACTGGTGCAGGACCTCTGCGGGGTGAAACACGAATGACAAAGATGATAACCGATGTCATTTGTCCTTTCTGCGGGACGCTCTGCGACGATGTGGAAGTTGTCGTTTCCGACGACGGAAAGCAGCTTCTCGAGGTGTATAATGCGTGCGTCATCGGCACTGAAAAGTTCCTGCATTCCCAGTCAAAGGATCGTGTTACCCGGCCAAGGCTGCACCAGGATGACGGGACATGGAAAGAGATCAGCTATGATGAGGCTGTCGAATATTCGGCCCAGATGCTGGCAAAAGCAAAAAAACCCCTTATGTTCGGCTGGAGCTCAACCAACTGCGAAGCCCAGAGTGTCGGAAACGAGATTGCCGAAATAACCCGGGCCTGTTGTGATAATACCGCAGCAACCTGCCATGGTACCACCCTTATTGCCGTGCAGGATATCGGCCTTCCCTCCTGTACTCTCGGGGAAATCAAGAACCGTGCAGATCGTGTCATCTTCTGGGGCTGCAACCCGGCACATGCCCATCCCCGGCACATGTCGCGGTACTCGATCTTTCCCAGAGGATTTTTCACGGGCAAGGGACAGATGAGCCGGAAGATGATTGTCGTTGATCCACGTGTGACCGATACGGCAAAAATGGCTGATGTCCACCTGCAGGTAACCCAGGGACAGGACTATGAATTACTCGATGCGCTCCGCGTTGCTTTCAAGGGAGAATGGCTCCCTGATGTCGTTGCCGGTATTCCCAAGGAAAAGATCAGGGAAGCAGCAGACATGATGAAGAGCGGACGTTTCGGGATCATTTTCTTCGGAATGGGTGTGACCCAGTCACTCGGTAAAAACCACAACATCGACGCGGCAATCGCCGTTACCAAAGATCTCAACGAATATTCGAAATTCTCGATCATGCCGATGAGGGGCCACTACAATGTGACCGGTTCAGGCGAAGTATTCGCATGGCAGTTCGGGTTCCCCTACGCCGTGGACTTAACCAGGGGATTTGCACGTTACAACCCAGGTGACACCAGCACGATCGACCTGCTGGCACGCGGTGAGGTGGATGCCATATTCACCATCGGAAGCGATCCCGGCGCCCACTTCCCGATAAGTTCCGTCAGACAAATCGCAAACATACCCTCTGTATGCGTAGATCCCCATCTTACCCCGACAACCGGTGTCTCAAAACTACATGTGCCGGTGGCATTCAACGGCGTGGAGGTTGGTGGAAACTGTTATCGTATGGACAATGTTCCGATCGACTGCCGCAAGGTTGTGGAACCGCCGGAAGGAATGCTTACCGATGAGCAGTTCCTCATCAAGGTCAGAGACCGGGTCAGACAACTCAAGGGGGTAGCATAACATGTCAGAGTATATCATCAGGAATGGAAACGTCTTCGACCCGGTCCAGGGCATCAAGGGTGATAAAGCAGACGTAGCCATCAGGGATGGCAAAATAGTCGACAAGGTCGGCTCCGGTGCGAAAGTCATCGATGCAAAGGGCAAGACCGTGATGGCGGGTGCCGTGGAGATCCACGCTCATATCGCCGGGCCAAAAGTGAATATGGGCAGGATTTACCGGCCTGAAGACAAGTTATTCACCTGCACTCCCACAAAGGGTATGGAGCGGATGGGAGGCGGAGCATCAATCCCGACCACCTTCAAGACCGGTTACGAGTACGCCAAGATGGGTTACACGACATGCATGGAGGCAGCAATGCCACCGCTCTTCTCCCGCCACGTGCACGAAGAGATCCGTGACACCCCGATTATTGACGAAGCAGCATTCCCGGTCTTCGGGAACAACTGGTTTGTGCTGGAATACCTGAAAAACAAGGAGGTTGAGAACACTGCGGCATATATCGCATGGCTTATCCGTGTGACAAAGGGATACGCCGTCAAAGTAGTCAACCCCGGCGGAACAGAGGCATGGGCATGGGGACTCAACTGTCTTTCCGTGAACGACCCTGTCCCGTACTTCGACATTACACCTGCGGAAATTGTCAGGGGGCTTATTGAGGCAAATGAATACCTCGGACTACCGCACTCGCTGCACATTCACCCCAACAATCTCGGGAACCCGGGTTGTTATGAGACCACGCTCGACACGCTGAGACTTGCCGAAGGCTTCAAGGCTAAGAACAAGTTCGGCCGCGAGCAGGTGATGCACCTCACCCATTCACAGTTCCACTCATATGGCGGGACCAACTGGGGAGACTTCGAGTCGAAGGCAAAAGAGATTACGGACTATGTCAACAAGAACAAGAACATCACAATTGACACAGGTAACGTAACCCTCGATGAGACCACGACCATGACTGCCGATGGTCCGTTCGAACACCACCTCACCGGACTCAACAACCTGAAATGGGCAAATATTGACGTTGAGCTGGAGACCGGATCCGGTGTCGTCCCGTATATTTACAGTCCGAACATCTCTGTCTGTGCCATCCAGTGGGCAATTGGTATGGAAATTCCCCTGATGATGAAGGACCCGATGCGATGCTATATCACGACTGACCACCCCAACGCCGGACCGTTCACACGGTACCCGCGGGTGATAAAGTGGCTGATGTCAGCAAAAGCCCGTGAGACACAGATTAATGCATTCAAGCACAAGGACAAGGTCCTTTCACAGACCAGCATCGGCTCGATCGACCGCGAGATCACGCTCTACGAACTCGCCCAGATGACCCGTGCGGGCCCGGCAAAATCGCTCGGCCTTTCAAGCATGTGCGGAGGTTTAAAACCAGGCATGGATGCAGATGTCGCCGTATACAACTTCAACCCCGACACACCCGTCGCCAACCCCGATGATATTGAAAAGGCATTCTCACGCTGTGCACATGTCTTCAAGAGCGGTGTCGAAGTCGTTACAAACGGAGAGATCGTCAGCAACGGCAACAAACGTACGCTGTGGGTCGATGTAAAAGTGAAGGAAAACCCACAGGTAATGCGTGATATCAAGGAGAAATTCCTGAAATATTACAGCATGACCCAGGCGAACTACGAAGCTCTCGGACACCACTTTGTTCCGAACCCGTATGCATTAGAGGTTGATGCAACCCAGGTGTAGGTGTGTTGAACAATGGAAACCGTAACAATCACCATGAAAAACCCTCCGGCGTTGTACCTCGAAGCTGAGCACATCTGCCCGGACGCATTTGCAGGAAAAACAGCTGCACAAATAGCAGAACTCCATGTGTACGAAGGGAATACCACGTCAACAATGGGGAAGTATTTCGAAATTTCCGGGGATGCAGGGGCAACCGCTGATGAGACGAAAATCGTCGTTAAGGGCGACGTGAAGAAAGTCAAGTACATCGGCATGAAGATGAGAGCCGGTGAGATTGTCGTCGAAGGCAGCACCGACCTTTATGCCGGTGCATGGATGTCAGGCGGGAGGCTGCTGGTAAAAGGCGATGTCCAGGCTTTTGCTGCAACAGGTATGAAAGGCGGGGAACTCATTATCGAGGGGAACGCCGGAAATTACCTTGGAGCGGCTTACCGTGGCGACTGGCGTGGCATGTCCGGCGGGAAAATTGTCGTTCATGGCAATGCCGGCAGCGATGTAGGAATGTACATGACAGGTGGGGAGATGGTCATCGATGGAAACATTGACGTCCACCTTATGACCCATGCAGAAGGCGGGAAGACCATCGTCAAAGGAAACGCACCAGGCAAGGTTGCCGGACAGATGGTAGCAGGAGACGTCATCATCTTCGGAACCATTGACGTCATGATGCCGGGTTTCAAGTATCTCGACGATGTAGACCTTGAAATTGATGGTGTTACCGCAAAGTTTGCGCACTTTATTGGCGACACCGGTGAGCGACACAAGAAAAGAAAAGGACAGATGGTATACGGTAACTTATACCAGAAAATCTGATCCTTTTTCTTAAAAAAAAGCGCACTGCAAATTCATACAAACGAAGTATAATATAACATACTTCGTAATACTTTTTTAATATTTTTTCATACCAACTTAATCATTGATTCGGGATATGGGGGTAATATTTGAACATTCCCTCATTATTAGTAATTATTTTAATAGTATTATATTAATAAATAAAAATAAAAATCAAAACACTTATATTAAGAGTATATGAATATACAACTGTCCCATGAGGGGACGTGCAATAGTGACCTTCAGCATGCATTAGTGAGCCGTAGCGCTCATACTCTTCAGTGAACGTATTGTACAATTCGGTAAAACGTAAATTAACGGAGGAAAATTATGGCAAAATACAAGGAAACAGTTGACCTTTACGATGATGAAGGCAAGCTGCTCAAGAGCGGCGTCAACCTTGAGAAGATCAGCCCGCTGGTCAACCCAGGTATGAAGAAGATCATCGACCTGACCAAGAGGACGGTCGCAGTCAACTTCGCAGGAATCGACGAGGCATTGAAGACCGGAAAGGTCGGTGGCAAGAGCAACCAGATCCTCGGACGCACTATGAAAGTAGACTGTGTCAAGGACAGCGATGCACTTTCAGCCAAGATCAAGGAAATGGTCGAAGTCACCGCCGGTGACAACACCAAGATCACCAAGGTCGGCGGCGGCAAGATGATCCTCGTCGAGTGCCCGTCAGCCCGTCTCGACTGCAGCAGCAACCTACGATGCAGCATCAACGGCAGTCGCAGCAGCAACCACCTACGCACTGATGGACCAGTACAAGGTCGGTATGTTCGACATGTCGATGGTCAAGGCAGCAGTCTGGGGTACCTACCCGCAGACAATGGACATGCAGGGCGGCAATGTCGTCTCAATCCTGTCCATCCCGCAGAACAACGAAGGTCTCGGTTACGCACTCCGTAACGTCCCTGCGAACCACGCAGCAATGATGACCCACCGGAATGCAATCCAGGGTGCAGCACTTTCGTCCATCTTCGAGCAGGCAGGAGAATTCGAGATGGGTGCCGCAATCGGCCCCTTCGAGCGTGCACAGCTCCTGCTCCTCGCATACCAGGGACTCAACGCAAACAACCTCGTCTACGACCTGGTAAAGAAGAACGGAAAGACAGGAACTGTCGGTACCGTTGTCCAGAGCCTCGTAGAGAGAGCAATTGAGGACAAGGTAATCAAGGCAGGAAAGAAGGCAAAGAGCGGTTACACCTTCATGGACACCAAGGACCCGATGCTGTGGAATGCCTATGCATCAGCAGGTACCCTTGCAGCAACCATGGTGAACTGCGGTGCCGGACGTTTCGCCCAGGCAGTTTCAGCAACCCTGTTGTACTTCAACGACCTGCTCGAGCATGAGACCGGCCTCCCAGGCTCAGACTTCGGTCGTGCAATGGGTGTCGCAGTCGGGTTCTCATTCTTCAGCCACTCGATCTATGGTGGCGGTGGCCCAGGGGTCTTCAACGGTAACCACGTCGTGACCCGTCACGCCGCCGGTGTCGGTATGCCCTGTATCGTCGCAGCATGTTGTCTCGACGCAGGTACCCAGATGTTCGGCCCGGAGGCCACATCAAAGATCTACGCAGACACATTCGGCCAGATCGATGAGTTCAAGAAGCCGATGCAGTCGGTTGCAAAGACTGCATAAATCCATTCAGGATTCGAATGACAGATGCCATATATCCTCAGGTAAGGATCGTCACCGAGCGTTTACTAAACCCGGAAACCGTGGAACGTCTCCTCAACCAGATCGTCACCGTGCAGGGAGTCCGGAGGATCATTCTGAATGGTCCCCGGCTTCCGTCATCGGTCCCTTACGGGCCTGCCCGTGGAGTGACTAACCCTCACACCATG
>CAWFHG010000005.1:0-455496 GCA_963815625.1 uncultured Methanomicrobiales archaeon
ACAAAAATAACAAAAGAAAAAACGTAACAGTTTTTTTTAATCGATATCCTCATTCCACCCGGACTCGTCCTCACCCGGTTTCACATGCCTCTCCCGTTCCAGCTCGGCGATAGTGGGATCGATATGAAACTCAGCCCTCCGGAGCAACCCGTGGACCGTGCTGGCCTCACGTGCAGTAAGTTGTGCCCTGCCGAAGATCCGGCGCATCATCAGCATCGTGTTGTCACGTTTGAACGGGGGATGGTCGATCTCGTCGAGGAAGCGGTCGATGTGCCGGTAGAGGTAGTCCATTTCCTCGCGGGTCGCAAGGAGGTAATCCCCCCGTGGAATATGTGCGAGCTCGTAACATACAACTCCGACAGCGTGGGACAGGTTCATGATCGGGTAGTCACGCGAGGTCGGGATCGTGCAGATCATGTCGCTTCTCTTTACTTCGTCGTTGTTCAGGCCCCAGTTCTCCCGGCCGAACAATATCGAGATCGTCCCGTCGATATCCTTGATCTTCTCACGGATTTCCCCGGGTGTGTAGTATGGCATCCGCATCGACCGGCAGATCGATTTGCTGACCTCGCCGGTGGTGGCGATGGTAAGGCTGCTTTCTGAAAAGACCTCGTCCAGGGTGCATATCTCCGCTCCTTTCAGGACATCCTGTGCATGGGCGGCCCTGAGCGATGCTTCTTCCCCAATCTCGCACGGATCAATGAGGGTCAGCCGGGAAAAACCGAAATTTCTCATCACGCGGGCGCAGAAGCCTACATTTCCCTCGTAAATGGGGGCAACCAGCACGATCCGGATGTCAGGCATGGGAAACCGGGCAATTAAAAATCGGTAGTTACTGGACGGCCTTTACCGTCGCTTTCAGCACTTCGATACCTTTCTCGTAGACTGCGTTACCGACAACGATGGTATCGGCATACTGGATCATTTTCGCCGCTTTTTCCGCAGAATCGATACCGCCGCCATAGTAAAGTAACGCCTCGTCGAGCGCATCAGACGCGGCCTTGACAACCGCCGGGTCCCCGTAAATGCCGCTGTATTCGATATACACGATGGGGAACCTGAGGTACCGGTCGGCGACTGCAGTATAGGCTGCCACGTCGACGGGTGTGAGATTGCAAACCGATTTGGTGACTTTTCCGACCGATGAATCCGGGTTCAACACGATGTAGGCTTCGGGAACAACCTTGTCCCACTCGATTTTCTGGGTTTTTACCCATTCCATATGTTTGCCAACAATCCAGCGGACATCTGTCGTGTTCAGGACACTCGGCACGTAGAGGTACTCGATGCCTTCAAAAATTACCGCTTCCGGTCCTGCCGGTTCGACGACAAGGGGCAGCCCGTAGGATGCGACCTGGCGTTTCAGGACGGTCATGTTCTCGGCGGTCACATTCAGGGTCCCGGAGAGCATCAGCGCATCGGTACCGCTGGTCGCTACTTCTTCGACTGCCTTTGCGTCGAGTTGCTTGTCGGGGTCGAGCTTGGTCACATGGACCCAGTTTTTCCAGTTTGCGTGCTTCATGGTAATCCGTTATGTTTTGTTAACCGTTGTTTTCAGGCCTTTGCAACGGCCCGGTATTCTTTCTGGTACTCGAGGATCTTCTCTTTCGGGATCCCGGTCTTCTTCGAGAGATCGTCGGGACTTGCCTTGTCCAGCCGGTCACCGTTGAAGATCCCGGCACGGTAGAGCTTCCCGATGGCTGCCTCGCCGATACCCCGGATGGCAATGAGCTCGGCTTTTCCCCGTTCAAGCTGGAGCTTGCTGATCTTTTCCGGGGCCGGCTTGTTGAGCGCTTTTGCGACCATTTCCACGTGGCGGAAGACTGTTTCAGGGTTAATCCCGGTCATCTCGCTGATGGCTGCCGGGTGGTGGGCGATGAAATCGAGGGGCGTGATAATGCCTGCATGGTGATACTTCTTCAGGCTTACGGCAGGGATGCCGATATCACGGAGGACCCGCTCGTTGGTTATCCGTTTTGCCTCGGCCTGGAGGTTCTCAGCCTCCACTTCTCCCATGCCCACACTGCGGAGCAGCTGCCTGTCGGCTGATGCGAGTCCTTCGACATCGTCGACCCCGCCTGCATGGAGTTTCTTCACGATTGCGGAATGGCTCCGGCCCCGGCGTGGCGGGAGGTGTTTTCTCACGAATTTCCGGCATTCGGAACGTTTCCTGAGGAGGACCAGCACCTCTTCCGACCCGTTCACAAGTTTTTCTGCATTCTCCCTTGAGAGCCCGGTAGCGGCCATAATCCCTTCCCGGCCGGATTTTGCGACCTCGTAGACCGTGTAGATGTGTTTTTTATGAAGACTTTCCCGGATCTCGTCGGTCATTGTCGGGATAAGGTCGAGGGTCTCCTTGTTTGAAGAGATGTGGTGACAGAGCGGACAACCGATCTCCCACGGGCGGGCACCTTTTTTGATCAGCGTGACATGGTGAAGACCATGCGTCGGGCATACCGTGTCGGTGCGGACCGCAAACCCCCACATCGCCATCGGGAGCCCGATATTGAACGTGCATTCCGGGTAATTGGTACAACCGATGAACTGTGCCTGGCTCCTTAAGTGACGTATCCGGATGTCCTTCCCGCAGACAGGGCATGGACCGAGTGTCATTTCCTCGGCTGTCTGGTCCATGATCTCGTCCCCGATCTCCTGCCCGTGGGCTTCTAACTGGTCGAAGACCCGGTGGAGCATCTCCTGTGATTCCCTGACGACGTCCTCCCTTTTCCTCTGTCGTTCCTTGATCAGGTTCATATGCTCTTCGAGCATCTGCGTCATATCAGGCTTGGTGATGGTATCTGCATGGTCTTCGAGCGACCCTATTACTGCCATTCCTACGAGACTTGGGCGCAGCGGGTTCCCTTCGACGTATTTCCTTGAGACGAGTTTCCCGATCACCTCGTGGCGGGTGCTCTTCGTCCCCAGCCCGAGTTCCTCCATCCGCTGGATCAGTTTTGCCTGGGTATACCGTGGTGGCGGGAGCGTCTCCTTCTCTTCGATACGCTTTTCCCTGATCGGGAGTTTCTCTCCCTCGGTAAACCTGGGAAGGACATGGTCTTTTGCTTCGCTGTAGGGGTAGACCTTGCGCCACCCTGGTTCGACCAGCACTCCGCCGGTTGTCGTATAGGGTTCTCCACCGGCATCAAAATTGACTTTCAGGGTCTTCCACTGTGCATCAAGGGACAAGGTTGCGAGGAACCGGCGGACAACCAGTTCGTAGACTTTCCACCGGTCGTCGCCAATTGCTTCTCTCGTCGCCACACCGGTAGGGTGGATTGGCGGGTGATCGGTAGTCGATTTCTTTCCTGCCGTCGGTACGGGCCGCCGGTGTGCCATGACCCATGCAACATCATTCGAGAAGACCGAATGCTGAAAGGTCTTTAACACCCCGTTCAGGTCGAGAGTCTTCGGGTAGACCGTGTTATCAGTCCTCGGGTACGAAATCAACCCGTTCATGTAGAGGTCTTCTGCGATCCTCATCGAATTTGCCGCTGAAAACCCGAGGCGTGCTGCCGCAACGATGAACCCGGTCGTGTCGAACGGTGTCGGGGCCCGGTCGGTTTTCTGGCTCTCCTTAATTTCGGTGACGACCAGCGGTTCCTTTGTGCGGGCATGGGCGGTCTCTGCTTCGACCTTATCGGTAAATCTTGCCGTCGTATGACGGGCCTCAATTCTCTCACCCGATTTTTCCGTAGTCAAGCGATAGCTGCCAGTATTTCTCGGGTATAAACGCCTCGATCTCCTTTTCACGGTCGACAATCATCGCCAGTGTCGGGCTCTGCACACGGCCGACTGACAGGATGTTTGCACCGCCACGGCGTGCGGCGAGGCTGATAAACCTCGTCAGGGATGCACCCCACATCAGGTCGATCACCTGCCGGGCCTCCCCGGCTGCCGCGAGGGCAAAATCGATCTCGGTCGTATGGGAAAAGGCATGATGAATCTCTTCGGGGGTAATCGCTGAAAATCGTGACCGGTCGACCTTCACTTTCGGGTTCACGGCCCGGATCAGTTCGTAGGCCTCCTTCCCGATGAGTTCCCCCTCGGTATCAAAATCAGTGGCTATCGTTACCCGGTCTGCTTTTTTCGCGAGTTTCTGGACGAGATGAATGATCTTCTTTTCAGTCGGGACTTTTATCGTTCCGGCATCGATGAGGCTCCGCGGGGTATGCTCTTCCGATCGCCAGTTACTGTATCCGGGCTCGAAATCCACCTCGACCACGTGGCCACGGAGACCGGCCACGACGGTGTCATTGAAACTATAACTCGAAATCCCGCCGTCCTTTCCCACGGTGACCTTCTCTTTCCCGGCGAGGATCTTCGCGATCCGTTCTGCCGAGATATTCTTCTCAGTGATGATCAGGTGCATGTCGTACCTCCCGTTAGTCGGGCCCCTGTTATCATGGTTTCCTCCCGTCCAGGGCGTTCCGGAGCATGGTGTTGAGCTCGGCCGGGTCTGCCTTTCCCTTGGTCTTCTTCATGACCTGTCCGATCAGGAACATGAACGCCTCCTTCTTCCCGGAATCGTAATCGGCAACCGCCTGTGGTTGTTCCTTGATCACCTCGGCTATTGCTGCAGGGACCAGGCCGCTGTCGGTTGCACCGAGGTCGAGACGGGCAACTACCTGTGACGGGGTCTCGGCAGGCTGCTTGTTGCAGGATGCCGTCAAGAATTATCCTCAGCACTTCAATGGCATTCTTATCGGTGAGCGTCTTCGCTTTGACAAGGTTCACCAGTTCGATAATATGCGACGGCGTAACAGACCCGATACCCATGTCGCGGTAGTTGAGTTCGCCGATCAGCGTATCGGCAACCCACGTGGCCGAAAGAACAGGGTCGGCTTTTGCTGCGACTGTTTCGTAAAAGTCTGCAAGTTTAAGGTCTCCGGTCAGCGTACGTGCATGGTTCGGTGAACAGGCGTACTGCCTGATAAACCGGGCCCTCCTCGCATCGGGGAGTTCCGGCAGGTCGATCCGTTCGACCCACGAACTTACCCGGAGCGGGCAGAGGTCGGGTTCCGGGAAATACCGGTAGTCCTGCTCCTCCTCCTTGCTCCTCGCGGCGGTTGTAATACCCTGGGTCTCGACAAAGTGACGAGTCGCCTGCTCGATATGCTGTCCCTTCCTGATCACGTTCCTCTGCCGGGTGACCTCAAATGTTAACGCTTTTTCGACCCCCTTATAGGAGGAGATATTCTTTACCTCCACCCGGTTTCTTCCCTTGAAACTCTTCTTCTCCCGGTCAAACCACCCTTCGGGCTGGAGCGAGATATTGGCATCGACCCGCAGGGAACCTTCCTTCTCGGAATCAAACACCGAGAGATATTCGAGCGTCGCCCGGAGCTTGTTCAGGAAACGCCGTGCCTCTTTGGGCGACCGCATATCAGGCTCGGTTACAATCTCAATGAGCGGTATCCCGGCCCTGTTATAATCGACCAGCGAGTAACGGGCACGGTCGGCCCCACCTTTGTGGACGAGCCTGCCCGGGTCTTCCTCCATGTGGACCCGGGTAATCCTTATCCGTTTTCTCACCGTCGTCACCCTCGATAACGAGGTAGCCGCCGACGGCCAGGGGTTTGTCGTACTGGGAGATCTGGAATGCCTTATCGAGGTCGGGATAGAAATAGTTCTTCCTTGAAAATACCGACTCCTGCAGCACTTCACAGTTCAGTGCCTTCGCTACCCGCAACGCAAATTCCACGGCCTTTTTATTTATGACCGGGAGTGCACCCGGGAGTCCGAGACACACGGGACAGGTATGGGTGTTCGGGCCGTCGCTCCGGTAATCGGTATCACAGCCACAGAACAGCTTCGATACGGTGTCGAGCTGGCAGTGGACTTCGAGCCCGATGATCGTCTCATCGGCCTCGCCGGGCGGCCGGCTTCCCGCTGCCTGTGAAATATGCCCCTGTGACTGTTCGGACCTGGATTCTGCAACAGAACCCGCAGACATGTTCTCCATCTTCAGACCACCGCCTGTTCATACGTATATGCAGTATCGATGACGACCTCGTCTTCAAAGGGCCGTCCCATTACCTGGAGACCGACCGGCATCCCGTCGACCGTCCCGCACGGGACTGAAATAGCCGGGACTCCTGCAAGGTTTGCAGGCACGGTAAGAATATCCGAGAGATACATGGATAGCGGGTCGGCCTTTTCTCCAAGCCGGAATGCAATGGTTGGCATTGTCGGTCCGGCCAGTACATCGACATCCCTGAACAGGCGCAGGAAGTCATTTTTTACCTGCTGGCGTGCTGACTGGGCTTTTGCATAATATTTCCCATAGTACCCCGACGACAGGGCAAATGTACCAAGCATGATCCTCCGGCGGACTTCCTTGCCGAAACTTTCTCCCCGCCTTTCCTGGTATGCCTCGTGCCATTGCTTCTTTGTGTCGACTGCCGGCCCATACCGGACCCCGTCGAAACGGGCAAGGTTTGAACTTGCCTCGCTCGTGCAGGTCACGTAATAGGCTGCGAGTGCATATTTCATGCTTGGCATCGTGCAGGTGACAATTTCTGCCCCTTTCTTCTCCAGGACCTCGATCGCTTCCCAGACCTTCGCCGCAACCATGGGG
Organism: uncultured Methanomicrobiales archaeon; assembly: GCA_963815625.1. Taxonomy (GTDB): domain Archaea; phylum Halobacteriota; class Methanomicrobia; order Methanomicrobiales; family Methanospirillaceae; genus CAIKOD01. The sequence goes on from CAWFHG010000005.1 coordinate 6,578, forward strand.
TCGACACCGGCGCCAAAAAATTCCTCAGGCACACCGACCCTCCGGCCCTGGATATTCCTGTCGGGCGTGTGACAATATGGCTGGTCAATGCTTGTTGAATCCCGAGAATCGTGACCGGATATTACCTGCATCAGGCGCGAGGTCTCGGTTACCGTCCTCGCCATCGGGCCTATCTGCTCGAGAGAATTGGCATAGGCAATCAACCCGTATCTCGATACCCTTCCATAGGTCGGTTTCATGCCGACAATCCCGCAAAACGCAGCCGGGCAGCGGATCGAACCGCCCGTGTCGCTGCCAAGTGCCATCCTGACCATGCCCGCTGCAACCGCAGCGGCACTTCCTCCCGAAGACCCGCCGGGTACCCTGCCCGTATCGAGCGGGTTTAATGTCGGGCCGTAGCCCGAGTTCTCGGTAGTGGTGCCCATACCGAATTCGTCCATGTTTGTTTTACCGGCAATTGCCGCTCCTTCCGCCAGGAGGAGCGATACCACATGCGCATCATACGGCGGGACATACCCTTCCAGGATGCGTGAACCTGCGGTAGTCCGTATACCTTTTGTTGAGATGTTATCTTTTATTGCAACGGTAAGTCCTTCCAGGCATCCGGTCCCGTATTCAGGTTCGGGGCACGTGGTGAGGAAGGCGTTGATCCGGTCTTCAGGTGAAAACAAAAGACGTGAGGGTGCCAATCTACATCACCCTCGGGGCCTTGAAAAAACCGTCTTCGGTCTCGCCCGCATTTTTCAGGGCCTCCTCCTGGGAAAGCGACGGACGGGCGACGTCTTCCCTCAGTACATTAAACCGTTCCTGTTCGTACCCGCTGGTCCCCTCGACCGAATCAAGGATATCAAAATAATCGAGGATTTTGTTGAACTGGACGGTAAACTCGTCGAGTTCTTCTTTTATTATGCCGATATCGGCTAGACCGGCAATATGTAGAACGTCCTTCTCAGCTACCATGGTCACGCACACCAAACTGGTTTATGTACCCTTGTACCGACCTTTTATAACCATTGTGACGTGCCAGCTCCCTGATCGTACGCCAGACCCCGCTCCCGTATTGCATCGCTTTTTTGTCGTACCACGCGATTCCGGCAGGAATGTGCCTTTCTGCCACAAGGCGGAGGGGTCGTTTTCTCACCCCGTCAACAACCTTCTCACAGGCAGGGATCCGGCGTGCAGCGCGCACGACCCTGATATCGAGATACGGCATGGATATATACGTACCATGGAGAGCGGCAACAGCCTGGTCCCGCTCGGCCTGCTTTTGAAGCCCGGAAAAATCAGTTTCCAGGTCTGCTTCTAAGTTGGTTGATGTCAGGTACCGGGAGTAACCGCCGAACAGCTCGTCCGCACCCTGTCCCGCGATCACTCTTTTGTAACCCTGTTCACCCGCCCACTGTGTAATACAGTGCATCGTGACTGCGATAGCGATATTAACAGGGTCGGAAAAGGGAATTACCGGGATAACAGCTGAAATCCCCTCTTCCACGTCTTTCTTTGTGATCGGTACATATTCGCATTTCACACCGGTTGCATCCGCTGCGATGCGGGCACGGGCAATATCATGGGACCCGTCAATACCTACCGCAACACAGGGGCGGCGGGCTAAAGCCGCTACAAGAGCGGAGTCGACACCACCCGACAGGGCAACAACCCCTTCATCGCTCCTGAGACGGACCGCCTCGATAATTGCCTCTTCCAGTCCGGATAATCCCGGTTCAGGGTCGATGATACCGGTTACCTTCCCATCCTCCTGGATGGACCCGGGAGGACACTCGCCTGTTATAATGCCAAAATGATCGCGGGCACTGTATCCTCCGTTCCTGATGAGGAATTCCCCGCCAAAACCACTGACAATTTCGGGGTGGAGCCGGATTATATCGCAGACTTCATCGTATGAGAGTTTCCGGCCCCCGTGTTCCACCCAGCCTTTCAGTTCAATCATCAGAATTGTATCCGCAAGTAATGTACATCACGTAGTAATGAGGATTGGGGATGGGATACCCCCCGATCGGTTGAGGGCCGGGAGCGCAATTCCGGACACGGTCGAAAAACTCAAAAAACCCGTGAATGACATATAAGAATTCCCTTTTCGTGCATGTGAGTGATAACCGGGCATTATCAATTCCTATAAAGATATCAACGAAGAACATCGTAAATTAATAGTATTTATCCCCGTATCAGCAATTAATAACGAATTTATTATCGGATTTCCCAATTACCCCGGGAAAAATTCACGCATCCATCCGAAATTGACCTGGTAATTATGAAGGAAGAAATTTCCCGACTGTTCGATTGTCTGCAAAAGCTTGTGGGGAGCTGTGCCGATCACGAAATAACCACAGATATCTTTGTGAGCCCGGCCGATCGCAGGGAATACTGTTCTGCGCTCGATGGAATCCGGACTTGTTGCGAAAAGATAACCGCTTCCGGAATCAACCGGGAACATTTACTGCCGCTTTTCACGGATAAATCTGAATGCTCCAGCCCTCTGCTTGATGGTTTTGCGGAGCCAGAGGACCTGGTGCCGTTGATTGCCACTGCATTTACCCCTGTCCAGGAGGACATCATCGGTTATGCCTGCGACGAATGGGCGTTTGCAACGGCTCCCGGAGATCCCGGTACGATGAGAGACCTGATCAGGTCTTCAATTCATCCCCTGACCCTCGCCACCGTCCTCTCTCCTGAAGCAACCGGAATGCTCAGGTTCCCGACATTACTTCAACTGCAGACCGCCGGTAAGCGGAATTTCGGACTGGTCCGGCCCCTGTGGGATACAAGGTCCTGTATCTTCGTACCGGCGACAGATGACCCTGCAGAGTTCAGTGGGCAGTTAAACGTAGCAATTTACTGGTTCCTTTCAGGGAAAGGTATGATACAGGAAATTTGTCTCCCTGAAATCCTGTTACAGGCCCTTTTCGATCTCGGGGTACTCCGGGAAGGCGGAGCTGAAGCACTCATTCGTATTTCAAATGAAGAGGCACCTGTAATCCAGGACCTCTTACAAGAAGGAAGTGCAGTTATCAGGGGATATCGGGGCCGTTACCGATATCAGGACACTGCTCAGGATAGTACTGACAAAGATTTCCGATCAAACGCCAGGAAAGGATACCGGGACGAATATTTTTACCGGTATCCCCGAATCCGTGCACCGGATTGAACAGCTCGGCGGACATCTGCTTGCGGGCATGTTTTTCGCACATGGAGAGGCCCCTGACCGGATTCACATCGGCCCGGTCCTCGATTTCATGTATTCTGTTGCTGCCCTGCCTTTCGGACGGGGCACCCCCGGGCCGGTACGGGTGCGTGAACTGGAACGTGCCATCCAGGAACAGGAACAGTTGATACGGGCTGTTGCGGGGGATTATTCGTGGCGGGCTGTCCCGATGCCTCCACGTACTGGGGGCTACAGACCGCTTGTCGATCTCTGGCCTGACCGGCACCTGGTCCTCTATGACCGGGAAGAGATGGCTTACCGGAGCCCGGATGCGTTTAAGGCACTGGTGATGGAGGCATGGTACCGGCACAGGTATGGTACCAGGGAACCGGCCGGTAGCAATAATCCGGACCATGAAAAATGGTTCGACCGGCTTGTCAGCGTTCTTTCTATCCCCCGGGTGATCGGGTCAGGGTCCCGGGTACACCCGGGAGTAGCACCAATGGATGGACAGGTTATACCGGGAAGAATATGATCCGGTCAACCGGATTGTCGATACCTACCGGGTGAACCGCATGTCCCTTCCGGACCAGTACCTTGAAGCTGCAGTTTTTGAAGGGCGGACCGGCATTGAATTTACCGGGTTACATGACGTGATAGTAAAAAATGCCCTGGAGGAGACCAGCAAAGCGAGGAGCAAACTGGGCGATTCCCTGTTGCCTGAAGAGATATATGATACAATTATCCAGGAGCAGATATGGCCGGTGTTCAGAACATTGTCTGAATGTGAAACAAAAGCAGGGACGGTAATGAACGCTGCACCAGGACTGCCGGGTAAAGGTGCCCGGGGACCCCAGCTGACACCGAGGGGGACTTCACCACGCGTCGATACGTCAGTCCCGAATGCCCACCAGCCCGGGGGGAACCTCACCGGAAAAGCAATCAAGGGTACCGGAGCCAGTCTCCTTGAGGAGGAGGGGTTGATCGTCCCGGGAGGAAGAAGCGGACCCGGGGCACCGGCATCACGCCGCGGAACCAGGCAACATGACCGGAACGCACTCTCAGCAGGGGATGGAAGTGGTACTGCTTCATGCCCATTCCCGGGTAGTCAGGGGAGCAGCAAGGGAGGAGTGAACGGGTCCGGTATACCGGATGCAGCTGACCAGTTAATGAAGGCATGTGCCAAAAGCGGTGAACTGCTCGACAGACTTTCCTCCCCGGATAATACCGGGAACAATCGCAACGGTGAAGGCGGGGAACAAAACGACCGGGACCAGCGGGAAACATTCAATGAGTTACGCGACTTCGCCAGACGAATTGATACACTCGCGGATTCTCTCGCTGAAAAAGTCCGCAGCTCCCGGGGTGAACACGACCGGGAAATACCCGGGGAGACTCCTCCTGCCAGGATCCCGGACCGGGGAGTTGGACCCGGGGACGAAACTGACGAATTATTAAAAATTTCTAAAACCCTGAAAAAAGCCGCCAGGGAATACAGGAAAGCGCTTGAGAAGGTAGAGCACAAACTCGACGCCCCTGTTACAGACCAGGGAGCTATCCGTCACCTTACCGGAATGACAAAGAAGGCATTTCAGGATCTCCAGCAGGCCGGGGCCGAATTCCAACGGTTATCCGGCGGGCAATCTCCGGACAGGGCAAACCGGGAGAGACTGATGGTCCCCCTGCCGGAATCGGACAACGAACCTGACCCGGGGGAGATGATGAACGCGACCCGCCGTGGACGACTGGAACCGTCGTTTGTGGCGGATACCGGGTATACCCCTGGCGTATGGGAGAGTCTTTCCTATTTTGACGCCAGTTTCGACGATGGTACTCAAAGTGTGCAGGACGGCCCTTCATCGGGACGGAATTCCCGGAAGATACTGCAGAACGACGGTTCGAACAGAATGCGCAGGTACTCACCCGTGAAGCCGAGATCTATCTGTAGTACTCTGCGGCAGCGGACGAGGAGCGACTGGGAGACGATCGATGAGAAAGCCGAACGGATCCGGAATGCGGCCCTCTTCGAGTCCCATACGGTCAGCCAGGACGACTATTCAGACGTACCAGAGGTTTTACCAGCCGGTTGCCGGGCTTGTCGGTGTCGCGAGGAAAAATATCCAGCAGGCCCTCCAGAAGGCAAGGGCGACCCGTGACCTGAACGAACTTATCACCGGAGACGATATCGACGAGGAGAACCTCGCTGCCGTAAGGACGACCATGCGGATATTCCGCGACAGGGGACGGGAACCTGACAAGACACGGTGGTGTATCTCGCTTCTTATTGATGCAAGCAGCAGCATGCACGACGAGACCGTCGCTAAAAAACTCCAGGCGACAATCCAGACCGCTATCCTGTTCGGGGAAGCGGTGAACCGGGTCAAAGGTATCAGTTTTGAGATCGCGGCTTTTTCCGACACCGAATATATCCCGCTAAAACGTTACCGGGACGACTGGAATATTCACCAGGGATGTTATCTCATACGGCAGGTTATCCAGGCAACCGGCGGGACAAATGATGTCGGGGCGGTCAGCGGCGCTCTCGACCGGATGAACCGTCTCAGGACGGCAACAGGGGCAAACAGGATGATTTTTGTGATATCTGACGGGCAGTCCGGTGTCGGGGGCAGGGAGCAGATGAGAAAGATACTATCGACCAACAAGGACACGCAGGATATTCGGGTGGGGGATCGGTCCTGACATGGAGAAGATCGAGGAGACCTACCGGCCATACGGCACATGGGTCCGCGATATTGCAGACCTGCCGAGATCGATGGGTGAGGTACTCAGGCGCGAACTAGGGCGCCCGGCCATGACAGGGTGGAAAGAAGAACGGGCAGATCCAGGGACCGACCAGGAGATACACAGGCTCCGGAGGGTCTATGCACGGACTGAGCGGCATGGGGCCCCTGAAGGTCGCGGCATGGCGTCCCGGGAAGAAGAGTACCTGTTGCCACCCTCCTGAAAATCGGGGATATCGAAATCCCTGCCCCTGAAGAACCCCGGCTCCTCCTTGTGCCGGCAAATATCACGTACCTTCAGCAGATGTGGGACTCGCTCAGGATGCCGGGCAGGAACAACCTCCTGATAACGGGAGAGTCGGGATCGGGAAAGACCGCTCTTATCCGTTACCTCGGTGAGGTCTACCGGCAGGCCCTCCTGAAACAGGCGGAAGACGGGCATGAACTACTTCCCGGGACACATACGGCAGCCAGGGCACTGTCATTCCAGACCAGGATCCTGACTTTCCATGAAAACCTGCAGGAGGTCTGACATCACAGAACGAAGGCATTATGGAGAAGCGGGCGAGGATAAAACCGGCTGGACCATGAGCGACGTGATGGACGGGATGGTGGCAGGGGACTGGAATGTCCTTTCGGAGATAAACCGCACCGGGGAAGACGTCCAGGCAGAATTTAACGAACCCCTCGAAAACAAGGCAAAAAGCCTCCACCAGCAGGTAGTCCGGGGTCATCCCGACAGCAGGTTCATCGCGACCGTAAACCCCGTAAAAAGTGAAGGACGGGGCATATACGAAGGAAAAGTGATGAGCGGGGAGTTCGTAAACCGCTTCACCAATAAGGTACACCTCGATTACCTGCCGGCCGACCAGGAATTCGAAGTCCTCAAATGGTACGGCCCGGATGTCAGAGACCAGGTCATTGAGCGTCTTATCGCAATTGCAACCGATATCAGGAGAGACTATGCCGAGGAGCACGGGGTTGTCCCGTTCCCGGTCACTACCCGTGCACTCATACGGATGGTAAGGCATATCCAGCGTTTTCCCGGAGATTCACTTGAACTTCGCTCGTTGTTCTGGCGGAAGGCATACTGGCTTGATGACCGGATCCATCCCCCCATCGCGAGAAAACTGATACTGGACCTGCTTGACCTTCACGATATTACCGACGGCAGCCATCCCCCGAGGGAGCGGTCGGGAGTCGTTTCCGACAACGGTGAAACATGTCCGTATCTGGTGATAGGGACCGCATCCCAGCCGCTCGGTCCGGGCGGGCCGTACGTCCCCGATACGGTGATCGAAGAGGTGCAGCAGAACCTCGCAGACCTGGAGTGGATATTAAAAGACATTGTCCTCGGGGAGAACATTCTCCTGATCGGGGAGGCAGGGGTGGGAAAAAACAAGCTCGAAAGTTACCTTGCTCATCTCCTGCGGTATAACCTTCTCGTTGTCGGTATGAGCGGAGAGACGCGGGTGTCAGATCTCCTGACCTACCGGAGTTTCGGGGAAGAAGAGGTGGGGAAGACAGGGGATACCGCAACACTCGGGCTCCGTGCCCTGACAGACCCGGAGCATGGCTGGATTATTGTCCTTGACGAGGCCAACAAGGCCCAGCCGGGAGTCCTCGTTTCGTTCAACGACCTGCTCCAGGAACGGCTTGTCCGGTTACCCGGGGGTGAGGAAGCCGCTGTCCGTGCAACTATCTGCGTGAACATCAACCCGAACCGTCCTCCCTACGAGGTGAATGACTTCTCATTCGAGTTCATGGACCGGTTTTCAATCCACACCATCGTCCACCTGCCGGCAGACCAGGCGGTCGGGGTGCTGATGAAAAAATACCCGGACGCCGACGAAGACTTCGTGAGGGACGTGGTGAATGGTTATTATGCTCTCCACCCGCTGTATAGCAGCGGGATGCTCTTCGAACCCATCACGATGCGTAACGAAGAGGCTGCAATTGAACGGGGACTCCAGTACCCCGACCGGGCGATCAACCTTATCGATCTCATCTGTACATGTTACGGCCCCCGGGACGGTCGTGAGCTTCATGCGATCCAGGGCGCCCTGCAGGCGGCCGGTTATGACCGGAACGTGCTCCCTGCGGCATGGGCGCTGGAGCAGTACAGGGAATCGTGGGAGAAGGACCGGGACAGCGAGGAAAAAGCCGTTAATCTCGCAGAAACTTACCGCGAAATAGGAAAGCCCGCTGCCGCCAGGGATGTCCTCTGCCAGATGCTGTCCCGTGACCGGGGGCGTGACTGGGTCTGGCACCTCAAAATTTCACAGGTACTCACAGGACTTGATCAGTCTGAAGATGCGGGAGAGGAGTTATCGAAGGGATTTACGGAAGGGAGTATTCTCCGGATGGACAACCACGAAGAATACATGGTCCTGTGTGCGGATACCCGCATCACGGAAGGTGCTCCGGAAATCTCGATAGAAGCGCAGAATGTCTCATCCAAAAATGCAGCCCTCATCCTAGCGCAACAAGGGGCCGTCCGAAAATCCATGAAGCGCCTCGCTGGGGAATATTTCCTGACGTTCTCGGATACCGTGCACAGTCTCGCGGTCTACGAATGTTTGCGAAAACCGGATGATGAAGAGAATCCGGTTAATTCCGGAACTGAAACCCTGGATACCTGTCACCGGGATGGGCATCATTCGGATCCTCCCGGAAAGCTGAGCGATCTCGTTGAAGAAATTATCATGACGGGCTGGTCGGACCCGGTCTTCCGCAGGCAGATCTGCAGGTTCCCCTCGCCACCATGGACCCCGCCCCGGTATGCGGATGATCAGGTTATAAGAGAACTCCATTGCCCGTCAGGAGATATACGACTGATATCAGGGCCTGGTACCGGATGGGTGGTTGAGTACAGGAGCCCGGGAGGAAATGAGACCGGGACAATTGGCTGGGACCCGGGTAATGCAAAAGGAAACGGAGAAGTTTTCTTTTCGAATGGGGCAGGGGACTTTTCCAGGATACCATCACCCCGGGACCCCTATCTCCAGATCACCCATAACGAGGTAAATAACTCCCTGTTTCTTCTGCTCAACGAGGAGATCGCCGGTAAACTTCAACACGAAATCAGCGTGGGCAACATTGAAAAAGGGAAAGAAGGCAAAATTCTCCTGTCTGTCCTGTCGCCCGGGAGATACCAGTCTGAAGTCCTGGGACCGCTTTTTTCCCGCATATATCCAAGGATACAGAAAATATTCCGGTACTCCAGGTCGTTACAGGGACATCCCCCGACTAATGCGGGAGATATTCTCTATACAATCCAGCCTGACTCCCGGATCACGACATCGGTCCTCGTTGAAACAACGGGTACCGGGCAGGTCTTCAGGGACATTTTCCCTGATGCCGGTACGAAAAGCCAGGGTAATGGTGAGCCGGTGAATATAGTCCTGAAGGACGCCGGACTCCAGCAACTGGTCATCCCGTTTACAAAGATGGATAAGTGCGAGGAGTGGCTGGAAATGGCCCTTTCAAAGGATACACAGGTTTACCTCATGGAGGTCAGGAGGTATGTCCTTGGAGTTTTCCTGAATGCAACACAACCACGCGATACCGGTTATGAAGTAAAAGCCAGGGAGGTACTCACCGGTTACCGTCAGTTTGCGGGGCCTGTCGGGAAAGGGACGACGCTTCGCCGCGGGGATATCCTTGTGCGGAGAAACCAGGGGGCTGATGAAACCGACCTCACAAAATCGGTCTTTATCGTGCGTTTCATGCAGGAAAGCACCAGTAAAGGCCTGGAAGGAAGCCTTGCGGTTGTCCGTGGATTCTGGCTCGGTGAGCGGAACCCTGTTGCAACAGAGGACTTAGCACATATTTCTGACGAATTTTGCCTCATTGAAATAGAAGGCGAGGATAAGTACGACCGGATTATCCGGAACCTTGTCATTGCTACCCAGGACTCTGCTCAACCTTCGTTTTTTTCGCGGTCAGGACCCAGGTCTGAGCCGGTTATCCGGATGGAATTCAATGGCATGGAAATTGATTACCACCCGTCTGACCGGCGTTTCAGGGTTACTTTTGAATGGGAAGAGGGGCTGTCCCTCTCAATTGAAGAGGCCGGGTATCCCTTCCGATTCCACCGTCGTAAAAGAAGGAAACAGGGAGCTTTTACGGTGGCAGGGGACGCCTGTTGCCGATATCCGGTACCAGTCCCGTGAAGATCGGGTTTTTATCATCCTCGAAGAAGAGTTTTTCCCTGAGTTTATGAATACTACGTCGATCGGAAATGACAGGGTCATCGGGCCGGAAGGGGTTGAATTCAGATTTATCTCCCGTTCAGGTCGTGAGCAGGTTTAAAAACTGCCCGGGATATATCAGGTGTTCCCGGATTAGAGAAACCCGAAAAATGATCCCCCATTTCCCGGACCAAATAGTAATGCCCCTAACCAGTTTTCCTGTTTTTTTGATGAATTCAAAAATGTTATGCGTGACCAGATTATTCAATTCCAGTCCTGATGACCTGATCAAATCCACTTACGAGAAAAATTAACCGATTTTAAAGGAAGTCATGGTAATCGAACCTGCGACGGGTTTATCATTAAAATAGGTAAGTGGCTCTTCTTCTCCTTTTAACGCGAGGGAGTAGAGCATCGGCAGGTAATGTTCGGGTGTAGGAACTGCATAACGGGCCGGGGTCCCGAGATTCCGGTAATCTGCAAGTTCTTCTACCCTGTTTTCGTCAATCAATCGTTTGAACAATGAACTGGCCTCAATTGCCCATTCAAACCCGAAAGGGGTATTAAAATCCGCATCCTTCAGGGTAACCATGCCGAGATTATGGACAATGTTGCCGCTGCCGATGATAAGGACCCCGGATTTTCTTAGTGGCGCAAGGTCCTTTGCAAGATTATAGTGGTACATGGCTTCCTGTGTCCGGTCAAGGCTCAACTGGACCACCGGAATATCGGCTTCCGGAAACATTCGTTTGAGAACGATCCAGCACCCGTGATCCAGGCCCCACCGGTTATCAGGACTAACCCGGGTTGACGAGACAATCCTCCTCGTCTCCTGTGCAAGCCATGTACTACCCGGCGCAGGGTATTGCACGGCATAGAGTTCAGGTGGGAACCCGGAAAAATCGTGGATTGTCCGGGGATGGTCCATTGCCGTTACGAATGTCCCGTTCGTTTCCCAGTGCGCCGATATACACAAAACAGCCTTCGGCGTGGGTAGTGATCGGGCAACCGCCTGCCAGCCCCGGGAAAATTCATTATCTTCAATGCCGTTCATCGGACTCCCATGTCCGATAAATAACACGGGCATTTGCTCACCGGGTGAATTTTCCTGCGCTATGGGTCTCACTCCATGGTTGGATGAAATTGGATCATATACCGGGTTTCATTTCAATCCTTCACGGTATACCCGGTTGATTTCGGAAAATATAAACAATTCATTACTTTCCCAGCCCTATCATTGCGCCATACCGGGAATACACTTCCTTAACAAGTTCCCCCGACTTCGGGTTCCCCCAGTCATGCATCCATTCCGATACGAGGCCTTCTACGGTAATGGGTGTTACCCCTGCCTGCAACATCCTCTCAATGCCATATTTATGAGAATCATGGGTGGAATCGCCCGCTGCATCCATCAGCCCGTAGACCTCGTAGCCTTCCCTTATCCCGTGCAGGGCGGTAAATGCAAAGCACATGCTTGTCCAGAGTCCTGATACCACCATCTTCTTTCTGCCTGTCTTTCGAAATGCATTCCATGTCTTTTCATCTTCAAATGCATCAAAGCTGGGAACGACACGTGCATGCACTTCCTGTCCTGGAAACAAACGTGTAATCTCAATGATAAAATTCCCCATACGTGACGGGTCGATGGACGACATGACTACCGGTATATCGAGGATGCTTGCTGCCTTTGCAGCACAGTAGGCGGCATGTTTTATGATCGTCTTATCACCCGACGCAACACCTGCAAACATCGAGGGCTGGTAGTCCACAAGGACGAGCGTGCTGTTCTTATCTGTTAACAATTCCAGTTTTCCATTGTCTGGGTTTGCCATTTTCGATCAGTTCCGTGAATTTTTCAGGCAATTGTCCGGATACCACATTTACTTTCCCGTATATTCTATTTTTTAAAAGGTATTTTCTTCCCGGCCTGCCTGGAATTTTATAATCCGATGTTTTCACGGAGAGAAACCAATTCCCCCTGCGTAAAATAAAAACGGCTTCCGAAAATTTCCTGCCGGTTATTTCCTGGCGAGAGGAAAGAGCATCATTTTCTATTTTTAAACAGTATCCTGATTTGTTCCTGGTTCCTGAGTCCCGGGTTCCAGCGCTCCAGCCGGCAGCTGTTTAAGCAGTGAGCGAATAAGAAAGTTATCCGGGGTATGCATGAATGAACGGTTATCGGATCGAGACGGACAGCCTGGGTGAGGTAAGAGTCCCCGCTGATAAATTGTGGGGTGCCCAGACGCAACGGTCACTGGAACATTTTTCCATCGGTGAGGACATCATGCCATCCGAAATGGTGACGGCGTATGCGTACGTAAAATCCGCCTGTGCCGTGGTAAACTGCCGGTCCGGGCGGTTGTCCCCTGAAAAAAGGGACCTTATCGTAACCGTTTGTAAGGAACTGCTTGACCACCGGCATCACGACATGTTCCCGTTGCATGTCTGGATGACCGGCAGCGGGACACAGTTTAACATGAATATCAACGAGGTTATCGCCAACCGGTGCTCCCAGCTGGCAGGCAAACCGCTCGGAAGCAAAGACCCAGTCCACCCGAACGATCACGTAAACATGTCCCAGTCCTCGAATGACACGTTTCCCGCCGCCATGTATATTGCTGCAGCATCGGCAACGAAACAACGGTTGCTCCCCGCAATCGCGGCATTGAACCGGGGTCTTGCAGGTAAGGCAGAGGACTGGAAAGGTATTGTAAAAATCGGCCGTACCCACATGCAGGACGCAACACCGCTTACCCTGGGGCAGGAGTTTTCAGGGTACGTAAGGATGCTTGAAGATAATGCAGCCCGTATCGAACGCGAACTGGATGGTGTCTATTACCTTTCACTCGGTGGGACAGCGGTTGGAACGGGCCTTAACACGACACCTGATTTTGCCGGAAATGTGGCCCGGGAAATAGCATCGGCGACCGGGCTGCCGTTCGTCACCGCACCCAATAAATTTGCTGTGCAGGGAGCTCACGATGCACTTGTCGGCCTGTCGGCATCGATAAAAACACTGGCTGTATCGCTTTACAAAATTTCCAACGATATCCGGCTCCTCTCCTGTGGACCAAGGGCAGGTATTGCAGAGATCATCCTGCCTGCCAATGAACCCGGGTCATCAAACATGCCGGGTAAGGTCAACCCTACCCAGTGCGAGGCATTAGCCATGGTTTCAGTCCAGGTCATGGCAAACGACATGGCAGTATCGATGGGAGGTGCCGGGGGTTACCTGGAAATGAACGTCTATAAACCTCTCATCATTTACAATATCATGCATTCTATCAGGATCCTCTCCGATAGCATGCAATCATTTCTTCAGTATTCGGTTGAAGGAATGCAGGCCGATACCAAAAAAATTGCCGGTTATGTTAATAATTCATTGATGCTCGTCACCGCACTTGTACCGGTTATCGGGTATGACAAGGCCTCACAGATCGTAGGATATGCCCTGGCAAATGATGTATCGCTGAGACAGGCTGCACTTGCAATGGGATACATTTCCGGCGAAGAATATGACCGCCTGGTGATTCCGGAACGAATGACCCGGCCGGATCTCTGATAAAACAGGGACAAAAAATCTTACCCTATCCTGATTTTAAAAGAGAGGCCTGCAAAATATATTGTAAAGGCAGAACCCGGCCGGGCATGTCGTCGTTGTGGTATCCTCAATATTTACAAGCATTCCGATCCAACCAGTTACTACCATGAAATCGCCCCGTAATAAGCCGGTGGGCACCTGCAGTCGTTGTGGCGAGTGCTGCCGCTGGCTTCCCATCATCCCTGTCCGCCAATGCCTGCCCCACCTTGTCCAGTACCTCCGGGTACGTGGACTCCGGGAAATTGACGGTTACTTCATCGCAAACGCTCCCTGCCAGCATCTGAAGGAAGAAGTCCCCGGGGAGGACGGGGTGAAAATGACTTCCTGTATGATTTATGAGACGCGGCCAGCTACCTGCCGGGACTTCTGTGGCAAGGCACTGAGCGGAGGGAAACGATACTATGTCCCGGCTGTCTGCACCATGGCAGGTGGAAAGGGCGCTGAACCGGAAACAACCGGAGAGAATAATTCTGCCGAGGAAAACTAATTCTTTTTTAGACATGGGACCAGTGAAGGGAAGCTCTCTGGTCCCGGTTATTTCCTTTATATAAAATGTAAAGTATTGTTAACATCATCGGGCATTATATCTCATGAGACAATCTGTACTGCATGCCAGCAATGATGTATCGTGCACAGCCCGGATTGGTCGCACATGGAGCCCCTGTCGGGGGTATGCTCGTGATGCTTGTCCTGTGGTTAGTCCAGCTTGTTATTGCATACTTCATCTACAAGGATGCAAAAGAACAGAAAATGAGCGCCCCGCTCTGGTTCATTCTCGTTATCATACCGTGCTTCGGGTACCTGATCGCCGTCCTCTACGTGATCATCCGGGAGGTCAGGAAACCGCTTGAACCGGAAAAGACTCCGGTCGACATCCTGAAAGAAAGGTATGCCAGGGGAGAAATCACCTGTGAAGAGTTTGAACAGGGCAAAAATATCCTGATGAAATAAACGCGTGCGTTACCCGGAAAGACGGGAGAATAATGAGGATATCCCCGGGGGTAAATGAAACCCATGATATCCTCCGGGGTGATCCCCGGAAGGAGAAGGGTCAATCCCACGTATTTTTTTATGGGCTTTTTTTTGGATCAGAAGAGATCTTTTCCGTGAGTGCGGATCCGGGTCTGCGTTGTATCTGGTTATCCGGATTTAACCAGACCGGGCGATCTATGTCCCACCTGTTACCTGACCAAACAAATGAATTACCGGCATCGTCATCTTTATTACTCCACAATTCCTTTAGCATAATAGTACGGAATCGGTACTATTTGTATGACCAGCTTACTGAAGTTCGGGTCCCGGCACGGGAAAGAAAGGAGCCTGTTAGCACTATTTATCCTGCACTCGCTTAATAAGAGTCCGAAATCGGGTTACGATCTCCTCATGGAGATCAAAGAGAAGACCGGCGGGCTCTGGATTCCAAGCAAGGGGACCCTCTACCCGGTACTCAACCAACTGAAGGACGAAGAACTCATCGAGATAGTCGCGACCGGTAAGAGGGCGAAGACTACCTTTGCCGTCACAGAAACCGGGAGAGCGACCCTGGAGACCGTGAAAGAGAAGGGAAAGGAGCATCACCGGAAGATGGCCCTCTACAAGAACCTTATCTTCGACATCTTCGGCGGATCAAAGATCAATGCAAAAGGCCTGTTGTTTGATATTAAAACCACGCTCGACGATCTGACGCCCGATAACGAGAACAATGCTGTCCGGGTGCTTGAACAGTGCCTGAACGACCTGAAAAAAATAGGAAATAACGAATGACAGTTGCGATACACGTCGATCACCTGACCCGGAAATTTAACGACCTGGTCGCAGTGAACGACATTTCATTTGAGATTGGCAAGGGAGAGATCTTCGGACTCCTCGGACCGAACGGGGCCGGGAAGACCACGACCCTTGCCATGCTCTCGACCATGCTGAAGCCCACCTCGGGCTCTGCCACGGTAAACGGTATGGATATTGAACATAACGAGGACGGGGTAAGGAAATCGATCGGGATCGTCTTCCAGGACCAGAGCCTCGATGAAGAACTCACTGCGTGGGAGAACATGGACTTCCACGGGAGACTGTACCGGATCCCGGGGGACGAGCGGAAACAGCGGATCACTGAACTCCTGGCCCTCGTCGAGCTCGAAGACCGGAAAGACGACATCGTCAAGACATTCTCGGGTGGAATGCGGCGAAGGCTCGAGATCGCCCGGGGACTCCTCCACCGTCCGGCAGTGCTGTTCCTCGACGAACCCACGCTCGGCCTCGACCCGCAGACACGGAACCACCTCTGGCAGTACATCGCAACCCTGAACAAAGAACACGGGATTACGATTATCCTTACCACCCACTACATGGAAGAGGCGGACCGGCTCTGCAACCGGATCGCCATTATCGACCACGGGAAGATCATCGCCCTCGATACACCGGCGAACCTCAAGGACGGGATAGGCGGGGATGTTGTCACGATCAAGTCGGCCGACCCGTGCCGCCATTGTCTCGGCCCTGAATGAGCCGTGGGTAACCAGGATTGAACAGCACAACGGGCAGGTGACAATCAGCCTGAAGAATGCCGAGCAGCATGTGAGTACGATCGTGACGCTTCTCAACAGGAACAATATTGTCATTGAATCGATCTCGATCCATAAGCCGACACTCGAAGACGTCTTCCTCTCCTTTACCGGCAAGACAATCAGGGAAGAGGAAGCGAGCGGCAAGGAAAACATGCGGATGTACCAGAAAATGATGAGGCGGTAACCATGGATATCATTTATACCATCTGGCTCCGGAACATGAAACGGTATATCCGCTCGAAGAGCCGTATTATCGGCAGCATCAGCATGCCGCTCTTCTTCCTCCTGTTCCTCGGTTTCGGGCTCAACTCAGTGGTGCAGATCCCCGGGATGGGCGAGAATTATATCGTGTTCCTGATCCCGGGAATGGTCGCGATGAGCGTCCTCTTCACGTCGGTCTTCTAGCGGTATCCAGATTATCTGGGACAAACAGTTCGGGTTTCTGAAAGAGACCCTTGTCGCCCCGGTCTCCCGCCTGGAGATCATGCTCGGGCAGACGGCCGGCGGAGCGACGACGGCGTTTATCCAGGGCGTGATTATCCTCGTGCTCTCCCTGTTTATCGGGCTCCATAGCCAGAGTGCGGTGGGATTTTTCATCGCGTTCGGTTTCATGGCCCTGATCGGGATCGCATTTACCGCATTCGGTATCGCGATCGCGTCGAGGATGGATGACATGACAGGTTTCCAGTTGATCATGAACTTCGTCGTCTTCCCGATTTTCGGTCTCTCGGGAGCGCTCTTCCCTATCAGCAGCCTGCCACCGTATTTCGCACCGATCACGCTCATCGACCCGCTTACTTACGGTGTTGAAGGGATCCGGTACGGCCTGACCGGGGTCTCGCAGATCAACCCGCTCGTGAGTCTCGCCGTGCTCGGCGGGTTCACCGTCGCCATGACGGTTCTCGGTGCGTACCTGTTCCGGACGATCAAGTCCTGAACCGGCACCCCGATCTTTTTTCTTGTTCCTGGTTGAAATTTCTACCTTGATTTCAAAGGACTCCCCGAATATTGTTGCAACCTTTCCGTTCTCCTGAAAAATGTCTGAAACGCACATCCATCACCAGAGGTAATAAATAGGGCCGGTCACCCTATGCTCCGGTGGTGACATAATGCCAGATCCGGAGATTAACAAAACCACCACCGCCCTTGTTGTCATCGACCTGCAGAAGGGAATAGCAACCCAGTCCACACAGCCGTACCCCGCACAGGATGTCATAAGGAATGCGGCAACGCTTGTAAAGGTCTTTCGGAAAAACGGGATGCCTGTTTTCCTTGTCCATATTGTTTCAACACCCGAGACAATGCTGAAAGTCGAGAGCGACCTTTCATTCTCCCGGCCGGTCCCCCTGCCCCCCGACTGGTCTGATTTTGTCCCGGAGATCACTCCCGTCCCATCAGATATTGTCATTGCAAAGAAGCAATGGGGTGCTTTTTACGGTACCGACCTCGAACTCCAGCTACGGAGGCGGAAGCTGGATACGATCGTCCTCTGTGGCATATCCACTGATCTCGGTGTCGAGAGCACTGCACGGTTCGCGTACGAGTATGGCTTCCAGCAGGTATTTGCGGAGGACGCAATGTCCTCGATGTCAGCAGAGCAGCACAATATGGCAATAAACCATATTTTCAGGAGGATCGGCAGGGTACGGAAGACCGAAGAAATACTGAATGCAATCGGGTAACTATGGCGGATGTATAAACGGGCTGGATTGTTAACGGCAGGTAACCGGTAATGGGAAGCATGGATGGACCCGGCGGCCAGATGGGGATCCGGTGTCCGGGTCATAGTATTGTCAATGGCCTCTTACTCTGGGTTTATTGAGGTAATTGTTGGCATGGCTCCTTTGATCCCTGCACCGGTGATCCGGATCGGTGAATTCCGGAACACAACCTTCAGGGGGATGATTTTGGCCCCTCTATTGAAGCCTTAAGGATATTATTATCAAATGTGGAATCGCACATTATATACGACTTTTTAATCGGGCGAGGGTAGCCAAGCCAGGCCAACGGTGCTGGACTTAAGATCCAGTCTCGAAGGAGTTCATGGGTTCGAATCCCATCCCTCGCATTCAGAAGAATTCGGCTGTTTTTAAAAAAACAATAAAATTTTGTTTGTTTAGCAATCAATTCGATTTCTTATTTTTTCGAAAAGTGCACACCGCCGGTGGCGGACCTGCCGCCAACGCGGGGGTCCTGCCCCCGCTCCGGAAAGCGAACCCCAAAATAATGGCGATCGTACCACCGCCGAGTCAACCGGGCCTCGTCTTCGATATTTCAACTGGTCGAGTGGTTTATAGTCGGTTGCTGAACGATGATATTGGAACTATAGACACCATCCGGATTATTTTTTCTGTGGTGTTTGTCGGCACATCTATTGTGCTCTGGATCGTACTCAGGCGGCTGTGACGTGTTGAAATTATGAAAATTTTATAAGCGTGCTAAAAGGCATTAGTGGTGGATCCTGCCGAAGAGCCAGTAAAATATGAGATTTCAAATGCCCTTTACATGGCTTCAAGCCAGTCCCAGGCTTCCTCGATCCTTCCTGCTTTGAAGAACCGGACCGACTGGCCGGTGATGAAAATGGCGATCTTCACCATCCACGTCATCCATTCATCCCAGGAATCGTCCGCGACGATAGCAATGCGTTCGACTTTTGAGAACTGAGGCCATCCCTTCAGTTCTTCCCATACCGACTCCTGTGTCCAGCCGCCAAAATATTCGACTTGGATAAGGAGCCGGATTTTTTTGTACCGCTCAAGAGCCCTTTCCAGTTCCGGGATCAGGTTATTCGTGTAATCTTCTTCCGTGAGCTTTCCGGAAAATCGGAACCAGAGTATGTTTCCCCGTGCCGCTTTTTGTTCTATCATAGGCACCACTTACACGGTAGATCGCTTAATAATTTCCGTAAATTACAATTCCACTAGAGACTCCTTGAACAAAGGTAACTTCTGCAATAATTCCTGAAGTACTGTACCAAACCGGAAGCCTTACCTTCGAAAATAAAAAGAAAGAGAATGTTATCTTTTCAGGTCTTCACTCATTTTCTGAAATTGTTCGATCGTGATCTCGCCCTTTGCATATCGCTCCTTCAGGATATCCATTGCGGTCTTTTCACCCGGACCAACTTTTTGCGCACCGGTCTCCCGGATAATAACATAGAGTATCAGCGAGATGATCCCAATCATCGGAATAATAACAAGGATAAACCAGAGCAGCCCGTTCATTCCCCGCGAGTTTGCATCCTTATACACCAGATATCCGATGGCAATGAAAATGATAAACCAGATGAGAATCATGCCCCAACCGAAGAAAGGAAATCCGTAACCGTATCCACCGTTACCGCCCCACATATAATCCATCATGTATCCCATGCTGGGCAGATACATCCGTGATGCTATAAATATTCTGACCCGGTTTTGTACAATTGGTTAGTAAAACATTAACGCCGAAGTTTTGGGTTAAAAAAAATGTAATACCCGGTATCATATTTTTTCCGTATCGTTTTCCGATACGAAACGGAAGGAACTATCAGAATACCCCAAACCACGCCATATAGGAGACTATAATCATAATGCATACAAGGGCAATCAGGATCTTGTAACCGCACCTTTCACAAATGCCGAAAAAGGAGGGGTGGCATTCGTGACAATACTCAGACGAACACACCTTGCATGTTCTTGATGACTCTTGGTGTCTGTGATTTTCACGGTGATTTTCATTGCTCATGTTCCGTATAATAGTAGTGAAAATGTTAAATAATGTCGGGAAAAGGAAAACGTCTGTAATTCAAAAATACTCGATGTAATTATTTATTGAGTTCGGCATTTGGAATTCGGCAAAAGTATTATGGCGACCTGAACTAAATCCCCGTCTACTTCTTTCTTATTTTATGAATACAAGATGATCGGGAATATCCTTTTTTATATATACTCGTAACATTCCACAGAAGGAGAGTAATGTTCAGAAAAGTTTTAGTTGCCCTGGATTTTTCCGTGCACTCACAAAATATCCTCGATCATATCCTTGAGATACCCGGTATCGCGGAAGTGGTGCTCCTGCATGTAATCGATGCGTCCCGTCCTTCCCGGCATGGATGGACCTACGGACCGGAGATCGAAAACGCAAAGATCCTACTGGCAGAGAAAAAGGAAGCGCTTATGCAAGCCGGGCTTAAAGCTCACTGTACTGGTGGATATACTCGTTGATACAATCACCCAGGGCAATGTTTCAACTGCAATACTTGAAACAGCGGAAGCAAACCAGGTATCACTCATTATCGTAGGAGCACGGGGAGCCAATCCGATCAAAGAACTCCTGTTGGGAAGCGTCTCATCTACGGTGCTCCGCCGTGCCGGGACGAGTGTCCTGATTCTCCCCGGGGTGTCAGAAACGGTTGATTCAGATCATTCCGGATCTCTTTCACGACTGGAGCTGTTCTCGAAAGTACCGGTACCGACTGATTTTTCGGAATCCGCCATGGATGCATTCTCGATGATAAAATCAATTCCCGGGATCAGGGAGTTAGTCCTCCTGAACGTGGTTACGAAGGCAGAATCGCAATCAGAGATCGAGACCTCCGTAATGGAAGCACAATCCCGCCTCGAAGGGATGAAACGGGAGATTAGTGCTGGAATTACCACACGAATTCACGTCCGTGTGGGGGATCCCGCAGGGATGATCGATTCGGTTGCCAGGGACGAGGGAGTATCCCTGATATCAATGAGCGCCCACGGGACAGACTGGTTGCATGAGATGGTACTCGGAAGCACAACATTCAGCGTTCTGCGAAAGACAAAAAGACCAGTCCTGGTCATCAGGAAAGGAGAGGGAAATTGAGTTTCTGTCAATTTGTCTACAGATCAGAAATCCCTTGGAAGACGGTCAAAAGGAGGCAGTAAATATTCACTTTCACGTCTGTGGAAGTCTGCGGCCAGCGGAAAAATTAATGTTTTGATAAACGGTTTCTCAAAATCAATGCTGCGATTAACACAATTATTGAAAGAGTTAATATGACCCAATCATACTCGTACAGATTCTGGTGAAGTGCAGTTCTCGCAATACTAATAAGGGTTATTGCTGCAATCCCTAACCAAAACCCAATTATCAAATTCCAGTTGATTTTCATCATGATCAGATGCCAGGTCAAATGTTTTACTCACAACTTAATTATTACTTCATTTTTCACTACCGACTTTTGACAGGGGTTCTTACAGCATGTGATCTGTCGACAACTTGACAGTCCCTTGGTTACTATTTAACATGGCTCCGGATCGTCCTTGTCGGTCACGCCGGATTTCCCTTTGAAGAACCAGTTCCGGTACACGATTGGGGTGATAATTGTTGTGACCAGGCTCATCAGGACAAGTGCCACGTAGATATTCTGGTCGATGATCCCCTGCTGAAGGCCGATCAGTGCTACGATCATCGCGACCTCACCCCTCGGTGCCATGCCGAACCCGACAATAAGGGAATCTTTTGTCGACATTCCCATCAGTTTCGCCGGCACCCCGCACCCGACTAGTTTTGTTACAATTGCCACGACGATTAGAGCGGCAAGGAAAATGATAATTTCCGGCGTTAGTTGCCTGAGATCGGCGAGTACACCGAGCGAAACGAAAAATATCGATGCGAAAATTATCTGAAGATATTCCGCACCCTCCTTAATATCCCGGCCGTGCATAAGCTGGACCCCCTCGAACGAGACACCCGCTATAAACGCTCCGACGATTGCAGACAGCCCGGTCAGTTCCGCGATCATCGCATAGAAAAATGCCATCATCATCGCGAAGATAAACAAAAATTCAGGATATCTCTTTGCAAACCGGGTCTTATCGAGTTTTTCTATATAGCGGCTCACGACAAAGATACCAAAAGCCCCGGCAAGGACGATAAAGGCGATTGCTTTTATTAACACAAGGCCGATTCCCTCCGGAGAGAACACTCCTCCGACAACTTCCGAGCTCACCGAGAGCGCAAGCAGAGAAAGCACATCATCGATTACTGCCGCACCGATAATTGCTTTTGCTGCTTTTGTCTGGAGTTTTCCCATCTCCCGGAGGACGTTTGCAGTGATTGCAATGCTTGTCGCGGTGAGCGCTGTCCCGATGAAAATCGCGCTCGACGTACTCAGGCCGAATGCGACGGAGAGCCCGTATCCCCCGATCCATGGGATGATCACTCCTACGGCTGCAATCAC
Source organism: uncultured Methanomicrobiales archaeon (assembly GCA_963815625.1). Taxonomy (GTDB): domain Archaea; phylum Halobacteriota; class Methanomicrobia; order Methanomicrobiales; family Methanospirillaceae; genus CAIKOD01. The sequence goes on from CAWFHG010000005.1 coordinate 29,033, forward strand.
ACCGTTGCGTATTCCGACAATATCCTGGACCTTGAATTCGAGACCGATAACGAAGAGCAGGATCACAGCCCCGAGATTCGCTAGACCTGCCACGAAATCCGAATAGGTAATCAGCCCGAGCGCACTCGGACCGACAACGATGCCGACGAGGATGAGCCCGATAACAGCGGACTGGTTAATACGCGAAGCAACGAGGTATCCTGCCAGGGCTACGAAGAGTAACAGGCTCATCTGGAATACCGGCTGCATCAGGATATTTTCCATCAACATAAATGGGTATCAGACGAGAAAACCTTTTTCGATTCTATCTGCGTCCGGTTACCATCGGCGCGGTTGTTCTTTCCCCAGGGAATCATAGGTCATACTGCATATTCACATGAAAACCGAAACACTCAAGCCACCCTTTTCACAATAGAAAAGGCAATGGATGTCGCAATTGTTGTCCTTTTCCTGGGAGTCCTGATTTTTCTAGGAAACGTGTTCAACAGGGTATTTGCGCTTACGAAAATCCCGGATCTCCTCCTCCTGATCGGGATAGGAATCCTGATCGGCCCGGTCCTCGGTCTCATCACACCAGCAGCCTTTGGTATCGCCGGTCCGCTGTTCACGACGGTCACGCTTGCGGTAATCCTGTTCGAAGGTGGCCTCCACCTGAAAATGGAGACAATTAAGTCGGCATTCCGGGGCACAATAGAATTGACCCTGATCTCATTTGTTGCGACAATGCTCATTTCTGCGGGGATTCTCATATACCTGCACCTCCTTGATCCCCTTCCCGCCCTGATGCTTGGTGCTGCAATCGGTGGTACCTCATCAGCAGTGGTAATACCGATGATCGAGTTCCTCCACCTGGGGAAGGATGGTCGTGCCATCCTCGCGCTGGAATCGGCCGTGACCGATGTATTGTGCATCGTTGTGATGCTTACCCTGCTTGATGTGTACCTGCTTGGGCAGTTGGATGTACCTTATGTCACATTGCGGCTGGTTTCATCATTCCTTGTCGCCGGGGTCCTTGGTGTAATCGGAGGGATCATCTGGTCGGTGCTCTATCCCCAGCTCAAGACGATTAAAAGTATTTTCCTGACTCCAGCGTTCGTCTTTATCATTTATGGGATCGTAACCCTGCTGGGATTTTCAGGGGCAATTGCCGCCCTGGCCTTTGGTATTACTCTTGGAAACCTTGAATCATTCAGTATTGGCCGGTTGATTCCTGTCGCTCATGTTAAGCAGGTCGAACTCACCCCGACCGAAGTCACGTTCCTCTCGCAGCTCGTCCAGTTACTGAAGACATTCTTCTTTATCTACCTCGGCCTGTCGATTATTCTCACTGATACCGAGGCATTAAAAATTGGGCTCCTGGTTACCCTGATCCTGTTTGCAGCGAGGATCCTGATCGTCCGGTTCTTCATTCCGAAAACCATCCCCGTATGGGATGCAAGCATTATGGCGGTCATGATCCCGAAAGGGCTTGCCGGGGCGGTCCTCGCTGCTATTCCGCTCCAGATGGCTGTTAAGGGAGGGCTTTTTATTGAGACGACAACCTATGGGATCATCCTTTTCTCGATCATGGGCTGTTCGGTACTTGTGCTGCTGCTCGAAAAGACCCCGCTGAAGAAGTTATACGCGGTGTTTTTCCGAAGTTTCGGTAAGGTGGCGGAGGCAGAACCACCACCCCAGATAACCTGATCCCGGGGAATTAATTGGATCAGGCAATCCGGTATTTTTCCAGATCTCCTGCACGAAAAACGGATATTTCAACCATCTCGCCCTGCATATAACGCTTTATACTCTGTTTGTATTTCCCGGGATCATGCCTGAGGTTATTTACGGTAAAATATTCGTGAATGATTTCAAGGAATAAGATCTGCTGGGAGAGAAACGCATTCTCATATTCCTTGATCTTCCGGGCCGTTACAAGGCACTCCTCATCGGACAGGGCCGGGTCGTATCGTCCATGTTCATTCGGGTGGGCGAACTGCCGCCACGTTACGAGTCCCGTTTCATCAGCATTCCGACGCAACATATGCGGATAGATATGGCATACGGAAAACCTCTGCTTATATATCCGGCATTTCCCGTTCTCAAGAAACCAGCAGGATCCCTGCTCATCATTTTTCATCCGGAGAGCGTAACCCGAAACATACAACCTGCCGTTCTGGTCACAGAACTCCGGATCAGGCGCCGGTACACAGGCCGTGGGATCAATCTTTTCCAGTCCGGCGATATCGTGATCCAGGAGAAATATGTGGCGGTTGATCTCCCGGGTGCAGCACCTTCCGCAACACGCACACCGGAATCCGGTCGCTCTGATTTCTTCAACCAGATCCTCAAGTGGAAAGGCAAAGAGACGGTTCCGCTCCTGCATGAGTGCGACAATGCGATAGGGAATAGGGACATTCTGAGACAGATCCATCTGGCTACACCCCGTTTTTCCATCCCTGTGTGTCGAATCCGATTTCCGAAACCTCATATTTTAAGTGACCCCTTAATCTGGATTTGGGCAAATGTCATATAAAAATGAGTGACATGATCCCTGCTTCTACCGGGTCTGTCTGTAATCTTAAAAAAACGATAATTGAGACCTACACCCGCGCAAAATCGATTCCAGCCGTCAGGAATTTACCGCGGTATTGAGATCTATTACATGATTGAGCGTTTTCCACCCTTTTTCCGTGATAACATAATCGCCTCGTTCATGCCGCTGGAGGATCATCCCGGTATCGGTAAGTTTCTTAATATGGAACAGCAGGTTGCCGCCCCGGAGTCCGGTCAGCTGCGACAGGTCTGAAAATGTGCGGGTCTGCCCTGCAAGAGACTTTAATATCTGGAACCGCTGGACATTTGCGACAGGCTCAAGGATGTTCCTGACCAGGTCCTCTTCTGATATTTCAGCATTTATCGGCATTTCCTTATTTGTCCGGTCGTAGATCCCGAGTGACTTCATGAGCTCGACCTGTTTTTCAAAAAGCCGGCTGACTTCCTGGAAACAGGTATCACACCGTTCAAACGGGCCTTTCTTTCTCATGCCCTTCAACTGTTCGCGGTAACGATGAAACGAGGTCTTCGCTTACCCGGTCATTTTTGATATGTTTCGCGGTGGCCTGCAAAAATTCCATGAAAACGGCAAAACATTGTTCCTTCATTTTGCAATCGGGAACCATATTTTTCGATAGTTCGGTATTCGCGGTATCGACATGATGGTTCACGAACAGGTCTGCATAATTGTCTTTGAGATCTGATACGATGGTCTTGACGTTCTGTGTGTTCGCATTCTCGATGAAGCGTTTTAATTCAGTCCGCAGACTTGTGATCTCTGTTTTTATTTCGTTCAGTTCCGTTACCGATGATGTCCCTGCCATGTCAGCCTCTATTATTCTCAGGATATGTGGTTCAACATTATTACTGTGAAGGTCATGCAACTATACTAATGCTGTTAGTATATTTTACTAACGCTCATGTATATATTAAAGACCGTCATACTATGTTCCGGTGAAAGCCATGACAGAATCTGTGAAAGACCAGCTCCATGCACAAATTACGGGAGCACTCAAAGGTGCAAAATTCCCAATCAAGACCCCGCCGACCTCATCGCTGCATTCCCCATGGGTGCAGACACAACATGCCAGGTAGGGGCCGTAAAGATGACGGCCGGGGAAGCAGGAAAATTGTTGACCGCCAGCGACTTCCCCTTCAAAAGTGCGGATAGTGTAGCGGATACAATCCTTTCCCGGGCGGGTATGTAATTCAGAGCACACCTTACCCCTCATTGCCAGTGCAGGGGAATTCTTATTCACCTGCAACTGCCTTTTTTGAACATTTATTTTGATGTAGTACAATTACAGGATCTGTTCTTCCAACAAAGGAATCAGGATTTCATAATAATATTTGTTTCAAAACGGGTTTTCTGATAATAATCTTTAAATTGTTTATTGTTGTTTTACGTTTAGGAACCACTATCTCCCAGAGTGAAAATCAAGGGACATTTTGCCCCTTTAAGATCCGGAACGGTGAATACTTGGCCCATATCGGAGAAACTGAATTTACCGGAGGCCTTCGATGCCAGAATTGACCCGCTCGTTAGGTTTCTGGGGAGCCGCCGGAATAGGTATTGGTGCAATTATCGGCACCGGAATTTTTGTTCTTATCGGGGTTGCGTCGGGTATTGCCGGGCCGGCCGTCATCCTGTCTTTCATTATTGCCGGTTTTGTTGCATTACTTACCGGGCTTTCCACTGCCGAACTGTCCTCATTCATCCATGAATCCGGCGGGAGTTATATTTACACGACAAAAGCGTTCGGAGAATTTCCGGGTTTTGTTGTCGGCTGGATGAAATCGTTTGATTATATTGTAGGCGCAAGTGCGGTCAGTGTCGGGTTTGCCGCATACCTGACATATTTTGTTGGCATTCCTGCAACAACCAGTACCCTCATCGTAATCGCAACCGTATGGCCACTGGTCCTCATGCTCCTGAACCTGAAAGGCATAAAAGAAGCGTCCTGGGCCAATAATCTTCTTGTTGCCCTCAAAATTCTGGCGTTGATGATGTTTATCATCGGTGGGTGCATATGCCCTGATCACCAGTGGAAATTATTCGAATTATCATCCGTTCTTTCCCACGGGATTTTCCGGGGTAATGTCCGGAGCAGCAATTATCTTTTTTGCCTTTATCGGGTTCAACACGATTGCGATCATGGCTGAAGAGATAAAAGATCCCGAAAAGAATGTTCCGAAAGCAATTCTGTTTGCGTTTGCTGTCTGTTCTCTTGTGTATATCGGCGTTTCTATCGTGGCGGTTGGCGTGGTAAACTGGCAGACTGCTCGGGACATCGAGTGCGCCGCTGGAGTATGCATTGAAGACCGTCACAGATAATATCTTCATTCTGCAATTTGTTGCAATATCTGCACTTTTTGCCACGACGTCAGTGATAATGGCCTCTATCATGGGCGGTTCCCGGGCCTTGTTTGCTATGGCCCGCCAGGGTGTGCTGCCAAAGGTCTTGTCTACCATTTCAAATCGGAATGTTCCGGCATTCACCATAATCCTGTGCGGGATCATTATCAGCGGGATTGTTCTTTTAACGGGCGCCAACCTCGAATGGCTGGCGTCTCTCTTTAATTTCGGGACACTTCTTACCTTTATTTTTATCAACCTCAGTTTACTCAGGCTCCGCAGGATACTGCCCGAAGTCAAACGACCGTTTAAGGTCCCGTTATATCCCTACACACCCATATTTGCCATTATCGGCTGTATTGTTCTTGCCTTTTACCTGAACACCAATGCGATTATTACCGCCTGCTTCTTTTTAGGCGTGGGAATTATCGTCTATTATATCAATAAGAAAACATCAGTGAAACCGGAAGTGCAATAGATTCAGCTGAATAAAAGCGTGGGTTAAAATATGGGGGTAATCTTCCCAAAATTTCTATCGGACCGAATACATCAAGCGTTTCAAATTCATCGTGCAGGATGGCAATAACATCCCGCATAGGTATACTCCCGGTTTTTTTGAGTGAAGAAAATTCGTCACGGGTAAGTTCACTCTCATACTAATTATCTGTAACAGCCCTGGTTTATGGAAGGACTAACGGTACTCAGGTAAAAAATTGTTGGACCGGGGAAGTATTTATCCAAAGCAATTAAATCAGGACACCTGGCATATCATGAGCGTTTTCATCGCCCTCCTCCGGGGAATAAATGTTGGAGGCAATAAGCGGGTTGGGATGACAGACCTGGTAAAACTCATGATCTCCCTCGGTTTTAGTAATGTGAGGACATATCTCCAGAGCGGGAATGTAATTTTCAGACTCAAATGATAAAGACCCCGGGACATTACCCGCCCTTATCGGCGAAGAAATTTCCAGGAAATTTGGTTTTACGGTGAAGGTTATCGTGCGGACCCCGGAAGATCTCAGCAATGTGGTAACTCATAATCCGCTCGCCAGGGAGGGACTGGATCCCGACAGACTTCACGTGACATTTTTTTCTGACGTTCCCGTAATTGAACCATTACAGGAAGGGATGATTAACGGGAAGAATGAGGAGGATCGGTACGTGATCGCTCGGACGGGAGGTTTACCTATATTGCCCGAACGGTTATGGAAAGACGAAAGTTCTCAAATTCCTTCTTCGAGAAGAAGCTCAAGGTAGTTGCAACAACAAGGAACTGGAAAACCGTGAACGTACTTGCCGATATGGCGGAAGGATAGCAATTCAAGGGAGGATCACACATGGGAGCCCGTTTCCGTAACACTTATTTTGTAGTATCGGATTACCATTAAAATAACATAGTTACCCGTCAGAGGGTTCACCTGGTTTTTCCAAATGTTCCTCCGGAGTTCCATTCACCGATAACTGCAGAATATTCAACCGATGGCGGATCCACCTACAATACGCGAGTATATTCCCATATGATTCAGCGAAAACTCATCAGATGCCGAATATAAGAGTTACTGAAGCCTCAGCACGAAAATGAAGTCCAGAATTACTACACGGACCACGAAAAATAACGTTTTGGCAAATTGGTTCCAGAAAAATGGAAATACGTTCTATAAAGAATGAGCCAACCCAGGTTGCGGTGAAAAATGATAAGTATATATTCCAGACAATAAAATTCAGAAAGAGATGCATGTCCGGTCCCTCCACCTGCTCCACGATACGTTCCCGACAAGAGATTGTTATCCGTTTAACCTGGAAATTTTCCAGAAGACCGACACGATAGATTTTGCCCACCCTGTTACATTTTTCATAGGGGAGAATGGTACCGGAAAGTCCACATTGCTCAGAGCAATCGCACGCAGCTGCAAAATCCACATATGGGAAGAGCGCGAAGGACGTTGTGACCGCCACAACCCGTATGAAGACCTGTTGTACAAGTCCCTGGAGATTAAGTGGACTGACGGGGAGGTTCCGGGGTCATTTTTTGCATCGGAGATATTCCGCCATTTTACCGAGATCCTTGACGCGTGGGGCCTGGCAGACCCCGGCTGCCTGAAGTATTTTGGAAACGGTTCTCTTGTGGTCAAGTCCCATGGCCAGTCACACATGACATTTTTCAGTACCCGTTTCAGGAGAAAAGGACTGTACCTGCTGGATGAGCCGGAAAACGCCCTGTCCCCGAAGATGCAGTTAGAATTGCTGCGGTTGCTGGCCGAACTCATCAGGCGGGGAGACGTCCAGTTCATCATTGCCACTCATTCCCCGATCCTCCTTGCCTTCCCGGATGCTGATATCTACAGTTTCAACAATAGTCCGATCAGGAAAATCGGTTATGAGGACACCGATTATTATCGGATATACCGTGATTTTCTAAATAACAGGGATAAGTACCTGGAAAATTTGTAAGACCTGGAAAATACCGGAGATCAATACCCTCGGTTTCCAGAGGCAGGTCTTACAAGTACCTGCCCTGGCCATCTTCTACATTAATTTTGTTCGTGCAGCCTGTGACGATTACTATTAAAGAGAAATAATATTCAGGTGCGAAATAGGGTCTCCTTTCTGTCTGCACCCATTTCACAATAGTTAACCCCGGACCGTTTCATCGGATATAGCCAATCCCGACTTCCGGGTTCAGGGCGATGCCGGGTTTTGCCAGGGATTCAATAAACCTGAACCCCCGTTCGTGATGAAAGATAGTTGCAGATGCAGAGCTCCTGACGAGCCATGCGGTATCCAGACCGCGTTCGGTCCCCGCACAACAAATTACCGGTATCCCCTCGGGAATTACCCCGGCGTCAACTGCCATAAGCACGCATTCCATTCCAACAAGTGTACCAGGCGAGAATAGTTCAAGGGTTTTGGCCATGATATCGAGGGATGAAATATGGCCGAGGTGAACCCTCATGGAAAAACTCGGGCCGAAGAACGGGATCGTCCCACGGATCACCGGAATACCTGCTTCTTCAAGGAGGACTTTATTCTCCGGGGAAATCTCCATCGGCACTCTGTTCCGGCCTTCGGATTTCCATATGTCCCGAAGAGCCTGGAGTTCCCGGATGTCTGCAAAGACGCCGGTTTTCATTCCGTCCACTTCCCAGGCCATCCCCTGAGGACACGTTACACAGACCACCGGTGTCGTACCCGCGACACGGGCAACCTTCAATGCACTATCGCCGGTAATAGAGGCGACGACAATTGCTTTCGCACGTGGGAAATTATCCTTTACCGCATTCACAACAAAATCTGTATTTACAGGCCCGGGATTATCGAAGATTTGCATAGGATTCACGTTCTCATTTTTGATGAAATGTCAGGCCGGGGATATTTAAATGGAGTGGTGTCTTGAGTCAATCAGCATGATCCGGAAAATTGTCTACGTTTGCAATTGAACGCAGGGTTAATATAATCTGAAAAGGGGCAGAGGAAGAGGAAGTGGGGTATTGGAGATGTCTGAATTAATTCATGGAAATTCCGGGTCAGGTATCTGAGAAAAACGGCTGATGCGGGCGATTTAAACGAATATGGAAGGGGTGTAAAAATTGCAGCAGGATAATTCAGTTGTCCTGTTTTTAGAAGGTGCATTAAGAATCGGAATAAAACAAGAAATATTTTATAATCGAATTAAAAGAACGATGATTGGGAGAACCAAGACAGAAATCAAAAAAAACATTTCTGACTCCCGAAACCAACATCAAAAACCCATGCCAGGAAATTGATCACTCCGGTGACGAAATTTATGCTTTGAAATCCTGTACCGGCAACAATGTAGTGCATTTCATAATGATACAAGGCTCTCATGGAGACATCGGTGTTAGTTATCAATGGCAGGGTGGAGTGCCGGCCCGTGAAAAACCAGATGGAAAAAATTCAGATGGCTTGAGAGCAATCAACTCAATGTAACATACTGAGCTTACAAAATGCAGGCAAAACGCGGTGCATCGGTTCATCTGGACATTCCATTTTACCGGCAGCATTATGAATTTACCTGCGGCCCCGCTTCATTAATGATGGCTATGAAGTACTTTGATAAAGACCTGCGTCTTGGTAAGGATTTGGAAATCAACATCTGGAGAGAGGGAAACCTGATTGAAGTGCACGGGACAAGCAGGTATGGGCTGGCATATTCTGCAGCCGTTCGTGGTTTTAATGCGAAAGTGACGAGTAACACCGGCGGAATTGATTTTGTTGACAAGCTGGTTCCGCCACGAAACGATCTCGACATCAGGGTACTCAAGGATCAATTTTACGAAAGAAGGGCCAGATGCAGAAACCTTGGTGTGCGGGAAAGTAAAAAAACAATTACTGGTGAACTCATCTCAAAATCTCTGTCTTTGAACCAGATTCCAATAATAGTGACAGATACCTTGCTTTATAGTGAAGAAGACCTTCCTCATTGGGTTGTTGTGACCGGGATCGATGAAAAGTTTTTGTACTTCAACAACCCCTCTGATAAAAAACACAGGAAGAGAAAATTTGAGGTTCCCGATCTTCAGGAGTTCATCGGATATCGTGGTAATCAATCAATGGTTGAGGTATGGAAACAATAGTTCTTTGTCATCTTCCACGATACCCCGAAAATGATTGATTTGTTCTTGTTCCCGTCAGGACACGTCCCGGCAGTTGTGGATTAATCCTCAATGACATTTCATTGATATGGTTTAACAAAATATTTATCATGTGTAAAAATAATTAAACACTATCAGCATGCTGACACCGGATTCACTCCCAGAACTGGCACACCTCCTGGGTTTCCTGGGAAATGAACAACGTCTCAACATACTCAAAGCGATAGTTCACGAGGAGAAATTTGCACGGGAGATTTCTGAGGAGGTCGGGATCTCCCGGCCTCTCGTGAACATTTACTTAAAGCAGTTCGAAAAGGCAGGGTTCGTCATCGGTTCCAACCGTATCGCCGAAGAACCCCCATACCTGAAACGTTATTACAGGGCGGTGCCGTTTGAGCTCGTGGTAAACCTGGACCTCATCGGGAAACTTGGAGAGGATTAAATGATGGATTTCAAAACGATCAGGGAATTTCACTGGATTACAAAGGTTGTAATCATACTAACGGGATTATTTCTGGGGCTTATTCTCATTGCAATGGTGGCGGCAGTCATCCGGCCCAATGACTATAGTCTCAGCAGCGGTCTTATCATGATCTTCATGTCACTTGGGTCGGTCCTCACGCAGGTTTTTCTGGTAATCCTTGTGATAGTCGCGGTCTACATGATGGTGACCCGCATCAAGATGTGGATAGAGAAGTACCTGGATGCAATGCTCGCAAAACTGGACACGCTGTCTGCACAGAAGACAGACAGTGAACACGCAGGTGCCGAACTCGCAGTCATGAATGAAAAAGTAGAACGCCTCGAGAGGAAACTGGATAATATCGAACATATCCTGGAAAGAGTATCGGAGTAAAAAAATGGACACAAAACTGACTGGCATTATTAATCCGGGTGACACGAAGGAAATCAAAGAATGGGTGGAAAAACAGATGGGTTCTTCATTGGACAGGAAGACCGAGATGGCCGAGATTAAAATGGAGGTTGCCTTACTCAGGCAGACCGTCGATATCATGCATAAAAAAATTGACAATATTGAACGCATCCTCGAAAAGGTGTCAGAGTAACCAGGCAACTATTTTGTCCATCCCCGGAAAATTAAGAAATGCCCCGGTAAAACTATCGACCGTGTCGGTGAAAGTGAGAAACTGAAATGAGTGTGAGCATTATTATCAGAATCAGGGAGCAAATTCTGCCAATCACGATTGTGGCAGTCATCGTTGCAATCGGGGGTGTTGCATTTATCAAAATGCCCCCAATGGGGACTCCGGGAGGTTTAGTCGCCCAGGTTCTGCTGCTCATTGCCTTTTGTGCGGTAATTTCCATTTTTCCCGCAATTGCGATTGCCTGCGGATGGTGTACCGGGGACAAGGTACAGGCCATCCTTGCGGGTGTACTACCGTTTCCGGTCATCTATATTTTGGGGATAATCGTTGTCGGTTCATATAACATGGTGTTCATTTCTTTTCCCGGGACTATACTTTTTATTGTGAGTCTTTCGGTAGTTTGTGGACTTGCAGGATATTGTGCTGCCATGAGGACAAAAAATTATCTTGCGTTATCTATTATTCTCAGCGGGATTTGGCTTATTATCTGGTTGAATGCAATAAATTGAGGTCTCAGCGCGATGAATAATCATATGCAACGATAAAATACAAATTTGAAAATCAGGTATTAACCGGAGGAATTAATCATAACAAATTCATTCGAACTTGTTTTCCCCGAGTCGTGTTTCATCAATATTCTCCAGTCTCCCTGCAATAACCGATCTTGCTGCTTAATATTGGGAGAGGAGAATATCACATTGATGAATATTCCTCTCCGCCTGCAAGAGATTGAAGAAGAGATCGGGCACCTGTCAACGGTCCAGAAAATCCTTCTTGGCACAGATGGCTCCGTAACCCAGTTACTGGAGGCAGTCACCGGGAAACAGGTTGTAATTGCGACCCGGTTACAGGAAATTATTTCTTCATCTCCAGCCGTTGCCCAAAAACTGGAAATAGAGCCGGGAAGTCCTGTCAACCACAGGGTTGTCGAATTGAAAAACAGCGATTCCGGCGAGGTGCTGATATATGCGGTTTCATATACTCCTGTGAACCGTCTGCCCCCCGAGTTCAGAAACGACCTTCTCAGGGCGGATATCCCAATTGGAAAAATAATCAGCCAGCACAGGATAGAGGCCCGGCGTGAAATCCTTAGGGTGGATGCAGAGCCAGCCCTGGGAGAAACCAGGGAGATATTCCAGATATTCCGGAACGAGCCACTTCTTTCAAGGGAATACCAGATAATTCACAGCGGACAGCCACTGATTGTCATCCAGGAGCAATTTCCTTATCATGCATTCCTTGATGAACGCCGGGTAATTATCGAGACACCATCACGCCTCCACCTGGGCCTGATAGACATGAACGGCACCAGCGGCCGAGTGGACGGAGGGATAGGCATTGCAGTAGAAGACCCACGTTTACTTATCGAAGCACGGCTTTCCGGTGAAATAACGGTGCAGGGTGGTGATAACTGGTGCCGGGACACGGTTATTTCTGTCGCGAAAAGTGTCATTGATCAGTTGAATATCCGGGGAGGTATTGAATTCCGTCTCCGGAATGTCTTCAGGCAGCACGCAGGTCTTGGCAGCGGGACACAGGTTGCACTTGCAACAGCACGTGCAGTATGCGAGTTATATGACAGGCCCCGTTCGCCTCGCGAGCTTGCCATACTTGCAGGACGTGGCGGAACATCCGGGATCGGAACAGGAGCATTTGAGTATGGTGGATTTTTAATAGACGGCGGACATAATTTCGGCCCCGGGATGGAAAAAACGGTGTTTTCCCCTTCCGGTACATCCAGGGGAGTTCGTCCTGCACCGGTTACGGTCCACCATGATTTTCCGGCAGACTGGTACATACTTCTCGCAATTCCCAATCTTCCGCCCGGTGCGAGCGGTGCCCGTGAGCAGGATATTTTCTCTCAAAACTGTCCGGTTCCTGTTGAAGAAGTCCGTGAGATCTGCCATGAAATACTCATGCATATGATCCCGGGGATCGTAGAACATGATCTTGATCTTTTCAGCCGTGCAACGAACAGGATCCAGGATCTCGGATTCAAACGGGTTGAACACAGTCTCCAGCACAAGGAGATCCCTGCTCTTATCAGGGTGATGAAAAACGAAGGAGCCGCTTGTGCGGGAATGAGTTCATTCGGGCCTACCCTCTTTGCAATTGGGGATTCGGACCTCCAACAGGTAAATCGTGCAGTGATCGAACAAATGGAACCACTGGGTGGAGGTACCACAATTCTCACCTGCGCAAGAAATAACGGTGCTTCTGTTCGTTGTATGGGAAACTAAAACGGGGTTAAAGGGCAGACTACAGCACTTACGAATTATAATCTTTCATTATTTTTATTGCACAGAATTCCCCGCACATAGGTACAGGGCCCGTTCCGGGGTGCAATCTCTGCGGCTCTTTCCGGATCGATCGCGTGGCAGAGTTGTCCCTCAAAATCCAGTTCGGCTCTTCTCGCGGCTAGTTCTGCATCCTCGTCTGAAATGCCGTATTTGATACTGTCACCGATATGAGCAGCAATTCTGAATGCAATCAGTCCTTCCCGGACCTGTTCAGGATTAGGGAGGCCAAGGTGTTCGGCAGGAGTAATGTAACAGAGATAGTCTGCACCTGCTCCGCTCGCAATGCCCGCACCCGCACACCCGGCAATATGATCGTAACCCATTGCGACATCCGTCGGAAGGGGACCGGCAACAAAAAGTGGAAACGGGGTCAGGCTTTTCTGGTATTTTATATACTTTGCAATCCTGTCTGCCCTGATATGCCCACCGTTTCCTTCGATTATCACCTGGACACCGGATGAATGGGCATATGATGCCAATTCTGCATTTTTCTTCATTTCGGCTACCTGGGCCTTATCACGAATGTCATGGATACATCCGCTTCGCATGGTATTCCCAAGAGACAGCACGATATCGTATTGTTTCATGATAGAAAGAAGTTCGTCAAAATGTTCGATAAAAGGGTTTTCAACGTGATTCAGGAGCATGTAGGCACAGGTGATCGAGCCACCCTTGGACACGACGCCGAGTATTCTTTTTTTCATTCTTAGTAATGACAGTGTTTCATTCGAAATGCAATGGAAAACAAAGGAACTGACACCTTCTTCGGCCTGCATCCTGATGGTATCAAAAATATGGTCCCAGGTCAGGTTTTTTATTCCCTGCTCTGCACAGGCCTGGTAAATGGGAACCGTGGTAATTGGAAGGGTTGAGTTTTTAAAAATCTCTTTTCTGATGGCCGTGATATCTCCACCCATCGAAAGCTCGCTGATGGTGTCGGCACCATATTTTTCTGCAATGACTGCCTTTTCCACCTCCTCAACCGGATTGCACCTGGCAGAAGAAGTCCCCAGATTGACGTTTACTTTTGTGCGGAGACCTTCACCAATACCTATCGATACATCCCCTCTCGTCATAATCACAACGCTTCCCCGGGCTACCCGCCCGATCAGCTCCTCCGGCTGCACATGCTCTGCCATTGCCACGTTCCTCACCTGACTGGTAAGGGTTCCACGTTCTGCCAGCTCGATCTGGGTGCGAATCATCCAAGAATGGTTGTTGCGAAAATGTTTGGACTTTTGCATCCGCTAAAGAGTAAAATTTTAATCCGCTTGTAAAAATTCTAAAAGATGGGCTCTGTAGAAATGCTCTAATATGTCCTTACAATTTCGGACTATTCCTTTTTTCCAACGCTCCCGGGGCTACGCCCCGCCGCTGTGGCGACCCCGGTTGGGATAGAGACTTTCCCCAAACAACTCTTAATTTAATTGGATCATGGTAAACCCATGCCCCAAAGAATATCTTAATGGGGGTGGGGCAGGGAGGGGTGAAACCCCCTCCTGTCTAAGCAGATCGGTTAACTTTTTTATTATCCACAGGATTTCTACAGAGCAAAAGATGATAAAAAATGAAGTACCTGATTTTCACAACTTATTTTTTAGGCGCCCGAACGGACAGGTCCAGAGACACATCCCACAAACGGCAGTCCCCGTACGTTTTTCCTCTTCCCTGAAAAAACGGTCGCATGCCGATGCGTCAAACCTCGCCTCCCGGGGTTCATTCTCATCGAATATTCTCCCGGTAAATGCCTGTACGGGGCATGCGGTCACACACGCTTCGCAGTTCCCGCAACGGTTTTTCATGGGTGAACCCGTTGGGATAAGCGGAGCATTGGTGAGCACGGTAGTAAAACGGACGCGTGGTCCATGGTCCGGTGTAATAAGGAGACAACTCCTGCCGATCCAGCCGATACCGGCAAGGTGAGCCGCAAGTTTGTGGGAGAGCGGCCCGCAAATCCGTGCGTCATCAGTTCTTCGTGATGCAGGAACCGGGAATGCCTCATATCCTGCTCTTTGCAGCGTATTGGCTACCTGTAGAGCGATCTGATCGAGCACGCCATTCACGACATCATATGCATGATGACGGTACAAAAGGCTTCCACCATTGGTTTCCCGGTCTGGCAGCAGGTCCACAAGAGAATCGAGGAGGGCGATCCCGATGCTGATCCCGGTTGGGTACTTTGCTATTCCAGGTCCTCCCTGCATGAGGATAAAATTTTTGGCAGGTCGCAGGTCGGCAATACCAAAATAATCAGCTCCTGACGAGTCGGCGACAGACCTGATGACATTTTCGATATCCAATTGAATCTCCAGTACTTATCTGAGACACCGGTACGATTAACGATTATCCTCATCGGATACCCTCACAAATTAGTTATTGACCCTGACAGATGAACGGACAATTTACCCCGGTATATAAAAAAGGATATATCAGAAGAATCATAAAAAAGCGCGAATTTCAAATCGGTTCAATAGTGTTGAATTTTGCATTCTGAATATTTTATAGGGTCGGGCGGGTCACTTGGGAAGTACCTGATCGGTTATTTCCCGGACCCATTCGTGATGATCTGCCCAGCTTTCCCACACTGACAGGGACCACTTTCTGATCATGCAGTCTTTTTCCTCATTAGTGTCCGCACGCAACACATCGACAACCGTCAATTTCGCAGGTTGAACGGGCGGATCCAGCCGGGGCCATTCCCTCCGGACCTTTGCAATTTTCATGTGTGCTTCCTGAACCATTTTACCGGTATAACCTCTTTCAACTGCAAGAAATAGCCCGATAAGCGCAAATGCGGTGGTAATAGTACGGGTCATTGGACCGGAATGCTGTGCCGCATAGGAATCCACAACATACTGATGTATGAACCCGGCATCATTTTTTGAAAGTGTGTAATACGTTATCTCGTAATAAAGTTGCATACATTCACCGGATGCATTGAACCGATCGGGAGAATCGAGATGTTTATCCGGCTGGCAGATCCTGCACCCCGGACATTGTATCATTTTTATTTCCTGCTTCATCTCTCCGCCTTTTTAAAATGCCTCATCATACCTTTCGTGTTATGAATAAAATTCTGAAATCAGAATCATTGATGCATGAATTTTTTTATCGTTCTTTTTCTAATTTTATGTATCGGATACCATAGACCTGGCGGTTATTCCAAGTGTTTCTATCGCCAGGGTTGTCAGTTTGATGGAATCCATTGGAATACGATCGCAGGACGAAAAGGGAAGAGGTAAATTTTTATAAGGTATCTGCCTAGTTCTGTCTTATCCCAGGAATACAATTATGGCCAGAATTACACCCTATAGTCTCAGTTCACCTCGTTGAGGAAGCAGGTGTCGATCCCGCAGTCTGGAATAAGATCCCTTCTCAGGCAACCATCGACAGAACAAAAAAAGAGATAGAAAACCGGGGAATAAAGGTTATTATAGCGGAAAACGGTGAAATGGCTCTCTCGATCCTTAAAGACCTTATCCCTGTCGGTGCAGAGGTAATGAACGGTTCATCGACAACCCTGATCGAGATCGGGTACGAGGAGTTTATTAACGGGGAAAAAAACAGCTGGGACCTGGTCCATAAGAGAATTACTGCGGAAAACGATGCAACGAAAAGGGCAGAACTGAGAAGAAAATCTGTGACAGCTGAATTTTTTATCTCCAGTGTAACCGCGATATCCGAGACCGGAGAAATTGTAGGATGCGACGCAAGCGGAAGCAGGGTTGGTGCATGGCCATTTGCTGCAGGACACCTCATCCTCGTATCGGGTGTCAATAAAATTGTTCCAACTCTCGAAGATGCCCTGAACCGGGTCAGGAATTATGCGTATCCTCTCGAAAACGTCCGGGCGCAGAAAGTCTACGGAACTCCAAGTGTCATAGGGAAATGCGTGATTTTTTCTCATGAGCGGAACCCGGGAAGAACAACCATTATCCTGGTAAAAGAAGCCCTCGGGTATTAATGTTCCAGCTAATTTTTTTTTTTGAAATCATATTGCTTGCTGAATTCGGACTAAATAAAGAACTAATCACAACGAAATCAAAAAAAATTGAGAATATACCTCCTTCACAGGAATAAAGGGCATGAGACGTTTTGTGACACCTGTAATCTACCCTCAGTTTTTAGATTGGAAACATCAGATACCCTGAAAAGTCAGGAGGAGTATATACCCCTCCGGCAGGGAGATGTCCGGTTTTCGGTCAGGATTTAATAGTATGGAACGCTTGCCTGCGATAAGAAGGGTGATGAACTATAGACAAGCGAATTACCCAGATTGTCGGTAATGCTCATGGTTTGTCCTGGAAACAGGGCATAACTGACCGCCGATCCAAGGATCTGCATGTACATTGTTTCTGTGTCACTGGTATCCGGGCAGAACATCAATGTAGTGGAGAGAGGGCCAATCCTGATGCCGCTTCCTGAAGAAGTCGTCTGCCCGGTAACCGAATAGGGGCCTTCGTAATTGTTACAGCCGGAATTTCCGGACACCTGGCCAAGATTGTCGAATGTCGCCGTGATCCTGTACTGTGAGACATCAAGAGGTGCACTTGCTCCCTGGAGCAGGATCGACTGCAGGTACCAGGTGCCCGGGAATACCATGGGAGATGGTACCCCGACATACGTCTGTGCGGGCACAGGGGTTAACGGATATGTATTAGGTGGAGGAGTAGTGTCGGTTACCTGAGGTTGACCTGGGTTGGCCGTGTTGGTAATTGGTACGGACGCAGTGACCTGTGTACTGGACGGGTAGGTATTTGTCGGCAGGACGGTGTTCCCCGGGGTGGCTTGCTGCTGGTTTGAGGTACATCCCGAAATAACCAATGTTACCGCAACTGCCGCAAACAGGATAATAATGAATGGTTTCATGCGCCTCTGATGATCATTCAAACATCTTAAACTTTGTTTTAATTTCTATATCCTGCTTTAAAAATTTCTAACGAACCAGAAAGGAAATTGGAGCCTGAATAGTTTTATCAGGTTTTAGGAAATGGAGCACAGGGAAAATACTGGTATTGGAGAATTAATTAACCCTGTGGGAAATAATTCCTTAAAATATAAATAAAAAAGGACAGACATATCCTGTCTGAATTACAATCAGTTCTTCATTGCCTTATCATGGCTATGGTGAGACAAGCAGTCTGTCAGTGATATCGTCTATAGTCTGTACATACTCGACGTGAATCCCGGTGTTCTGTTCGATATACTGCTTTGCATCAACCGTTTTGGGATTCTGTGGACTCAGCGCCTGACCGATCCGGGTCTGCTGCAGTGGTTCTGATGTGACAAGATTGTGGTTATCCTGCGGAATCAGGATTAATGTTTTCCCGTATTGTTTGGCGGCCTGTGCCTTTTCGAGCACGCCGCCGATTGCACCTACATGCCCGGCTGAATCAATTGTTCCTGTCAGTGTAATATTCTGATCGAGATCGCGGTGTTCTATTGCGGCGATCATCACCGAGGTCATAAGAGCCCCTGCACTCGGACCATCCACTTCCGGGATCGCCCCGGGAGAATGAATCGAGACAATGACGTCATTTCCTGACAGATCCGTTTTAGTCTGGCTGGCAGCAACCTGGACCGCGGTATTAGCTGCCTGCTGGAATGCAAGACCCATCAGCGGTTTTGTCTCCACAAGCACCCGTCCTTCTCCCGGGATGATCTCGACTGAAATATCCATCATTGTGCCATTGTTCGTTGTATGCTGGCTGACAACGGAACCCTGGCGTGTATAACTGATCTTAGACAGGACAGCGGGTGCCTGAAGTTTTGCGAAATCCTGCGACACAGCATTTCCCGAGAATGATGAAGAATTACTCATTCTTCCCTGATCATTTGGCTGTGCGGATGTTGAAGTCCCCGGCCGGTCGGGGAATAATACCATCACACCAAACAGCATATTCAGCGCAATTGAAATCCCGAGGAAAGCAACAAGTAAAATTCGTAAGTTCGTAATGTTTCTCACCGGTGCGGGAATTTCTCATGTTTTATCAGGAGATTTATCCTGATGCTCGTCCAATAAATCATAGAAAAGAATTATTCACAAATGTTTAATATGTTTCACATATTGTCAATTTGTCTTAACAAACAGATATCACTTCGGATTCGATTGATCAGGCATAGTCCTGAATACCTCTTCTCAAACAACTCCGGATATCATTTTATAGAAAGATGACAAGAGGTCGCATATTCATGAATCTTCAGGAGACCACCCGGTTTGCGCTTGACATCCCGGAACCGTTTGACTTCAGACTTACGGTTGCAAAACCGGCCGGCTGGCACTGGTCGACCCGTCACGAAATATTTGAGGAAGGGATACTCTGGACCGGCATGTATGTGCAGGGAACGCCCGTAGGGCTGAAAATGTCAGCACATAAAAATATCGTCAAAATTATTGTATATTCGGAATCACCGCTTTCCCCTGGGATCCGGGAAGAACTGAAATCCATCGTTGCATACGGGTTGGGGGAACATGAAGACCTTACCGGGTTCTACGAATTTGCCAAACAGGACACCGTCCTGTCGAAGACCACCAAGGATCTCAGGGGGATGCGGGTCGGCCAGGTTGACGACCTCTTTGGGAGCACGATCCTCGCAATCCTTCTCCAGATGGCGCCAATGGCACGGAGCGAACAGATGATGGATGCAGTTCTTGGTTTATACGGTACAACGGTCAGGTTCGACGAAAAATCGGTGACGCTCTGGCCTAAACCCGGGCAAATTGCGGAAATTCCCGAGGCGGATCTCAGGGGCAGGGCAAAACTCGGATACCGGGCTGGTCGTTTGATTTCGGCAGCAAAATTTATCGAAGATCACCCGATGTCACTCCGGGAACTCTCAATCCTGCCGGGTAAGGAAGCTCAGAAGCAGCTCATGTCGATTCCCGGTGTCGGCGTATATTCCGCCGGCATAATACTCTGGCAGGCGTCTCTCCCGATAGACACATGGAGCGTGACAATATTGAGCGAATTATATTTTGGCGGAACTCCGGATCACCCGAGGAAAGCGATCGACCATGTCGTCGCCGAACTGACCGATAAATTTGGAAAATGGGGGTGGTTCGCCTTTGCCTACATTCTGAACGACCTCGATAATCTGTCAAAGATCTACCACCTGTCAAGGACGACATAAGTATTTCTGACTCAGGCTTCAGAACAATGACGGTAGCTATTCATGGTTTACTTTGTTGTCGAGGCACCAGGACCAATTTTGAAAATCCGGAAGGTCCATTTTTCAAGGTTAAATATGGAGATCAACCGGAAAATTGCCCCCGATCGTGGTCTTTTTCGGTGAACTGGCGGGTCAATCAGGGGAAAGAATTTATTCTTATCACGGCTATGGCAGCCGTATGAACTCCTCCTCACGGGTTATAATTCTCCTTTGCTTCATAGTAACGTGTGTTCTCCTGTCAGGATGTACAATGCCCGGACCATCACCGGTTTCCGGGGTTCAGACCCCGTTACAGACACCTGCCCAGGTACCAGAAAGACCTGTCGACCTGACCAACCAGAATTCACCTCTGGCCTCTTCGTTCCAAAATGGCAATTCATATACCACACTTGGAACACCATCCCCTACGATCGGTCTTCAAAAGATAGCCAGTGGGTTTTCTGCCCCGATGATGATTGCAACACCCGATGACGGGACAGGGCGGATGTATATTGTCGACCAGATCGGTATCGTGAAAATTATCGATGCGAATGGGACCCAGCTTCCCGATCCGTTCCTTGATGTAAGGGACCGGATGGTCGGCCTGAATTCCGCTTACGACGAACGGGGCCTTCTCTCAATGGCGTTACACCCGGATTTCCGGAATAACGGCCGGGTATTTGTCTATTATTCTGCCCCCCTGCGTCCGGGTGCCCCGCCCGGATGGAGCTGTACCAATCACCTTTCAGAATTCAGGGTCCTGCCGGGTAGTCCCGGAAAGGTCGATATGGCATCCGAAAAAATTCTGCTCAGTATTGACAAACCAGCTGAAAATCATAACGGCGGACCGGTCCTATTCGGGCCTGATGACGGTTACCTCTACCTTGCGCTTGGGGATGGCGGTGGCGCCGACGATTCCGGCGCCGGGCATACACCAGGGACAGGGAATGCTCAGGACCCGTCAACCCTTCTCGGGAAGATCATCAGGATCGATGTGGATAAACCAGGAGAGAACGGAAAACCATACGCCATTCCACCGGATAATCCCTTTATTAAAGCACCCGGGTTTCTACCCGAGATATACGCGATGGGATTCCGGAACCCGGCGTATATGTCGTTTGACCACGGAGAGGGCCATCACCTCATCACGGCTGTTGCGGGCCAGAACCTTTTTGAACCGGTATATATCGTGTTAAAAGGTGGCAATTATGGATGGAATATTCGCGAGGGAACCCATTGTTTTAACCCTGCCAATGATATGAGTCCTCTTGCCGGAGGGTGTCCTGTCATGGATTCCCGCGGACAATCCCTGACAGGACCGGTAATCGAGCTTGGCCATGATGTGGGATCGGTGGTAATCGGGGGATATATCTATCGTGGAACTGACATGCCGGAACTTAACGGGAATTATATTTTCGGAGACTGGAGCGGGACAGGAATAGGAGGTGGAGGAGGCAGGATTTTCGTTTCGTCACCTCCATCCGGGTATACAATCGGCATGTACCCCACTTCCAAAGGTGCACTCACACCTCAGGATAACAGCATGTGGTCTACAAGGGAATTCAGTATTGTTAACAACCCCGGGGGCAGGATCGGTTCGTTCGTGCGAGGATTTGGAGAGGATGCCAGTCATGAGGTTTATGTCCTGACAAATTCAGCGACAGGACCTGACCCTGCCGGAACGACAGGGAATATCTGGAAACTCGTACCTTCATGATAACTTTTTTTTTAGAATTCTCACGTAACCGGTCTGTAATTTGTTATTACCCGCGGAAATGTGCGGTATTTCAGTCAAAAACATCTGCTACCTCATCCCAACAGGGATAAACGCCAGCACCTTATGATCGACACCCGGTCACCTACGCTTACCGGGAGTCCCAATTGTGTCAGATATCACGCGAGACTATAGCCAGATACAACAACCGAAAAGTAAAAGTGAATGAAAGACGGGACTATCACAGGATCCGGAAAAATAAGGGGGATTGATCCACTATGGAATCGAACCTTGAAATTGTTAACAAATTCTTCGCAGCATATATGAAACGTGACGTGAGCGGGATCCGGCAGGTGATGGCGGACGATGTTTCCTGGACTTTTTTGGGCCGGCACAGGCTGGCAGGGATAAAAAATGGCGTTGAAGAGGTCATTGCCTTTTTCGACAGGATGGGTGAGATTATGAGCACGTCAAAGCCGACTATCAGGAAATTTATCGTGGCCGAAAATGACGATTATGTAGTCGAGTGCCAGCATATCAGGACCAACAGGGAAGACGGGATAAATATTGAACACGATGTCTGCGTCCTGTGGACAATTAAGGGCGGAAAGATCGTTGCAGGACGGCACTTCTTTGCAGACCCGGAAGCGGTGGACGAATATTTTGACGCCGTGACTGCAAAAGATGCCGGGTGAGCATATCTACCTTATATAAAAGTCCACTTCTCATCAGTCTTCCAGTCACTCACCCAGGCTTCGCGTCCTTAAACGTATCAATCTGTCGGACAGGATCCTTTAATCATAACACCAGGCATGAAGTTGGCCCAATAGCCCGGACCAGAAACGTCCATATTTATGAGCAAGCATCACGATAATTCTATTGACAATTGGAGAATCAGGGTTTCTATGCGACAGGAGCGAAGTCACATATCGGGATTACGGCTGATTGCTGCAATCACCTGCATCGTTATTCTTTTACTGGCGGGGGTCGTTTTCGCTGATACACCGGTTAATAATCGTACTGGCAATCTCACAGCCGGTAATACCAACAATAGTATATCTTTGCCGGTGAACCCTGGTATTACAAAGGGAATTACCAGCCAGGCCACGACCCTGGTCCCTACCGGAACCGTCGTCCGGGAAAATATCACACCGATCCAGATTCCTCCACCTCTCGTTGTTATCAGTACCCCGGTTATTGAAAATTTTACAAGCACGGTATATGGAGCGGTCACCGCCGGTTCGATGAACGAGACAATACTAAACATTCGTTGGGACTGGGGAGATAACCACACGCCGGAATTCCATGGATTCCCGTACTCCCATGTGTACGCAGGTCCTGGTACCTATAACCTGGCAATCACTGCGCTGCAGTCCGACGAACAGAATTCGACAAAGACTACCAGTATAACCATCCTGCAACCGGTTATTCAGGCCACGTATCTACCGACCGTTAATGCTACGCCACCTGGATTACCCACAGGACAGGGCATACCCGCAGGTGCTCCCGTCCTGACTCTTCTCGAACCGGTGACCGACGGTCTGAACGTTACGCTGAATGGGAACCTTAATCCGGGATCACCAGGGGCGACCATCGAGTCGGTTAGTGCCGATTGGAATGACGGGAACATCACCAAATCAGCCGATCTCCCCATTACCCACCATTACTCGGCTCCCGGTTTTTTCACTATCACCATTACGGGAAACCAGTCTGACGGTCAGTCTACAAGCAAGCGAATTACCCTGGAACTGAAAGAAGAGACTCCCCTCTTCCCGGGACCAGCCGTCTCTGGACCTCCACCGAACGAAACACCGGTGTACTTGATCATCCTTGCAACAGCCATCGTTGTTGTAGGTGTCGGAGCCTTTATGCAGAGGTTCATCCAGCGGAGAAGAGGATCTCACGGAGACTCCGGATACCCCGAAAGGGGCTTCACCAAGGCCTGGTCCATCGCCGGAAAAAATGCCCTCCAAAAAAGATCTCGAATCGATATGTTCCGGGACCGATGTAACCCCGGAAGTGCTTGATTCGGTTATCAAGGTAGCCATGGAGATCGGCAGGGAAGGAAGGGAAGGCCAGGCAATCGGGACATCATTTGTCGTCGGTGATACCGAAAACGTGCTTAACAATTCGAAACAATTTGTTTTAAACCCCTTCCAGGGCCACTACGAAGCCGATCGACAGATAACTGACGCCGCTATCAAGGGGAATATCAAGGAATTTGCCCAATTTGATGGTGCGTTCCTTGTCACGGATACCGGGGTGGTCGAGGCGGCAGGGAGATGCATTACCGTGGACATGAGCCAGGTGAATATTCCCAGTGGCTTCGGATCCCGGCATTCATCAGTCGCCGGCATAACCCAGGTCACAAAGTCAATCGGAGTCGTAGTCTCCCAGAGCGGGGGACTTGTCTCAATTTTCAGGGATGGCAAAATTGTCTACACACTTAATTCCTGATACAGCCGGATTTTCCCAAAAACTCATCCTTCTTTTTTTTCGTTTTTGAATTACTTCGGATACATAATGACTTAATTGAAAATTGCAAAGTTCCGGGTGTTCAGGATCCATGGCACCAGATGGATCCGGACCGGTTCAAATGAAGGCAAGCGTTTTACACCTTGATTTGGGTTTCGCTCCTTCCTATTGAATGATCTGAATAGTTAACGATAGTGTAATGCAACAGGTATAAAAAAGTTTGGTGTTAAAATTTATTATAAACATATGTATATTGACATTTCTGTTTATTAAAAAAATTTAAACGTGAGGAGCTGGGGAGTTTTGAAAAAGGATGAATGGTATCAGGGAAGAGTATGGGTTTTTCTTCTGGTATTCGGTGCGATTCTTGTGTGTATCACAAGTGTGTCTGCTGAAACATATTATGCTGGTGACGCGAACGGCAACGGCCAGTACCAGATTACGCTGATAGTAAATCCGGATGGCAGCCAGACATTGTCATATGCCGGTGTAGTCGGTGGGGAGATCACCCAGGAGGGGGATTATAATTCTGTAGAATCTGTCGGTGCTGATCCCGTGGATCCATCGATACTGGAACAGAACCTTGGTATGGATGGTTCATACGGGTATGCCCTTCTTACCGGTAAGGATTCGGATGGTAACGGGGCGGCGGTAGAAACAGGGTTCACAAACTCAGATGGCGTCCAGGTCCACCAGGTAATCGGAACTACCATTCAATCCGTTGGGGGCTCCAGCAATGTTGGATTATCTGCAGAGTCATCCGGGTTAGTTGTATCCGGAATAGGAGCATCCCAGAGTGTATTTTCACGAAAATTCGATACAATTTATGCAAATACCTATGCGACGAATACAGATGGATCAGGTGCTACCGTGAGTGCGAATGCGCAGGGCACTCAATCGTGTGAACCGTCTGTTCTCCCTGGGACACAAAATGGTAGAGGACATTCGATGTTCGGCGTAGATCAGGATGCTGCAGCAGGTCAGATTACTTACAATGACATATTTGTTTCCGGTGCAATCGCTGGACAGAATGGGTATATTTCAAATGTCAACTCTGCCACCACCGCCGCATCAGCATCCGGATCTGACGAGAGTTCGGCCGGGGCATTTGCAGGAATAACCGATGGAACATTAGATTTCAGCCAGATAACTGCAGCGGGTTCTGCCGGTTACCAACCTATAGTATCTGGATCCGGAGCAGTAGCATTACAGGACGTCAGTTCACGAAAATTCGATACAATTTATGCAAATACCTATGCAATGAATGCAGATGGTTCGGGTGCTGCTGTAAGCGCGAGTGCTGATAAGAGGAACCGTATTTATCTACCACTTATCGATACTGTCGGGTCGGGTGATGAAAGGCGTTCCGTGTTCGATATTGGACAGGCTGCCGGTGTTGGAAGCCTGGTTATTGGTTCGAATCCCGGAATTCCAATCTTCCTGACCGGGGCAATTCAGGACGGGTATATTTCAAATGTTGATTCTGCCACTACCAGTGCAACAGCATCCGGATCTGACGGGAGTTCAGCCGGGGCATTTGCAGGAATAACCGATGGAACATTAGATTTCAGCCAGATCGCTGCAGCGGGTTCTGCCAGTATCCAACCTAAACTATCTGGATCCGGAGCAGTAGCATTACAGGACGTCAGTTCACGAAAATTCGATACAATTTATGCAAATACCTATGCGACGAATGCAGATGGTTCGGGTGCTGCTGTAAGCGCGAGTGCCGAGAAGAGGAACCGTATTTATCTACCACTTATCGATACTACCGGGGCGGGTGACAGGTGGTGTTCCATGTTCGATGTTGGACAGGCTGCCGGTGCTGTAAGCCTGGTTATAGGGTCGGATTCCATTGGGGCGACCGGGGCAATCCAGGACGGGTATATTTCAAATGTTAATTCAGCAAATGTTTCCGCGTCAGCCTACACACCAAACGGTGCCTCATCAGAAATTTCTGCGTGGATTAATGATGGGTCTCTTGAATTTGATGGTCCGATGTACGCCTATGGGCTCAACCTTAATAATGAGCGCTACCTGACGCAGGCATCTGGTACTATTGAAACCCGGAGTCAACATGGAGGTGCTGAATCTTTGGTAACAGGTTCGAATGGCGATTCAGCATCTGTCATCTCCCAATGGGATTGGGTTGGTTTAGGATGTCCTTCCCGGGTCTACACAGACCTTGATGCCTCCACAAAACAGACCCCTTCGAAGAGTAAAATAGTAGCTGAACTGGACGTCAACAATATAGGGAAGTATACAGGTGAGATAACAGCTGAGACTTCCCTGGGTGAATCGGATAACAGAAATTTTGGTAAGAAAGACTTCATCTGTGGATGGGGTCGCGAAGATCAAGTATAATGACGGAGTTTTAACTAAAAACGTGGCTAAAACACATAAATCTTAAGGAGTTAAAACATGAAATCACCAAAATATTTTTCTTTGGGAACCATCGCCGTTCTTGCACTTCTGGTCTCTATTGGGGCAGTCATGGCAGACCCTATGGTCACCCAGACCCCTGAAATTCAGGGTTTCTCATCAACAACTTCGATGAATGTAGTCGGTCTCGCAACAGAAAACGATGCGATTGGATGGCAGGATTCAAACAATGCGGTAACTACATCGAATTTAATGTTGCCCAGCGGATTTAACCCGGTCGGCCCATATGTCATATATATACCCGGTTCGACACCTGTTACTGAAGCAATGTATGGGACCACCGCAGGCTCCGGGCAGGTTCTATATACGGTTGCGTATGATGAAGCAACGACCGCAATCAACGGGGCAATAACATATAACAAAGGTTTGTCTATTAACACAGGCAACCAGGTCGCAACCCAGAGTAATGTAAAGGCGGACAAGATCGTGACATTCGATGCCACCGATGGCGGGAAAATGACATCGTCCGAAGATCTCCTGGTCGACGGGGCAGGACAGTTCAGTTCCACCGCCTCCAAAATGCTCTGTCCGTTTGCTGTATCCACAAGTACGTTTATCCCACCGTTCTGTAACATTGTCCAGACAGGCAGTTCGGTTGACCTGACATCGGGCAGACTTGTTACGAGTTCACATGAGCGTACGGTTGCAGCCACTGCAGACCCGGGTGTTGAAGCAGGACATGATATAAGCGTGACGGGAATCGGAAACGGGGCCGCACTTGGTTCAGCTGATGCATATATCAAGGTACATGTCCAGGAAGGTCGTGTTAGTTCTCCCACATATGTCTGGATAACTAATTTCGGATTGGCACAAGAATACATGGTACAAAAAACCGAAGACCAGCAATATTCAGAGGCTTCTTCTGCTTCCCCCGTAATTGTGCGATTTAGTAAATCAATGGATTATAATTCTGGTTTGAATACCCTCTGACTGGGATAACCCTATTCTCTTCTTTTATTTCACTTGTTGCATACATTTTTTAAAAAAGCAATACGGAGATGTAGGAAAATCTCACAACATTCCAACAGATAGTTCGAAAAGCTGAAAAAAAGTTCTGTTGAATTCCTTAAAACTATCCGGCTTATTAGGATTATTCTGAAATTTATCCACGCTCCATGGGCTCTGCCTTGCCGTTATGGCGACCCCGGTTGGGATTGAGACTTTCCAGGAGGCTCCGGATTTACTAACCTTTCAGGGTACACTGTCCAATGAATATCTTGTCGGGGGTGGGGCAGGGGGGGTGAAACCTACTCCTGTCTTCGTATTTCCCTCAAACCCGCAGCGTTTCAACAAAGCCTGATTATACCCTATTGAAAATGATTATAAGACGTATTCAAAAGCTAAGTTGTGAGGGTGTGAAGGCCGGACAAAACAAAAAATGTATCTGGCAACTAGGATACAGGGCTGCTTCAATTTTACTGCTCTATATGTACACTACCCCCGAACAACCATAAACTATTTTTAATGGAAGGTACTCATTACCGGTTCAGGGAAAATACCATGATCGGAAAAGCAATCGCGGAAGCATTGAACAAACAGGTCAACCGTGAGTTTTATTCGGCATACCTGTATCTGGCAATGTCGTCATATTTCGAGAACGAGAACCTCCCTGGATTTGCACACTGGATGAGGGTTCAGGCAAAAGAGGAGAGCACCCACGCAATGAGGATTTACAAATATATTACCGGGCGTGGAGGCCGGGTTGAATTCCTGCCGATCGAAGCGCCAAAGGCAAAATGGTCCTCGGCAGGTAATGTCTTCGACGAAGCATACGCACACGAACAGAAGGTTACCGGCATGATCAGTGCGCTTGTCGAACTTGCAGAACGCGAGAAAGACCACGCGACGTTCGAAATGCTCCAGTGGTTTGTCCGTGAACAGGTAGAAGAGGAGAAACAGGCGTTCGATGTACTCGCCCAGATCAGGATGGTCGGAGATACCGCTGGCCACCTCATCTATCTCGACCGTCACCTGAAAAAGCGGGAATAATTTTTCTTTTTAAGGCTCTGTAGAAATGCTCTAATATGTCCTTACAATTTCGGACTATTCCTTAATTTTCCAACGCTCCCGGGGCTACACCCCGCCGCTGGGGCGACCCCGGTTGGGATAGAGACTATCCCCAAACAACTCTTAATTTAATCGGATCATGGTAAACCCATGCCCAAAGAATATCTTAATGGGGGTGGGGCAGGGAGGGGGTTAAACCCCCACCTGTCTAAGTAGATCGTTTAACTTTTTTATTATCCACAGGATTTCTACAGAGCCCTTTTTAATATTTATCCGCTGCTCCCAATCAGATACTATTCCCGCATACTACGAATGGGCTGGGTCAGATATATTCATACTGCAGGTGGTTCAGGGGAGAACTGGTCGGCAACGACAAGCCACCGCCCGGATTCCTTCACAAGGAACAACATATCACGTCCTGCCATGGTAACGGGTTGCCCGCCCATGGTAAACGACATTGCGAACAAATACGTAACAACCGCACATGAACCGGAGGTATAAACCCTGATATGGTAGTCTGTCTCCTCCCATGTGTGAATCGTCGCCGCTTCAACAAACCCCCGCCACCCGGCAACATAAGCATCCCGGCCTTCAAGACGCCCGGGAACAGATGGCACGATAGCAACCGCATCGGGGTGGATATATTCCCTGAACTTCTTTTCATCCCATGTTTGCGCCCAGCAGCGGTTCATCTCCCTGACAGTGGTTTCAATTGTGTGAAATTCTGCGGACTGATCCATCAACATATCTCCGATATCTACAGAAGCCCGGATGATAAAAAGCCTTTTGGAATGGGAATAAAAGGAGCAAATACTGTTTTTGGGGGGGGAATCCCCGATAACCAAAGACGGATAACACACTCATTTATCCCGATCAACAGGAGACTGCGTTATCAAGTGAGTGATCTGCAAAAAAAATATCAGGGTTTCTGCATTATGAAGAACGTATACCCGTAATAGCGCTTGTATTTCCTGTACATATCCGTCTCATGGTCACATGAATCAAGTATCTGCCTGAATTCCGGACGGTCTTCAGAGGTCTTTTTGAGTTCTCGCACCCGTTCCAGCATCGGAACATAATAATGTTCCCACCAGCCGGATTCAGGTAACCGGTACGTCGCAATGAGCCGGAGACCTGCTGTTCGCACTTGTTCTTTCTTTTCATCTTCCGTAAGAGGGATACATCCCTCCTTCTCCCAGAACTCTACGAGCTCGCCGGGCGGGTCCTTTTCAAACCACGAAACATCCGAGACAACAATATATCCGCCTTTCCTGCAGAATTGTTTCCAATAGGAGAGGCCATCCCCGAACCCCATTATGTAGATGGCACCTTCAGACCAGATAAGGTCAAACCGGCCATTTTCAAATGGCAGAGAATCCATTGAAGCGTTCACGGTCCGGATCCTGTCCCCTGCACCTCCCGTTTGTCCACGGATGGTAATGGCATCAAGAAACGGCTGGTAGTTGTCAACCGCGGTTATCGTGCCATTGGTCAGCCCCAAAAGGGCCCGGGTCTGTGCACCAGTGCCACACCCGATATCAAGGATCTGTGCTTGTTCCGGCAGGCAGGGGATATATGAGAATGCTTTCCGTGTAGCACCCTCACATCCCGGTCCCTGTCGAGGCAGACCGGTAAATATTGAGTAAAAAAATTCTTCCGGGGTCATGATACTCAATTGTTTGGGATTGGGAATTGAGTACCTTGTGGTCGGTGGACCCGGGGCGGGAGATAAAAATCCTCATCTGCCTGCACACCTAACATCTCCTTCCATGTACGGTGATGGTGAGAAGAGAGTTCTCCTGGCTGTCGCTTCCCTCGCTTCGTTCCTCGTCCCGTACACCGTTTCCTCCCTGAATGTCGCCCTGCCGGCCATCAGTGTCTCGTTCGATATCGATGCTGTAACGCTTGGGTGGGTCACTTCTGCGTACCTGCTCACGGCTGCGATCTGCATCGTCCCGTTCGGGAGACTTGCCGATATGTACGGGCGGAAGAGGTTTTTCATCCTCGGGAATATCCTGTTTGCCCTGGGGTCCTTCCTTGCGGCCGTGTCATGGTCAGGTCCCGTAATCATCACGGCACGGGTCATCCAGGCACTTGGTGGTGCTATGGTATTCTCCACGTCGATTGCCATTGTCACTTCGGTCTTTCCACCCGGGGAACGGGGGCGTGCAATCGGAATTATCACGGCAACGGTGTATGCCGGGCTCTCTCTCGGGCCGTTTATCGGGGGCGTCCTTACCTACAATCTCGGATGGCCAAGCATCTTCCTTGTCAATATCCCCCTTGCCATCATTGTTATAGCGCTTACCGTCTTCTATATCCCGGGGGAATGGAAAGAAACAAACGAATGGCGCTTCGATATTCCGGGTGCATTGCTCTACGGCGTGATGTTGTTCGGCTGTATCTATGGTCTCACCCTGCTGCCTTCCGGTTCAGGTCTTTTCTGGATGGTATCCGGTCTTGTCCTCCTCGTCCTGTTCATCTGGTGGGAACAGCGGGTGCCGACCCCGATAGTCGAAATCGGTTTGTTCAGGAAAAGCCCGGTTTTTCTCTACTCAAATATCGCAGCCCTGATCAACTATGCCATGGTCTTTGCAGTCGGTTTCCTTATCAGCCTGTACCTGCAGTACAACCGTGGTATCGATCCGCAGACCACGGGGCTGATACTCATTGCCCAGCCGGTAGTCCAGATGATCGTTTCCCCGGCCGCCGGCCACTTCTCGGACAGGATAGAGCCCCGGATACTCGCCACGGCCGGTATGGCCATCACTACGTTAGGCCTCGGCATTCTGATGCTCATCTCTCCTACGACACCCATTTTTGTCATTATCACGGGGCTCGCAATTCTGGGTCTGGGCTATGGTCTTTTTTCCTCGCCAAATACCAATGCCATCATGAGTTCCGTGGAAGTGCGGTACCTCGGCCTTGCTTCCAGCATGGTCTCCACGATGAGGGCCATCGGGCAGATGCTCAGCCTTGCCATTGCGATGCTGGTATTTTCTGCGGTTATTGGGACGGTCCGGATCACCCCTGAAGTGTATCCCGAGTTGCAAACGAGTGTCAATATCGCGTTTCTGGTATTTCTTCTCCTCGGGCTGATCGGTATCGCTGCATCGTATTCCCGTGGGAAAGTCCGGGAAGGCACTTAAACCGGGAGAAATTGATTCAGGTCCAGTAAATGGATTATATTTACCGATCCATTGACGATATTTGTGTCTTGGATTAGTAAGCCCGCATGTGAAACATCGATAAGTGAGGTTTAAAATCCAACCACTCAGGTGAATTGCCAGTCGGGACTCCTTCGAAATACGTTCTGACAAAAAAATTCCATCTGCAGCGCTATGGTTTTCCTGTAATACCGGAAGATACGGTCCGGTCCTGCCTGGGAG
The DNA here is from genome assembly GCA_963815625.1 of uncultured Methanomicrobiales archaeon. GTDB lineage: Archaea > Halobacteriota > Methanomicrobia > Methanomicrobiales > Methanospirillaceae > CAIKOD01. The sequence goes on from CAWFHG010000005.1 coordinate 61,119, forward strand.
AAGCCCAAATAGTTTTTCCAGTATATCCGCTATAAAAGGATCAGAACGTGATAATCGCGGATTCCTTCCCCATCAGGAAATTCTCCATGCGCCAGATCTTTACTTCTCCGTGTGGTATACAGAGTATGAGGAGGTTAGGATCGTCGGGACCGGTGATACCCATTCTCATGAGGAACGGGCGATCCTCGATCAGTTTTCTCCTGAGGAACGTATCCTGTGCCGTATCAAAACTCCCTGTTACCCTCATCATTTCGACGGGGTTCGGAGGTCTGGGCGGGGCCGTGAAGCATACTTCGGCATTTGGGTTCATCCGGACCTGGGCGACGACGTTTTTGTGAGCTATCGTATGGAAATAAAACCCGGTCTTATCCGCAAACCACAGGTTGAGAGCCCTCACCCGGGGTTGGATGCCCTCCACGGTTGCAACATAGGCGACGGGATTTTCATTTGCAAATCTCACACAATCAGAGATGTCCATAGGGTTACCTGATAAGACCATACGAACACCGTAGTAGAAAAAGATTACCGATAGTCAGGCGTTATCGCGGGGAAACATATCAAGTACCAGGCAGTGCACTTCAGCAAGCCATTGCATCCTTTGTTCCCTGCTGCTGGTCACGATCACCCCGAACATTCGTCGTCTGAAAAAGGGGATCCCACAAAAGCCACAGATACAGTCCTTCCAGAGCCGTTCAAGCGGATCTCCAAAGACTTCCTGTTCACGCGGCGACGGTGTATTTGCCGTGTTGAAAACCAGCGCAGCCTTTGCACGGAGAAGACCGGATGGGATCCCTTCCCCCGCATCACCCTCGAGAAACCGGTACGTGATCCCGGGACGGAAAACCCGATCGATGAAGCCTTTGAGGATCGCAGGCGGCATCCCCCACCAGTTTGGATGGATTATGACGATCCCATCCACTGCGGCTATTTCCTCACAATGCCGGGCAATATGTTCCGGGAGAACGGCATCACGCGGGATCTCCTCACGGTGCAGGACCGGTTCGAACCCCTCGGCGTAAAGATCGTGAAAATAAATCGCATGGCCATTCTGTCGGAGGGCCACCATAACGGTATCGGCTATCGCATGGTTGAAACTCCCCGGGTCCGGATGCGCAAGGATTACTGATATCTTCAATTTCATTTCTCCTGGCCCTATTTCCGGGCGGTTGCCTTGAAAAACGTGTAACAGAAAACGCCGTCGGGCTCCGCGGTGCGATAGAGGGCGGCAATTCCACGGTTCCATGATTCGGCATCCATCAACCCCTGTTTCAAAACTTCCGGCCCCACTCCTTCAACCATTGCGGTAAAAGTCAGTTTGGTAAATCCTTCCACGAGAACCGGGTGGGAAGCGTCCACGTACACCATCCTCGGTGAAACATGAACATCCCTGTATCCTGCACCACAAACAAGCGGGTAGAGTTCCCTTCCGATTAAAGCATTACCACCCGGTTGCTTCTGTAACTCCACGAGACACTGTACCGCCCGGCGGGCATCTTCATTATCAGGGTGGAAGAAGGTTGATCCGTGGTCGCCTTCAATAACAGTGAGAGTTCCATCCTCCTTAAGGAGAGGGCGAAGCTGTTCAAGCGCCCGGAGTGGTTCTGAAAGATGCTCAAGTACGAAACAGACGAAAATGTGGTCAAAACTACCTGGTGCAAACGGGAGTCTGAATATGTCTCCCTGCCGGAAGGTCACGTTGGTGATCCCCTCCTGGCGGACCTTTTCCCCGGCCCTACGGAGAGAATCCTCTGATATGTCAACCGACGTAATCAGTGCATCCGGGCTGTTTTTTGCGAGGATTACCGTCTGGGCCCCGATTCCGCAACCTGCTTCCAGGACATGTGAGCCGGCAGGGTAGCGGGTATCATTATGAAGGAGTGAAGTCAGGGTCTCGGCCTGGTCTGCGAGCCGTTCCGACTCGCGATGAGAATATCCATGAACGTAGCGGTTTTTCGGCATGTGAGGGAATCTCCAGGTAATTCTTATTATACCTACGATATGCAGAGAAAAAAAGTACTATCCTGCCTTATTATTGTGTAAGAAGAAAATCAGGAACACGTTCAACTTGATCATGAAATGAAAATACCCAGGTCTGACATACCGGATAAAAATAAGGGGCGTTATTAATTTCCCTGTACCATGTATTCCCTGACACTTTCGGCCATTTCCCGTAACCTTTTGTTAACAAGGTAGTGAACCGTTCCTTCCGGAAATGTCCCGTTAGGTCTTTTCTTTCCGGCAGGAACACCCGTCAGGACTTCAATTCCTTCGTCGATAGAATGAACAGGGTAAATTGTAAATTTTCCTTCCTTTCCGGCATTCACCAGATCTTCCTTGAGCATCAGGTCCTGGACGTTACTAGCGGGAATCATGGCACCTTGTTTACCTGTCAGTCCCTTTTTCTTACAGACCTCGTAAAACCCTTCTAACTTGTAATTGACTCCCCCGATTGCCTGGACTTCTCCCTTCTGGTTAACAGAGCCGGTAACCGCAAGTGACTGTTTTATCGGCAGGCCGGAGAGAGCAGACAAGATGGCATAGAGTTCTGCACTCGATGCACTGTCCCCGTCGACCCCTGAATAACTCTGTTCAAATACGAGCTTTGCACTTATGCTCAATGGTTTATCGGTCGCATAGTTCTCTGCGAGGTAGCCTCCGAGGATAAGGACTCCTTTTGTATGAGTTGGCCCGCTCATCCCGGCCTGACGTTCAATGTCAACAATCCCGTCACGGCCTACTGCAACACTTGCAGTGACACGGGACGGCTGGCCAAACGCGAAATCTCCAAATCCCAATACCGATAACCCGTTAATCTGACCAACCTTTTCACTCTCGGTGTCTATAAGGTAAATGCCGCGTTCGATGAATTCCTGGATCTTTTCTTCTATCAGGTTTGACCGGTAAATTTTCTCCTCGATCGCCTTCATGATCTGTGAAGCAGTAATATATGCGGAATTTTCCTCGATCGCATAAAAATTCGCTTCCCTGATCAGGTCTGCAACGGCTGCAAATCTGGTTGAAAGTTTTTTCTGGTCATCCGCGAGACGGGAACCGTATTCTACAACTTTTGCAACTGCTGTATTATCGAGGTGCCGTAATTTGAACCTTTTACAGAGGCCGCAAATATAAGAAGCATATTTTTTCGCGTTGTCCGGGGTCCTGTCCATTGTAATGTCAAAATCCGCCCTGACTTTGAAAAGTTCCGGGTAATCCGGCTCCCCATTGCTTAATATCTGGTTGGCTTCGGGTGTCCCGATCAGGATGATTTTAACGTTCAGTGGAATAGGCTCCGGTTTCAGGCTGCGGGCGGCTATGAAACCCGCCCGTTCTCCCGGTTCCTCGATAACAACCTGTCCGGTCTTGATCGAGGTTTTTAATTCGTCCCATACAAACGGGTACCTGAACAATTCAATGACGGGAAGGACAAGGAACCCCCCGTTTGCCTTATGAAGGGAGCCCGGGTGTATCATGGAAAAATCGGTTGTTACGACACCGAACAAAAACTCCTTCTCTGATTTTCCAAACAGGTTCTGGTAGTTTGGATTGTCTTCGAAGATCACCGGGGCCCCATCAGTACCTGAATTGTCCACCAGGACATTCACATCATATTTTCTGAATGCCGAATCTTTCGTGATGAACTGCTGAAACTGTGGGGGCACCTGTTGCTGCTGTGCCTGGTCCTGCCCGAGAAAGACGTTGAGGTTGTCAAGAATATCTTTCTGCACAGAGTCAATATATTGGATTATTTCGTTGTCATCCTTGTATTTTTCCTTCAGCCCGTCAACAAGGTGGCCGATAACGAAGAGCGTTATATCGTTATTGACCTTCGTAACAGCTTCGTTCCCACGGGTATCGAGGTCACGCAGGAGCCGGAAACCATTTCGTAAATCTGCGTTCAACGCTTCCCGTTTTTCAAGGATCGCACTCTGGGTATCTGCCGGTAGTTTCTCAAATTCTTCAGGAGTAACGGGTTTCCCATCCACAACCGGAATTACCAGCAGGCCGGTCGGTCCCATCTGGATGGTAAAACCCATCCCTTCAGCTTTTTCGTTCACCTGCTTAACGATCTCTTCCCTCTCTTTTGAGAGCTTATCAATTGCCTGCTGTTGTTTTATTGCATAATCCTCGCTTTCAAAAGCTTTTGGAAGTCCCCGGCGAGCCTCGTCGATGAACGATGCAATATCGGCTTTAAACTGGTTTCCCATACCAGCCGGGAGCCGGATGGCGATGGGTTCATACTGGTTGGAAAAGTTGTTCACATATACCCAGTCATCAGCCTTTGGTTTTTTCTTGGCAAGTTCGTCAAGGAACTTCCTGACCGCGGTCCTGCGACCGGTGCCCGGGATTCCGGAAACAAATATGTTAAATCCTTTTTCCTGGATTTCAAGGCCGAATCGCAATGCTTTTTGTGCCCTGTCCTGACCGATAATCTCGTAGGAAGCGGTCAGGTGATCGGTCGAATCGCACTCAACCTGTCCGGGTTCATAAACAGCCCGGTAATCTTCGATAGGTAACGGCTTGATCATATTTCTGGGTCCTCTCCCAAATTTTGTAGCTCTTACAGAATATGTTGAAAAACAGCCTCCTTAAAAGAAAAACTTTTCCATAGTTTGCAAATATTGCCAGGTTACAATTCAGGGTTATAATGGAAAGGATATTAAAAACCTTTCAGCCAGGCAAAGAACCTTACCTGAATGCTTTATGCCAGGGCTCGTTTCATCATCTGCCGGAACGTGGCAAATCAGATAACAATGTATATCCGTTAAATCATTCTATAGCAGCGTATATCCAGACATTATTGGTCGGGAGAACTATTCCGGGAAACAAAGGTATGAATAAGGACGGAAGCTTTTCTTCAGTAACTGAGGACGGGTACGGATTAAGTTCTGCAAAAGCACGGGAAATCCTGTCTCATGTGGGACCGAATGAAATATTTCAACCCCAAATGATTAGTTTTTCCGGAATCGCGAAGCATGAGATTACCGAGCCGATGATCCTGCTCCTCCTTTTTGTCGGAGTGGTGTACAGCATCTGGGGTGGGATCTTTGATGCCCTGACCATTTTTGTGATTATCTCCCTCCTTGTTTTCGTCGAGGTTTATAATGAATTCCGGGCGAAAAATGCGATCGCAGCACTGGGGCAGATTGCTTCCCCGACAGCAGCAGTTCTCCGGGACAGGGTAATCATCCACATCGATCCGCGTGAACTCGTACCGGACGACGTTATTATCCTCAATACAGGGACGAAAATTCCGGCTGATGCAATCATTATCTCATCGAACGGGCTCCAGTGTGACGAGTCTGCATTAACCGGGGAATCTGTCCAGGTAATAAAAAATGAAGGGGACCATCTTTTTGCCGGGACAGTAATCGTATCCGGGGAGGGGAGTGCCAGGATTTTTGCAACGGGAAAAAATACAAGGCTCGGACAGATTGCCCGGACTGCAAAAGATATCCGACCCCCAAAAACAGCTCTCCAGCTTGCGATGAAGGACCTCGCCGGAAAACTGGTGTACGTTGCAGTATTTTTTTGTGTCCTGATAACCGTTATCGGGATCCTTCGCGGGGGAGATATCCGCACCATGGTCCTCACGGGGTTATCACTCGCATTTGCAACAATCCCGGAGGAATTACCCATTATTATTACGATGGTCCTTGGTATCGGGGCCTACCAGCTCTCCAGGCACAATTTTCTCATCAAAAAGATAAAAGCGGCTGAAACGCTTGGAAATGCAACGGTTATTGTAACTGACAAAACGGGAACGATAACCGAAGCGAAGATGAAGATTGCCGCTCTTTATCCGGAAAACGATCGTAGCATCATCGCTATTGCAGATTTATGCCTCCCGGAATTTATCACATCACCTCTTGATGAGGCAATAAGGGAACGGGCAACAGATCTTGGTATAAACGGAATGAAGTATCAGTCCGAAGCAGTGAGGGATTTTGGAAACGGACGTAAAACGAGGTCCGTGATAAGGAATACGGGACAGGAAAGTCACCATTTTTATGACCGGGGCCCCGGAAGAAATTTTCAAACGGTGCCGGGAGATCCCGGATGGTATCGAAAGGGACCTCCTCCGGGAGACCGAAAAGGGAAGGCGGGTAATCGCTGTTGCCTCCCGTGTTATCGGAAACGAACAAGACATATCCCGTTTTGATCTCCTGGAAAAGGACCTCGTTTTCGGAGGCCTGGTCGCATTCGAGGACCCACCCCGGCCCGGTGTAAAAGAAACCATTGAGAAGGCAAGGGTTGCCGGAATCCGTACGATCATGGTGACCGGCGATCACCCGCTCACTGCCGGTGCAATAGCCCGGGAGGTGGGAATTAATATTTCAGACCGGCGGGTCCTCACCGGGGATGACCTCGATCGGATCAACGACCAGGACCTCTCCCGTGTAGTAAAAGAAACCGATATCTTTGCGAGGACCACGCCGGAGCACAAATACCGGATAGTCAGGGCCCTGCAGGAAGGTGGAGAAGTCGTGGCTGTTACCGGCGACGGTATCAATGATACGCTTGCGCTCAGGGGAGCTGACATCGGCATTGCGATGGGGATAAAAGGTACCGATGTGGCAAGGGACGCTGCGGAGGTTGTCCTTGCCGATGATAACTACATTACCATAACACGGGGTATTTTTGAGGGACGGAAATTTTTTGATAACCTTGTAAAGGGGATACGATATTATCTCTCGATAAAAACTGCCCTTATTGCAATTTTCCTCGTACCTGTCCTATTCGGTATAGGGCTTCCTTTCGCACCGATTCAGATTATCCTGTTGGAATTATTCATGGATATCGGTGCTTCCGCAGGATTTGTGAGCGAACCGGCCGAGAATGACATTTACGTCCGACCGCCCCGGGACCCTAAGCACCCGGTTTTTGACAGGCCGATGATCCGGGCCGTCATGACGAGGGGAGCTTTCATGTTTATCGCGGTAATGGGGGTGTACCTCGCTGCAGTAATAGGAGGGTTCAGTCATGAAATAACTCAGACCTGCGCATTCGCGGCCTGGATATTCGGTCATATTGCGCTTGCTTACACATCAAGATCGGAGAAAGACCCTTTATTTTCGAAGCATATTTTTTCCAACAGTATTATCAACTTGTGGGCTATCGCGGCAATTCTGTTCATGATCGCCGGAATCTATATTCCAATACTGAATATAGCATTCCAGCTGACATATATTGCACCGCAGATGCTGATCCTGATTGGTATTGTTGTGACCGGGATTATCCTGATTCTCGAACTGAGAAAATACATCAAAAGATAGGCGGCATTATCTTTTTTTTTTGATATTCTCTCGATACGGTCTTTTGTATTTTTTGCCGACATTACCCATGGAAAAAACGCCCAAAATCCCAATGAATTATTGGAAAGCACTTTTTAATTTGGATATTATTTATCCTGCCTACCAGGGATAACCCGCCCCTGTTCGTTGGTTGAGCCCGATTTAGCCTTCTTTTAACTCCGATGTGTTTAGGTCTTCTTTTGAAGCGATACTTCGCAAATCCCTCACCATATTACTTATTTTTTGCTTCTCACCACTTTCGGATTCCTTAAAATTCACGTTTTCTAATGGGCAGCCGGGTTTTAGTAAAAAACCATTTTAATCGCAATTTAAGGATATCCCGATAAAATGGTCCCGCTCCCATGCGGTCAGAGGCCTTTGCACACCTCTTCCTTCAGGGGAGTCAATCCGCATGAAAAATGATCATCTGTCATCCCGTAACTGTTTCCAGTGCTGTGGATTATTAACGGAATCCAGTGAAGACTTCGGGGCTGGGTTAAGACGCTACATGATTCCCTGAAAAGCAAAACTTATCCGAATGTTCAGGTTACCGAAAAATTAATACGGATTAGTATAATTTATTCATCCGTTATCCATGGTATCGGAGAGGAACAGACATGCCGTTATCATTTCTACATTAGCTGCTTCATTTATTGCCCCCTTCCTTGTTTCGGGGCAGATTGTGGCGACACCGGCCATCGGTACCGAGTTTGGCGTCGACCCTGCAGCGCTGAGCTGGCTTGGGACGGCATTTTTTATTACGGCAACCGCCTTCCTCATCCCGTTTGGGAAAATAGCCGACCTGAAAGGAATGAAACGGATGTTCCGGATCGGGGCCGGGATATATGCAGTAGCAGGCCTTGTATGCGGTCTGGCCCCGGGTTACATGGTCCTTCTTACCGGGAGACTGCTTGCGGGAATAGGTGCAGCGATTATTTTTTCCACAACTATCGCCCTCCTGTCCCTCGTTTATCCACCCGAGAAACGGGGACAGGCTATCGGAATCAATATAACCGCGATGGTTACCGGCCTTACATCGGGATTTTTAATCGGGGGTTTTCTCTCGTTCTACATCGGATGGAGAAGTATTTTTCTTGTGACAGTTCCAATCGCGCTTTGCATTGTTACCCTTGTGACCATGAGGATCAGCGGTGAATGCGCTCTGGCCATGAACCGTCCCCCTGGCGTTGCAAATATCGTCTTCTATATTGTTGCTCTGGGTTTCATTATGGCCGGACTGTCCTATCCTTCGGTTGTCATTGGGGCCGGCCTTCTGATTATCGGGATAGTATTCCTGGCAATTTTTTACCTCATCGAACGACATGCAGAGGCCAGGTTAATTGATTTTTCGTCCCTGAAGCATAATCACCGGTTCCTTGTCTCCAATATTGCAATTGTTGTATACTTTACCGGGGCATTTGCCGTAATATTTCTCCTGAGTCTTTACCTGCAGCTCGTCAGGGGACTGGACGCACGGACCACGGGATTGATCCTCGTCGCCGGGGCCGTGTCAATTACTCCGGCATTCTTCGGGGGAAAATTGTCCGATCGGTTTTCAAGGAGATATATTGCGATCGCGGGAATAATCCTCACATTTATCTCATATCTGCTGCTTGTCAGGATTGGTACTGATATTCCAATTGTGGTTATCCTTATTTCCCTTGTTCTCGGTGGACTGGGAGCCGCATTATTCCAGCCCTCAATGGCCAACCTTACTATCGGGACCCTGCCACGGGAACAGTACGGATTCGGGTCCGGGGCGATAGAGACGATGAGACTGATGGGTAACACCCTGTCGATGGCACTCGTCACCCTTGTATTTGGGGTCTTCTCGGTGCCGAAGATCGTTACTTCCGCAAATCCTTCTGAACTTTTGTCTGCTGAAAGGATCCTTTTTTCCATCTATGCAGGATTATGCATCGTCGCATTTATTATTGTCATAATGATACATCCGAGGTCATTGGCTGAACAATAAGATGCAACGATAATCTTCTTCAACATGAAACGAAGTCAAGGTAAAAATCAATGCGAGTTCGCACGTTCCGGGTTTGACCATACATCTCGTCCCGTATTGGGAAGGCGAATAATTTTCTTATATTACGTAAGGGCTTCGATAGATCAGGTAAGATGGTTCAGATTCGTATTGGGAAAAAATTAGTTGATTCATTTTTTCGACACTCCATATATCTGATACAGTAAATTACTTTCAGATAGGAATATTGAATTTCACAGGGTTTCGGATAAAAGTGATCAATCGTGTTAATCACTGCAGCTAACATTACCCGGCGAAACAAATGTGAAACATTAGCGAAAGAAATTATTGTTGATGAGGGGAAGCAACAATAATGGCAATGGCTGATCACAATTTCATCGACGATAACGGACTAAGCCTCAAGCGTGAAAAAAGCATTCTTGTAGTTGAGGACGAGGGCCTGATTGCCCTTCAACTGACAGAACTGATCGAAAAAGCGGGATATCGGGTTACAGGCCTCGCTGCATCAGGAGAAGCAGTTCTCCAGTCTCTCGAAAAGTCTACGGAACCAGACCTTATTCTGATGGATATCGGCCTTGCAGGACATATAGACGGGATCGAGACAGCCCAGGAGATCCGGCAGCGGTTTTCTGTTCCGATTATCTTCGTCACGGCCTATACTTCCGGTACCGCACTCGAACGTATGCAGGAGATCGCACCACAAGGGATAATTTTTAAACCGTTCCTCGATGAGGACCTGCTCGATAAAGTAGAGCATGCAATTGGACCTCAGGCAAATTGCCGACAATCGATAATTACTCCTTAAAAGGGGCCCAAAAAAAAAATGATTTGCTTTTTTTAACTATTACTCATCCCAGTATCATATTGGACTCCAAAAATCAGAAACAATGGTTTACTATCCATTAGTCCTGTTTTGTACTTCCCCTTAATCTTCTTAATCCCGGACCTTGCCCTCTAATCAAAACATACTGTTTATCTGAAACTTAGCGAAAGCTTGAAGACCAGAAAAAGGACAAGTGCTCATATATTACCTCCTGAAACGGGGATAGGAAATAAGTATGGAAAGAATTGCCCTCGTCGACGACAACCCGGATATCCTTGAGATATTTACCCAGTTAGTAAGGATTTTCGGTTATATCCCCCTTCCATACCAGGACCCGCTGGATGCGTTGAAACAATTACCTGAAGAGTCTCCGGCCCCCGCCCTCATATTCCTTGATCTCATGATGACACCGATCACGGGACTTCAGTTCCTTGAAGAACGAAGAAAAGATAAGAAACTTGCGTCGATCCCGGTAATGATTGTCTCAGGATGGGGCCTCAGTCAGGAAGAACTGAAAAAATATGGCAAGGACATTGTCGGGACCGTGCAAAAACCGATTGAGCCCGATCAATTACAGGGGATTATTCACACATATCTTACTCATAATTAAAAGAATACATGAAAAAATCGAATCCTGGGGATCCGAAGTTACCTCAATAGTTAGAATTCCGGATTTTCGTTGTTCCATTATACTGGTTACTATACTGAAGAAATAGTTACTAGGATGTCCTGATTTCCAGGGTGTCCGAGAATTTGACTAAAAAAATTATAAAACGGGTTTATTCTTCATTACTCCTTAAAATCACTTTTATTCGGTCCTTGTACTTCAATTTTCCTGAAAAACCATGTAAAAGTCAATTGCCATAAAAATTTGAACTAGGAATTTAAGCCCGGGAATGACTCCCCTGATTCCTGACCTTCGAATGGCATTGAGAAATGCACCTGCTCAAAGCGCCAGGCCCGGCCGGTATTTTTCAGGACGGCGGTCATACGTCCGTACATGCAGACCTGTTGGTCACGGATACCAGCCAGGAAATCAGCCCCGCATGTGACCCAGGCTACCCGGCCATCACCGTTGATCCACATATCGCGAAACCTGATATGCAACGATGAAGCCTGCCTGAAATCCCGGGCAATTCCCGCCATAAGCTCTTTCCGCCCCGTAAACTCTTCATCAGGACCACTTCCAAACCCGATAATATCCGGGGAACAGATAGCGGAGAAGACTGATTTGTCTTTTTTATGATATGCTTCTGCGTAGACAGCAAACATTTCAACAATTTCCAGTTCCTGCTTTTCGGACAATGCCATGTAAAGCATTTTGGTGCCACGTTTTATTTAACCTATTCAATACGTTGGTCCCTTACCAGGTACAATTAATTCCTGCAGTTTTGTTTTTTGTGAAGTCCGAAAAACGGCTTTTCGCCCATTCAGGATCATTTTTCCGTTTCCCGTGAAATTTTTTTATCCGAATCGTTATTAAAAATCAGGCAATGCCTTGAATTTCGAGGATTAATGTATCAGGAAAAAAAGTCTTGAAATATGTTATTTTTAATTATCCAAGCGGCGCGATACTCCTGCCGTAAATATCATTCAGGACTGGTGCAAGCGCGGTGTAGATAGCTGCAAATCCGCTGATGATCCCTACATATCCCCCGACAACCGTCAGGGTGTTGTTTCCGGTTGCAGCCCCGGCTGCAAGAAGGAAGAAGAGAAGTGCAAGCGTTCCAAGAACAAACTGCAGCGATTTCGACATTTTTAACGAACCAATAAACAGGATCGAAGTAAAAATGCCCCACAGTGCGAGGTATGCTGCAATTGCTGCCGGACCGCCGGTACTTTTTGCAAGTCCAATCACCGGCAGGAGAAGCAGGGCCCCGAACGAGAACCAGAACAGTCCGTACGATGCATATGCAACCATTCCATAGGTATTGCCTTTTTTCCATTCCATGATACCGGCAACAAATTGTGCGAACCCGCCATAAAAGATGACCATACCGAGGATCATCGATCCCACTTCTATTAACCCGGCGTTTGCCATACCGAGGAGGACCCCGGTCATTCCGTACCCAAGGAGACCAAGTGCCCCGGCACCTGCGGTTATATCCTTAATTTTTACAATTGACTCTCTCTCTCGTGTTTCGCTCATAACATTAACTCCAATTTGAGTAAAGGTAATGATGATACGGAATGGTATATATGGAAGACGATTTCCTTCTGGATTATAACTATATAGTTATGCCAGGAACAACCCATCAGGAATTAAAAATCAAAAGACACCAATCAATTGAATAAAGAAAAAATACAGCCAGTCTTTTCAATCTGGTAAAGAAGGCAAAGCCTGCTTTCAGCCACCCCCCCGCAATTCGCTGACCATATTCAATATCAATTGTGCTGATACAAAAAAATCAATGTGTATAAATACTAATTCAGTCCTGTATTCTTCAAAGATACAAATCATCTGACGGTGAGTCTCATAAAACCGGAAATAATAGTTATCGCAATTGTAGTAATCGTTAGTTTTTTTATCGTAATTACGGGATCGGCAGCTGTCAGCGGATCGGGAATGGATTATCCACAAACAGCATCCTGCAAGTTTACCTCAGGTTTCCCTTTTTTCTTTTCCCAGGTGAATATTTTGGAAACATCGTATCTTTCAGGCAATAGTGATTTTGGTTCAGGGCAACAGAACAGCGTTTATATCGAACCTTCAACCGATGGCAGTACCGGGAATAACCCCGTTTCGGACTCTCAAAGCGTACTCAATCCCCAATCCGCAACCGGTGGGGCAACAGCGGGTAATTCTGGTTCAGAATCCCGGAGTGGACTCAATTCAGAGCCTGTAACCGGGAGCCCTGCTGGGAATTCGGTGGCGGCAATAGCCGAAAATACTAATTCAAATAAGGATGTTTCATCTATCACCAGCCAATTGGGAACCGATACCAATGCAGACACTCAATATCAGGGTGTACAAAGCGCTTCCAGTGAACTTAAGAAAATTCCTTCCTGGATATTCATTAGTTGTCTGGGCATCGATGCAATCGTATCATTACTGTTACTCACACTCGCATTGATGAAAAAGATCTGATACCATAACCAGGTGATTATAGAGAACCAAATAATTCCGGGATCACGGGTTTTTTCCAAGATGGAGAGCATTTAAGAAAATTCTGTAAATTTTTCCGGGTGATTTTCAGTTGACATGTATTATATATAACAAGGTCTAACCAGTATCTAGTATCTTGTATAACAAGATATCATGTATGGCATAATTCAATACTATGTGTACCCATTGACCCCGACAAAACATTGTGGTATTGTATCCCCAATCAAGGCCACCATAAGGGCAATACATCGGTCAAAAGGAGATTCCAATGAATATTCAGTTTAAGAAGGGCGTGCTCGAATTATGTGTCCTCTCGGTGCTCGCACACAAGGACTGCTACGGGTACGAACTCGTAAACGAAATTTCCAAACGAATCGACATCTCGGAGGGGACGATTTATCCTCTCCTCAGGCGTCTCAGGGATGAAGGTTTTGTGACTACATACCTGCAGGAATCCGTTGAGGGCCCACCCAGGAAATATTACCGTCTGACCGATGCAGGACGAAATAACGAACGGGAATTAAGGGAGGAATGGATGCAGTTCGCTCAATCAGTAAGTAAGCTTCTGGAGGTGGTCCCTGGTGCCGCAGACTGAAGAGGAGTATATCAGAGTTTTGCGGAATTATCTTTCAGGGCGACTTGGGAGAGAACAGGTGGAGGATATTGTTTATGATTACTCCGAGCATTTCAGGATTGGAAAATCTGAAGGCAGATCTGAAGAAGATCTTTTCAAGTCCCTCGGTTCCCCCGATGATGTTGCAAGAGAACTGAATGCAGTGTATCTTGTCCACAAGGCTGAACAGTCCAGATCATGTGGCAACATATGGCACGCCATAGTGGCGACCCTCGGGTTAGGGCTGTTCAACCTGGTATTCGTCGTGGTGCCGTTTATCCTGCTCCTTGTCATACTTGCGGTAATATTCCTGGCAGGAGGAGCACTATCCCTGTTCGGACCTTTTTCCTTTGTGCTTGCCGTCCTTCAGCTAGCAGGTGCCCCGTGGCTCCCATTATGGTTGTCGCCGGCAGCAGGGATTTTCCTCTCCATCGGAATGACGACCTTCGGGCTCCTCCTCATTATCGGAGATTATTACCTCGCCCGGTTTTTCTACCGACTTGCCATCAGGTACCTTAAATGGAATATTTCCGTGATTAAAGGCACGGGTGATGTAATATGACATTAGATCCGTCGACCGGTCCCGGGTGGAAATGTAAGTACTGCAAAACGGGAAGATCCTCCGGGAAGATACACAGGATTGTGCTGTGGCTGAGTGCCATTTGTATCGCATCGTTCGCCATCGGCTTCGGAATACTTGCCTGGTCTGGTGCCCCGCTCATACAGGACGGGTTATCAGTACCATTCAACGGCACGATGTTGCATTCACCGGAGACAACCGTTATTCCACTGGACGGGATATATGGTGCCGATATAGCAGTAAAATTCGGAACCGGGGAATTGAAAGTCAATGCCGGCTCTGACAATTACAGCCTGCTTAAATCCACCGCTTATGCAGAGGGCCCCGGTGGGAAACCGGTAATCAGGATAGTTCCCGCAACCAAATTAGTAACCCCGGGTCCCTGGAAATCGGTTGATATCGACTATACCCAGCCCGGTGAGAATAATCAGGTTAGCCTGATAATTCCAAAGGTTCTGGATATCTCACTGAATCCACATGTCCCCATGGCCTTATCAGTTCGCTCGGGTGCCGGCGATACGAGGCTTGACATAGGATCGCTGAATCTCACGGCTCTCACGGTAAGTGCGGGTCCCGGAGATATGAACATTGATCTCAGCAACTACAAAGGCGGTGATTTTACCGGTACGGTCAATCACCATGCTGGAGATCTTACGGTTCGGGTGTCGAAAGAAGGAAATGTCACGATTGCCCTTGAACAGGGAATCGGTCATATCTCGAACAAAGGCCTGGTAACGGAACTGGGTGCATATAGAACTGGCGGGAATGATCCGACACAGCCAGAGATTTTTCTGACGATCGAACAAGGCGCAGGGTCGGTTAACCTGGAGGCTGTATGATTCACAGTTCCGGAAGAGCTGCTTCGGGAAGGAACGAACTCTCTCCCGGAGTATATAGCAAGATCCTATGCAGAGATGTAAGAAATATAGAATTGTACGTCCGTACTGGTAACCCCATGAATTTACCAGGAATTGCCGGCTTAACTGAAAAAATTAATGAATATACCCAGAATTTCTCCGGAGGCCTACGGTGGCCGGAAGAATGTCCCCACGGGGGTTTAGCTTCATGAAAACAAGTATCATCAACGCGTTATTATTCGTAATGCTCATTGCCATAATCCCGGTCATCATACCTGTATCATCAGCGGCCGGTGAACCGACAGTAATGATTACAGAATACAAAGTAAACCCATCGATCATGGTACCGGATGGTCTCGGCACCATTTCAATCGTAGTAAAAAATACCGCTACAAGTGCCACGACTAAGGAAAATTCAGGTTTCTTTACCAACGAATTCACCACGACGACGGTAACGGATATCAACGTCAATATCGAAAGTGTCAAACTTATCGGAAATGGCCTCATCGTTGTCAGTAAGGACTTCGACCGTGTTGGTGAAATCGGACCCGGACAGTCGATTCCCTTGACATTTACCGTGCGAGCACCCCAGGATAGTAATATGTATTATCCGGAGGTCTGGATTGACACGACCGGAAGAAGCACACGATACCCAATACCGGTGAATGTGAATACATCGGTCGGTATTCAGAAACAGGCACTCCTTATTGTAGAGAACTCTCTTCCGGACACGGTTAACCCGGGTAATGAGATCCCGGTGACCATTTCAGTCAGGAACGCGGGAGATACGACGGCCGATGACGTAACGCTGAAAATCGACAACGTAAGCAGTATGATCGCTCCGAAAAACACGGACCTGTATCATATCGGTGCAATAAATGCCGCTGACCAGAAGACTCTTCAGGTTGTGTTATTGTCCGATAAACTGACGCCCCCAGGGCTTGTCAGGGTGCCGTTGACCATCAGGTACAATGGGCTGGATGGTTCCGTTCATACCGATAGTACATCGATTGACGTCATGATGAAAGGAAAAGCGGAACTTGGCTTTGTATCGGTGGATACCAGCCCCCGTCGTGTCGTTGCAAATCAACCGGTTGACCTTACCATCAGGATTGAAAATACAGGGACCGGGGAGGCCAAGCAGGTGGCAGCTACGGTCGACCTGCCGATGACCGGCACGAAACAGTCGTTTATAGGGAAGATCAAGCCAGGAAACGATGCACCGGCAGTATTTATGCTTGACGGGGCAAACGGTGGGACTTATGACTATACCACTACGATTGTCTACACAGACGATCTTGGAACCCATACGATAGTTAAACAGTTGTCCCTCAGGATAATACCCGAGGATTACTCGGGAACGATCGTGATCATTATACTGATTATCCTTGTTGGTGGGTTCCTCGTATACCGTTATTGGTACGTCCCACGGAAAAACGGCAATGGAGCCCTTCCATGGGTAAAAAAGAATTAAAAGTCGCGTTCCTGCTTGCACTGCGATCACTCCAGCGGGGAAGCAGATCAAGTGCAATTCTGACCATCCTGATTGTCGGGTTGTGCTTCACCAACATGATCTTCCTTCCCTCCATGTTCAACGGTATCGGGCAGAGTATCACAAAACAGGTTGTGGACTACGAGGTCTCAAATGTCCTCGTAAGTCCCAAACCAGGTGCCCAATACATCCCGGACCTGGACGCGACTCTCGATCTGATCAATGGCATGCCGGGCGTGCAACGTGCGAGCCCACATTATTCCAAGGGGGCAACATTCAAATACAAGCAACGGATTCTCGGTGTGAATGTCCGGGCGATAAGACCTACGGATGAAACGGAAGTATCCCCTGTCTTCACGCAGATGATTGCCGGTAGTTATCTTGGAGAAGGAGATACCGGCGAGATAATAATCGGGCGATCCATCGTCGGTGATGCCTCGGTCCGCCAGGAAGATGAGTTCCAGCAATCTCTCGGCGGTGTACGGGTCGGGGATTCAGTCAGCGTCGAGTATGGCAACGGTTACACGAAAGATTACCGTGTAAAAGGCATCTATGCCACAGGCTGGAGTCCCGTGGATAGTGCTGCGTTTGTTACCTGGACGGATATGGAACAGGTGGAGGGAAAACCTCTCGATAAGGCGGACTCAATAACGGTCAAGGCTAAACCAGGATATTCGGAGAAGTTTATCAAGGATGAACTCCTCGCGTACGGGGTCGGTGGAACCGGGTGGGTTCAGACAACGTCCGACCTGTTGAGCAAGGAAATGGGACGGATTCTCCAGAGTTTCGCCATCATTAACATGGTATCGTTAATCGTCAGTATCATAATTACGACCGTTGTGCTGTTCATTGTTATCACCATTAAAACAATCAACAGCCGGAAACAGATCGGAATCCTCAAGGCAATAGGTGTGGACAAGGAAGTGATTATGCACAACTACGGATTCCAGGTCATTATCCTCGGTCTACTGGGCATTATCCTCGGGATCATCATTTCGGTAATACTTGCCATTTACATGACAAAATATCCAATTGTAACACCGGAATGGTCAGCAACCCTGTATATCACCCCGCTGGATCTTCTAATAAATTCTGTGATCCTGTTTATTGCTGCCCTCATCGCCGGGTATGTTCCAGCCTACCAGATATCCCGCGAAGATATTCAGACTGCCATGAGGTCCTGATACCATGATTGCAATAGAAGACCTGAGAAGAATCTATCGCATGGGGGATGTGGAAGTAAATGCCCTCGACGGGGTAACCCTCGATATTGGTAAAGGTGAATTCCTTGGTATTATGGGCCCAAGTGGCAGCGGTAAAACGACCCTGCTCCATATGCTGGGGCTGCTGGATGAGCCCACTTCAG
The DNA here is from genome assembly GCA_963815625.1 of uncultured Methanomicrobiales archaeon. Taxonomy (GTDB): domain Archaea; phylum Halobacteriota; class Methanomicrobia; order Methanomicrobiales; family Methanospirillaceae; genus CAIKOD01. The sequence goes on from CAWFHG010000005.1 coordinate 79,241, forward strand.
GAAAAATTATTATTGACGGCACTGACATAGCCCGCCTCAATGATTATGAAAAGACCCAGTTCCGGCTCTACAGGCTTGGGTACGTGTTTCAGGATTATGCACTCGTACCTGACCTCACGGTTATGGAGAATGTCTCCCTGCCGGCAATGCTGAGGGTTGACCGTACTGAGGAACAGTCCCGGACAAACAGTTTTGAGGTGCTGCAAAAGATCGGGATGTGCGATCGCAGGGACCATCTCCCACGCGAGTTGTCCGGAGGCCAGCAACAGCGAGTCTCGATTGCCCGGGCCATGGTAAACAAACCGGACATCCTTTTTGCCGACGAACCCTGTGCCAACCTCGATTCGGAAAATTCACGCCTGGTCCTTGACCTGTTTAAAGAGATCAACGAAGATTTCGATCAGACTATCGTGATGGTCTCACATGAGGACTGGCATAAAGACTACTTCCATCGGATCATCCAGCTTAGGGATGGGCGGATTATCAGCGACGGGACGAACGGTGCCAGGAAAAAACCCTAGAATATCCAGAGCAAATTATGAGAAGGCAACCGGTTAATGATGACCACACAATATAGAAATCCGGTGAACCTCATAACCCTGGATTTTAATGTTACACATTTTAAAGACCCCGACATTTCCACTTATCGAAACAGATACGAGGCCTTATTTCCGGTGTGGGCTCAACTAGTAGTTCATGCATACGAAGACCGGGATTAGTCTTAAACGCTACCGGCAGATAGCAGAGGTCCTTTACGAATGGGGTTTCGGCACGACCCTGCTCGAGGATCTCTCACCGGGCCTGAGAAATATGAATATCGGTACCAGGCTCCACCCGCAAATCAGTGGGATGACGGTGTATGAACGAATGCGTCACGTCCTTGAGGACCTCGGGCCGACTTTTGTGAAATTCGGCCAGATCCTTTCCACGCGGCGGGAAATGATATCCCCGGAGATGTACGAGGAACTGATAAAACTCCAGGACAAGGTGGCACCTGTTCCCTTCGAGGAACTCCGGGCAACGGTAGAACACTATTGCGGTCCGATCGACGAGGTATTCCTCGAGTTTGATACAAAGCCTTTTGCCGCCGCTTCTGTTTCGCAGGTTCATAAAGCGATCCTCAAAGACGGGACTGTAGTCGCCATTAAAATTCAGAGGCCGGGTATCAGGGAAGCAATCGAAACCGACCTCCCACTTTTCGAGAAGATGGCCGAGCGGATTGAAAAACTATCCTCCGATGCACGCGTATTCAACCCGAAGATTATGGTACAGGAATTTGCTGTGCAAATCAGGAAAGAACTTGATTTTACCCACGAGGGAAAAAATTCAGAGATTATTGCCGCCAACATGGCCGATATTCAGGAAATCAAAATACCGAAGATCTATTGGCAATACTCCGGAGAAAAAGTCCTGACCATGGAATTTGTCCAGGGGTGCCGGATTGATGATGTCGAAACCGTCAGGTCATACGGTGTGGACCCGGTACACATCGCGGATATTGGTTTCCATGCGTATATCAGGCAGATATTCCGCGACGGGTTCTTCCATGCCGATCCCCACCCGGGCAACCTCCTCGTTGCGCCCGATGGCCAGCTGATATTCCTGGATTTCGGGATGGTCGTCCTTATCCGGCCGGAACGGCGCCGGATCTTCATCAAGGTGCTGATGGCAATCGTTGGTTGCGACGTCGATACCCTGGTAGAATGCTTCGAGAAACTCGGGCTGGAATTCAGGCAGGAAGATATCGAACCGTTAAAAGACGAACTGTACGCTGCGCTCCGCGAATACCAGACATCGGAACTCGGCCAGATGAATGTTGGTAGCGCCATGGATTCCCTGCCAAAAATCATGCAGAAATATAATGTGACCGTCCCGGCTTCACTAATGATGGTTCTCAAGGTCATCTGGATGATTTTTGCCGTGGCAGTAAAGCTGGACCCGGGATTTAATTTCAACCAGAGAGTGAAGCCATATTTCGACGAGATTATCGAGGGAAGTTACCTCTCGGCCGATACCCTCAAGAAACTCCCACTCTCCTTTATGGAGATGGCAGAGGGGGTGATGAATATCCCTAAGGCACTCAACCATACGCTCAATACGCTGGGAAAAGGGGACTTCAAACTGGAAATCTCCGCCGACGATCTGAAGACACTTTCAATCAGTATCCAACAGGCATCGGGCAGGGTGATGATATCGGTAATTATTGCCGCTATTGTCGTCGGTTCTTCAATTGTCGTTCATGCGTCAGGAACTGCAATCACGGGGACTTTGTTCTATGCCGTTTTTATGGTATATTTCATCGCGATTATGGTCGGGGTTGTAGCGTTGTATACGCTTGTCAAAAAATAGGGTCCCGGGTATCCCGGATCAGACACTCCGAACCAGTTTCCAGCCGAAAAAAAGCGCCACAATCCCGAGGAGAAGACATAATAATCCGACAATTTTCTCAAAGAAAGCCATAATGACGGGTAGGTTAAACAGAAGGGCAATGCCGACGATGACCAGGATAATGCCTGCAATAAATGAAATAAGGGCGATCCAATCCATTGTTATCATTCGGGATATGACAATACAGGATTTATATTTAACGAATCTGTTCTATTTTTTCATAATGGAACGGAAAGATGTCTGCAAAAAAAAGTCTCCAGAACCGGGTCACATACGGATAATTCTGCCGGCTCTCGGGACCAAACCCAAACCAGTTCAACGGGACTCCAGTAACAGAATATCCCACATGAACCTGATAATCCCACATATTTCCTTTCAGGAAGCAATTTTACCACATTTGAAGATTTTATACCAAAAAATTTCCCTGTTTCCGGATCTGTGAAATACTAAACCTATATCGTGTAAGGGGACGAGTCCATCATATGCCATCCATGGACCATGACCTTCTCGTCCTTGTCACGAACCTCCGGGGTACGGACAGGTTATCTTCCGAGGCCTTTGAAAGGCTAAAATCATTCCTTATCAACCCGCTTTTCAAAGCAGGACGTGACGATGCCACGGAATGGATAACCGTTGGAAATACGGTGTTTGAAGAGGGGCAATATCCCCTGGCACTCAAATGTTACGCGAATGCAATAGAGATCGATCCGGCGAACCCTGATGCCTGGAACAATATTTCTGTCACTTTTGAAAAGATTGGAAGAATTGATGAGGCTGACCGGGCAAGAAAAAAAATCGGGGAGATCCAGTCGGGTCGCATGGGGAAAAAGTAATACTCGTATCAAACCTTGGTGAGCTGCTTTTCATGTAGGCTGGGACCCTTTATGTAACAGTAACTGTCTTTCGACGACAAACGATAATATTTCCATTAATCTGCGGTGCTTTGAAGCCAGTAATTTTTTTTCTCTCTAGTTAAGGTAAATGCCAGTGAAGATTATGAAATTTTTTTGCCATCCTCTGCCGGCACTACCCCGCATGATTTTGGAAAATTTCCTTTCCCCTTACAACAGTATATTTATTTTTCCGTTATAGTCTCACTCTTCCGATTCCGGCGTCGGAGGTGTTTTGTATTCAAGCCACAATATTCCTGCGGTACAGACCACGATGATCACGACAAGAAATACGGCACTCCAGATATCTTCTTCAAACCGCAGGCTCATCGAAAGGGACGTTCCAAGAAGGTTGTTAATTATCCCGATTAGAAGTGAAAGCGCAAAAAAAATGAAAAACCCGGCAAATATACCGAGGATAATACCTGCAATAATCCTGAGCGGAGCGGGTTTTGGAACTTCATCAGTCATGGATTCCTTATTCAACGCAGTAATATATAGGGATTCGCATTCTTATGAAGTGTTGAATGCGAAAAGTTTTCCAAAAAGACGATCATTGTTGTGCATCCATCCTGATGGCATGAAGGTAACATTCATCTCTCATTATTTCACATAGTTTAGTTAACTAAATCAGGTTTTTCGTTCGAAAATGCGGGTATATGCATTTTTAACTACTTCCTGTTAAGATTTTCTGACGAATAGATCAGGAATACTCGGGGGACGGAGATTGCAGCACAAAATCCATAACCAAACCAGGACAATGAAGAAAAACGATAAAAACATGTGGACATTCTATTCATGAACACCATAAAAGTATTCTGCCTTGATACCTGTGAACACTCCGATCACCTGAAACAGGAATTATGGAATAACAATATCTCATTTGAAGAAGTGTACCTCGGGAGTACGAAGACTATCCACGACCTTCGCAATGGGGGACTCCGCCATGCCCAGGCCCCGGTCTTACAGGTAAAAGAAAGATTTTATATGGGTAACGACCTGTTTCCAGGCGGAATTTTAGACAGTTCCTTTATCGAGAAATGCCTTCACGGGACGGGCTTAGGAAGCGCCACTGAAAAAAGATGATCGTTATGTGCAATATCACGCCAGTCTTTTGATCTCCAAAATACAACTGAATTATAGTAATTCCCGTGAAAGTACGCCACAAACAAACAGATCCGATTGAGCCTTGGTAAGTATAATCGATACTCATTTATGATCTTATTTCGAACAATAGTACCATTCTATCGGCAGTTGTGAAATGGAAATTTTGAAATAAAGAGTATTCCTGCCTTATTTTATAATTTTGGAGAATCCCGCATGATTACCGTTCTGCACGTTGACGACGAACCTGTGCTCATGGATGTCACGAAGCTTTTCCTCGAACGAGACGGAACGATTGGTGTAACGACCACCACTTCGGTCAGGGAAGCCCTCGAAACCTTGAAATCCAGCACATTCGATGCCATTATTTCGGATTATGAAATGCCTGAACAGGACGGGATCGATTTCCTCAAAATTGTCAGGGGTGGAGGGGATGATACCCCTTTTATTATTTTTACCGGCCGTGGCAGGGAGCAGGCCGTCATCGAAGCACTCAATAATGGTGCAGATTTCTACCTCCAGAAGGGGGGAGACCCCAAGTCGCAGTTTGCAGAATTAAAAAATATGGTTCGGCAGTTGGTCCAGCGCAAACAGGTCGAACATGCGCTGAAAGCGAGCGAAGAGCGGTACCGTGCGGTGGTGGAGAGCCAGACCGAGTTAATCAGCAGGTTCCTGCCGGATGGGACCCATGTATTTGCCAACGAGGCATTCTGCAGGTATTACGGCAGCAGGTACGCGGACCTCATTGGAAAACCGTTTTTCCCCCATGTACCGAAAGAAGAGCGGTTATTGATCAGGGATCATTTTGCCTCGTTAACCCCTGCAAACCCTTTCGGAACAATAGAACACCGTGTAGTACTGCAGAACGGAGAGGTCAGGTGGCAACAATGGAGCGACCGCGCAATATTTGATCCTGCCGGAGTTACCATCGAGTACCAGTCCGTGGGAAGAGATATTACAGACAGGAAAAGGGCAGAGGAGGCCCTTATCGAATCTGAAAATAAATTCAAGGTTCTCACGGAAAAATCACTCGTCGGCATTTATATTACCAGCATTACGAAGGATAATCTCCTGACGTATGTCAACCCGCGCTTTGCAGAGATATTCGGTTATAAGGTCTGCGAACTGAATGAAAACAAAACTCTTTTCGACCTGGTACTGCCCGAAGACCGGGCCCGGTTACAGGAGACATTTAAATCCCGCTTATCCGCAGAGATGGACTCGATACAGTACGAGTTTCGCGGAATCAAGAAAGACGGGGAGATTATTACCGTAGAGGTTTACGGTTCCATCACTCAGGTCCAGGGTTCAAAAGGAGTAATCGGAACCCTGGTCGAAATCACGGACAGGAAAAACATGGAGATCTCCCTGAAAGAGAAGGTCAACTACGTTCAGGCACTCATGGATACCATTCCGGCACCTGTTTTCTATCGCGACACGAAAGGTGTTTATCACGACTGCAATAAGGCCTTTGAAGAACTTGTCGACCTGAAAAAAGATGAGATTGTCGGGAAAACCATCTGGGACTTCTTCCCGGAAATTCAGGCAGACCATTACAAGATGAAAGACGATATGATCATCGCAAATCCCCATATCCAGCGATATGAGTACGAGATAATGGACTCCAAGGGCAATCGTTACGATGTAATGTTCTCAAAGACCGCCCTGTTCGGTGCGAACGGTTCAATCGCAGGAATTGTCGGCGTTATCATGGACATCTCCGATCGAAAGCAGATGGAGGGGTCCCTGAAGGAGAAGGTCAACTACGTTCAGGCGCTCATGGACACCATCCCGGCACCCGTATTCTACCGTGATACATCCGGGACATACCACGACTGTAACAAGGCCTTTGAAGAGCTTGTGGGCATGAAAAAGGACGAGATCATCGGGAAAACTATCTGGGACTTCTTCCCGAAGGAATATGCCGATACGTACAAAGTCAAAGATGACCTGATCGTTGCAAGCCCTCATATCCAGCGATATGAATTTGCAATCACTGATGTGCAGGGAAGCAAACACGAAGTTATGTTCTCAAAAACGGCCTTGTTCAGGGCTGATGGCTCTGTAGCCGGTATTGTCGGTGTTATTCTCGATATTTCGAACAGGAAGAAGATGGAGGGGTCCCTGAAGGAGAAGGTCAACTACGTTCAGGCGCTCATGGACACTATCCCGGCACCCGTATTCTACCGTGACATTTCAGGAACATACCACGACTGCAACAGGGCTTTCGAAGAGCTCGTCAGCCTGAGACGCGACGAGATTATCGGGAAAACCATCTGGGACTTCTTCCCTGAATCACTTGCAGACCATTACAAAATGATGGATGACCTTATTGTAAAAAATCCTCACATCCAGCGTTACGAATACCAGATTACCGATTCGTACGGTGCCGGGTATGATGTCCTGTTCTCAAAAACAGCCCTGCTTAGCGCGGACGGTTCAATCGCGGGAATTGTCGGCGTTATCATGGATATATCCGAACGGAAAAAGATGGAACAGGTTCTCAAGGATAACGAGGAGAAATACCGCACCCTTGCAGACTTTACCTACGACTGGGAATCATGGCTTGGAGCAGATGGTACGTATGTCTATGTCTCACCATCCTGTGAGAGGATCACGGGATACAACGCAGAAGAATTTATTGCTGACCAGCGCCTCGTCGAAAAAATTACTCATCCTGCAGACAGGGAGCTTGTCACACGCCATTATCGCGATTACCCGGCAAAGCCGGATGTTTTCCATATGGATTTCCGGATAATAACAAAATCTGGTGATATCTGCTGGATAAGTCACTATTGCCAGCCGGTTTACCGGGCTGACGGCACCTGGCTCGGGCGGCGTGAAAACAAGAGGGATATCTCACACCGGAAACGTGTAGAAGAAGCGCTTCAGCAGGCAAACCGTAAATTAAACCTTCTTTCAAGCGTCACCAGGCATGATGTATTAAATCAGCTCACCGTCCTCATCGGATACCTGGAACTTTTAAAAGAAGAAGATAATCCGGAAAATTTCAATGAACTGATGATCCAGGCTGAACTCGCGGCCGATACCATCAGGCACCAGATCAGTTTCACCCGTGACTACCAGGATATCGGGGTACATAGTCCCACATGGCAGGACATCGAACAGATTATCCGTCACGCGACAGAAGGAAAAAACCTTGGAAACATTAAGACAGTCATCAACCTGGATGGTATGCAGGTGTACGCCGACCCGCTCCTCGAGAAAGTATTCTACAACCTCGTCGACAATGCAGCCCGCCACGGGAAAAAGGTGACAGAAATATCGTTTTCGCTCGAAGAAGCTCCACAAGGGCAGAAGATTATCTGCGAGGATAACGGGGCAGGAATCCCTCAAAAAGAGAAGATGAGAATTTTTGACCGCGGTTATGGTAAAAACACCGGATACGGCCTATTCCTCACAAGAGAGATCCTTGGAATCACCGGACTTTCAATTGAAGAGACCGGGGAATCAGGGAGAGGTTCGCGGTTTGAAATTTTTCTCCCGGCCGGAACCTACCGGGCCATGCCATCCCGCGCCTGATTCGGTTTTATTATTTATTTCCGCGATAAATCTTACATGACATTGACAATCAGCGAAAGCATCGGGAACCAGGTATAGAAAGGAGATATTTGATGACAGGCTCTGATTCAATTGTTTTCAAAGGACTGACGATACCATATATTATTACCTACAGTCAAAAGCGAAAAAGCATCTCGATTATCGTACACCGAACCAAACAGATCGAAATAAAAGCTCCTGCCGGTACCCCGGCATCTTACATACACGACCTTGCAGGAAAGAAAGCATCCTGGATCGCGAACAAGTTAATAGCGCTTGACTCGATGACAGGCCTGCCTGTTGAACGAAATTACCAAGAGGGGGAGGTCTTTTTTTTCCTCGGCACACCGTTCACGCTTGCCGTCCTGGCCGGTAACAATGACGGAGGCGTACGATGTGATGCAGGCCATCTTGTTGTGAATAATCCCTGGCCATTGCCGGGATCCGATCAGACAAATTGTACAAGAAAAATGGTGCAGGACTGGTACCGGGACCAGGCCTCACGGATAATCCAGGAAAAGGTCCAGGAATTTTCCCAGATTCTGGGGGTGGATCCACCCCTTTTCAAATTGAAAAATGTCAGGAGACGATGGGGGAGTTGTAACCACAAGAATAATCTGAATTTTAACATACGACTCACCATGGCGCCCATCTCTCTCGTCGAATATGTTGTGCTGCACGAGCTCTGCCATATCAGGCATAAAAACCATTCCAGGGAATTCTGGGATTCACTGAGGGTTGTAATGCCCGACTATTCCAAACGAAGGGGACTCCTCAAACGGGAAGGTCTCCGGTACGTACTTTAATCCCGGATCTCCTTTTTCAAACGTTTACGTCTACCTTTTTTTGACATCCCGGTCTCGATCACACCCTGATTAGATTCATGCAGAAATGAAGAGGTCTTTTAAGTGACCGATCCATTTTATAAATCCATGCATAGAACCGGCCAGTATTCCAGGAAAGATCCATTGGGCAGGATTTTAGTTCCACCACACAGCAGATATTCCCCGCGCAGATCCCTGAAACGGCAGGAGCCCCCAGAAAGTGGTACTCCGGAATAGTATCGTTCAATCAATGCCTGAATTTCCTATAGCATGCTAACATTTACTTCAACAAGGGAGCCACGATCAGATACATGAATCGTACCCTATAAGTACACCGGCGTGCAACAGGATGGATCAAGGGGCAGGGTAACCACACCAATGAGTACGCCCGGTCCGCTCCTAATACAGCAGGTGGACTATTTGACAGCGATTTACCAGAAAATTGTGATAGCAACAGATGGATCGGAAAAAAATCTGAGTGCGGTGATTGAGGGGTTAATGCTGGCCCGGATTTCCGGGGCAACACTCCATGTTGTTTATGTAATTGATACGAAGCCGCTTACAACGGGTGTAATTGAAGAGTCATATGCCGGGATGTATGATAGTTTCCGCGAAGAAGGCGAACAAGCGCTTGAACAGGTAAAAGAGCTGGCAGGTGACTTTGATGTTGAGACATTCCTCCTTACGGGCAAACCTGCAACGGAGATCATCCGGTTTGCGAGAGAGCACGGTGCAGACCTCCTGGTGGTCGGGACACAGGGGAAATCAGGTCTGGGAAAACTCATTCTCGGAAGCGTCGCGGAGACGATTATCCGAACGGCCCCATGTTCCGTGCTTGTGGTAAGGAAATCCTGAAAAAATCTCAAATTGTGATTAATGAAGTAGTCCTTGTAATCGCGTGAAAAGACAAGAGGGCCGACTTCCAAAGCCGATTATCATAATAGTATGGGAAGAGATATGCTCTGGACGAGATAATCAGTACCGAGAATAATGTCTGATCGTAAAATCAGTGGGATTTCTTCGTACCGGGTAACCGCCTGTGGACCGGGTATCGGGACCCCGGCAATGAACCAAGGAGACATTCGGGCTACCACTCTAATCACAATTGTCGGAATTCTAATCATTTTCTGTTTTTTTCTCGCTCCCGGGGCCTCAGCAGCTGCGACGAAAACTGCGTTCCTTGGTGATATGGTCACGTTGTCCGGGTCTTCGCCTGGAAGCGATACCGTCTACCTCTTCATGACAGGACCTAACCTCCCGGCAAACGGGGTTGCATTGAACAATATTAACCGCAGGGCAGACATGGGAGGTTTCACAACGACCGATGTCGGCCCGGATGGGCACTGGGAATACAAGTGGTACACGAACCAGCTTGGCGGGAAGATCGATACCGGAACCTATACCGTATGGGTGACAGACAGGCCGGTTGACAGGTCACACCTGAGTGAGAGCGATTACAGCTCCATTTCAGTCACCTTAAAACCGCCTGGAATATCTGCAGTTTCTTCAACCGCCACCGGATCGCTCGATGTCAGGACGGTTCCTGATAAAGCGGTCCTTCTACTTGACGGAAAGAATATGGGGGTTACCCCTGCCGCGATTAATGGTGTTCCCATTGGAGACCACCTGATTATGCTGTCCAGTCCAGGCTATCAGAACTTAACAACCCGGGTTGTCGTCCAGGAAGGTGCAATTACCGAGGTTAATATAAAATTATCTGGTGCAAATGGCACACTCTCGGTTAATACTACCCCATCGGGCGCTGAAATTTATATCGACAGCACGTTCATGGGCATAACCCCGGTTGTACTCTCCAACCTGACACCTGGAAATCATACCGTTGAAACAAGAAAAGCTGGATATAACGGCTCAATTCGGGAGATACAGATTATCGGGGGTCATATCGTGGCGGAACAACTTCGCCTCGGGAAGATTACACCGTCATACGAGCCAACTCCGCTCCCCACAAGCTCTGGGATTCTGCCTGTAGCAATAGTCCTATCCCTGGTTGCCTTCGTTGTGCTTTGGTACCGGCGGAGATAAGTGTTTATCCCGGCGATATTCCCCGGTTGGAGACAATATTGAACTTTACGATTTTTTTGGATCTTCATGGATGCGTTTTTCTGGTTCTTTTCTTTTCAGCGCTATTATGCGATATACTGTGGTACCCGTCGGGTCAGGAACGGAAATACAAAACAAACCTGAAACCTAATTGTATAAACTACCCTTTTACGATAAACTCTGAAAAAGGTAAAAAAACAGTATTGTTGGAACCCAGATGTTCTATAAGAAAAGGAAATTCATAAGGGCAGGGGGTTTTACATCTCCCTGACACCGATGCAAAATAGTCATTAGGGCATGGATTTTTCTGCTGACTCCTAAATTTCAGAGATCCATAAAAAATTCTCAATCCAAACCCTTTCACCAGACTGGCGAAGCGGAGCCCTGGAAGTAATTTAATTTTTGGATAACCTAATTTAGTAAAATGGATAAGGAAATATTTCAATAAAAGCAAAAAAACGATTAAATGTACCGGTTCCGCCGAAGCCAGTCCACCTGTGGAGGCATATACCGGTATATGATATCGCATTTTTCATCCTGGAAACTCCAGGGGGTCACGATCAGGGTATCCCCTTCACGGATCCAGACTCTTTTTTTGATTTTTCCCTTGATCCGGCCCATCCGGGTGATCCCATCATAACAACGGACCCGGATATGGTTTGCCCCCATCATCAGTTCAGCCTGCGCGAACTGTTCTTTTGCCCATTTTTTTGGTAAACGGACACGGGCGGTGGGGGTTCCATCCGGATTTACTGCATTCAGATCTACTTCTTCGCCATTTTTATTCTGATTATTCCTAATTGACCCAACTCCTGGTTCAGTGTATAAATGCTGTCTGACGCAATTAATGTATCCCAACATTTATATCTGTGCAAGGATCCGAAACCCAACTCCCTTCGACCCGGTCCGCGAACCATATACGATACAGGGCTCATGGATCAGGTAGAAACCAGGGTGAAGTGTACCGGGTTAACCATAAGGTTCTAAAAACAAGAAACACTTCATGAGTCGAGAAGCTAAATTGTGATACTCCATTTTATCGACCGGTGATTCCTGAAACAATTACAATCTCTTCACTGGAATCTTCCCGGATACACCGGGTCAATGGTATCTTAGGATTCCAGGGGTTGAGTAATTTATTTTTGTATACTTCCCGGGCTGTTGTTTTGTGGGATTGGTAGGTATGAACATTGTGATTTTATTACTGATTACGTGGAAAACAGGAAAGTCACGATTATCATGGAACTAGGATTCTTTGAAACAATGGATGATTCTGATAAGAAGAACTATCTCGAATTTCTCCTCTGGCATTATCGCGTCGTTGACGCGTTCTGGTTTATCTACGTTGGGGATAGATACGGACAGCCTGTGGCCGAGTCTGTAAATGAACAGGTGTGGGGCCGCGTTGCCGGTATGGCCGCAAAAGATATTATCAGGCGGTTTGATATCACTGAAAAAGGTCTTTCAGGATTTGTAAAAGCGCTCAGGCACTTCCCCTGGGCAGTAATTGTCGGTTATACCATTGATGAATGTGATGACGAGGTCATTATCTCCGTCCCTTCCTGTCCTACACAGGAAGCAAGGCTGAACCGCGGACTATCCGAATATGTTTGCCGGGAAATGCACAGGGCAGAATTTATTAGTTTTGCAAAGGAAATTGACGACAGGATCCTTGTGGATTGTATTTTCGCCCCCCCGGACACCCATCCCAAGGATATGTTCTGCAAATGGCGGTTCTACCTTAACGTGCAACCAACAGGAAAATGATATCAGGTTATTGTAAAAAGAGTTCTTACGCTCCGGGTCGCCTATTTTCGCATGTGGGCACCGTCACAGAACGGTTTGTTACCTGATCTCCCACAACGGCAAAGGGTAACCCGGTTGCGAATTTCGTAAACAAATCCATCCGCAGAAACGATGGGAATACCACCGCGGACCCAGAGAGGGCCTGAACTACCTTTTATGGGCCCCTCGACAAGGCCGATGGATTTTTCAAATGCCGGCTCAATCGGGTAACCGGTTTTTTTATCCTGAATTACAAGACGTCCCGAATTGCAGTCGGCTGCCATCTTAATGGCAGTGTCCTTGGCTTCAGGATTTCCTGACTCCCCGACAAGGTCCCAGATTCCTTTTCCCCTGACACAAAAACGGGCATGAGAACAAAATCCCGGGGCATCGCTGAGCCGGATATCAGGGCCTTCAGTATACTTTGCCCGTTCATAGTACGGCACACGGCTGGCGGTTTCTGTCCCTTCATACCGGTTAGTCAGGTGGGTCCCGTCGCAGAATGGTTTGTTGTGGGAACCTCCGCAACGGCAGAGGGAATAGGTTTCTCCAGCAGGGATCCGTTCACCCGCCTTCCATCCGACAGAATCCCCGCTAAAATTGCAGACAAGTGTCTGCCTGAAAAGCGGAACACTGCCCGAAACGATATAGGGGCCGTTTTTTGTTATCTGAATTTCAGGTTGATTTTTTTTTAGGAGTTCAGACATTTTTCTCATTCCGGATTTCGTTAGAATGACTGATATGTTGGTATCTTCCCACATTAAGCCAGCTTGTTACAACCGGAATGGAAATTTTCTTCTTTCAGTTCTTCACAACAGCCGTACCGGACAAGTCCTATGTCCTTTTGATAAAACCAGGGTTAGTATTGTCGTCCAATAAGGCCGGTATTCTTCAATGGGTAAATAGTTAATTGTCTTCAAACTGTTTTACTACTCCGGCAGGCATGTCACGACTCCCCTGATCCCGGAGACCGTCAGGGTCATAAGGATGGCATCAACTACTTCCTGCTTCGTCGCACCTGCCTGTTTTGCCATCGGAATATGCGCCATTACCGCCATATTATCCCCCATTGATGCCTTCATCGCAATGTAAATCAGCTGTTTCGTCTTCGGATCCAGTCCCCTGGAAGAGGCAATCGACATGATCAGGCCGTTGAATGCATTTGCAACTTCTGGTGCTTCCTTCCTGAAAATCTCCATCGGGTTTTCGCTCATTTTCATCACGCATCCAGACTTGGATTTATTCCGGTATAAACTGTATATCTATGCATGAAGTTTAGCACAATGCTATAATCGTACCCCGGTTCCTATGCAAAACTAATACACCGGATGTCACATTACATTATTTCCCAAACAACCGTGCCACGTCCTTAAGGCATTTGCGAATTGGAATATGCTGCGGGCAAAAACTCTCGCAGACACCACATTCCTGGCAGGACGATGCGGCCCCGCCGAACCCCGAAAATGCCTCGTATACAAGTTTTGCATTCCCGGCATCGTCATAGATAAACGCATCGTTATACATTGAAAAACAGTCGGGTATTGAGACACCTCCCGGGCATGGCATACAATAGCCGCATTTCGTGCACGGGATTTTCATTTTATCCCGGTATACATTTTTTATTTTTTCGTATACGACAAGTTCCTCTTTCGTAAGAGATGACGCCACCCCGTGATTTGCATAACCTGCATTCTCTTTGACCTGGTTGTGTGTACTCATACCTGAAAGGACCACGGTTACTTCGGGGTGGTCCCATACCCAGCGTAACCCCCATTCCGCCGGAGTCCGTGATATCCCGGTTTCCGCCCAGATCTCTTTCAGCGCACCGGCCTGTTTTGTCAGTATCCCTCCGCGGAGCGGCTCCATGACGATGATACCAAGACCACGTTCATGTGCGTAGCGGACCCCTTCCGTCCCTGCCTGGTATTCCTCATCCATGTAATTATACTGGACCTGGCAGAACGTCCAGTCATAGGAGTCTACAATTTCCCGGAAAAGGCAGATATTGTCGTGAAACGAGAAACCCGCATACCTGATACGACCATCAGCTATCGCCTGGTCAAGGAACCCGGTCACATCCAAATCCAGCACCTGGTTCCAGGTCTTTTTCATGAGCCCGTGAAGGAGATAGTAGTCGATATGATCGGTCTTCAGCCGGTCCAGCTGTTCATTAAGGAACCGGTCCATGTCCTCCGTCTTTTCAACGGCCCAGACCGGCATTTTCGTTGCAATATTGACCTTATCCCTGTAACCGTCAGAAAGGGCCCGTCCGAGAAACGGCTCACTTTCCCCGTTATGGTAGACATATGCCGTATCAAAATAATTCACACCACGGGATATGGCATAGCGCACCATTTCCGTCGCTTTCTCCTCGTCAATATGTCCGTCCGGGGTTTGGGGGAGTCTCATACATCCAAATCCCAGGATAGAAAGCTTACCTGTTGCTTTCTTCATTGTGCGATATAACATGCTTCATCAGCCCTCCTTTGGTGGTTTGGATCACGACTATCAGGTGAACTCTTTTCATTTCCGTGAATCATATCAGGAACTTCCTGCAAAACCATCTGCCGGTTTGTAGACTCCGAACAGTTCACGTGAAAAAAGGAAAGAGGACCAGATATTCCTACCGGTTTCGGGTTTAAAACTTTTTCCCTGCACAGATTGCTGCCCCAACTCCTGCCATCATTACCGCTACAACGATAATCCCCGCGGGTAATGGAGCTTTCGTAGTCGGGACAGGAGTTGACGGTGGGAACAGGGTTCAGGGTCGCGTAGAGGTTCACTTTCTCTCCTTTGGCAGGGAACTGTGTAATTTGCGCGTTGAATGTTGTATATCCCGGTTTCTGGACACTGTAGGTCTTGAAAGGGGTCCCGGTTACATATACCTGCACCGTGAGGGTACCCTGTGCGATCTGACCTTCATTGGTCGTATCGAAGAAGACCGTCGCTCCGTCCACGTTACAGTTCACAACATACCATCCGACGTCCCCTCCAATGGGCTGAACCGGGGTTGTGGGAGCGATTGGGTTAAGGGTCGCATAGAGTGTAACAAAGTCCCCTTTACCGGGCACTGAATTGATCGGCCCCGTGTAAGGGGTATAGCCATCCATCTCTACCGTGTAGGTCGTGTAGGGGGTTCCGGTCGAATAGACCGGTACATAGAGTACGCCGCCCTGGATCTGACCTACGTTCTGGCCGTTAAATAGTACAGTCGCGCCATTGACGTTGCACATGACCTCGTACCACCCCTGGTCTCCACCGATCGGCCTTGCAGCCGATACAACCTGGCTCCCTGCTAGCAATGCAAGCAGGATGACCAATAATGAAATCCATTTTTTCTGCATCAGACTCAAGTCTCCTGTAACTCTGACTGGGATTGAACTAGTATAAAAACTGTCCCGGAGAAGGGAGGGATCTCCTGGATTTTAGATAGTATTACTGCCCGGGCAACATTGCCTTGTCCAGACGATAGTACCGGGTGACTAATTCCTGATCTCACAAACGATCCCGGTTCTTTTTCTAAGTCGGCACATTTTTCATCTCAATTTAAAAAGTCTATCTATCAGAACAACTGGTCTGCCCTAAGATGGCACCAGGGAGACTAAAAACTTGACTACCATGCATGCAAAGAAAAAGGCTGCACCAGGGTTTACGACATCACGAGCGGATGTATTCAGTGAGTCAGTTATCAGGGAAATGACCCGCCTTGCCATCCAATATAAGGCTATCAACCTCGCGCAGGGGTTCCCTGATTTTCCGTGTCCTGATGAACTGAAACAGGCAGCCTGCTATGCGGTAAATGCCGATATAAACCAGTATGCAATTACCTGGGGCGCACAGGAATTACGGGAAGCACTCTCGGCCAGGGTGAGTAAGTATAACCATATGGAATTCGATCCGGCGACTGAAATCACGGTCACGTGCGGGTCGACAGAGGCGATGATGGCATCGATGCTTGCACTCGTATCCCCGGGAGACGAGGTGGTTGTCCCGGAACCTTTTTATGAAAATTACGGCCCTGATGCCATTATATCCGGGGCAGTCCCGAGATTTGTGCCGATTTCAGACACTGCACCCATTGAGGAGGAGACCTGGAAAGAGGCTTTTTCCGAACATACCCGTGCGATTATCATCAATACACCAAATAATCCGACGGGGAAGGTATTTTCACGGGATGAACTGCGGTTTATTGCCGATCTTTGTATCGACCACGATGTAATTGCGGTCACCGATGAGATTTATGAGCATATACTCTATGACGGCCGTAAACATGTCTCGATTGGCTCGCTTCCCGGTATGGAGGAACGGACAATCACCATCGGCAGTTTTTCGAAGACCTACAGTGTGACCGGTTGGCGCGTCGGGTATACCCTGGCCTGTGAAGCACTCACCGGGAAAATTCGGAAGATCCATGATTTCCTCACCGTCGGGGCCCCGGCACCCCTCCAGGCGGCCTGTACCGTGGCCCTGACATTGCCTGATACGTATTATCGCGGCCTGGCGAGGTCGTATGAGTCCAAGCGCCAGAAACTGTTTAAAGGATTGTCTGAAGCAGGATTCAGGTGCAGGCTCCCGGAAGGCGCATATTACATCTTCACGGAAATCAGTGATTTCGGGATGTCGGACATTGATTTCGCACGGTACCTTGTAGAGAAAGGCGGCATCGCGGCCGTCCCGGGAAGCTCGTTCTACCACGAAGGTGGCGCGGACAGGCTCCGGTTTACATTCTCAAAAAAAGACGAGACCCTGGATGAGGCATGCAGGAGACTGAAAGATCTCGAAATTCCCGGTTAATTTTTTTATATAAAGAGAAATCAGCAATTTTAATGATATCTAACGGACATAGCGGTTAATTCATTTTATTCACCGGCCGGGCTCCATGGACATGCAGCCATGCAAATAATTATTTCCCTTCATGTAATAAATCCGGATGGGATTCCTGGAAAAAGAAGGAGTTGAAAAAATTGGCAATCGATCCGGTCTGTGGGATGAATGTGAATGAAACGCGTGCAGAGAATGTAAGCGTCTACAAAGGGATTAAGTATTATTTTTGTTCTGTTGTATGCTGCGAGGAATTTGATCGCGACCCGGATGCCTATATGTACGCAGACCCTGACGACTTAGAGACCTGTTATCACGATGATGCCTTCGATTGTGACGACTAAACAGGAAAAAAGGAAATAAAATTAAAATTGATTTATTCCGTCTTTTATTATTTTTTTATTATCCTGGTTGAAATTGCCAGAACCATCAATCCACCAAACAGTAAAACCGGATCTATCCCGGAAGCCTTTGTTGTTACAGGTGTTGCACTGGAAGAAACGTTGGATGTAGGGATCGGGAGAGTTGTCTGTATCGCTGTTGCGGGAACCTCAACCGGTTCTGAAATTGTCTGGACTGCACCCGGAATGGTCTGTCCCGCGTTATTCAGCTGGGATACCTGAAGAAGGTTGACGCTTGAAACCCCGTTCGGGACAATCCCTGTCACAGATGCAGAAACCGAAACATCATTATTATTCGGATAGGAGAGCAGGAACCCATTGATAAATACCGTGTTACCCTTACCGGGTATCACTGCCGCGGGTCTGCCATTTGCTAATACCTGTACATCCCACTGGGGAAGTCCAAGATCGGTTGTAAGCTGCAACTGATTTCCGATAATAAACGTTGTAGTCCCCTGAGGAATGATTACAATATCTGCATTAACAGACTGTTGTGCTCCGGGCTGTAACGGTGTTTTCACAGGGTTGAGCGAAGACCCCTGGATCTGGAATGTCGCTGAGACCGGTAAACTAAAAGCAGACATGATCAGAATCACTATAATAGAGAATACGAGAGGGTTTGAAATAATCTGCCGCATGATGAACAGACGCTATCTATCCCCTGAATAATATATATTTTGATTCAGACCCGGATGAATACTGAAGCTACATAATAACCCGATCTTTGCAGTTCCATTTCGAACGTCTTATATTCCTTATGGTGGAGAGTTTTTCTCATGGGACATTTTGCCAGGGGTGATGTAATTATCGCAAAGGTCCCGTGTTTTGGGAGGGCAGGTGCAAAAATCCGTCCTGCAGTGGTCGTAGGAACCGATCGGGATAACAATCTTATCGTGGTTCCTGTCAGCAGTCAGCCGTCTGCGGACTCCCCGTCACTTCCTCTTTCCCTTGAGGATTTCAGGGAGGGAGGCCTTGATATGTTCAACGATAGTTATATCCTTATTTCCCATGCCACGATCCTCCACCCCCGTGAGGTGGTCGGAAAACGTGGCCGCCTCAATAATGAATTTATCGGGGTTGTTATTGCCCGGGTTGACCCGGGGAATTTCGCTAAAAAAAGCAGGTAAATCTGAAGAGTGTTCCAGCAGGTCAAAAGACGAAACCATCGGAAATCAATAATCCCGGAGCGGGTACCCTATAGCCTTGGAAATCCACTTCACGCCATAGTACAACACCGGGGTTCCGATGAAAATCGTGGCGACATTGATCAGTACATTGTGCGTGATCGAATAAAAATAGTCGCCAATAAGGACCGCGATAACGACCGATACCAGAAGTACAATCAATTCAAGCCGTTCCATTTTTTAACACCCAGGGTACATTCCCTAATTTCTTCCCAATCATATGCTCTTCTATCCCACCTAAATTGGTATGGCAGGTCGGTCTCCACCGGACCTTTCCTGGTCTTTGCCGGGTCTCCCGGTTTCCTACCGTGCCTTCTGCTGCACCCTGGGCTCGATCAGTGTCCAGATCCAGTCGGCCAGCTCCCGGATATTTTTAGTCTGGATATAGACCTCGCCAGGCCCCGTGATTTCCGTTACAAATCCTTCGCCACCGAGAATTGTTTCCTTCAGGCCACCGAATTTAGTTACTCTGTACTGGCACGTATCACTGAATGCCACAAGGTGGAAATTATCAACGACAAGTTTCTCTCCGGCAGCGAGGTGGTGCGTGTCTATCGCACCAAACGTATTGATAAACAGGCTCCCCGTCCCGGTCACTTTAATCATGAAAAGCCCCTGTCCGAAAAGGCCCTTTGTGAAACCCTGCCACTGCACATCGAGCAGGACTGTTGCATCCGATGCAACAAACGCAGATTTCTGGATAATAAACCCGTGGTCAGGTGCAATATCCAGCCTGGCAATATCCCCGATCGGTGCCGCGGAGAATGCTACTTCCCCGGGAGCTGATGTGGCAGTAAATTCATTGATGAAAAAAGACTGCCCACCAAGCAGGGTCATACCGAGCGAGCCGAAAAATCCTTTTTCGCGTTTCCTCGTCTTCACCTCGACAGACGGCTGCATGTAAGTCATCGAACCGGCCTCAGCGGTTATCGCTTCCCCTGCACCGAGTGTCACAACGAGCAGTGAATATGCCGGCTGGTAACGGATTTCATATTTCATTCGTATCTTTCCTTTGAATGCCCGGAAAGGAAATAAGGATACCGTTCAGAGGCAATCGAATCATTACCGTTTCGCCAGGTACGGTTTTTCGACATCGCCACGTTTGCGCGGCGGGATCCTCGGGTTACCAGCAAACGCTTTTCTGAGATCGGTTTTTTAATATCGGGCTCCAAATAGAGTCTGAATGGACAGGAATAATGAAAGGACCGGGAATAAAAGTAGTGTATCGATAAACAATGACAACAGAACGAAAGATTCTGAGAAATCCCGGTCAGAAAAATACCGGAAACTGGTAGATGACCTGAAGGACTGCATGCTCGAATGAAGTTCGCGGTAACTGCCTGTGTTCCGGTTTGATCAGACTGAACCGGAGGAAAAGTAGACAATTAGCGGCCTTTGCTTATATTCGGCAAAGAAGATGGGATACAATAAACGACTTCACAAAAGAATTCATCTGAATTTGCGTTTAAAAACGGCATTATCACCGGGAATAATGACGCCGGGTTAAAACAATTAATTAAAAAACGCTGGACAGCCCTGAAGTGGGATTTTGAGAGAGAATGAAAACCAGGTAAACCAGTTAACCCGGAAAGACCAACGGAATAAACAATGGATTATACCACCATTATACTCGTTGTTGTCACCCTGATCCTTGGTTTTGGGTTCGCCATCCTTGCATTACGGTACGTATCGCTCGCAGGTAGCACGGAATTCCGTGCAAGGCAAATGTTTGAAGAATGGAAAAGCAGTGCTCTTGAACGTGATGTCCCTGCAGCCGTGTTGATATCCTTAACCGTGAGTGGATCATCGAACGTGAGAAAACAGCAAGGGCGGATGCAGTGAAACAGAGCGGTGCAACAATCCGGGGCAATGTTACCCAGCACCTCCTGCCGTATTTTCCTGATTTCCCGTGGAACCCGAGAGATACACGTTTTATCGGAACCCCCATAGACCTGATTGTCTTCTCAGGTTTATCGGAAGAAAAGGAACTTGACGGTATAATATTTGTCGAAGTAAAAAGCGGGAAAACAGGTACCTTGTCGGAGAGCCAGAAAAAAGTGAAACAATATCTTGAGAAAGGGGGTAATGTCACTTTTCACCTGATCCATACGGGTGACCAGACGATACGCCCATTTAATGAGGACGTGAGTTAATATTCCATTCCAGGAACGAATTACATGAGTGTTGAGATCCGACTGGCAAACGAGGATG
Source organism: uncultured Methanomicrobiales archaeon (assembly GCA_963815625.1). Classification (GTDB taxonomy): domain Archaea; phylum Halobacteriota; class Methanomicrobia; order Methanomicrobiales; family Methanospirillaceae; genus CAIKOD01. The sequence continues at coordinate 100,471 of CAWFHG010000005.1, forward strand.
AAGTGCCGATTGTGACCATTACAGGAAGACTTGATGGGTTTGGAGCACAGCAGCTGGAAGAGGGCCTGAAAGAAATTGTCAGGGATGACACCAGGTCAGTAATCTTCAACCTCGCCGGAGTGGACTACCTTTCCAGTGCCGGTATACGGGTTCTTCTGGGGCTCAAGAAGAAGCTGAAACAAAGAGACGGGATCCTGGCCCTGATAAATATCAGGGAATTTCCAAAAAGTGTTCTCGAAATGGCAGGGTTCGATAAAGTGCTCGATGTCTACCCCTCGCTTCAGGAAGCTCAGGTTGCCTGCCGGGAGAAAACCCACGAGGAAGGGCTCCTGTTCGGGGTCAGGCATCCTTCTTTTAACGTCGATGGGACCACCTACACAATCGAACCAGGGTCGCCGAAGACCGCCTCCCTCATTGTTTCAGGAGACCTCAGGAAGGTCCTCCAGTCAGCAATCACAGAACAGGACATCGTCAAACTCGGTTTTAAGGAGGCGGATTATTCATTGGGTCTCGGGGCGCTTGGAAAGGATACAGAGGATGCGATGTCCCTGATGGGGGAGATGATCACGCTGCACGGGTCGATGGTCTATGTCCCGACTGACGGCCATTTTACTCCCGATTTCTTCACACCCGCGAAAGAAACGGGCGAAGTAAAAATCTTCACAGGGTTTAACGTACGACTCTCCGGTCCATTTAACGAACTCTTCATTTTTGAAACCGCGAAGGAGAACGGGGTGTCGATTTCGGAGATATATTCAGCAATAGTTACCCTTGCACGAACACGAAGGACCGATTTCCATGGAGTCCTCAGCCTTGTTATCTGGGGAGTAATAGAGGGCGTTATCAGTTCCGAGATTACTCATTCGCCGCTCAGGGAGCATGCACCGGTTAATGGTAAATCAATCATGGACCCGGAAAATTATGATGAATGGAACGACACAAACAGGGAGCCACGGTACCGCGGTGATACCCTCGTGAGTTTTGGGATCGGCATCGATTTATCAGGAGACCTTTCCTCATTCTCACCAGAAGATCTTGATTCACTTCATTATGTTCATCCGGCGAATAAGGCTGTGGAAACCATGTACCTCCATAATCACGGTGTTGTCTTCCGTAATACCCCGTACGACCCGAAATTCGAACTCTCACGCCAGGTGAAGACTATTGCCGGTGACGGGGAGTTTGTCGATATGCGCCACCTTATGGACGATACCAGGCTACGAAAAGCCAAAATCGGGGTATCATATATTTCCTCGATAGTACGGTCATAAAAACCCTATGACAGGTCCCGGATAAAATGCAATAATTCATTCTTTTGTCTCTTCTCAACCATCTGATATCTGAAATGAGAAACTGTGGCAGGATGGGGATCCACTTACTTACTGCCCAATCCCAACAGGATATTCTTTGTAGCAGGGTTCATCCCGCTGAGTTCAAGAAAATTTTAGAAAGTCAGAGATCATTCCCTGTTCCGACAAGAGCCGCCAAAATGGCGGAGTGACGATCGGTCGCATGATTAAATTTTGAATAACCGGAATCAAATATATTGATTTAAGAGACTGTTAATAATTCCATTTTCCCGGGTATAACAGTCCCGGCGACCCAGGCCCATATCGGAAATCACTCAGGAAAACTTATTTTCGGGACTTTTCCTATGTGGGTCGGCAATATCGTCGGATTAAATTGCAACCTGGCAAAAGGAATTTCATGCGGGAGCCGGGATGATGCCGAGCATGTAGAGGGCGATGAGGACGAGAAGGAACGCAAAAATTATCGATAGTTTACGGGCTGGGAGGTGATTCGCAACATGTACCCCAAAGATGGTAAATGGGATTGTCGTTGCGACTATGATACCCCAGAACGCTAGGTTCACATACCCGAGACAGAAAGGCGGTAAATCCTGTACACCGATCCCGTTCGCGATATACGCGAGAGTGCTCCCGGCAGAAGAGAACATGATACATGCCGATGAGGTGGCCATTGCTTCATGCACCGGCACCCCGAAGATACAGACTAAAATCGGGAGAATAATAAGTCCGCCACCAATTCCGATTATCCCCGATAATATTCCGAATAAAAAGCCGGCGAAACTCCAGTAAAACCAGGGTATTTTCTTCTTCCCCCAGTCCTGGGGCAGCGGCAGGACCATCCTTACAGCGGAAATAACGAGGAACAGGCCGAATAAAATTTTTAACGGCCCGCCCGGGACATGGGTGGCAATGGTCCCCCCGATAAGACCACCAAGAATGCTTGCACTGCCAATCAGGACCACTATTTTCCAGATAATTGACCTTTCCTTGGCATGTTCCCGGGTATTGACCGCCGATATCACCAGAGCGATCGCGACGCTGGTTCCAAATGCGACGCGGACCGAAGTTGTTGTGTCGTACCCGTAATGGGTGAGCATCCAGTACATCACCGGGTTGTCAAGATATGAACCGGCCAGTCCAAGAAGTCCTGAGGAAAAGCCGGCAAGTACCCCGGTGATAATAAGAATAAACGCTGCAACCCAGGGCTCTAGCATGACATCAGACCTTGTTTGTAATAGTTCAGCCAGGGTTCTTCGTAATTCTGGTGTCCATATCATCGGATAATTCGGACGAAACAATCCTGGCCACTATTCATTTTTTAAGAAATGAAATCCGGATGACGATAATGGTTACTCCGCCAGATCCACACAAAACCAGACTTATTCGAGAGAAAACAACCTTCCATGACCCTTGACAGTCCAATACTTTATCAAATCCGTGATATTTTTACTCCCACGCAATAAAGAAATGACAACCGGTGCAGTCCTCAAAGATCGATATTATGTGCGCTCCGACCTAATGCTACACTAATGAGAGAGCCTCCGGTCAAGACCACCCTTTTCTGGTGCGACAAATGCAACATCCCGCTTATCGGCAGGTCCTGTAGTTGCGGCTCAAACGGCAGGGCCATCGAACTCCTCCAGCCATACGATGTCAGGCCAGCCCTTAAAGCAGACAGGGAGATAATCAGGGCTCTTGTTTCGGAACAGTTCGGTGAAATCCCGGTTCCCCATATCGTCCTCCTCAATAAAGCTGGTGGGTTGGACCGCAATGACCTTGTTATAGTCAATGGTACAAGATTTGGCTGGCTCTCTTTCGACCCGGTGACCAGGAAGTGCAGGTTCGATATTACCCCGGAGGCCCTTCCGTATGTCCTCCCGTATGCTACCAGGGGAATTATCGACCTCGAACAGGCCGCTGTCCTTTCAGGTGACCGGGATACGAGAGGCAGGATCGGGGGAAAGCGTTTCGACGATTAAAACCGGTGTCCCGGATGGCACCGTAATTGTGAAGTACCGTGGCCGGTTTGGTACGGCTGTACTGAAAGACAGGTCACTCCGGGTCAAAGAAGTTATGCCGGTCATTCCGGTGAAACCGGCGGACCCGGAATGGACTGAAGCGGTCGGGAAGAATACCTACCATCTGAAAAACCTCGAACGCAACGCGGTCCGCTCCATAAAACAGCATATGTACGACTGTCCGGTAGCGAATGTTTCGTTCTCGGGTGGAAAGGACAGCACCGCTGTCCTCCTGCTTGCGAGGAAGGCCGGGGTCAACGATGCATTTTTCCTGGATACCGGTATCGAGTTCCCGGAGACGATTGAATTTGTCCAGGTCAATGGGAGTGGATATAATCCGGAAAGCAGGCGATTTCTGGGCAGCCGTGGAAAAAGCCGGACCTCCTGCAAAGGATAACCGCTGGTGCTGCAAGCTCCTGAAGCAGAACCCGCTCCGCCTCCACCTCGCTCAAACGGGCCCATGTGTCACAATACAGGGCAACCGGTGGTACGAGTCGTGGAACCGGGCCGACCTCGAACTGGCGGTCCGGAACCCTTTAAACCCGCTTCAGACGAATATCTCCCCGATACGTAACTGGAGAGCCATCGAAGTATTCCTCTATCTCTGGTGGCAGGGTGCCCCGATTAATCCGCTTTATGAAATGGGGATCGAACGGATAGGGTGTTATCCCTGCCCCTCGATGCTTGAAAGCGAGTTCTTTGAACTCGGAAGGATTCATCCCGATCTGATGGCAAAATGCACGGAATTTCTTACCAGATGGGCAGAGAAAAAAGGTTTTCCTCCGGAATATGTGACATACGGGCTCTGGCGATGGAAGGGACTCCCGAATAAGATGCAGGAACTCTGCAGGCAGCACAATATCCAACTTCACGAGACCCCTGACGGGGTAATAGTGGCATCGCGGTCTTCCGGTCCAACAGCTCCAGCAGGGATACGCCAGGGTATATCATCTGCACCAGCGAAATCGCCGGTGCCACGGCACAATAAAAGGACTATGGGCAAGATCAGCGCAGCCCCGGCAGGGCAAACAGAGGCTGGTTCCCTTAAAGCAAAGGAACAACAACCAAAACCGATTCAACCCAAATCAGGGTCTACCGGTTTAAAACCGAATGAACAAGTTGAAAACGGAAAAATGCAACGTGGAACCCCGATCGCCCCGGCAAACGTGATAATACCTGAGCAATCCGTCCATTCCGGGTCACCAGTATGCGAAATCCAGGCACCACCGGAGAATTCACCTGTCGTTTCCACGAAGGAAGAAGAGGACTTTTTTTTAGAGGTCCGCCGTGACTTTCCCATGCTTTCGGACATCATTTACCTGGATAGCGCTTCCATGGGCCTTTCCCCTGAACCCGTCCTCCAGGCGATGCTTGAGTATGAACGGAATTACCGATCGAATATCGGGAGAAATGTGCACCGCCTTTCCGGGATTGCGACCCAGCGATACCACCATGCACATGAAAAAGTTGCAAAGTTTATCGGTGGAACAAGCGGTGAACTTGTTTTTACTAAAAATGCGACCGAAGCGCTGAATATTGTGGCACATGGAATTTCCTGGCAGATTGGGGACCGTATCATCACAACATTACTTGAACATCATTCCAACCTCCATCCGTGGAGAGAGACGAAAGTGCTCGGAACCACTCTTGAGGTCCTCCCGATAGGCCCGGATTTCCTGCCTGACCTGTCTATACTTGATGAATTACTCGGTAAGGGCGGAACAAAACTCGTTACTGTAACCCATGCATCCCATGTTGTCGGGGTAATTACACCCGTACAGGAGATCGCCCGGATCTGCCATGATCACAGTGCCCTGTTGCTTGTCGATGGTTCGCAGTCGGTCCCGCATATTCCATTGGACCTGGCGAAGTTAGGGGCAGATTTTTTCTGTTGTTCCGGTCATAAGATGCTTGGCCCGACTGGTACCGGGGTCCTGTGGATGAAAGAACCGGGAAGTCTTTCCCCCGCCATGTTTGGCAGCCGGGTAGAGGATACTATTACTCATGCCGGGTCTGTCACGGTAAGGGGATACCAGTACTACGAAGCTGGGACACCTAATATTTCCGGGGGAATCGGCCTTGGTGCGGCTGTTGACTACCTTGACAAAATCGGAATGGACCGCGTCAGGCGCCATGATCTCCACCTCACGACACGACTGATTGACGGATTGAAATGTATCAGCGGCGTAAAGGTGTTTGCACCTGAAGATCCCGGAAAACGGGTAGGTGTCGTCTCGTTTAACATTGGGGGCATCGAACCGGAGGACGTGGCCCGTTACCTTGATGAACAGGCAGATATTATGGTAAAACCAGGCCTCCACGGATGTATCCCGTTGATGGAGAAGTTAGGACTCCCGAGAGGAACAGTCCGGGCAAGTCTTGCCCTGTTTAATAACGAGGACGACGTGGATATGCTTCTTACAACCGTCGCCGAAATCGCCAGGGGAATGTAACTCGCGGCCGGTACGTCTCAAGGGGATTAGTGCTTGTTCACAATCCGTCTGATAATATCAAATTGTTCGATTTTATTGTTAAAAACGGATTTAGTCCATGCGAATCAACGCAAAGAGGACCCGAATAGGAAAACCTGGGATCCGGGTTTTTCAAAGCTCCAATACAATAACCAGGTAACTCCTGTTCCCTTGGGAACACGATGATTTCAAAAAAAAAATATTCGGTTTTCGCAGTTTTTAACGGATTGGAATCAAATTGTAAAGAATTCAAACTTTCGTCCAAACCCAAGTCCTCTTAAAGAACAAGTGGGCAGCTGTTAGGTAGTTACACTATGTGTAAGAAGGGATTAAAATTAGAATTTTGTTGATCAGGGACCTTTCCATTTCCCGGCCAATAATTGCATGTCATCTCCAGAATCTGACACAAGTGAATATTAACATCTGAACCGTGGTTTAAGACACCTTAGAGAATATACACTATTTACAAAAATTGAAATAAACCCGAACATATAAATATTTTTTTCCCAGAATGGAATACCTTATGAATTCTGACAAAATGATTAGCGGGACTGGTGCCCTGTTGGTTATCCTCGGCATTTTGATAATGCTGACTCCATGGATTATTTTTCCCGTTTGTGAAATGCATGGCAGTTATATAGAAACCACATCGGGAATGAAATTTCCCATGGCCTGCGGGGATACTGCGAGAGCAGAAACAGGTCTCGGTGCGTTAATTATTGTGTCAGGAGGACTTCTTATCGCCCGACAATGCCATGACACGAGGAAGGATGTCGGAGTATTCAGTATTGCAACCGGAGTGCTGGTAATCCTCTATCCAACCTTCATTACCGGTATGTGCAAGATGGCAACTCATCCATGCAGGCAGTTGACATTACCCGCCCTTGAAATTCTCGGAGTTGTTGTCATCATTATCGGCGGATTCCTGCTCTGGAAACGGGATCAATGAGTTCAGATCCTAGATTCGGGTTTTTTAATCTCCTTGCAGGTAACATTAAAAAACGACCTTACCGGAACGCTGCTACGATCATGGCATTTGCGATCATAGCAGCGACGCTGTTTTCATCGCAGTACCTTATCAGTGGAGCTCAACAAAGTCTCGATTCCGGGTTATCACGAATGGGTGCGGATATCCTTGTCGTACCTGAAGAATATTCTTCGACTGCCCAGACGGTAATACTCATGGGAGAACCTGCAAGTTTTTTCTTTAAGGATTCCGGTTACCAACAGATATCAAGAATACCGGGTGTCGCAAAAGCAAGCCCCCAGATCTTTGTAGCCACATTATTCGGGCAGGCCTGCTGTTCAGGGCCAGTCCAGATAATCGCGATTGACCAAAAGCAGGATTTTACTGTTTCTGCGTGGCTCAAGGAAAATCCAGGTGTAACGTTAGGCAAGGACGATGTTATTGTGGGGAGTGCGATTACGGGGGATATCGGATCTGACCTCCTGTTTTATGGTCACACATTCCATATCGTCGGCAGACTTGCCAGAACAGGTATGGGTATTGACATGGCGGTATTCACCCGCATGGAAGATGCATATGTGATGGCAGATGAATCCCGTTCCAAGGCAGTCCGGACACTTACAATTCCTAAAGGCATGGTATCGGCAGTCCTGGTGAAAGTGGACCCGGCATTCTCACGATCAACGGTCGCGGATACAATCAGGGAGCAGGTACCTGGCACAAAAACCCTGACACCAAACGGGCTCCTCAATGCGGTGAGCGGACAACTTGGTGCAGTAACGCGTCTACTTTATGCTTCAACACTCGCGGTCGCCATCGTCTGCATCCCGCTTCTCGGGTTTATTTCTGCAATGGTTGCCTATGAACGGAGAAGGGAAGTTGCCATAATAAGGGCCCTTGGCGCGACAAAATGGTATGTTATCAGGCTTATGCTCGCAGAATCGATGTCAATCGCATTGATCGGCAGTGTTGTAGGTATTTTACTTGCGATGGTGGTCCTCGTAGGTTTTGAGGATTATATTTCATTAACGCTTGGAATTCCATTAATTTTGCCATCCCCTCTGGCAATGGCCCTGGATGCAGCAGGTGCCCTTATCATTTCTATTGGGATCGGTGGCATTGCATCGGTTTATCCGGCAATCCATATTACCAGATCGGAGCCATATGAAACCATCCGGAGGGGAGAATCATGATAGAAGTCACAGGTGTTACAAAATCCTTCAGATGTGATACATCTGAGGTTTGTGCGGTAGATAATGTGAATTTCAACGTGCAGAAAGGCGAGTTTGTTTTGATTCTCGGGCGGTCCGGAAGCGGAAAATCCACGCTGCTCGGGTTGCTTGCAGGCCTTCTCAGGCCGACAACCGGTACAATCAGTATAAATAAAATGAATATCGGAAAACTGCCTGAAAATGAGTTATCGGCACTTAGGGCAAGAGAAATCGGGTTTGTCTTTCAGTTCTCAGGGCTGATTCCGACGATAACGGCACTGGAAAATGTGTTGCTTCCTACACTTTTTTACCCGGAGGGTCCGGGCAGTCGTTCAAGGGCGAATGATCTACTCGAAAAGCTGGGGGTCTCAGATCGGGCGGACGCCTATCCGTGCACACTTTCAAGCGGTGAGATGAAGCGGGTAGCGATTGCCAGGGCACTTATCAATTCCCCATCGATTCTCATTGCCGATGAACCGACAGGTGACCTGGATGTCGAGACAGAACTCGAGATCATGGAATTATTCCGCCAACTGAACTGTCAGGGGACAACAATTGTGATGGTCACCCATAATCCGGACCTCATGCCGTACGCCACGAGAATTCATACAATGGCAAGGGGAGTACTTCATGATGAAAAATCCGACCCGTCACGAAATATTTGGACCACGGTCACGGACACAAAAAAAGGAAGTCACACCCTGTCATGAACCAGAAGATGAAATTCACAACCCTTATTTATTCCGGGCTCAGGAATAAACCAGGACGAAATCTTGCAACGATCTTCTGCTTCGCCTTTATTGCAGCTAATATTTTTTCGGCCCAGTACCTTCTGGCCGGAACGGCGATGAGTGTCGACCAGGGAATAACCAGGATGGGTGCTGACCATCTTGTCGTCCCGGCACAATATTCGATCTTATTCAGGGGAGCGCGAAGCGGGGTCGAAAATACCGTTGCGATTATTAAAGTCGAGCCTACCACCCTCCGTATCAATGCTGACATGGTTGACAAAGTCTCAAAAATCCCGGGGGTGAGAACCGTCAGCCCTCAGGTGTATGTAACTACATTGAATTTGTCGGAATTGTCATCGATGCCGGTAGATATTTTCGGTATCGATCCGAAGAGCGATTTTACTATTCAACCCTGGCTCCAACGCCCATTAGGACATCCCATGGGTAATGATGAAGCAATTCTTGGCAGTGAGATACCGACAAAAGTTGGGTCAGACTTGTCGATTGGAGAACACACTTACACAGTAGTAGGGAAACTCGACCCGACACAGTCTTCTACCGACAGGACTGTGTTTCTCCGCCTCGATGACGCCTATGCCCTCGCAGGATCTGACAGCAGTATTCCCAATTCGGCACAACCACTCAGTCCCGGATTAGTAAACGCTATTCTGGTTAAAGTTGAGCCCGGTGCAGACCCGGATATGGTGGCATCAAGGATCCAGCAACCCTTTGCCTACTCGTACATCACCGTTGTCAGCCGGCATTTTTCACTGGACCCGATTTCACAGGATATCCAGGGTCTGCCCAAGCTCCTCGGTATGATGTCGTTACTGGTCATCATCGCAGCATTTCCCCTGATCGCCCTCATTGCATCTATGGTCGCCAACGAACGCCAACGGGAGATCGGGATATTAAAATCACTGGGTGCAACAAGGAGATCCGTTTTTGTTCTCATTGTATCCGAGGGACTCATTCTTGCAGCACTTGGAGGTATTGCCGGAATTTTAGTCAGCTTCATTGCTCTCCTTGGTCTGGATGCTTCCGGTGCCCTCAACAGTGCTTTCCAGGTTTCATTCCGGATGCCGGACATGACCGGTTTAGGCATCATGGCAGGGACGGCGTTACTTGTCGTGATTATTATCGGGAGTGTAGCAACGTTGTATCCGGCTTACCGGAACAGCAGAATAAACCCTTACGATGCAATCCGCCATGAAGGTCAGTCATAATCCCGGTAAAGTTCACCAAATGGAAAATTTCAACAAATAACAATAAAAATTTTCTACCAAGGCTAATACAAAATTCATTAATAATAAATGAAGATTTTAAACAGTATTGGTAGACAATCGATAGGTTTTATACTATCCGTATCACCAATTTTATCGGACAAATAGATTGAGGGAGTTATCATGTTTTTTCCACAATTCAAGCGATATCAATCAATAATCATTTTTTTTACTCTCGTGGGTTTCATGATTGTTTCCCTATTGGTACGCAGTTTATCATCCTTTTCAATGGATTTGCCACATTACCTGACATTCAGCTCTCCCGATATCTGGTATAATTTCCGGCAGATCGAACTCATGATCCATAATTTCCCGGTTTATACCTGGTTTGATCCCATGACCGCGTATCCAACCGGGAAGTCTGTCGACTGGGGCCCGTTGCTTCCATTTATAGCTGCTTCACTCTCGCTTATTACCGGGATGACATCGAGGGCAGACATGATGTACCTCTCATCATGGGTTATCCCGTTTTTCGCAGCGATGATGGTACCAGTCACATATTTTATCGGAAAATTCCTTTGGGACTGGAAGACTGGGATTATCGCTTCAGGATTATTATCCGTGATATCAGGGATCTATTTTGTATCTTCCATGTTCGGCTATGTCGACCATCACATCCTGGAAGCGTTGTTCGGAACTTTATTCTGCCTGATGTATATTCTGACGCTGAAGTTTTGTAAAAATCATGCCCACGAATTAATGACTCAGCGAACGCTCGTTATATTTGTTGTACTATCCCTGCTTACGGCTTTGGTATATTTCTGCGGATACCTGAATATGCCGACTATGATCCTTTTCGGGCTAATTGTGGCAATTTATACATTTTTTGAGTTCATCAGGGATGCCCTGGCAAATAAACCCGGTAACAACCTTCTCTTCACCAATATCGGAATATTTTCCTTTCTCGTTCTTTTCCTGGTGCTTTTTGGTGTGAAAGCAGAGGGTCTCTCACTTCAGCAATATAGTGCCGGCCATATTTTTGCCATACTATTCATTATCGGGGAGACTCTTGTCATGTATGCCCTGTTAAGATATCTGAACAGGAACAAGGGCGCTTTCATTATCGCGGTGGTAACAATCACTACAGCCAGTCTGCTTGCGGTGCATGCAATAAGCACTCAGACATTTTACCAGCTTGCAACCCTCTTCGGGCAGAGCGAAGCCATCAGCACCATAACCGAATCGCAACCGTGGAGCCTTACTCTTGCATTTTCCACGTTTAATCTGATGCTCATATTTGGTATTGTCGGGTTCGCAATCCTCGTTTACCAGGTTTATACGAAAAAACGCGACGAACACCTGTTTTTTTTGATCTGGTCGATAATCATTTTTGTATTGACTGTGCAGCATTTCCGATTTGAATATTATTTTGCGGTAAACGTAACACTTCTCTCTTCATTGTGTATAGTAACCGGATTGGTAACCGGGTTCAAAAGATTCGGAGATACCGGCAGCACCAGCATTCGATTAAAACAAAATGTTACCAGGGAAAAAGATGAAAAAAGACCCGCTGATAAACATGTAAAAAATCCTCCACAATCATCAAAAAAACTTAAAGATTCGACCAAGTCGAAAAAAACAGACAACCAACGGATTATCGGAACAATAGTTATCATCTCTATCCTTGGAGCCACTGTAATTTCCATCGGTTTGTCCATCCAAAGCGATATGGACTACTCAACAAGTCCTTTCCTCCTTATCAGCGGTAGCTGGCTGGAAACAACAGCATGGCTGGAGACTCATACCCCTGATCCCGGGATCGATTATTTAAGAGTATATCAAAAGGACAGGTTTTCGTATCCCGTTACTGCATATGGGATTTTATCATGGTGGGATTTCGGTCATTACATTACATTTATGGGAAAAAGAATTCCCGTCACAAATCCATTCCAGGATCACCTGACAGGTCCGGATGGTGCCGCCGCCTTTTACATGTCCGACTCCGAAAGAAACGCGTCCAGAATTATACAATCCATGGGTGCTCATTACGTGATTACCGATACCTCGCTTGCTACCGATAAATTTCAACCACTTGCAACGTGGTACAATAGTGACACGAACATCTTTTTGTACATGAAATCCTTCTTTACCCAGAATCCTGATAAATCCGGTCAATTGATGCAGATAAATGGGGAACTCTCACCATATTTCCACACAACGGTTGTACGCCTTCACAATTTTGACGGATCAATGCAAATTCCAGGCAGGGTTGCCTACCTGGAGTACAGCAACGAAAACAGGAACGGGCTTTTATATCCGATGGTAACCATGGCACAATTCATGAATGTGACAGATGCCACCAATGCAGTAAAAAACTTTGAAAGACAACAGCATGGAGATTCTGAAGCTGTTGTGGTGGGACAGTACCTCCAGCCGGTCGAAGTTGAACCTGCTCTTCAACACTTCAGGTTGGTACATGAGTACCCGGGAAAGTCTCCGGATATTACAGTTTATGATAATTCGGGAGCCGATAAACTGAATCTCGTAAAGGTCTTTGAATTTGTGAAAGGAGCTCACATCATGGGCGAGGGGACTATTGAACTCCAGGTTGTTACTAATACCGGAAGAACATTTACATACAGGCAGCAAAGTAACAACGGGGAATTTATCGTCCCTTATTCAACAGTGAATAATACCTATGAGGTTTCGGGCAAATGGAAAATATCACATTATCGGCACAAATATCGCAATTGACGTCACGGAGAAAGATATTCGGGAAGGCAATATCGTTAAATACTGATCGGGTATGACGTAATAAAATCCAAAATGATAAGGCAAAAAATCTGATAATAATTTTCAGAATAATTTTTAAAACCAATTATACAATAAAATGATTAATCACTGTCCGGATGAGATCTATTTTATAGAAACTGACACAATTTTTATCTATGATCTTACCGATGATGGTTCAATCCAAAGTTTTATTGATTGACAATAATGATATGCATTGAGTCGGTGAGGAAGTGGGTACGGTAAAAATGATCAGATATGGAGCAGTAGTCTGTTTACTTCTCATTTTTCTGTTAATTCCAGCTTGGGCAAGCCAGAATTCGACCAATGATTTAACGATTAACAATACTTCTGTAACTAATATTCCTATTTCGCCGAATTCCACCTCAATAAATATAACCCCCTTTCCAAAGACGGATAATCAATCCAGTAACATAAATTCTGAAGAATTTGTAAAATCCGGAAATGCACCTTCAGGGACCGAATTGGCCAGCATTCGATCAGCAATTGTTCAGAGCGGTGCCACCTGGGTCGCTGCCGATACTCCCGTTTCGGCCCTGCCAGAAGAAGAGCGTGTAAGATTGCTAGGATTGAAGAAACCTCCTTCAACCCGTAGCTCCAACCAGAGTCTTAACCAAAATGTAGGTACAACAGGAGGTTATATAGAGACCAATCTCCCGGTATCGCTTGACTGGAGGAATTATAGCGGTCAGGACTGGACCACTCCGATCCGCGACCAACAGATGTGCGGGAGCTGCTGGGCATTCAGCACTCTTGGTGCCGTAGAATCAAGGGTAAAAATTGGATTAAACGGTAGTTCACTTTCCCCGGATTACTCTGAACAGGAACTGGTATCCTGTGCAATCGCCCTTGAAGGGGGCACAAATGGTTGTGACGGGGCTTACCTGATGACAACCCCATACAATTATATGAAGCAGACAGGCGTTGTGGATGAGTCGGTATTTTCGTATGCATCGTATCCTTCCCAGGCAGTGTATCCACCACCGTGCCCGGGCCAGACAGGGTACGCACGCCACAAAATTATCAGTTATGAAGAGTTACGGGATCCAGATGAGACCACTATTAAAAATGCATTGTCAAAGGGTCCGATAACGGCCACATTTGATGTCTACCAGGATTTCTATTACTATTCCCACGGTATATACCAGTACACCTGGGGTAACTACGCAGGTAGTCATGCGGTCACAATGGTTGGGTGGGGTGAAGACAATACCACCGGAGTACCAATAACATACTGGATATGCAAGAACAGCTGGGGCCCAACATTTGGAGAGGGGGGCTGGTTCAGGATCAGATCAGGGAGTGTTGGCATCAACGATTATTTATTAGAACCGACACCGGAATTGCCACCTGTTTCCGCTGATTTCCAGGGAACAATTCTCGAAGGGGCTTCGCCTCTAAACGTTAGTTTTGTCGATGAAAGCCTGAACAATCCAACGTCCTGGCAATGGAATTTTGGTGACGGTTCTGCAAATGCGACAACAAAAAATACCACACACCTGTATATCATCCCCTGGGAATTATACTGTAACTCTAACGGTGTCGAATTCCTTCAGTTCGAGCACCGTACGAAAAATTTCCTATATTAAAGTGTACACCGCACCTCATATATCCCAGTTGATAATTGTCAATCACACAACAACACATCTTACACAGGTTCCAAAATCGGCAATTGAACTTGCAAAGTCTGACCTTCATATCGCATACGGTCATACCTCGCACGGTAGCCAGATCATTGATGGAATGACAGGGCTAACCTCATTCGCTGGAGCACCTTATGGTGGTTCGACGTACCTCTGGAATAACGGTGGATCGGGCGGTGCACTCGATCTCCGCGATAACCCATTTACGGGTGCAGGTGATCTAGGAAACCCGGACTTCTCTGCTTGGGCAAATGCAACAAGGGAGTACCTGAATGCTACTCCGATTGTAAACGTGGTTATGTGGTCCTGGTGCGGAGAGGTTTCGGGTGCGACGGAATCTGATATTGACATTTATTTATCCCTGATGAGCCAATTGGAAACGGAATATCCAGGTGTGAGATTTGTGTATATGACCGGTCATCTTGACGGCTCAGGACTGAATGGGAATCTCAATATCCGAAATAACCAGATCAGAGCATATTGTTTGGAAAACAACAAAATCCTCTATGATTTTGCAGATATCGAAAGTTATGATCCAGGTATGTTGACCAACTATATGTTGTTAAATGCCACGGACGCTTGTGATTACAGCGGTGGCAATTGGGCAATAAATTGGCAGGCCAACCATACTCAGGGGCTGGAATGGTATGATTGTGGTTCGGCACATACCCAGCCTTTGAATGCAAATCAGAAAGCGTATGCGGCGTGGTGGCTCTTCGCAAGGTTAGCGGGTTGGGATGGGATGGAGATCTCCCCGGGTTCCAACATAGGAGTCTTCAGGCTCTCGAAACGTGTTTTCGACCTTGATTATAATAAAAATGGCGTGTGGGATGGGAAGACTGTTGACAAGCGGTATGCATTTGGTGCAATCGATGATACCCCGATAGCAGGAGACTGGAATAACAAGGGTGTTGCGGAAATAGGTGTTTTCCGCACTTCTACCCGCACATTCTATCTTGATTACAACGGAAATGGCGTGTGGAACGGAAAGACAGTGGACAGGCAATATGCATTCGGAGCAATCGGAGACATCCCTATCGCGGGAGACTGGAATAATAACGGTATAACGGAGATCGGGGTGTTCCGCCCTTCCACCCGCACGTTCTACCTTGATTACAATGGAAATGGCGTGTGGAACGGAAAGACAGTGGACAGGCAATATGCATTCGGAGCAATCGGAGACATCCCTATCGCGGGAGACTGGAATAATAACGGTATAACGGAGATCGGGGTGTTCCGCCCTTCCACCCGCACGTTCTACCTTGATTACAATGGCAACGGGGTATTCAACGGTACGGGTACCGACAGGCAATTCGCATTCGGGGCAACCGGAGACATTCCGGTAACAGGCGACTGGAATGATAACGGTGTTTCAAAAATCGGCGTGTTCCGTCCTTCCATTCATACTTTCTATCTCGACTATAACGGCAACGGAGTATTCAACGGTGCGGGTACCGATAGAGTGTATGATTTTGGAGAAGTCAATGACGTTCCCGTTGGGGGTAAATGGCAATAGTATTCCTAGATAAACAAGTCTATTTTGTTTAAATGGATATCCAGGTTTTCTATAGTGAAGAACCTTATGGATGATCAAAAAAAGGTATGTTTATCCACCCAGTCCCTCCTGATAGGTATTTATGGGGTAGGTAAATCAGTTATCCAACAGGATTCACTAATTTTTCAGGAACCAGAGAGCCCCTAACCCCAATACCACTCGATTTCGCCAAACCAGCCGATTTGAGCCATTAAGAGAGCAGATTTTCTTTAATTTAGATCAATTCAGAGATCGGCATTTTGAAATCATAATAACACGAAGATAATCCGGGCCTTTTCATGGGTTGATGTGCTTGCCGGATTTTCCAATAGTCGACCATGACTTCCAGAGAATTGGATTTTTAAAAGGTTCCTGTATACAATTCTCCAATGGTGGATTTTTATAATTTATCTGTTTTGTAGAAATACTCAAAGAAAAATAATTGTAAGAACCTATTAAGGTTACGGACAATCATTTTTCAGGTTATTTCTTCTTCTGGATGAAATACCTCCTTGATTTCAATTCCCTGCTGAATTTTCTTTAAGAACTGAGAACTTATTTTCGACAAATTGCCACTTCCGATATCGGACCTCATCAAAATGCAGAGCCAATTCCTGCTGTATTATCCCCGATAATGATGGTTCCTATAGTCTTTGAATAATATGAGAACCAGGTAGCTGATACTGGGTGTAAATCTTTTTCGAATGTTTACAGGAATATGGATTAATTCGTGTGGCCTTCACAATCGATATGGCACTCAGATAAACCTGATATTCCGGCTCGTCAATTTTCTATTTGTCTCCTTACCTTTCGAGGACACAATGTGGTAAGGAGACAATGTTCCTTAGCTTCGGTCATTGGATCTAAGAAAAAAATTATGTCTACAGAGCAAATTCATTGTTATTTTTCTGATTCCTTTGGAACCTTTTTCTATAAAGGACTCCAGATGAATCTATGACCCTGATAGTCGGAGACAAACAGGATTTCAGATCTGAAAGGAAGCTAATTCCCCTTGTGAATAATTGACTTTTGAATTTCAAAATACCCGATTAGAGTAGATAAAATTTAAAAATAATTATTATACTCTCGAATCATGATTTGAAAACAACACCAAATTATTTAACATATCAAAGTCATGGATGCGTCATCCGATATTCAGCTGACCCGGAGATTTCATGATTTGAAATCACTCGGATAACTCGGTGAATCGGCAAAATTCAACCCGTATCGAATCTATTAAAGGTTGTCACGGTTTTCGAGTCATCGGACAACCTTGCACGAACCTAAAACAACTTCCAAGGGAGTAAAGGAAAGGGGTTAAAGAACATGCCAAAACATAGGTGGAAGACGCAGAAAAGCAAAAATGAAACCAAAAACCCAAGATCCAATGAAATTCTGTTATTTACAGGATTATTTTTATTATTACTGGTATTATGTGCCAGTAGTGTAACTGCAACGACAGTTACATATTTCAATGGATCTTCATTGGGTGAACCTGGTCAAACCAGTGCTGAAATCGTGAATACTTCAATAACTACCACATTGCCAACTATTGTTGCAGATGAAACGACGCAAATTCCGACAACCGTTGCAACTGGTACGTTGGGTGATCAGGAACAAAACTCTAATCTGAGCGTATCGGTTGTAACAGTGTCTCCAACTGTTCCTGTAACACCAGTGACAATTGTCCAGACACTCAATCTGGATGCGGTGACACCGGTGCCAACCTTGCAACCGCAGGCCGCGGCCGATATCCTGAAAGGAAACACGCAGGTTTACTCGGCTGTACTGGAGCAGCAGTTTGTCGACCGCGGGGTTATGAGGATGAGGGCCATCACGCAGGAACAGCGTGAGGCGGCGGCAGCAAATGCAAAGGCAAAGGGTCTGGGAGAGCCCCAGGAAGGCGGGAAGTACGGGCTTTCACCAGTACCGGGCGGAGTACCGGATTACTTCGGTCCTTACTCGAATTATGCCAATTCGCAGCTCCCGGTGCTTGATTCAACAGGAAATATCACACCGGGCATTGGTATCAGGAAATTCGTATCGAGGCTGCCTGGACTCACTTCCGCCGGTGCGAATGAAATAGGGCAGTATATTCCCGTCGCAGTGAATGATACGATTTCGTATCCTGGATCAGATTACTACGAAATCGCCCTCGTCCAGTTTACGGAGAAGATGCACCCTGATTTACCAAATACTACCTGGACGAGGATATGTGCAGATATGGACCTCCAACCTCTCGAGTTCAAAAGGAACTCCACGCGGGCCCCAGTTGTTCTATCCGAATAATACGGCCATCAGGGATAACCTTGGTAACCTGGTGTACGCCGTTGAGAGACCGCAGTATCTGGGTCCAGTCGTTGTAGCATCATCAAACAGACCAACCCGGGTTAAATTCACCAATTACCTGCCCGATACGGCAAATGGCGGTAACCTGTTTATCCCGGTCGACACGACTGTAATGGGCGCAGGTGCAGGGCCAAACGGGGGAACGTTCTCCCAAAACAGGGCCACAATGCACCTTCACGGAGGGAATACACCCTGGATTAGTGACGGGACAGCCCATCAGTGGGTAACCCCTGCCTCTGAAAATACGCAATACCCAAAAGGGGTTAGTGTTGCTTATGTACCTGATATGAATGGCGGAACAGAACCGAAAGGCACACTGAGCTTCTATTATACCAACCAACAGAGCGCACGGCTCATGTTCTACCATGACCACGCCCTTGGTATAACCCGCCTTAATGTCATGGTCGGGGAAGCTGCAGGGTATATTGTGAGGGACGCAGCCGAACAGAACCTGATTAACGGGGGCTACATCCCGAAAGGTGCAGATGAGATTCCGCTCATTATCCAGGACAGAACGTTTGTTCCAAACATTACACAGCTCGCGATCACGGACCCCACCTGGAACTGGGGCAGCGGTTCAGCCGATACCGCTAACGGGACAGGGGATGTCTGGATGCCCCACGTTTACATGCCTAACCAGAATCCATACGATCCGACAGGTGCAAATCCGATGGGACGCTGGGATTACGGCCCATGGTTCTGGCCCCCGGTCCTCGGTCTGACGCATGGCCCATTAGCGAATCCATATGCGGTCAATGGCCCATGGGAACCCCCGGTTGAGCCGGGAACACCAAACCCGTCACAGGTGCCGGAATCATTCCTGGATACACCGTTAGTCAACGGTAACCCGTACCCGACGGTCCAGGTCGGACCGCATGCCTACCGGTTCCGCATCCTGAATGCAGCAAATGACCGGTACCTGAACCTTCAGCTGTACTATGCTGAACCATTGAGTGTCCTCATCACGAGGGGTGGTTTCGGTTACGATTCAAGCCCCAATGTTACCTTTATCGGTGGGGGTGGAACAGGCGCAATCGCACAGGCAGTGCTTACGCCAACCACTGTGTCCGGTATCAATCTTACCAATGGTGGAACGGGATATACGACTGCCACGGTACTATTCTCGGGAGGAGGAGGTAACGGTGCAGCAGCTGACAGCTAATGTCAACCTTACTTCACATACCGTAGCGAACATCACCCTGACCAATGGTGGTTTCGGATACACATCTGCACCCACCGTAACAATTGTAGGGACAGGTGCAGGTGCGACAGCTACAGCTTCAATTGCGACATCCTCTGTCTCATCCATCAACATCATCTCCCCGGGAACCGGCTGGACCTCGGCCCCGCGTGTGAGTATAACAGGTGGCAATGGAACTGGTGCAACCGCAGTTGCCAGCATTAATTCGGAAGTCCACATGGTCCCTGCAACACCGAATTCCGGACTGCCAGATACATGGCCGACTGACGGCAGAGACGGTGGAGTACCCGATCCGGGAAGTGTAGGTCCGGACTGGATCCAGATCGGAACAGAAGGTGGATTCCTGCCTGCACCCGCAGTAGTACCATCTGTGCCAGTCGGGTACGACTACAACCGGCGCAGTATCGTGGTGCTCAATGTCCTGAACAAGGCACTCTACCTTGGTCCTGCTGAACGGGCTGATGTGGTCGTAGACTTCAGCGGGATCCCAAATGGTGCAAAGATAATCCTCTACAATGACGCACCGGCACCGATGCCTGGATTTGATCCACGGCTCGATTACTACACCGGTAACCCGGACTTCACAGACACCGGTGGTGCCCCGACAACGCTGCCAGGATACGGTCCGAACACCAGGACAATCATGCGGTTCGATGTGAATTCAGCGATATCACCGGCCGGGTCGTATAACATCGCAGGGTTAAGCACGGCATTGCCTGCGGCATTCCAGGCATCACAGGATCCGCCAATTATACCGGAATCTGCATATGGGGCATATCCGGACACTTATGTGCCTATTCAGAACAACAGTGTTGTTTTCACGCCGGTTGGAAATGTTACATCAGTAAACATGAGCCTTCAGCCGAAGGCCATCCAGGAACTCTTCGACATGGAATATGGAAGGATGAATTCACAGCTTGGCGTGGAAATCCCATTAACGAGTATCATCACCCAGACTACGATTCCCTACTACTATGTCGATCCGCCATCCGAGGTGTTCAACAATTCAATTAGTGGAACTCAGATCGGCAGCCTTGGAGATGGGACCCAAATCTGGAAGATCACACACAATGGAGTCGACACCCACGCAATTCACTGGCACATGTTCAATGTCCAGGTGATAAACCGCGTCGGATGGGATGGTGCCATACGGCCTCCGGATGACAATGAGCTCGGGTGGAAGGACACCGTCCGGATGAACCCGCTGGAAGACTGTATCGTGGCCATGAGGCCAATTACACCGAATATACCGTGGGACCTGCCGAACAGCATAAGGCCTCTTGATCCATCCAATCCGCTGAATGCGACGTTAACACCCACGCAATTCACTAATGTCGACGTAGCCGGCCAGCCTGTAACCGTGATCAATCACATGGTGAATTTCGGCTGGGAATATGTCTGGCACTGCCACCTGCTCGGGCATGAAGAGTTCGATATGATGCGACCAATGGCTGTTGCCAAGGCACCCGTTGCACCAAGCAGCCTGACTATCGTCAAGACACGGAAGTGTTGTTAATCTAACATGGACGGATAATTCCAAGGGCGAAACGGGCTGGTACGTGCAGAACACAACGAACGCAACAGCAGGCCCATGGAATGTAATCGCGTCCATTGCTTCCACAACCGGGCCCCAGACAGGAGCACGCATAAGTAACACAACCACGGTTCCATTGACGACCAGGACAATGTACTATCGTGTTGTGGCCGCGAATCTGGTAGGGGATACGACGGTATATCCTGCACCTGCAGTAGGGTACCCGACAATGGAAGTTAATTCGTCACCAACGAATATTGTGAATATAACCCCACTCGGGACCAGGATCGGTACAATGAGGCCGTCCAACCAAAATTTCTACCTGGACTATAATGGCAACGGCGTATTCGACGGAACGGTTATCGACAGGCAGTATGCCTTTGGCCAGACCGGACTCCCGGTATCGGGCGACTGGAACCTGAACGGAATAACCGAGATAGGAATATACAATAATGCCACTCACATATTCCGCCTCGATTACAACGGCAACGGGATATGGGACGGTACAACTATCGACCGGCAGTATAGTTTCGGTGCGACGGGGGACCTCCCGGTATCGGGTGACTGGAATGGGGATGGAAGAACGGAAATTGGTGTATATAGGTCTACTACGCATACGTTCTACCTCGATTATAATGGGAACGGAGTGTACGACGGCTCCGAAATCGACCGGCAATACACATTCGGAGCCAACGGAGACCTTCCCACTTCAGGAGATTGGAACCTTGACGGGATAAGCGAAATTGGTGTATACAGGTCTACCACACACACGTTCTATCTCGATTATAATGGGAACGGGGTGTTTAACGGGTCGACTGTTGACAGGCAGTATACATTCGGGGCCAATGGCGACCAGCCTGTATCTGGTGACTGGAACATCGACGGAAGAACCGAGATCGGTACGTTCAGGCCTACGACCCACGTGTTCTACCTCGATTATAACGGGAACGGGACGTTCGACGGTGCCGTAACCGACCGCCAGTACACATTTGGGGCCAACGGGGACCGGCCAACTTCAGGTAAATGGAGCTGAATTTGGGTAACCAATTTTTTTTTACTTTTTTTGCAAAACGATAGCAATTTTGTAACCATTTGCCGGTTAACAGAGGGTAGGATCTTGTCTATTTCAGACATTGATTTTGGATAACATATAAATAAATGAATTTTCGGCCTTGTAGAATTTTTTTGATCGATCAATCCGGATCAAATTAACTAAGGGAAAATGACTCCTAAAGTTTTTACGCCAGCAATGGCCAAGGAGCTATTATAAATTTCAACGAAACAGTATACAAGGTTTGTTGACCTTGCAACACAAATAATCCTAGAATCCCGAATACCGTATTATAGTTTTAAATATTCAAAAAAAACGTAAAATCGGCATCAATTATTACTTTGCTTCTTTTAGAGGAATATATTGGTGAGTCCTATCAGGAGACGGTTGAACTTCTGTATATGATTTGAAGAGTTGAAATGAAAGAATTCAGTTAACATTAAGTACTTCATTTTACAACATTTCAAATTTTTACAACGGATTAACTTAATAACTTCAATCGGTTTGCTGAACAGGCTCATAAATTGTTTTTGACCGACGAGATAGTATCTGCTTCAGGCTGTTGATTCAACTGGTTACCATCTCATGCCTCGAGCAGTATAATCGGGGAGAACTGGCAAAATATGAAAAAATATTCCTAAAACATCCGTTTCTGCTGATACGGATCTTCAAATAAAAGAGTGGCCTTCTCCCCCAGATGGAGAATCACGTTACTCCGGAACAATCGCCCGATAACAGTTGTGGGGGCAATATTCTCAGTTCAGGGAAATAAATTGAACATTATTATGTGATGAAACTATATTCTGACATTGAATTGACAATTTTACGGAAATTAATTCAAATCTGCCAGATGGTGAAAATTTACTCAACTCCTGGATCATGTTTCAATTTTTGAGACATGGTTGAAATTATTAATATTAGGTAGGACGATGGAGACACAACTGGTGAGGTTGTATTGACGTGGGTTATGCTCCCATTTAGACATCTTTCCCAGGTAAATCTGCAATGGAATCAAATTCAGGCAGTTATTTATCCAGCGTCTGACGAGTCATGGTACAATTCTGTCTGAAGTATCTCATAATCCACGTTTTTTCAGGTAAAAAATGGGTAAACGTGGAAAGGAGGTCATGCCAATGGTAAAACATAGATTGAAGGAAGAAAAACGCCCGGTGGAACCGGTCGGCCAAAAGACAAAATTTAACGGGGAATTAATCATCCTCATGTTAATTTTAGCCACTTTTGCGCTAGTCAGTTGTGTTGCAGCTGCGGACAACTCGACCGTTCCGAATATTGATCCGAATCTGACCATTGTTCCAACGACCGTGGTCACTACGGTTCCAACTACTATTGTTGTAACGAATGTCACTACAGTTCCTATTACCCTTGCGACACTCAATACAACGACAATTCCAACGACGGTTTTTGTCACGAATGCAACTACAGTCCCTGTGACACAGGCACCCCCAAATGTACCGGAGCCCGTGGCTCCCGCCGGGGTTGACCAGTTCAAAGGTGCGATTCCAAAAACAGGAACAGGGTATGCGGGTTATAACGCAGTCCTTGAGCAGGCATTTATTGACAATAAAGTCATGCGGATGCACCAGATTACCACCGAACAGAGAATTGCCGCAGCAAATAATGCCGCAAAACAGGGCCTGACAGAGGGGTCACCATCTGGTGGAGCTTACGGTGCAGTTGTACCGTTACCTGGTGGAACGCCGGACTATTTCGGTCCCTATTCTAACTATGCACTCAGCCAGCTCCCGACATTAACAACTGCCAGTAATGTGACAACGGTCTCTGGCGGTATTGTCAAATTCGTGGATTCCCTTCCAGGACTCACACCCCTCGGGGCTAACAACATCGGCCAGTATATTCCGGTGGCATCACCCGACACGGTGTCGTACCCGAATGCCGATTACTATGTTATCGCAACCGTTCAGTGGTCTGAGCGGATGAGCAGTAACTTTGGCAATAATACGACATTGAGGGAATACGTGCAGCTCGAAACACCCGTCATGAATGTTGCAAACGGAAGCAGGCATATTCCATTAATCTACCCCAACGGCACAGCAATCACGAATGCCACGACGGGCCTCCAGGAATATGGATTCGATGTCCCTCACTTCCTCGGCCCACTGATCCAGGCGCAGAAGGATAAACCGGTACGTATCCAGTTCCATAACTATCTTCCAACCGGGACTGGTGGCGACATGATTATTCCAACCGATACCACCCTGATGGGAGCAGGTGTCGGACCTAACGGCGGTACTTACACGCAGAACAGGGCTACTTTACACCTGCATGGAGGTAACACACCATGGATCAGCGATGGGACACAATCGCAGTGGACGGTTCCAGCCAACGAGAATACACCATATCCAAAAGGAGTAACCGTTGGTTATGTTCCGGACATGGACGGGGGAAGCGAACCCGCGGGAACATTATCATTCTATTATACCAACCAGCAGAGCGCCAGGCTGATGTTCTACCATGAGCATGCGTACGGTATCACCCGTCTCGGGGTTATGGCAGGTCAGGCTGCAGGTTATATAGTACGTGACTCGGCAGAAGGAGCAATGATTGCAACTGGTGCCCTTCCAAGCGGTGGAGATGAGATCCCCCTGATCATCCAGGACAGGACTTTTGTACCGAATGCTACCCAGATGCAGGCACAAGACCCGACCTGGCCATTGACAGGCAATATCGGGAACATTACCGCACCATGGCCCAGGACTGACGATATTTATTATCCGCATGTTTACATGCCGGCCCAGAACCCTGCTGATATAACTGGCGTAAATGCAATGGGCAGGTGGGACTACGGCCCATGGGTGGGACCACCGTTCCAATCGTACCTGAACCAGCCATTAGCGAATCCATACGTGACCAACGGACCTTGGGAATTCGCACAAATCCCCGGTACACCAAATCCATCACAGGTACCGGAAACATTCCTCGATACCCCGATCATCAATGGTAACCCGTACCCGACAGTCCAGGTAGGGCCCCATGCATACCGGTTCCGTATCCTGAATGCAGCTAATGAGCGATTCTTCAACCTCCAGTGGTATTATGCAGATCCCCTCTCCATATCGATAACAAATGGAGGATCGAATTATACGTCGGCCCCCAATGTTTCGATTTCGGGAGGTGGCGGAGCAGCTACCGCAAATGCAACGATTGATCCATTGACCGGTATGGTAAATGGTATTGACAGCATCGTAGTAACAACACCGTTCACAACTGCTCCGACAGTCACTATTTCAGGTGGCGGCGGAATTGGGGCAAGTGCGGTAGCAAGTATCTATACGGAAGTCAGGATGGTCCCGGCGCTACCGGCAACAGGGTTACCGGCATCATGGCCAACTGATGGAAGGGCTGGCGGTGTACCGGACCCGACAATGATTGGTCCTTCGTGGTATGCTGTCGGCACTGAAGGAGGCTTCCTCCCGGCAGTGGATATCAGGCCAACTCAACCGGTTGTTTACGACCCCAAGATGCGAAGCGTGGCAGTTACCCCGGTACTGAACTACTCACTCCTGGTCGGTCCTGCTGAACGTTCAGATGTTGTCGTTGATTTCACAGGAATCCCGAACGGTGCAAAACTGATCCTCTATAACGATGCACCAGCACCATTCCCCGGATTCGATACCCGGTACGATTTCTACACAAACGATCCCAACCAGACCGCAATTGGTGGTGCACCAACAACATTAGCAGGCTATGGCCCGAACACCAGGACTCTCATGCAGGTGACAATTAACTCAGCAATTACACCTACCAGAGCATTCCCGGGTCTGACTGCATTACAAACGCAGTTGTCAGCTGCATACCCACAAACCCAGGATAAGCCGATCATACCTGAGGCTGCGTATAATGCAGCATTTGGGACGGCATACACAAACACCTATGTGAACTTCCAGGATCCGACCGTTACCTTTACCCCCGCGGGAGGTGTAACACCGATTACGAAGAATATTATCCCGAAGTCGGTCATGGAAGGGTTTGACATGGATTACGGCCGGATTACAGCCCAGTTAGGGGCCGAGATCCCAAGGACACCCACCAATGTTGCGAGTGGTGTAGGTTTCAGCAATGTCGATCCACCAACGGAGGTTTTCAACAACTCGATTAATGGGACACTTGTAGGAACTTTGGGTGACGGCACCCAGATCTGGATGATTACGCACAACGGTGTCGATACCCACGTATTGCACTGGCATATGTTCAACCTCCAGGTGATCAACCGTGTCTTCTGGGATGGAACGATCGTCCCGCCCGATCCAAACGAGGTTGGCTGGAAGGAAAGTGTCAGGATCAACGCACTACAGAACCTTGTCGTTGCGATGAGACCGATAAAGCCGGTAGTCCCATGGGAAATTCCCAACAGTATCCACCTGCTTGATGTAGCAAACCTGCAAGGCACGGCCTTTCCCACTGTCGCAATTCAGCGGACTTGATCCAAACGGCACACAGGTAGGCGTCACCAATCACGTGATCAACTTTGGCTGGGAGTACCTGTGGCACTGCCACCTGCTCGGACACGAAGAGAATGACATGATGCGAACCATGGCGGTCGCCGTCGCTCCGAATAATTCGACGAACCTTAGGGCGGTGCTCCAGCAAAGTCCATTGGCAGCGGTCCTTAACTGGACTGACAGTTCTGTCAGCGAAACAGGGTTCTATGTGCTCAGGTCAACCAACCTGACTGGTCCGTTCACACCTATCGCGTCTATCCAGTCAACTACCGGCCCACAGAAGGGAGCAAACATCACCTATAATGATACCACACTCGCGTCCAACACCAGTTACTTCTACGAGGTGCTCAACGCGAACCTGGTAGGGGATAATGCAACATATGCATCCGGTGGCGGTTATCCGACAGTAGAAGCTGAATTCGACACCGTCGAATGTTGCAACCTTCAGCTCACTGTTACCACCGGGTACTGATTTCATCGGAGTACCGACATCAGGCAACAGGCCGTTGAATGTAACATTCACAGATCTCTCTACAAATGGGCCTACATCGTGGAACTGGACGTTCGGGGATGGGAATTTCTCGTCATTACAGAACCCGTCACACATCTACTTCACCGCAGGTCTCTACAATGTTACCCTTAATGCGACCAATAGTGCAGGAAGCACGGTACTTACAAAGGTCTCATATATTCATGTTTCGAGTACCGTGGCTACGGCGTCGAAGATTGGTATATTCAGGCCTTCAACACTTCAATTCATCCTAGATTATAACGGGAATGGCACGTATGACGGACCAGTAGTGGACAGGTTGTACACGTTTGGCCAGACGGGAAAACCGGTCTCCGGGGACTGGAACCTAGATGGCAGGTCTGAAATTGGTGTCTACAATAATGTCACTCACATCTTCCGCCTGGATTACAACGGTAATGGTCTATGGGACGGTACGGTGATCGACCGGCAGTACTCCTTCGGGGCGGCAGGAGATATTGGCGTATCAGGCGACTGGAACCTTGATGGTAAGTCAGAAATCGGCGTATTCAGGCCATCCATGTTGAAATTCTACATGGATTACAATGGAAATGGAATCTGGGATGGACCTGTAATTGACAAGCAGTCATCAACGTTCGGTGCATCAGGGGACCTGCCTGTTACAGGGGACTGGAACCTCGACGGGCGCACAGAAATTGGTGTATTCAGGTCTACCACCCACACGTTCTACCTTGATTATAACGGCAACGGTCTCTGGAACGGTGCTGTAACCGACAGGCAGTATACTTTCGGCGCCAATGGGGACCTCCCTGTATCCGGGGACTGGAATCTCGACGGGCGCACAGAAATTGGTGTATTCAGGCCTTCAACCCATGTGTTCTACCTGGATTACAACGGCAACGGAGTATTTGACGGGTCGTTAATAGACAGGCAGTACACCTTCGGAGCAACAGGGGACCTGCCTATTACCGGAAAGTGGAGTTAAACCAAAATTTTTTTTTTACAATCTGAATTCACTTATTTTTTTCCTTTTTTGCATTTATCTACCAAGTAATCGGTCAAAAAACTCCAGCTAATTCCCAGAAATATTCTCAGGTTTCCATGACCCCCCACCGTCAATTTGAAGGCAGGGGTTGAAACGGGTAACACCTGGATATAAAGGAATTTTTAGGCGAATTTGTGATTGAACCCTATACTGTCATTGCCATCCTATCGGAGGCAGGATATATTCATTTCCTTAATCAGGGAAGATATCATCCAATCAATTTTTTGCCCTATCCCAAAACCGAAGCGAAGCGATTTTTTCAGTATCGAAATCTAGTCACGATGCAGTTTATCTGCCGGACAGGATATAAAAACCTTCAAAAATATTATCTGTTCAGCCAAAGAAAATAATCATACGGATATTTCTATGAATAAATCACAAAATCCCGGTCCAAGTCCACCGGATCTGACAGTAATTATTCCCATTCACAATGAAGAGGATAACATTGTCATTTTGTATCAAAAATTATCTGCACAACTGCAAGAGAGTAAACAAAGTTATGAAATTATCATTGTAGACGACGGATCTACAGATTCATCGTTTAAAAAAATTGCCCCTCTGCCCCTGGAGGATCCGAATATAAGAATTATAAAATTCAGAAGGAATTTTGGGAAATCCACGGCCCTTAATGTAGCATTCCGTTATGCAAAAGGACAGGTGGTTATCACTATGGATGGGGATCTCCAGGATGATCCGGAAGAAATCCCCCAGTTTATTGCCAAAATAGGGGAGGGATTTGATCTGGTTTCAGGCTGGAAATATCCAAGGTTCGATCCTATTACAAAAACACTCCCATCAAAATTTTTTAATAATCTGACCAGTTACCTTACCGGGGTGAAACTTCATGATTTCAATTGTGGTTTTAAGGCATACAAACGAGTCGTAATAGAAAATATCCAGCTGTACGGGGAAATGCACCGTTATATTCCGGCTCTTGCTGCATGGAACGGATTTAAAATCGTTGAAATAAAGATTAAACATCATCCACGGCATAGCGGGAAATCAAATTATGGTTTTTTCCGACTCGTGAAAGGCGTATTGGACCTGATAACGGTAAAATTTTTAACCAACTACTCCTCAAGGCCACTTCATGTTTTTGGAGTGCCGGGAATCATATCAATATTTCTGGGTTTTGCCATCGGAATATATCTTGTAGTGCTTAAATACCTTGAAAATGCCCACTTGGTGAAAGACCATTACTGATGTTGTCGGTCCTGTTAATCGTCATCGGACTACAATTTGTATCAATGGGTTTACTGGCAGAAATGATAGCATTCCGGGATGTCCGGGACCAAAAGATCGATCAATTTATCGAACAGGTAATTGATTGAATATGACCGGGAATTCTTTACTATTGCGGGATGAAACAAGCGAGAAATACTTCAGGTTCTCGACAAGGCGAATAACCGGAGCCTTTATTGAAAAAATACTGGCCAAACTTAAAGAAAATAATCCGAAAAATATCCTGGATATCGGATGTGGGACTGGTTACATTACGGATATGATAAAACGCGACATGGACGTAAATATTATTTGTTGCGATATGAATTCAAACCGCATCACATTTGCAAGGGACCAATTTCACCTTGAGACAATTATCGGGGATATTTCACATTTACCATTTAAAAATTCTTCTTTCGATACGGTTCTAGCAATTGAAATCATAGAACATTTACCTAACTTAGAATCCGCCATAATGGAAATAAAAAGGGTTACAAAGAAAAATGTGATTATTACTGTTCCAAATGACCCGTATTTTGCACTTGCAAATTTTTTGCGTGGTAAAAATTTTAATACTTTCGGCAACCCGCCCGATCACCTGCACCATTTCAATAAAAAAACACTTAAATCAACCCTGTCAAAATATTTTCTGACAGTTGAGGTTTCCAGGAATGCATTTCTTTGGCTGATAGCAAATGCCGATACGTAAGAATCATGTATGAATTCTTCGAAGAATATTCATTTTTTATGAAGAGAATATTGTCCCGTGATGGTTTCGGGATATTCGATAAGGCAGCTAACGAATCGGGCCCCTGGTTTGGCAGATCAATCAGTCTTACACGACTCCATATGAGCCATTAAATGAATTGGATCATTATGAAATTAAAAAATCGGGTGACGGCTTTTGAAAATTGCAGCCCAAATGAAATTTTCCTGAATCAGGAAAAGATTTCTTCGTTCCCTGTATGGAACAGAGTTAGGTCTATCATAAAATAATGTTCCGCCTGGCGACCAGTTGTCCTCTCATTAATAGGGCAGACCAACATGGCCGATTTATGGATGTCATCGGGTATGATTTTTTATTTATTGTCCAGTTTTAGATTTCATGGAGTACAAAATATTAAAATAACCAAGTATACCAAGAGAGACCGTGAATAACAGGATAATTATATGGAATCCAAATCCGGAACTGATTGCAATTTCCCGGGGTAACCCGACTGCGACAAAGCCGAGGGCCCATGCACCCTCCATGGTACCAAAACCTGCGATTCCCTGTATCGGAAGGACTGTTGAAAATACCGAAAAACTCGAGGCAAATAAAATCTGAACCGGCTCTAAATTTATACCCATACTAACGGCTAAAACATAAAATAGCGAATATGTCGCAATCCATATCCCGATCGAGAGTAGAATTACGGAAGTATGCATCCCAATAGGGCCTGTTTTAAACTTTTCAAAATATTCAATGGTTTCTTCACTTTTTTTTGTAATATAATCCCCGGCACGAAATTTCTTAAAGTTGATATAATCTGCCCAATATCTGAATTTTCTTAAGAATGCTTTCCCATAGAATAAAAGTCCTAAAAGAACGGCAATCATCGAAAATAAAAATATAATTCCAATTTTAATTAAAAAGGAAAAGTCTGTTAAAAGATTTTTTGTAAACAAAAAAAATAGTAAAAAGAAAACTGAAATTATAATAAAATCGAAAATTCTTGCAATTATCAATGTTGCCAGGCCTTCGCCGGTTGTTTTCTTTTGCTCGGTTTTCAGCAGGTATATATAGGATAATTCCCCTGTCCGGGCCGGTAAAAGGTTGTTCATCATATTGTGAACACATTCGATATGGAACATATCCCTGATGCTGACCTCCTTGTGAATAAGGATATGAAAACGCCAGGAGCGGAATATGTAACTGCACGTATAGAGCATAAACGCTGCTATAAGGTAGACCGGACTGATGTGTTTGAGAGTTGAAATGACATCCCCGAGGTTGATTGAGTAAAGAGAATGAGAAGAAGAACAATAGTGATGAGAACGGCGATTATTTTTATCAGGAGTTTGGAGTTCACGAGTATTCCCGGGTTTGCTGGTATTCTGAAATCCTGCCAAAAAAAACAATCTTTAAATGTTTTTCTTTTGCATAACTTGTATTGGATGTTGATAGGGATAATCCCGTCAGGGTTAGCCTTGTTTACGTATTCATATTGAAATCATAAATAAATAATATTAATGGCTTTTTAAAAGTGTATGAAGTATCGGTCGGGCAATGAGAAAAACTATCCATACAAATAACAGTATAACTGATAAAATTAAAGCCTGCCTGACGGTACGTCAAAATGTCAACTCCGGACACGTGCCCCGCCTCATTTATGCCAATTCCATACTATGTGCAGTTTTTTTACTCCTGTTAGGAATGGGTTATTATTTTCAAAGGCAGGATTTGCTCTTACTATTAAGTTTTTTGAAGTATCTGATCATCCCGGTGCTTGGATTTTCGATTTATTGTTCATACAAATACAGGAGCATAAATGTCCTGTTCCCCATTGTCGGTGCATTACTACTGCTATGGTTCATCGGATTTGATTTCGCGTACAGGTGGGACGCAATCCAGCATGTCGCAAGGACAAAGTTTTACATGGACCATAGTTTTTTTGATCCTTCCGAACGACATTCATTTTTATATCTGATCTGGGAATCCGTTTATACCATATTCGGCGAGTCCGAGGTAATAACGAATCTTACCAGTATGATTATTGGTCTTACCGGAATATTTGGCATATATTTTATTGCTAAAGAGGTTTACAATGAATTTGTTGGGGTACTGGCATTAATTACCGGTCTTTCTTTTCCTGTGTTTTTCCTGTTGAACTCATGGGCATATCTTGATATGCCATTTTTTACATTTGTCGTATTCACATTCCTGTTTCTGATATATTACTTAAAAACAAAAAAAGAGCATTTTCTTGTCCTGTCATTGTTATTTGCATTTATTTCAACAGGAATAAAAGAGCCGGGAATTATCATTTTCCCGGTAATTGGTCTCGTGTTATTATCGGATAAATGTCTTTCAAAAAGGAATATCCTGTATTTATCGATTTCAATCATCCTTTCCACGGTTTATTTAGTGACAATGATGCTTTCGATAACAAAATTTTCGAATTTCCAGTCGGAATTTTCAACCGTTACACCGATAGCATATGGCTTTGATGCATTGTTTCTCTGGTGGGGTTCTTTGAGCCAGGAGATTAGCCAAATCCTGTTTACGGGATTGTTATTCGTGGCAATTCTTGCACTGTTCCGTCAGGAATCGAATAAAATTTTGTACTATACGGTTGTTGTTTTTGAGATCCTGATGGTAATCGGGATTGCGTTTTTCCCGACAACCAATATTTTTGCTTTCCCGTTGATTCCCTTTAAAAATTATAATTTCTATTTATATGCATTTCTTATTTTTATGATCGTCCTCTGCACGCTATGTGCATTGAAAAAAATTGTGTTTAAATTCGACAAATATTCGTTATTATTCCTGTCATGGATAGGTATATTTATATTATTTTTTATCATCAATACCAAATTATTTGACTACGGGATCAAGAATCCGATAGAAGTACCCGCCCTGGACTTCAGGTACCTGATACCCGCATTTCCACCGTTAATAATTTTATTTTCAAAGGGAATTACCAGTATCCTTGATGTAAAGGATCGGAACATTAAAACCATGGGGTTGCTTGTCGTATCGTTCATAATAATTATTAATATTATTATGTCGCTTAACCTAGCATTCTATTTTGCAAATTCAGGTAATGCACATCTGGAAGGGTATAACCAGGCAAAAAATGTCTCTCAAAATGGGATCATTTATTCCCAATGGCCATTTAATTACCAGCCAGAGGGTCTGTCATATGATATTGGTCGATATTCGTGGGTCCGTGACAATATGTCGTATAAATCTATAGAGTCTGATGCATATATACCGGGAAGTGCATTGTTGATCAGCGGGCATTTTTCACAGACAACAAGTAAGTTCCTGAATATCAACTTTACTCAAATCACATCAAGGTCATTCTACCTTGACCCCGTGCTCCCAAAAATATCTGAGGTAGCAATTGATTCGGTTTACATCGGGAAAGTCCCGGATTTTGTTGCGTCATTATCAGATGGGTTCTACCCCGGTGAAAACTGGAATTCGGTGAAGACCTACTGGACGAAAAAAGATGCAGAGATACGGATCAATTCGTCTAAAAACGAAAATATTTCGTTTTCATTCACAGGGCAAAGCCTTTCCAGTCCACGAACACTCGACATCTATGCAAATGGCAATTTCATAATGTCGGCGAATGTATCTACATCATCAACGTATATCACCGCTGAAATTCCGCTCAACTCCGGAGAGAGCGTTATACAGTTACATGCAAGAGAAAATTGTGAACGGCCGTACGATATTCCAAAATTAAAAAGTAGTGATAAGCGATGCCTGAGCATCGCGATACAGAATATTACCATACGTTCCTCCTGATTTTGCCGTTCCAGGACCATATTGACGATCATTTTATCCGATACGTTGATTCGGGTAACACTCAATAATTATTCAGGATAATGAGGTCGTCAAGAGATCTTGAAAAAATTAAAAGGAATCGGGTTAGTCGGCCCAGCAGAGCTCATATTGGGGTGGAATCGCGAAAATATATCACTCAGGTGTTCAGGTTACCGGAAACAATGCAACGTTTACCATTTTCTTTTTCCAGGCTTTATCCGGCGGTATTTTTCCGAGAAGATCACAATATGACCCTCAACGTGACCAATGGGGCAGGAGTATCTTTATACGGGCTATGTCCTGGATCGTACCGCAGTACACATGCATAAATGTTAAATCTATATGCCAATTGAGAACTCTTGAAATATCTGCGGACGGACACCTGTATCTTCATGCAGCTGTACCCCCGAATTTTGTTGCCGGATTCGTGAATATAGTTATACCGGTCGACATTTACAACGGTAATAACACATTCCTCTTCTTCACACCGGAGGATGTCGAAAAACGGCGATACCAGGGATTCAAATAATTCAGACTCCCATGCTCCACATTGGCGAGCTGAAACCTTTTATTTATTAATTCTGAGTTTTTTTTATCGAAAAAACACTTTGGGAGGTTTAACGTTAAATCTGCCTTACCATTCATGGTACGATGAAAATGTTTATTGAATTGCAATAATAGTATACACTAGATCAACCAGATGAAGGGACATAAAGAAATGAATCTTATAAAGTTTAAATCAGGGCTGATTTTACTTCAGTCTCTTGGTAATCACGTCTTTTTCCGTTATAGCAGACACGGCAGGCAACAATACCATAAATAAAATGACCTTTGTAGAGTCAATTAGCATCAATGGGTCACAAGTAATAAATCAAACACCTTTATCAAATTCAACACAGAATTCGACCTTGATTCACAACCAGCTCCCCCAATGATCCATCTGCACTATCCCAAAATAATATTGAGAGCACATTATTCACGAATGATACAGCACTCAACAGCCCCTCACAAGCGGTGCTATCTCGGCCAGCACACCTATAGCACTTACCAGTAGCAACTGGAAAGGGACCTCTGGAAACAGGTACTGGGAAATTACATCACCGGGATCGTATTACCTGGGTGTTTCCGAATCCAACTTTGTCACGACAGCACAGTTTGCTCTCGTAATAAAAAGTTCGGATGTTATTGTCGACGGGCGTGACAAAACAATCAGTGGCGGGAGTAATTCTGCCAATTCCTATGGTGTATGGGTCAGTGATAATGGATACACCAATATCCAGGTAAAAAACCTGGCATTCAAGGATAAAGGTTATGGAATCCAGTTTATCAACATAGACAACGGGATGATCGATAATGTCGATGTCACTAACAACGGGATCGGTATCGACTTGGTTGGTTCAAGTTATAACACGATTAATGCGGTAAATGCCGACGGAAATATGAAAACGGGTATTTTTCTCAGATCGGCAAGTTCAAACAACGTAATAACCGGCAGTACTGCAAATAATAACAAGGATCCTAGTGACCTGTCTAATCCGGCCAAAGGGTACGGGATAGAATTTTCAAGCGGTAGCAACGGAAACAGGGTTTCCGGCAGTATGGCAACTGGTAACAGCCAGGTCGGCATTTACGTCTCAAATTCGAACAATAACAGAGTTGAACAGAATACCGCCACAAACAATTATTATGGGATCCACAGTGACGCGGGAAGCCAGGGTAATGTAATTCTGAATAATACGGCTGCCAGCAATCTTTGGGGAATTGTATTAGATCCCGGTACATACAATAATAACATATCATTCAATATCGCCAATTACAACCAATATTCCGGTATCTACGTCAAAAGTTCGTCTGATAACACGGTGAAGCAGAACACGTTGAGCGGGAATGTGGATAATGGGATTTTCATCGATCAATCCGGCCAAAGAAATATTATCGATTCGAATAAGGTCAGCGGAAGTACGTATGGTATTGAACTTGCTACCGAATCTAATGCCAATATTATCAAAGGGAATTGGGTCACCGACAGTTCTACCCACGGCATATGGATTTTCTCATCCAGAGATGCGATAATCTACAATAATTACCTCAAAAATAGCGCCAATGTAGGTATCGGTGGGACCAACAGCATCAATACCTGGAATGTCGCAAAGACACCGGGGATCAATATCGTCGGTGGTTCGTACCTGGGGGGTAACTACTATGCCCAGCCGGATGGAAATGGTTTCTCCGAGATCAGTCCTGACAGCGATGGTGACGGGATCTGCGATGCGTCATATTCCCTGGGATATGGATATTCACCAGCAAATATCGACCAGTTACCTCTAAAAATCGGCCCGAACAAAGATAAAATAGGGATATTCAGGCCGTCTACCCAGAATTTCTACCTGGACTATAATTTGAATTATGCGTGGAATGGCGTCACAGTCGACCGGCTCTATACGTATGGTCTGATTGGAGATATTCCGGTTACAGGTGACTGGAACGGTGACGGGAAGACCGAGATCGGTGTTTTCAGGAGTAGTAACCGGTACTGGTACCTTGATTATAACTATAATGGAGTGAAAGATACCGGCGATAAATCATTCGGTTTTGGTGCTATAGGGGATGTCCCGGTTACAGGTGACTGGAACGGTGACGGGAAGACCGAAGTAGGGGTATTCCGGAACAGCAGCAGGTATTGGTATTTGGATTACTCCGGCAATGGTGTATACGGGAACGGTGATAAATCATTCGGATTTGGAGTTATAGGAGACAAACCGGTCACTGGGGACTGGAACGGTGACGGGAAGACCGAAGTAGGGGTATTCCGGAATAGCACCCATTACTGGTACCTGGACTATTCCGGGAACGGTGTCTATGGCACCGGAGATCTATCATCGGGGTTTGGACTGGCCGGGGATACACCAGCATCGGGAGATTGGAACGGTGACGGGAAGACCGAGATCGGGGTATTCCGGAATAGTAACCGGTATT
This sequence comes from uncultured Methanomicrobiales archaeon, assembly GCA_963815625.1. Classification (GTDB taxonomy): domain Archaea; phylum Halobacteriota; class Methanomicrobia; order Methanomicrobiales; family Methanospirillaceae; genus CAIKOD01. The sequence continues at coordinate 137,275 of CAWFHG010000005.1, forward strand.
GGTACCTCGACTATAATGGCAATGGCATGTATGGTACCGGAGATAAATCGTTCGGATTCGGGGCTATCGGGGATATACCTGTTTCCGGGGATTGGAACGGACAATGATCAGGGCTGATCCGGATCCATATTTTTTTTAGGTTTATCTAATGTAAGACAATAGGCCCGGAATAACACATTCTCCACAGATAACTGTCCCGAATCTGTTGCATCAAGTGAAACCGTCTGTTGAACCGATACCGGATGTACCTTGTTCGAAATAGGGATAACGAGGGGGTTTGAGATATCATCTGGCATTCTACGTTTACGTTGTCCGGGGACTGGCATGGGGGTGACAGAGCGAAAAAATAATGCACCTTTATGCGAAGGTTATTTATTACTATCCAGACCGGTGTATCGAAAGCCAGGTAATCACGTAGTGTAGGTTCATACGTTTTGCTCTTCCAGGCATCCGATTATAGTAATATATTTTTTTTCTACGGAGTCCCAGGTATAATGTTTTTGAATGTACTGCTTCCCGAGCACCGACATTTTTTCACGGATCGCTTTATTTTCCAGTAAGAACAGGATACACTCCCTGAACTCTTCATAATTCTGATACCACAGTCCTGCATTGCTCCTCAGGCAATGTCCTTTGAGCACATCACAATCCCCATTGACAACAACAGGAACACCCCCTGCCATCGCCTCCAACGTAACCAGTGATAAACTCTCATACAGGGAGGGCATAACCAATAATTCCGCACCTGTAGTCAGCGACTCTTTTTCATTTTCAGTTGCAAATCCAAAATAGTGGATTTTTTTATGCCTCGGAACCGGTATCGAATCGCTTCCTGCCAAGACCAGATCCGGAATATCAGGATATTCCTTTACCAATCGTTGATAGTAATCAAATAACTGATAACAGCCTTTTGATCCTTCAATGCGCCCCAGATATAAGATATAAGGTTTTAAGAATTCGACGCTTTGATCGAATCTCTTTTCAGGAAACGAGATTCCACATCCGATAATGGCCCATCTTTTCTCGGCCTCATTAAACCGGACACGGTTTAAAATCAACGTGCGTTCTTCCGGGACATTATAAAAAATCCCGTTCACAGACTGGAATAATTCCCGTGTCGTGGATAATGTAAGAGCGGGATCGTTTTCTGCTTCGGGAACAAGAAATGCTTTCCCCTCTGCTGCCTGGATCCCGAAATAACTTGTGTAGTATCTGAATGTAAAAAAAATAAAAATCAGGTAATCATCATAATGGTCCCGGATATATTGAACCAGTTGCGGGCATTCCGGACCATTGTTGGTAATCCAGTCAAGTTCTTCTTCTTTTTTTGCATTGTGACCGTAGAATATTTTTTCCTCGATTGCAAGTACCTTGTTGACATCACGGATTTTTGAATTTTTGAACCGTAATACACGAATGCCGTTGACCATCTCGATTTTTTCGGGATATTCATTTGCCCAGGTATGATAACTTTTTGCACAGGTTGTAAGGACATCTGTCGGATAGAACCGGTTGATACGCTCGGCAATCATTCTTGCGTGATATTCGGCACCCCCGGCAATGTCTTCGCCATATCTCATTACGACAATCGCAATTTTCGTCATTATTTGAGTTTTCCAATGTGATCTTCAATATCCTTCACAATCCGGTCCCAGGAATATGCCGACTCCACCAAAGCCCGAGCATTTCTCTTAATTTTATCCTGTAATGCCCGGTCACTTATCAATTGGACAATTGAATCGTGCATAGTGCCGGGATCGCTGATTATCGCTTCCTTATTATTTTCTATCCCCAAGCCTCGTGCACCTGTACCGGTGGTTACGACCGGGATACCCGAACTGAAATAATCCAGCATCTTAATATTTGTCCCGGAGCCCGAAAACATCGGATTTATCGCGATATCCGCGAGCTTGTAGAGTTCATATTTTTCAACTTCGTCAACCACACCAAACGCCAGAACCGTGTCCGGTAATTTCCCACCTTCGGACAGGTAATAATCCCTGATACTCCCAACGAGTAATAATTTTGTATTTTTTAATCCTGGAAGCAGATCCCTGGTAATAAATTTCAGTGCTTCAAGATTGGGAGGGTGCCAGCTTCCAACGAACAATATTGTCCGGATATTTTCGAGGTTACAATCTTTTTTTTGCGCAAGTCGTTCATTATCGGATATAAATCGGATCTGTTGGGTGTCCACGCCATTTGGAACGACCAGTATTTTATCGGACCTGATATCATAGAGGTTTTGTAAACTGATCCGGTCTTCTGTCGACGTTGTAAATATCATATCCGAGCGATCACAGCAATTTTTTTCAGCAGCGAATATTTTTGTGCCCCAGGTATTATCCAGGTGGGCTTTTTTCTGGAGATATTCAATATCGACTGCATCGTAGATTATTTTTGAGGAAATGGGGGTATACTTTGCAAGATCGAATAAATAGGGATGGGAGAATATGATAATATCCGATTCAGCCATGTATTTTTTCACTGCTTCAATATACCGGGGACTTTTCCCGATTAGATCAATCATGCAACAATCATAGAGATTTTTGCCCGCTTTTTTTTCTTCCATCCATTGTAATACTGCATGATCCTGGCTCTGGGGGATACAGACCTGTCGGAGCCCGTTCCCAAGCAAAAAATTTTCACATGGTTTGTTGGATTCGATGATGGAACAAATAGTAACGCCAAATTTTTTGGCGAGTCGTGAATAAATGTTAAACAACCTCTGCTGACCTCCACCACGGGGAGGGTAACAGGAGTAGGTAGATAATACGAGGATTTTTATTCGCTTGTTTTCCTTAACATCCAAAAGGTCGTCAGTAAATGATCTCCAGTTTAAATTTTTCACGGTTTCAAAGGCGGTCTTTCCCATATCAATTGCCGCTTCTTTGTTCTCGATAAAATAATTAATTTTTTCCGCAATCAGACAGGGATCACTGGGTACAACAAACCCGTTTTCATTATTTCTTACAAACTCCAGTGGTCCACCACTATCTGCACAGGTAATAACTGCTTTTTTGCTCATCATTGCTTCTATCGTAATAAAACCATAGTCTTCATCAAAGGGCACAAACAGAACGGCTAATGCATCTGCATAGTATTCCTGCAGTCGGCCCTCATCTAAAAAACCAAGGAATTCTATTCTTTTATCCCCTTTTGCCTTTTCTTTTAATCGTTTTTCGTATGGACCTGTCCCTGCGATTTTCAACGAAACCGGATGCCTGACAAATTTCATCGCGTCTATGAGCAGATCAATTCTCTTCGGATCGTCTAACCTGCTGGCAGTAAAGAGATACTTATAACCAGTGCTATAATACGAGGGATTTACCGGTGGAGGGTGGATAACCTGGACCGGGACTCCCAACGGAAAATATTCTTTCCGGTTTTTCACGTTTTCTGACATTGTGAAGTATTTCCTGATCTTATCCGGCGCTAACGCGTACCCATCAAGGAAATGGATAATTTCGTAGATGAATGGCCCGGGAAATTCAAATAAATCGGGAGAGAATTCCCGTTCCGATCCCTTCAGACCATAAATCAGGGAAAAGAACAAATCCACATCGCCCTTTCGTGGATTTTTTTCCCTGATAATAGTGATTATTTCTTCAACCCTGCCGGTTATCAGAGAACCGGGGGTCTTTACCTGTTTATTAAAAAAATGGTAGGTATCAAACAATCCCCGCAAATGATGAACCATATAGACGATATGGTTTTGGTGCGAAATCATCCATGAAGGATATTTTGTGGATATCACTAAATCAAAACCTTCGAGGTCCAGCGTATAGAATGTATGATATGAATCAATTACTTCCCAAAAGGATCCTTCTTTGACAGGCAATTTTATTAATTCACTCTGGTGGGGAGTGTATTTCCCGATTGCTTCATGTATCCTGCTATACAAGGCCTCGGCACCCCCCGACATGAACGGGACCGGGGTCGGAGCGACAATTGCAATTTTCATATCCTTTCGCCTGGCATAGAGATCCGGTGATAACCAACGCAGTGATTCGCATCAGGAATTATTTGCAATATTCCAAATTTAGTTTCCATATTGAAGACCGGTTATTATATTATTTCTTCCCCACAACCGCATAGTCCTGGGCACCAAACAGCAACGTATTCAGCCTGTCGACATTATGGTTATATACCTCGACGTTTTTCCTTTCAACTGAGCTCATCTCTGCGATTTCCACGACCTTTTGTAATCTCTTGTCTTCTGATACCGGAGACAGAAAAATTTTCTCATATTCCCTGAACCCCGTTGCACTGATGAGGTACTGCAGGGTTTCCGGGTGAACCGGCCTCTTATGGGTCAAATCGATATAGAAATTAACATAAGAAATAAATGACAACGGGTTCACCGTTTCGACAACAATATGGTATCCGGATTTCATCTTGCGGTAGCAGACTGCAAGAAGTCGCAGGAGGTAATCCGGTTCCAGGTGCTCTACGACCTGGTCGATAAAAATCCCGTCAAGGCTTTCGTCTTTGAGTGTCACGAGATATGCCAGTGCATCAGCATGTTCGACATCCAGATGTTTTGAACGGCAGTATGTGACCATATCGGGATCGCTGTCGACACCGGTTCCACCTATATTATGGTCCCTGAGTATCTCGAGGAATTCGCCACGGCCGCAGCCGATATCGAGAACGTGGGAACATTTTTCAAAATACTGAAGAAAAACCAGCTGTCGCTGCCTTATATCTTCCCGCGAACCCCGGAATCGTTCTTCGAAGAGGAAATAATTTGAAGTCCGGGCCAGCGGAACTAAAAGGCTCGGACTTTCCTTGGCCAGCTCCTTTTGAACACGATCCTCCAGCACATGGGCAAGCATTGCCCGGGAATGGATGTCCATATCCATCCGAGCAATGAATTCTTTATGGTATTCCTCAATACAATTCCGGACACGGGCTTCGATCCCGTCATCCAGTTCATGAATATTAAGGCCCAGATTTTTGTGTTGCTCCTCTAATTTTGATTCCAGTTCATGAATGTTAAAACCCAGATTTTCGTGTTGCTCCTCTAATTTTGATTCCAGTTCATTTTTTGCCGAAGCGACACAATCCACGATTCTTTTTTCTGATTTTTCATCAAAAGATGAAAATGCAGTTTCCAGATCCTGTTGCCGTTTGTAGAGGTCGGCACATTGTTGCGATGCCCGGATAATCATCCTTACGGTACTGGCATTGAATTCCGTCTGCCGTGAAATTATCGGATCGGTATACCTGCGGACTTCACCATGAGCAATCTGGCGCCCTTTTACGAGGAATTTCCCGATATAGGGGCGGTGGGAGCTGATAAAATCACTATTATTGTGAATATCCCAGTTTAAATTCATATATGAGAGGTCACGCCTGACTTCATCGTCCAGCTCCCACCCGGGGCAGATATCTGAGGCTGAATCAGAAACAGAATTCGGGTCCGGGATCAATCCTCCTGCTGCCTGCTGCTTCCGGATTTTTTCCCGGATTTTATCCATGATTATTTCTACGTTGATCTCGTCACTGTTAATCCCTATGTTATTATCACTCATTCACTAGCCCCATTAAAATAAACAGATTCATTAAAATTATCGAATTTATTTTTTAAAAATCTTCACAGTAGGTATAAGATTCATTATGTTTTACATTCCTTTTCCCACATTAAATTCACTATTTGAGGATATGAGAATAATAAGTTAATTTATTACCCTCTCAATTCTGACTCCTAGTCTGCGTGTATCTGAATTAATACCTGCCTCCTGAGGTACCCAATCCGTTTCAAGGATAAATCCATATCGTAGTAAACGACCTTTAAACATATCAGGTGTCGAAAGTAAAATATCAGTTTTCCTCCCGATGCGTTCGGCTTTTATTACCTGCCCAAATAACAAGATTTGTACCCCGACAAATTCATTATTAGGATTGTCGTTACACAAAGTGATTGTAATGTCTTTGAATTTATCCTGAACAGAAATTTCAAAAAATTTTTTTGTCCAAAAATTTTCATATTCTGGACATATTTCGGGAGCCCATATCCCTTTATCGAAATATACGAATAATTCTTTTCTTGCTGGATTAAAACTTGAAATATTTGAGATTGCAGTAAGGTAACTTTCATGATGAATCAAACACCCCTTACATAATTTATTGGATTTTTGTTCTCCTTTTCTTTGACACTTTCGCATTTCCTGCATCTTTTTTGAGTTCCAGATTTCCCAAAGAGTATTTGTGTTTAAATCCCCTAGTGGAAACTTGTAATTGAAATCATTACAACAAGGAACAACAATGCCATCCCATCCGATGACCAGACCTCGCCAGGGTTCAACACAGACTTTCCGGTCTGAGCTATTTTTTGGGAAATTCCCAAGACTTCGAATATTTTGCACCTGGTCCGCATAATTGTGGAGTGATTTGACGGTGAGATTGAGACCATCCCTGATTTTCCAATTGGATGTAAATGTCCGGATGTCGTCTCTATTTAGGGACATCTCAATCATCTGGAGAGAAACATTGAGAGTTGCGCGAAATGCTTGATGCAAATCCAGAAAATTATTGATATTTTCCAAAATTTTATCCAGATTGCCGCCATTTCGGATTTTGTTATAAATTTCCGGATTTAGCGAATCAATACTAATAATAAGTAAATCAAGTTTGGAATGTAAAAGAGCCCTTGAAACCTTTTCATTTAAAGCCGTTGCATTCGTGGAAAACGCTATGGTCATTCCTTTTCCAGCTGCATAGTCTATAAAATCAATTATCCTGGGATGTAGGAGTGGCTCTCCAAAAAAATGAAGGTAAATAAAATCTACCCGGCCTTCACATTCATCAATTATTTTTTTGAAAAAATCAAAATCCATGAAACCTAAGTGGCGGTCCATGTCCTTTCGGGGACACATAATGCAATTGAGATTACAGCAATTTGTTGGTTCGATAATGAGATATTGAGGAAATTCACCTGAAATTAGATCCTCATTGATATAACTTTTTAATAATACCTCCTGTTGATATGATAATTTCATATCATTCCTTTTAAAGGTTGAAAATATCATTTCTGGATAGTTCTAACATTTGGATTCAGATTAACAATACCACCAAACATAATTGCATCATCATTCGATAATATCTTAATGAAGTCTACATCATGAATTAAAAGGAGATATTCATTAAAAGACCCGATATCAAACCCCCTATTTGCAACACCCACTGAAAAAGAATATGTCCCAGAAACTAATGGAACTTTCATTTCCCATATCACTTTAACAATTTGATTCTGTGATAATTTTTTTGATTGATATTTCATACAGTAGGTATTCGTTTCAAAGATCGAGAGCCCAAGTTTATCCCTTATATGCAGACCATAGTGTGGTTCATCCAGATCTTTGAGGGCCTTGACCTCATAGATAATCTTAATGCCCTCCTCACTCTCAATATATGAAATTTCCTCTTCTTTTTCATCAAAAATTTTAAAAGAAACCAGTTCTACCTCACCAGTTGAAATACTTGAGTTATTGACCTTATCCTCTATCTTATGTTTCTTTATCTGAACCGGCAGATCGCCCTGATGTGTCTTCTTTAAGATCATATTATGGTAAAAATCTACAACATCCCTGGGCTCTCCGGTATCGATCATCCGCCCTTGATCAAGCAGGATTACTGAATCACAAAGCGTCTTTACTGCATTCAGATCGTGCGACACAAACACGATCGACCCTCCATTTGCCCGGAACTCCTGAATCTTACGCATACACTTCATTTGAAAATACGCATCGCCGACAGACAGGGCCTCGTCAACAAGGAAACATGTGGGATCAGCATGAATCGCAATTGAGAATGCCAGCCTCATAGTCATTCCTGAAGAATAGGTCTTGATGGGTTCGTGGATGAACTCTCCCAGTTCGGAGAAATCAATAATTGTCTGTTTTTTACGGTCAAGCTCGTCCTTTGACATCCCTAGGAGTGTCCCGTTCATATAAATATTCTCTAACCCTGTCATTTCAGGGTTGAACCCCGTGCCGACTCCAGTAACCCCGTGACCTTTCCATCGATCCGGATAATCCCGCTGTCCGGGATGACAATTCCCGAGAGAATTTTCAATAATGTCGATTTTCCGGCCCCGTTCTGCCCAATAATTCCCAACGTCTGACCTGGACCAACTTCAAAGGAGATGTCATCAAGCGCCAGATAACTCTTATGATATTGTTTTCTGAAGAGTATCTCTTTAAGCCGATCGGCAGGTGAATGGTAGAGTTTGAATTGTTTTGAGATCCCTTCTACTTTTATCATGTGTACGTATTATCGTGTTGAATCGCAGGTGCATTAAAAATATCGAGGTGCAAGGGCTATTTCGATTGTATAACCGGGAACGAAAACAAAAGCTCATATAAAATCCCTGAGGTCTTTCTCAAGTTTTTTGAATATTATATAATCGGCAACAATCAGCATCATACTCAATATAAGGACAATGGCGAGATAAAAAAACGATGGCATTCTTTGGAACACGAATATGTCGTGATAGGCAGATACTACCGGAAGCATCGGGTTCCACATCAGGATCTTCTGGGCAATAGGGGGAAGGATGTCAAAAACATATACGATCGGTGTAAACCAGAACCAGATCTGGAACCCAATCGCAACAACTTCCTTGAGATCGCGCAAAAAGACAACAAACATCGATAGAAAAAATCCAAGGGCATATGCAAAGACCTGTTGGATAATATAAATAAGCGGGATCAAAACCAGGTACCATGACAGTGGTACTCCGGTTATAAGAAGGATCACCAAGAAGATCGCAAGCGTAACCAGAAATGTTACACTTTCCGATAGTACAATAAAGAGCGGAAGCGTTGGCAGATCTACGTGTATTTTTGCAATAATGTTCTTTTTATCCAGAAAGACAGTCGATGATCGTGTTACCGTATTGGCAAACGCAGTCCAGGGTATCAGTCCGGCGATAAGGTATACCCCGTATCCCCAGATTGTGGACATCCCCGGCAGCCGTGCCCCCATCAGGCTGCCAAAGATGATCATATAAATCAGGATATTAATCAGGGGGTAGATAAACGACCATATAAATCCCAATGCCGAACCGGAATACCGCTCGGTAAAATCCCGTTTTGCAAGTTCGACTATCAGACTGAAGTTCACGATGTTGTCCCTTCCGGCAGAGTCTGCCAGATCCGATTATTTTGGTAATGACCGTTGACATTATAGTATTTTGAATCTTTCTCATTATTTTCAGAAAATCTTAAAACCAGCAGGAACGATCGAAATGCAAAACTATACAGGGATATCTCTTCTCCAATGAAACTGATCTTTAATAATCTGTGGATTTTCAGTGTCAGACCCCCGATATGCAGGTCTAATTTTCTATATCCCGGACCACCGCTTTTCAGCTTCGATGTGAACTGGACCAGGTCGAAATCCCTCGCCCTCAAAAGGCAGGTTTCCTTGTAACGTTCAGGATTTTGTGCAATGACCCGGATCGCTTTCACGAGGGAAGCAACCGATGGATCCACAAGAATACCCGTTTTTTCGGTAACGGTCTCGCGGTATCCTCCTTCATTAACCGCTACAACGGGCTTCCCGCTGGCCATCGCTTCAACGGGAGTAAGTCCATAATCCTCATCGAGAGCCGTGCAAATATGTGCTTTGCACCGGGCGTATAAATCAATAATTTCATCCCCGCTGACTTCGCCACGAAGTGTTACATTAGGCGGCAGATTGGTACTGATCTTTTCCGCGTATATGGCAGCATGGTCCCCTGCCGAATAGCCGCCAATGATGACGAGACGTTCTTCAGGTACCCGTCGGAATGCCTCTATCTGAAGTTCTATCCGTTTTTCCGGGTACAACCGGTTCACGGAAAGCCAGAAATCTCCATATTCGATACAACGGTATGCCGATATATCAACAGGGGGATAGATTACCTCAGCATCGCGGTGATGATAGTCAGAAACCCGCTTCTGCACATTCCTTGATATGGCGAAAATGCGGTCGATCTTCGGTATTGTATGCTGATCAAAGATCCGATGAAAGTACACCCAGATGCGGAAAAACTGCCGTGTAACAAAATCCTGCCGGGAAAGAAAGCTTGTATACAGATCATAAAATGCCCGGACCGGGGTATAACAGTACCAGATATTAGGATGATGCCGGTGTGCTGCCGACGGGCTCCAGTTCCCTGTAAAGATAAATAAATCATATTTATCTGAGAAATCACATGAAAAAAAACGAATTGCTGCGGAAATTTGCTTGAGAGGTGGAAATTTTATCGTCTTTCCAATGCTGATGACCCGGACACCCGGATGAAATTTATTTATTGAATCCGTATCGGTAGTGATAATGTCTGCCCCGAGTATTTTTGCCATCTCTATGACGACTTTCTCCCCCCCACCGATAGCACCAAAATAATCGTGGAATATCGCTATTTTCATGGTATACACCCGGAACACCAGTCCCCGTTCCGCAATCTTTTCATGAAGCTTTCTGGCATTATTACATTTACATTCTTCGGGAAACCGTAGGTACTAACCCTTACCTTACCTAAATTATTTCGCCGGATTCAGGCACTGTTGAAATCCTGCGGGTTTGAGGGATATACAAAGACAGGAGGGGGTTTCACCCCCCTCCCTGCCGCACCCCCAACAAGATAAATATTCGGCAGGGGTTTCCCGAGGGCTCATTAAATTCAGAGTTTTGGGGAATGGTCTCTATCCCAACCGGGGTCGCCAAAACGGCGGGACGGTGCCTCTGGAGCGTGAATTAATTTCGGAATAATCCTAAAAGGCGGATAATGTCGGAGCATTTCTACAGAGCCCGGATTCACAAAATTACATGGTATTTAAGGCCCTGAAATTCAAATGTTACAATGTCCCTGTCCGTAGTATCCACCGTTTTTTTAAGAATAGTACCATGTGCACAGCATTTTTTTCAAAACAGATGCAAAGGGAAATACCTGGGAACCCCTGTACTATTCGCGTTTATACCTATTTCATCCCCTAATTCCTTACTACATTGGACTTCTCATCCGATTTCGTTTCACCAGTTCCCTTATTTTCGAGTAGCAAAAACATTTGGATCACCTGATCCCGGGAATACCCGAATAGTATTGTTCCATGTCTGAAACGATTAGTTCCCAATCGTACGACAGAGAGCTCTTTTTGCATCCCTCTACCATCGAATCCCTGGTTTCAAGACATAACCGCAACGAATCTGCAAATGCTTCCGGGGTTGGAGGGCTCATAAGACCGGTCTTATTGTCCACCAATTCCCTGACCGCGTTTTTCTCTGCCTCAACCGTCACTACCGGAAGCCCGCATGCCATCGCTTCCAGGGCCGCAATTCCAAACCCTTCCCTTATTGAAGGGGATGCAAACACTTTCGAAGACTTCATTATCGCTATTAATTCATCGTGATTTTTCAGGAACCCGGTAAAATTAATATTATCATCCAAATCTAATTCCCTGGATATACGTTGCAGGGACTTCCATTCCGGGCCATCGCCGACAATAATGCACCTTATTCCTGGCATTTCTTTCCTGATCAGGGCTAACGCATTTATCAGGAGATCGACATTTTTTTCTTTTATCAGCCTCCCGGAAAAAATGATGTCCGAGCTGATTTCAGATGGTTGGATAGCACTGATGTGCCCGAAATCGATTCCATTAGGAATGACCCTAATTTTTGAATCAGGCCTCATTGATTCCAAATCATTTTTTGTCAAAACCGAAACGGCCACCATATTAGAAGATAACCGGGATGTTAGCAGTTCAACTACCTTCCCAGCCACACCAGGTATTCCGAGATATTCTGTCCAATAATCGTTCCAGACCTCATGCCAGGTAATGACAAGCGGACTGTTACTCACCTTTGCCGCAAATGCTGCGGAAAAACAGCTGAAATATGGGAAATTCTGGCAGTCAATGATATCGAAATGCTCTTTTAAAAGTGGTGACATGAGTTTCAACCCGAAGTAACATGCTTCAGCAATTGACCTTCTCCCACGGGTATACAATGGCATGCGGTACCCCAATCCATGATAATACACCCCGTCTTTGGAATATGAAGCTGTTCCTACCCATTCCTTTAACCCGAAAATATGGATTTCATGCCCACGTGCAGCAAGGCGTCTCGACAATTCGTAAATCCGTTTTTCGACCCCTCCTATCCGATGAGGGTACACTGCGTCATACACATAGGCAATTTTCATCCGGTGCCTCTGTCAATGATCCCCGTTATTAAGGAGCATCATACTGATGAAGATCGAGCAGGATATAACCTGTATACCAATTATTATCAGAGATAGCGAGACTACGCCAGTTGAAATCTGTGAAATTTCCCCAAAACTTTTATGAATCCAATCCAGAATGATAGTGGCGCCAAGGATTATCCCTGCCAGAATTAAGGCACCGCCAAGAATCAGGAATTTTTCCAGGCTGTGATACGTAAGAAAAACAGTCATCAGCCGTGTTTTTTCCTGGTAACCATTAATTATTGAATATACTTCCGTGTTAATCCCCATTATGACTACCTGAACTCCACCGATGAGTAAGATCGACCCGAGGATAAACGAATGGATATGCGAATTTTCAATGTTACTACCCAGAGAGAACAAGGTCATCAATAGTATACCCATTATTGAAAATGTCAACCCGGGTATCGCAAGAAACGGGAACGGCTTCATGAGCAGAATAAACCGCAGGTGCCTCCAGCCATCGGCAAAACTATGGAGATTGGACGGTGCAATCCTTGGGAAATACCGTACAGGAATTTCTTCAATTACAAGCCCCTTGATCGAGGCCATCACGAGCATTTCCGAGGCAAATTCCATGCCACGGGTCTTCAGATTGAGTTTTTCAAGCGCTTCACGCCTGATTGCGCGAAATCCGCTGTGTGCATCAGAAAAATACGTATGGAATACAAAATTAAGAACACTCGTCAATAACGGGTTACCAATATACCGATGAAGCGGTGTCATCGCACCGGGATGTATTGTGCCTTTAAAACGGGAACCTATCACGAGATCTGCACCTTTTTTCAACGGCGCTATCAAGTGCATTATTTCTGAAGGATCGTACGTGCCGTCCGCATCCATCATCACAATTATATCGCTTGTCGCGTGCCGGAACCCTTCAAGGTAGGCAGCACCATACCCGAACTTTGACGGGTGAACCACTATCGCATTCAACGAATGCGCAATATCCGCGGTCCTGTCGGTTGAAGAATCGACAACGATTATTTCCCCGGATATCTGATTCATTGAAAACTGGGCCTGGAGCTCCGTTATACAGGATCCAATCGTGAGCTCTTCGTTTAAAGCAGGCACTATTACGGATATCAATGGAAATTTAGGCTCCCGGACGACTGATCCTGATGTCAAAGTATCACCGGCGGACATATTACCGGGTGCATCAACTGAAATATAGTTGTTAATCCCCATTTCGTTCAAATTTACCCTCTTGTCCAAACCCGGAAATGACAGATTGCATCAATCTGACATAGAAATGTGTTATGCGATATATTAGATCGGCCGTTATTCCTTACATTATAGTTTACATGCTATTCTGATAAATTACACGCCATCAATTAATCACGGTATATCTTATTAATCTTCTGTCGTTGTGTTCCGGTTCAGGTCAGCGTTTTTGGTAGGATACCCATACAAAAAAGATTGAGTGAAACACCAATTCATCAAACAATCGGTACGCCAGGGATTCATCGGGTGCTTAAGGGACTCTCCACCAGGTTGGAGAAGGATCCCCATCGATCATAAACGACACCCCGGTGGACGCCCCAACGGAGAGATCCAACCGCGGTACTTGCCGGAGGAGGGCATTCTTCCTGCAAAAGTAAATTTCCGTCCATTCGGATTACGATTAAACTTTGCAGTATGATCACCGGATTTATCCGTCTTTATTTTTCCCGTGAATTGTCTCCGCAAATGTGATAAGGTGGTCGTACACTACATTCGCATCGACGTCCTTCTCGATTGTCCAGGTCGATCCGGCGAGATTCATCCCCTTGTTTTCAAGGCGTCCTTTCAGGTGCCTGATGGCTTTTTCTGCCCCGGAACCCCCCATTTCGACGAGCACATAACAGCGTTTGCCCTCGCACATCGAAAGGCGACTGATATATTCATTCACGTACGGGGGCACTTTGCCTGCCCATACCGGGGACGCAATAACCAGTACATCGATGTCGGATAGGTCCTCTTTAATCGGTTTAATCGGGGACCTCAATCCCAGCAGGGCCTTCATCGCCTTTCCGAACATTCCTGACTCAAAAGCTGGTTCAATCCGTACCGGCCCGGTATGAAGTAAGTCTGCAAGTTTATCCGCAACCTTCGCAGTATGGCCTTTCCATGAATAGTATACGCACAATATCCTCATAGCTGTCATGAAATGTTCTCTTTCGTAACGTGATAAATGAAACGAGTACGATCAACCCGGGCGGTTTGACGCAATATCGGATTTTATCCGGTTATTCCATTTTCGGATAGTTACAGCGGAAATTAGCACACATCATAGGTAAACGAATCCTCCCAGGCATGAAAAATATGCCCGTAAAATCGTGCGCTCCAGTGGAAATGAAGGGGTATAAAAAGATTCTGAAATCCTCTTTTAAGCGTTATTTGGAAAAATCAGCTTCTGAACAAAGAAACAGACTGTGCAAATTTCTATTGCCTGACCAATATGAAATAACGGTATAGCAATAACTGGTGAAATATTTCCGACCACAACACCTAAATCCCGGAGATAAGAGCCTTAAAATATACTTATTTTTTAAAATCGGGCGGGAAGGACCGGCACCCGCAACAACTGGGGGTATATGTCTCATGCGCGTCATTGCTACGGAACCCCCCTTATCGTATTCATGGGTTCGGAAAACAAGGTAGTGGTGGCTGACCGGGACCGGCATTCCGCTGATCTTTCCCATGCAACAATTGATATTCATCGAACCGGAATTCTCATATGCGGGATTCAAGGGGATACAACCCAGGGACGGTATTTATGACTGAGACTCCGGACGAGCAGAACTTACACGAGGGGCATGCAGAAACCCCGTATCATATTGAAGGGATCGAGGAAAATATGAAATCCCGGCACCGTGAGGACGTGGCGATGCTTGTTTACCTCTTAAAGAGCCCGTATCAGCTCGATCGGGAAAAAGCATCAGACTACCTGGGCGAAATAGGAGACCCGGAGGCGGTTCCGGCTCTCATTGAGGCTCTTTCGGATCCGACAATCAGCTGGCTTGCCGCCAAGTCCCTTGGGAAAATTGGTGATGCCAGGGCAGTGGGACCGCTTATTGCTGTCCTTGGTTCCGAGGAAAAATGGCTGAGGAGGAATGCGGCAGAGGCCCTTGGCAGACTCCGCGATCCGACCGCTGTTGAACCCATTATCAGGCTTCTCGCGGATAAGAAGCATGACGTACGCGAGATTTCTGCAAGAGCGCTTGGCCTGATAGATGATGAGCGTGCTTTATCCGCCCTGCAGGGTCTTGTAAACGACCCGGATCTGAATGTAAGAGATGCCGCGCTTGGATCCATTGCCATGATCACTCGGAAGAAACCAACCCTCTGAAAAGGCCCGGTTTTTTCATGAAATGAAGAGATAAAACACAATAATTCACTTTCAGCGGAGTAACGTGGAGTCCTGTGTCCTTCCCCGGTGTGAAGCCGGAATGCCCTGTACCAGGATGACGACCCGTGATTGAATTTTTCCGGATTCCGGAATTATCCACCAGTCACCCTCGTGGATCATAATGAGAACCGGAGCATTTTCCCATGATTCCGGAACATTATTCAAAAAAAACAATGCATAATTCCCGGAAAGGGTGCCATACACCAGATATTTTCATCTGCCGGAGAGATACTAAATAAATACGGATATTACAGGTGTTCTTTGTGAATACGCATCCTTCCCGTATACAATTTTCAACCCCTGTCCTTCGGGAGATTGGGAACCAGGGATACATGCCTGTCGATATGCATATCCATACCCGTCATTCTGATGCGGCCATCACTATTCCCTCGCTCCTTGCCCGCGCAAAACACCAGGGTACGGGGATCGCAATAACCGATCATAACGAGATACGTGGGGTTATCGAGGCGTGTAAGGACCCCGGCGATGTCCTTGTCATCCCGGGAATCGAACTCAGTGCACTTGAAGGGCCTCATGTTCTCCTGTATTTTTATACAGTTGACGAACTTGAGGAATATTTTAACACCCATATCAGGAGAGCGCTCAGAAAGAGTCAGTATATGGCACTCCAGCTGCCGGTTGAGAAGATCCTGAAATCAGCCGGAGAATATCACTGTGTTAAGGTCGCCGCACACCCGTTCGGATACTTCGGAATCAACCGGGGTATCCTGAAATGCATCGATAACAAGACCCTCCCCGCAGGGACTATCAACAACATTGACGGGATTGAGGTGATATGTGGTGGAATGAGCCGGGAGGTCAATGAAAAAGCGGCAAGGTACGCCGGGGAACACAAGTTCCCGATTACCGGAGGTTCAGACGCCCACGTGCTCCCCTCGGTAGGGAGTGTTGTTACCTGTGTCAGGGCAGAAACGGTGGATGGATTCCTAAAAGGTATTCTCTCGAAAAAAAGCATCGTTATCGGATCAACTGTTAGCCCCCTTCACAAGGGGATGACAGCGGGGGTAATTGCATGGAGTTATATCCCATATACGATATCCTCATTGCAGGTCCACTATGAACAGAATATTCCCCGGTTAAGGCAATACCTTCGAGACCTGCTAAAATAATCGCACAATAACCGTGGACGGATAAAAAATACAAGGGTCAGAGGAGTGGTGAGAAGAGACGGGAGACTGATGACCGGATTTTGAAATAACCTGATCTGCCGGCATACCAATCAGGGGTCAGTTCAGTACAGAGCGATAGGTCATTCACATATGCCAGTTTAAGTTCCCCTGCCATATTTTCGTCGTAGATAATTACATTCGTCTCAAAGTTCAGCCGAAAACTTCTGACATCCCAGTTTGCACTCCCGACCGATGCAACGGCGCCATCGATTACAATGGTCTTTGCGTGAAGGAACCCGTTATCATAGGTATAGGCCTTCACACCCGAGTCAAGGAGTTGTTCCACGTACGAATGACTTGCCCAGTACACAAACATATGGTCAGGCTTTGGCGGGATCATGACCCGGACATCAATTCCGGACAAGGCTGCAATATGAAGTGCATCGACAATACTTTCGTCGGGGATGAAGTAAGGGGACTGGATATATATTGTCTCGACGGCAGAATTGATCATCTTCAGGTATGATTCCTTTATCGGGTTCCAGCGTGTATCAGGTCCGCCCGATACCACCTGGAGCGCGATACCCTCGGGAAGTGGACTTTCGTGGAAATACCGGTCATCTATCTTCAACCCTTCCTTCGATGCGTAGTTCCAGTCGAGAAAGAACCGTATCTGGGCAACCGCTGCACCTGTCCCCCTGATCCGTACTGCTGCATCCCGCCAGTACCCCCAGTGTTTGTCCAGCCCGATGTAATCATCCCCGATATTAAATCCTCCGATAAATGCAGTTTCTCCGTCAATGACGGCAATTTTCCTGTGATTCCGGTAGTTTATCCGGAAATTGAAATAGGAGATCAGGGACGGGAAAAAGACCGCATGCTTTCCTCCGGCGGCGTTGAATTCATCGTAAAAGTGCCGGGGAAGTCCTCCGCTTCCGACCCCGTCCACGAGCAACCGGACTTCAACTCCCTGGCGGACTTTATCGGTCAGCGCTTTCATGATGTCCCGGCCGAGCCCGTCGTCCTTGAGAATGAAGTACTCCATGTGCACATGATCCTCCGCACCATTGATTGCTTCAAGGAGGTCGGCGAACTTGGCTTTCCCATCGGTGTAGGGTTTGACCTGGTTATTAAGGGTGATAAGCGCCTGGTTGTTCCGGAGCAGCATCAGGGCCATCCGGTGAATTGCGCCGGACCATCGGTCAGTTGTATGGTCACCTTTTATTTTTACCTCCTCGACCTGTTCGGCAATCATTTCTGTTAGTGCCTGGTCGTCCTTACTTTTAATTGCAAACATCTTTTCTTTTCGGTAATACTGCCCGAAAATTAAAAATAGGACGAATCCAATAAATGGCAGCAGGAAGAGAATAACAAGCCAGGATAGTGCGGATACCGGGGTTTTTCTCTGGATAAAAACAATGGTGACTGCAAAAAAAATATTTGCGATCATGACAACGTATAAAAGGAGATCAAAAATCATCGACGTACCTCGGGTTCCAGTATTTCCGGAAGGTGTTATTTGGTGAGTTGAACACCGGAATATGTATAATTAACTTTTTATTTCCTGTCCTGTTTCCCAGGAACATTTTTACACCAACCAACATCAGGAAGAGCAGTTGAACGGCAGACTATTGACTGCCCTCACATTCCCGGACCGCACAAAACATGACCTGTTCTGAGGGGTCATATTCTGCAACCGAGCGGATGAGTACAGACTGCAGCGTCATCTTTTCTCCTGATCTTGTATTCAAGGGTAAGGGGCAGGCCCTCTGATATCAATGTACGCTTTGCCTGTTCCAGTGTTTCACGGTATTCGGGAAGCATGAGGTCTTCGAGATCCTGCAGGATGCACTCGCAGGACGGAAGACCAAACAGGGCCTTCGCACCTTCTGAAAGTGTGACGGTTCCCATTCCTGTTTTCTGTTCCCAGTATCCTGACCTGCACAGCCGCTCTGAACGCCGGTAACGGGCAATCTCTGTCTGCATCTCTTGTTCCCTCTGCATTAATCCGGTGATATCTCTTGTCGTCATCATCGCACCCTGGATTTCAGGCATATCGAGGAGACTGGTAACGACCGATTCCACCTGCATATAAGAGCCGTCCGATTTCCGGATCCGGTACCGGAAGGGAGTCCGGAGATGATCTTTTTCGAAAGCGGTGGAAAATGCACATCCTATCGCGGGAAGATCATCGGGATGTACAAGGTCCATTTGTTTTTTTCCGGTCATGCTCACCGGCTTGTAACCAAGCATTGTCTGGATCGGGGGAGATGCATAGATGATCACACCATCATTGTTGAGCAGGGTGATGATCTCGTCGGAATGCCTGATGATCGTCTGGAACCAGGTCTCATTCTGCTGGAGCATCCCTTCGACACTGGTCCTCCTTACGAGCTGGCGAATTTTATGGGCAAGTTCAGCGAACTGGGCTTTCGGTTCCCCACCCTTCTGGAGATAGAAATCGGCGCCGGAGTTAATCGCTTCGATTACAACTTCCTCCCTGCCCCGGCCTGTAAAAAGTATAAAAGGGATATCACCTTTTGCTGCACGGACCTTTTTTAAAAATTCTATACCATCCATATGCGGCATCTGGAAATCCGAGACGATCACATCATAATTTATTATATCCAGCTGGTCCAGTCCCTGTGTGGCTGAATTGATGATCTCTACCCTGATATCATTCGTTCTCTCCAGGAACAATTTTCCGATTTCGAGGAGCCCGGGTTCGTCATCAACATAGAGGACATGAATCATGTTTGCACCTCTAAACGTTGCATAATAGTATGCAATAGATATTTCGATGTTGCTGTATTTTCATATTCTGCAAAAACGACGGGGATCGCAAAAAACCAGCACATTTAAGAGGGTATGGGGGAATCACAGGAACTGAGATCAGGGTTGAAAACGGGGTTTCCAGTGGAAACATCGTACCGGTTCATCGGTACCCGATATTCTCTAAACCGATAAAATCAATTATCACCAGCAACTACGGATTTTGGCTGCGAAATATTTCACAATTATCCTTTTTCAAATATTCAACGGGATATCAGGTTCTTGTGACCGTAGGAATATAGTCCCTATCGTCCTGCTGGTCGTTTTTATCACAACGATATTGGCAGGCTGCGCGACCTTGACCGAAAACAGCGGGCAGAAATCTCTGACTACAGCCCCAAATGGGGAAAGTGCAGAGGATTCGACTGCTGGTATCGGGCAGGGGGACTATCGCCCGGTACCAACCCCGGGGCCCCCGTTTCAACCGAAAACCCTGATGTATCGGGGCAGGCTGGAATAATCGACCAGAAACTCATCTATACCGGATTTGTAAATCTTGAGGTAACCGATGTGGCCGGTTCAGTAGACAGCCTGAAGGCACTTGCCGGAGAAAAGAGGATATCCGGCATCTTCAATATTCAGCACCGGGAACAATGACCGCCAGCCTGCAACGGTTGTCCTCGGGGTACCTGCGAAAGAATTCGAAAGCCACGCTTTCAGGTGTCATAGAGATCGGAACGGTAAAATCTGCGACGACGAACGGTGAAGATGTTACTGCAGAATATGTCGATCTCGTTGCCCGGAAGGTCTCGTACCAGAACCGGATCGTGCAGTATAATGAAATAATTAAAAAAAAGTGAGAAGCTCGAGGATATAGCAGGGTCCAGGAACAGATCGACCGTGTCCAGACTGATCTCGACCGTCTCGAAGGCAGGATGCGGTACCTCAACAATAGGATCGACCTGTCGACCGTCACCGTGAACCTTGAGGAACAGGAACCGGTCGGAGGCGATCCGGGACACAGTTTCATAACGACGGTAAATGCTGGTATTTTGGGCCTTGCCGGAATGATCGACTTCCTGATCGTGGCATTGTTTACACTGCTTTCGCTGATAATTATCGGGGCAGCCGGGTATGGTGTATATAAGTGGTACCAGTCGAAAAAGACCTGGAAGGTTGCTGTTGCCCTTTCAGAGAAAACACCGCCAAAGAAACAGGATTAATCTTCCCTTTTTCTCTCCCCGGGGACAGGCTTTTCGGAAAGGATCGGAAAAAAATCGATAGAACAGACATATATCCTTCTCTTTTCATTAGTTAGGAAAACCGTAGGCCAAGGGTGATCATTCCATCCATTTCGTCACCTGATCGGCAGGGGGACGGATGGACGGTGGCAGACTGCTCCCTGTAATATCCGATTGCGCAACCGTTCAGTTCATATACGTCGGGAGTAATCCCAAGAAGACGGCAGAACTCGGGGTCAGATCCCATCTGGCCGGTCACAGATACGAGCTGGAATCCGAGGTTCAGGGCAGTGGTTTTGAGCCACATGTTTTCCAGACAATGAGCGAGCGATTGTTGCTCGACCGGCGGAAATCCCTTGCGTTCTGCGACCACGATATAATATGGGGCTGTTTCAACCCCTGGAACTACACCTGCCTTCCTGATCATACTGAGACGTTTTGCAAAAGGTTCTGCTTTCGCCCGTAAATCCGGGTCCTTCATCATTCCTGCTTCTAGCTGTTCCGCCATCATATGGACTTTCTGCAGCAGGAGGCCGCCTGCGATCACAAGACCTCGGCTATCCCCGGAAAAGACAAAGAACCGCCTGAAATAATCATCTCTCTTTCCACCAACGGCTGCTGCAGCAAACGGGGCGGCAAGACCCGCCTCTATAATGCTACGAATACATTCTTTCGGTGGGACATCCCGCTGAAACATCCGGTACGTCCTGCGGGTATTGATGATCTCGTCGAGGACTGTCACTGAGGAGGCGTCAAACTTGCACATTATTCCTGATTTGAAATTCAAGGGTGATGAAACTGTTTATTTCTGTGCTACCGACCCATAGTACCATGTGGTAGGAGAAATCCCTGATATGGCATCGATTCAAACGAATATCAACTAACGGTGTTAACAGAGGGCTTATTTTAGGATTTAGTTCCGGAATGGTACGATAAGATTATACGTTATTTGTCCGATATACAGGTATGAAATTTTCAATCCTGGTAATAAGCATGGTACTCGCTGTTGCGTGTGTATTGACAGCAGGATGTACCCAGAATGCAACAGCGCCGGTAACGGCGACACCGACGGGAAGTTCAGCTGTAATCTCTGTGGGCACCCAGACAACGGCACCAGTAGCAAACACCCCTCGGGTGGGGATGGGGACTCCGGGACCAACACAGATGCTCCCGGTCGATTATATGCTTGATTTCATGGTACAGGGCAATGGGGATACCGCGAACCCATACATGGCAGTGACGCTACGGGGTGGTAACGGCATGAACCTCGATTCCCGCATTGATGTGACATTCACAAAACCGGATGGCACATCCCAGCAGAACTCCATGCTACCGCCGTTCCACGTCGGGCAACAAGTGGTCTTCCCATCGAGTACCGATCAAAACCGGGTGGAAATCTGGGTGACAGCCCCGACGGTTGGAAAGATCAAAACCTACGACCAGATAGTACCATTCAGGTCGCTTAACCCGTAATATCGTGGTTTCAGGATAAATTCCATATTTTTTTACATTTCATCGTTCGAATTTAATCCAGAAGGCTAATCACCTTGTTTCGGATAAAAAGTTTCAGGTATTTAATCAGAAGGATTATTCACCTGATATTGTGGTGGGAACTAAAATTACAGAGCAATTTTTTCACGGGATTTTATTACACTCAAGTCGGTCCGGGTGGACAGACGAAAAATATCGAGTCGCTACGCAGGTCAATACGTTAAATCGGATGTGAAATCCGGATCATCACCCATGTCATTGGTACGATAGGATTATAGAGTATTTTATCCGATATACAGGTATGAAAATTTCAATCCTTATAGTAAGCCTGGTACTCGCTGTTGCGTTTGTATTAACAGCCGGATGTACCCAGAATGCACCATCGCCGGTAACGGCAACGCCCACGGCCAGTCCGGTCACAACCTCTGTCGCACCCCAGACAACGGCACCGGCAACGACAGCCCCTCGAGTGGGGATGGGAACACCGGGGCCAACAGAAATGCTCCCAGTAGATTATAGTCTTGATTTCATGGTCCAGGGTAATGGCGATACATCAAGTCCCGAGATGGCAGTGACGCTGAGGGGAGGAAACGGTATGAACCTCGATTCCCGTGTTGATATCACCTTTACGAAGCCGGATGGGACATCCCAGCAGGACGTAATGCTTCCGCCCTTCCACGTCGGACAATTCAAGTCATTCCCATGTAGTACCGATAAGAACAGGGTAGAGATCTGGGTGACCGCCCCGACGGTCGGAAAAGTCAAGACCTACGACCAGATAGTCCCGTTCAAATCGATAAACCCGTAAGGGTTTACGGATAAATTTACATTTTTTATAAAATGTCCGATGGTAAAGGATTCACGGGCAGTTTCATTTTGTCACATTCTATATACTTTGTATATAATTCCTTACTCAGAGGGAGAGATTGAAGAAGAATACATTTTATCTCATTGTCGGTTGCATTGCAATCGTACTGGTCGGAGTATTCTGGTATTCGGATGTGATCCGTATGCCACTTCTCATCGAGGTCGCATTTATCGCCGCAGTTGCTGCTATTTATCTTATCCGCCGCCAGGTAACCGACCTGATAGAGGACGAACGCGATGTAAAGATAACTGAACAGGCGGTGTTGCGGACGATGCAGGTCTTCTGGGTCGTGTTTTGTGCGTTCTCTATCGGGGCTGTAATGCAACTGCTCAGGACCCCCGCATTTCCCAGGGACTTCCGGATGGCCCCTCCGTCAATTCTTCCGGAACTTCTTTCACCACGATTGATCGGTTTTGTCCAGCTCGGCCTTCTCTGCCTGATGATCTTCCTGTATGTCGGTTTCCGGATTTATTACGCAGGTATTTACGGGGATTGGGAGACCGATGAGGAATAAAATCAAGGTATTCCGGGCAATGCACGACCTTACGCAGGAGAACCTGGCCCAGGTAATCGGTGTCAACCGGCAGACAATACTGGCGATTGAAAAGGGAAAATACGTTCCTTCCCTTGACCTCGCATTCCGGATAGCACGTCACTTCGGGGTTTCAATAGAAGAGGTATTCACCTACGAGGATGAAATCGAAGACGGTTCTTAAGGGCCAGGTAAATATTATTTTCCGCTCTGTTGACATCCAGGATGTAAAAAAAAAGATAGCCGGTAAAACGCGGGGAAGGTAAGATTTTCGCCCCCCTTGGCCCACCCTAAATAAAATATGCGTTTAGGCCAGGGTTTCCTTAAGGTTATTAATTTCGGAGTATTTGACGCCGGCCTCGATCCCAACCGGAGTCCCATAACTCCTGACGATTTGGGTGAACCTCTAATGAACAATTTCCGGGGAATCATTTAAGGGCAGGTAAGTAAAGTGCGATAACACGTTTGTTTATCCACGTCATCTCCCTTTTTAAACCTGCATAAAAGCGAAAGATCGATGGAATTTAAAAAAACGACTTAAACGCTGACAATATTGTTATCCAGAACAATAACGGTACATACCTTTCGGGACAGTAATCCCGAACCTTGCACCAGCCCCGGGAATGCCGGATTCACTGATTGTAATCCCGGTGATGGCAAGGATTTCCTGCACCAGGAAAAGTCCCTGACCCCCGGTTTTCCCAAAACCGCGTTCAAAGATACGTGTTTTTTCATTATCGGGAATACCCGCCCCATCGTCTTCATAAGTGATCACGAGCCCATCAGGGCTTTCTAATGTTGACACCCGGATATTTTTCATCTGATCTCCCCCATAACGGAGAGAGTTGTCAATGAGGTTGTAAAACGCCTTTTGAAAAAGCGGGTCCGCGTAGATGTCGAGGTCGGCAATATCTGCATGGATACCAATGACACCCGTTGTGTGGTGGTGCACTGCATTGTAAAATGCACTCGTCACATTTTGCCATAACGGGGCTTTCATGCCGATATTCTGGTATTCCCGTGTGAACTGGATCTGCTCCCGGATTGTCGATGCAGCCCGCTCTTCTCTCTCAATATATCCGAGAATTTCCCCATCCTTACTATTTTCTTTGACCAGATCGAGGTATCCGAGAAGAATGGTGAGCTGGTTCATGATATCATGGCGGGTGATATCTGAAAGGAGGTTCAGTTTCCTGTTTGCCGTCACCAGTGCAGTTTGAGCATTGTGCCGATCGGTGATATCCCGCAACGTGATGAGACACCCGATCCCTGCCTGATCCAAATAAAGGGGAAATGTAGTGACTTCGTAGAATTTTATTACGCCGTTTCTTGAAATTTCTCTGTCATCCCGGGCCTCCACCCTGTTATCCCTGCATTCCCAACCGTTTCCAAACTCCGGAAAGACCGATGAAAAGGGCTTTCCGATGATCCAGCCGGATGGTTTTGCCACCAGGCTCCGGGCAGCCGGATTCAGATCGATTACCTCACCGTGTAAATCCGTAACAAAGACTGCATCACTCATATTTTCATATACAGAGGAATGGGCAATTGGGATGGCTGAAAAGAGCCGGTACCTGATAATCCCCAGGGCAATCAGGATACCCATGATCGTGAAGGAAAACGGGGTGATGTCGTATTCAGGTAGTCCGTTTGGCTGCGTCACGTAAATGACATTAAAAATCAGGGGGATTGCGGACGCGACAAGGAGGATAAGGGTCTGTTTCCCATACCGATCGAACTGGACAAAGAACTGGATGAGCACGATTAAGAATGCGATCATTGAGAGAAGGTAGGTGTATATAATCCAAATCGGGAACAATGGACCGTGATTGAAATGCCAGATGGTAATCCCGTTTATGAACTGGGGTTCGAAACTGTCATAGTAGAGGAAGTGTATCGGGTTCGTGGCGACGAGGAGGAGGGTAATTGCAGGAATCACAAACAGGAGAAGTACAACGGTCCGTGTAACAAATCGTTTACGCCCCGTGTAGTAGAGAGCTAATATGAACCAGGCGACGGGAACGATAACAATTCCAGGATACTCTATCGTATTCACGATAATACTGGTTACAAGACTGACATTCAGTCCCTGGATGGCTTCTCCGGTGGTCCACAATGTTGCTGCCATCATCAATAGGGTAAACGGTTGGGCAATCGGGATCCTGCGGTTTTGCCATCCATACACAGCAAGAGATGCAGTAATTACTGCAGAAAGAAATAACAGGGCCGAATAGTACGAAAGTTGAAGGGCCACGATTGATCTCTCGGTATATAATTGACTATTGATTAGAGTCGAGTTATATTTACGGTTTCCCCAGAGCCTCGTTCCAAACAAAGGTATATGCTCTGTTTGCGTTCTCCGGGGATGTCCTGCCATGCAAGAACAAATTTGTTAAGAAGCAATGTTTTACGAAGTGTTCCTCGTTATATGGATACTGCCATGCTATAGCATAGCAATAATTAAGTATCCCGGAATCAACAATAATAATCAGGTAAGCTCATGTCTGTCCTGTTGTGCGATAGAGACACCAATACAATACAGGTAGCAGACACCTTCTTCTTCTTCTTTAGATAGGGGACCCGTGCTTTAGCCGGATCCCCTGTAATGTCTTTTAGAGAGTTTACCGGATGGTTTTTATCATGTGTAAAATGTTTCTAATCCCACGTAAGGATGCAGTAAGGCGGAATAACAGCATTCATCCAGGGGACATTCCGAATGTCCCCGATGGTATGGCTGGCAGATATCTTTCGGACAGGAGGCTATTCTGATGAAGATAAGTACGATAATTTTGATAGTGGTAGCGGTTGGGCTCATCATCGGTGGTGTTGCCATTTCAGGATGTACCCAGCAGGCCGCTGCGTCGCCAACTGAATTAAAGATCGGTGTGGTTGCTTCGTTAACCGGCCCTTCAAGTGCGACAGGTAAAGACATGTGGCAGTCGGCACAGGTTGCTGCCGATGAAATAAATGCAAACGGTGGAGTGTATGTTTCCGGGCTCGGGCATAAAGTTCCGGTAAAAGTCATTGTCGGGGATGATGAATCGACCCGCGAGGGCGGACAGAAAGCCGTTTCAAGGCTTATTTCTGCCGACAACGTCGATGCCCTTACAGGGGGTTTTTCAAGCGCCGTGACATCGGCATCCCAGTCTGTTGTTGCTGAAAACAAGGTCCCGTACGTCATAACCGGTGCATCGAGTCCGACCATCACGAGGAGGACTGATGTTAATACCTCTTACATGTATCACTTCTGTCCGACAACTGATGACTATGGTAGCCAGACGACTATTTTCATCAGCAACACACTCAGGCCTGCGATTTACAAGAAATTTGGATTTGGAGAAGACAGGCCGTTGCGGCTGGCCATCGTATACCAGGACAGCCCCTATGGACAAGGTGTCCTTACGGCAGTTCAAAACACGATTAAGAGTGAGAATTTACCCGTTATAATTGTGAGTAACGAATCGTTTAAAATGGGGGAGACTGATTACAGGACCTTGCTCACCAATGTCAAAGCATCTCAGCCCGACGTGATTTATGCTGCAGCATTCCTGAATGAACAGGCACCCATGATCACACAGGCCCGGAGGGATGTGGGACTCAATACACTGTTCGTGGTGGTCGAGTGCAATGATGATCCGGATTATTACAAGAGCCTCAGCAAATATGGTGAGGGATCGATTATTGAAAGCCACTTCAGCCCCTACACGGTGCCCAACGGTTCCACATCGAGTGCTGCCATTGCATTCAAGAATTCCTACCAGAAAAAATGGGGCGGGCTCCCCGGTATGATGGGTGCCACCACCTATGAGGGTGTATATATTATCGCCAATGCAGTCGGACAGGCAGGTTCACTTGATAAAACGAAGATCAAGGATGCCCTTACCGCGACGAATATGCCCGAATCAATAGAGGCAATGAAGGATGGAAAAATCACCTTCTCGAAGGACGCCCGTGAGGCCGCTTTCAACCTCTACATGGAGCAACTGGCATGGAATGAGACGCTCCAGGAACTCAGGCCGACTATTATTTATCCTGCCGGCCTGAGCCAGGGCAGTTTTGTCCTTCCCGACTGGTACCAGCCGGGAACAGCCTGAACCTGGAACACGGGTAATCGGGTTTTTTCCGAAAAACCCAATTATTTGTCTTTTTCACGAAAAAAGAAATAATCCGATTATCTGTTTTATATGTCACAATTTTGGAGTGACCAGGAGGAATGCAGAGCCGGTAATAAAAATTATCCAGCCGAAATCATATCCAAAAATATAATTGACCAAATTAAATACCACAGGCAGACTTCCGGATAACATAACAAGGCCTGCTTCCACGATAATGAATGTTGTCAGAACGGCACACAAAGAAATTATTCCTGTAATATATAACAGCGTGTATTCCTCAAATGCAATTGCCGTTATCGATAAAATTCCCATCGCGATGAGTACAATGGCAATGGGTGCCCCCATAATTGGAATGTCGATCAGCGAAATTGACGCCTGGCCGAGGAAGAAAAGGTTTATTGAATAAATTGGAAGAAATGTACCAAAAATAATAAAAATGGAACCGATAAATCCTGTTATTTGTTTACGATCAACCCAAAAATCCCGCACCTTTATCTCCCATTACTATTTTCTCTCCCCTGCTAATGAATGTGTAATATTGGGGTGGGGAAGGCACTTGCCAATATGACTCAAGCCTCGTGGAATAAAAAAAGATTAAAAATATCGGGAGTTATTGGAGAGGCATGGATTTCTTTGACACGGCGTACCAGGGGATGCCCCCGTGGGATATCGGCCGCCCCCAGAAGGTGTTTGTTGAACTGGTCAGGAGGGGAGCGATGACAGGGCCTGTCCTGGACATCGGATGCGGGACAGGGGAACAGGCCCTGTTTTTTGCCGGGGAAGGGTTTGAGGTGTGGGGGATTGACTCTGCCCCCCTGGCAATCCGGAAGGCAAGGGAAAAGGCCACAGAGAGAGGACTCGTGGTGAATTTTATTGTCATGAATGCACTGGAGCTCTCTCACCTCAACAGGAAGTTTGAGACCGCCACCGATTCAGGGCTTTTCCATACCCTGTCCGACGAAGACCGCCCGGTCTTTGTTGACAACCTTGCTGCCATCCTTTCGACGGGAGGAAAATACTTCATGCTCTGCTTCAGCGAACTGGAACCAGGCGGGTATGGTCCGAGGAGGGTAACAAAAAAAGAGATTGAGGATAGTTTCCGGGAGGGGTGGACCATCAATTATATCAGGCCGGCTACGTTCGAAAGTCGCACCCGGGCCGAAGGACCCCGTGCCTGGCTCGCGTCGATCTCTAAAAATTGATGAAGATCTGGAATAAGGTAGAATTCGTCGTCGAAGTGGACACAAAACCTTATATTCCTGAATTATTTGCCGCACGATACCTGGCTTCCGCTTCTTCGGCCCGGGTTTCCCATCCACTGACCGTCACGTTATAGGAGGCGAATTTTGGATTGAACACAAGACCGGTCACGCCCTCCTTCAGTCCGGCAACCTGGCTCCCTCCGGAAAACGATCCGGTCAGGAACTCACTGATACCGGTATAAACAACCCTGTCCACCCGTTTTATCGCCGACGCGAGCACCACCTCCGGGCCGAGGTATGACTGGTCGGAATCAACGCCGATGATGTAGCGTCCCGGTCCGCGTTTTGCCTCCCTGATCGCACCTGTGCCGGAGAAACCGGCAACTGTGTAGATCACATCGGGCCCCTCCCGGTACATCCTGTCTGCAATTTCTCCGGCCCGGACCGGGTCTGAGAATCCGGCTGTGGAATTGTCACTGACATATTCCGAATCCACAGCGACCGATGGATCGGCCGCCTGTACACCATCGATGTATCCCTGGTGAAACCCTTCCAGCAGTTCGGACTGTGTTCCGAGGATGATCCCAACCCGGTGGGTCTTTGTTACCGTTGCCGCAAGAACCCCTGCCAGGTAACTCTCACCGTAAGACGTGATCCCGAACGATTTGAGATTGGAAGACCCGTTACCGGCCTGGTCGATGGCAAGGAACCGGATGCCCGGGTTTTCAGTGGCAAGACGTTCTGTATCAGCCGTATACTGGTAGCCGACTGTTATCACCAGGCCCGGTTTTCCGGGTCCGGATCCGGTTAGCAGCGGAGACAACTCATCGTGGTCCAGGAAGGTGAACTCCCGTTTGGTAAAAGGCATTGCTTCCTGGGCCGCAAAAAGTCCCCGGTATGCACTGTCCGTATAGGAGAGGTCGCCTTTCTCCGAACCGTACACAATGTACACCACCGGGAGGGAGGGCTCGTGCGGGATTGCAAACAGTGCTAAAACTGCCGCGAGAACGATTATTATAGCACCGGTCCCTGCCAGGAGATAGTTCCGGTTCATGGTTTTAAGAACTCCCTGACCGGCGTATCAAGACTGAAATTCCCGGTCGTAATCATGTGGACATGTGACCCCGTCACTTTTTCGTATGTTGCAATATAGAGATCCCTGAAGGTGATATCGGAGTCCGAATGGACGAGGTTCATGACGTTAGAGGTGAACTCGTCCGAGAGCCACTGCCTGATATCTGCATCGTAGACGGCACCAAGCGAAGGCTCGCCCACCCCTGAACCGGTAAGGAAGAGAACACCCGGCGCTTTTGCGTTTGTAGCGATACTCTCGCCGAAACAGGTGTCAACCACGAACACGAGCTGGCGGTACCGCTGGTCCCGGTTCATCGTATCCGTCACACTGGTAAAATCCTTCGTGGTAAAGGCATCGTTCCCTGGGAAGGTGATCGCTCCCGGGTCTCCGTGACCCGAGATATACACAAATACATCGGTACTCGCATTGCTTTCCAGGACAACCGGGGTAGAGGTGGTCTTTTTGCCGGTCAGGACATTTTTCAGTGTGGCAGCCGTCACGGCAGGGCCGTAATAATCCACTACTGCCCCGGACCGGATATTCCTCCCCCTGGGAACGTTATGGATATCTCCACGGAAGGGATTTTCAGGTAGGGTGGGGATATCATCGTAGGTCATCAGGATGATATGATCATCGGCAACCCCGTTCTCACGGAGCAGGGTATACAGGGTCAGTGCGTCGGCCTGGTGCCGGTAATTAATCCATCCGCTGGAAGTTCCGGCAATGACCGCCCGGAAGTCCTTTTTCTCCTGTGCAGGGAGGTACTGTTCCGTCGCATTCAGGGTGGCAGACATGAAGCCTGCCGATGCCCGGGACAGGGCAACCGATTCACCGCTCTTGCCGGGAGCGCCGGTTTTTACCGAACCCAGGACCTCGACGGTCCGGAAATCCCCGTCCTCAATGACCCAGTGCGAGTAATAGGTGAAGAGGGGATCGACGCCGTTATCAGTATCATAATCAAGCGGGCCGCTCGCACCACTGATTGCCGGGCTTTTACCGTCAAGGATTTCGAGGACCGCTTCGTGCGATCCCTGGGCATCCCAGCCAGTTTCGGTGCCGTTGCCGTAAACCACGTACCTGATGGAATCTGCCGGGGACTCAAACAGGGCGGTGTCCTGCCTGGCAGAGGTGTATATGGCAAGCATAAGGGCGTCGTATGCCGGAGCGGCATAATCCGTGGGTTCATGCCCGAATTTTTCCTTGTATGCAACAGAGAAACCGGTTGTCGGGTCGGCAGTCGGTGATGTACCTTCGATTCCCTCCGAGGCATTACCAAGTGAACTGATCAGGACCGGGGTTGCGGCAGCATCAGTGAGGAATAGCTTTACCGGTTTTCCGGAGCGATCAATCGCCGTTTTGATCGTGGCCGCATCCACCGGCCTGCAGGCAGCAATAATATAATCCGGGTTTGTTTCCAGTGCTCCTGTAACATCATCACCGATATCGCTGCTGCCTTCGTCGAATTTCCGGATATAAGACAGGTCTATTCCATATTCGGTAGCGAAGAACCCGGTCCAGTCATAAAACGTCTCCCCGTACGTGCTGTTCTCTGCAAGAAGTGCGACACGTCCTGTCCCTTCGTTGAAAAGGACCGAGACGATCGTCTTTACCTGGGCGACATCCCCCTGCGGGGTCCGCCAGAAATACCCTTTCTTACCAAATGCCCGGATAATGTCACCCGAGGTTGCCAGTGGGCTGATTAAAAGTTTCTGCTGCCCGATAAACTCCGGTGCGAGCGTATACACGTCGTCGCTCGTGGGTGGGCCGATAACGATCCGGACCGACCCATCGGCGAGCAGTTCCGTTGCCATCCGGGTCGTATTGCCCGCCCCGGTATCCTTATACACAAGTTCGACCAGCCGCCCGCCAATTCCGCCCTCGCGGTTAATGTTGTCCTTTGCCCATTCGAGCGGTTCTTTTAGCTCGACATCCCCTGTCAAAGGGAGAAGGACGCCGATCCGTACCGGAGTACGGCCACGGATGACAGTGTACCCGGCAAAGACCCCTGCTGCAATGATGACGATTGCAAGGGCAATGAGTAGGATCTTCCTGGTACCGATGATATCACTCCCTGAAAATGGAGAAGGCACGAATGACTGCGGAAGGTGCCGACACAATCCCCGTGTCACCCGGTTTTTCGTTAAGAATGGGTGGGGTAATCGTCCTGATAAGGATATGGTTCCCTTGTGCCTGGTGAGTAAAGTCCCTTATGCTCTGGAAGTGTACCTTGTCCCGGGGAAATAATCCGAAATACCAGTATAACCCTCAGGGAGACCGGCACGTACTGAAAACCCGGTTGTGAGATTTCCGTTCGTAAACGGACTACCGGTTCCCCGGTAAACGATAATCTGTTCATACCCGGTGAATTCATCACCATTTCGCTGGATTATTACGCGGTTCCTTTTCGATCGACAATAGCGGTGCCTGATAGCGGAAAGGCGGGATTATTCATACAACTCTTTGCATACCGGCAGGGACCTGGTTATCCGATGGTTGAACTTATCGATTATAAGACACAAATTGTATGTTATAAATATAATAAAGGAATGTTTTTATAACAATATGTATATTATACTATACAAGGTGAGTGCAGAATGCTGCACCAGCACCATAGGATAGAGGAGAAGCATTATGAAAAAAACAGGAATATTTTTCGGGGCTCTCGGAGCCTGCCTGGTTGTTGCACTGGTTGTAGGATTCGCCGGTGCGGCAGTTGCCACTCCGCATGGCTTCGGAAAAGCACCGGGAAATGAGACTGCCTCCGGGCAGGGACATGCGATCCCGGTAAAAATCATCGACCAGCTGGAGAAGCAGGGAGTCGATGTCACGGCGGCAAGGACCGCAATCCAGAACGGAGACACGGCGGCCCTGAAATCATGGCTCGAAGCTTACCGCAGTGCAAACCCGCGGAACCAGACCGGCAATGAAACCCGACCCGGCCTCACAAACCTCGTTGACAAACTGGAGACAACAGGGAGTCGATGTATCGGCTGCAAAAACTGCAATCCAGAACGGTGACACGGCGGCCCTGAAATCATGGTTCGAAGCATACCGCAGTGCAAACCCGCGGAACCAGACCGGCAATGAAACCCGGCCTGGCCTCACAAACCTCGTTGACAAACTGGGAAAACAGGGAGTCGATGTATCGGCTGCAAAAACGGCAATCCAGAACGGTGACATGGCGGCCCTGAAATCATGGCTCGGGGAACTCAGGACATCGCATAAGGACATGATCCGAGGTAACAGAACGGGAGGCAGTGCCAGCTAAAAGAGAGAATATCTTCTTCAGTAAAACATCTCTTCAGAAAAAAAACCAGGTATATTGAAACGTGATACCCAATGTTCCAAACATCATTCAACAAAGGAAACAGGTCAAATGTCGACAGTTGGCAAAAACCGGAGAACCCGACTGAGCACGTGACAGATGCGGGAGAACCGCATAATGCCCGGATGAAACTCAGCCCGGTGATTACCAATATCGTTATATCACTACTGGTGATGGCATTCTTCGCCACCTGTCTCCATTCCTGACCCCAAATAACCCCGGCCCGGACTCATCCGGGCACCTCCTGTTCAGGAATTTTTTTAATTATCTTCCAGTAGATCGGTATTAAGAAGACAACAATTTCTTAATATTTTTTATTGTTGACATCATCGATATTTATCTCCGGATTTTCCTGATAATTGGAAATTTTGTCCCACTCCCTGCAATTCCCCCTATGGTTTGGGCAAA
Organism: uncultured Methanomicrobiales archaeon; assembly: GCA_963815625.1. GTDB lineage: Archaea > Halobacteriota > Methanomicrobia > Methanomicrobiales > Methanospirillaceae > CAIKOD01. Next base: position 171,060 of record CAWFHG010000005.1, read on the forward strand.
CCTACACTCATTGTGTGGTCGCCGGCACTCACTGGAGACTCGAGAATCATTCCGGTAATCGGGGCCCGACAGTTATTATGAAAGGTATCGTGTCATAAGATATTTTTAAGTCTTGTTATTTCCCGACCAAAAGGGCTTTCCACCGCGGATATCCGAGGTAAATGTGCGAATAATATCCACAAAGAATGTCGTAAACTCTGGCCTGAAGAATAGCATGAGAGTATATTTCCCGTAAATGACGGACGTTTCATACCAGCCCGGAATTAAGTTTTCTTCCAGCCCGGACTCTCCAGCCGGCGCCAAAACTGTCAGGTACGATATATCTATAGTCAGTCAGAACAGGATTATATCCATGCAACCCGGAATCCGGCGGGGAATTTTTACTCCGATTTTTGTATTAGTTCTTGTTATGGTGATATGTACATCGGGGTGTATCCAGCCGACAAATGTATCGCAGAGTAGTCAATCAAGCCAGGGTACCACTCATGCACCCCCGGACCAGTTGCAGGCTGCCAGCCCCGGTACGGAACCATCCGGTACCGGGACGACCCAGGTTTCGCAACCATCACCGTCTGTTGACAATGGAACCGCGGCAAATATCACAAACGGTCCAAAATATCCTGTGGGATCTTCAGTCCAGAAAGACGTAAAGGATTCAAGTTACGACAGGGACCGCATGTGGGTGATCGTAAATGTAAATAACGACACCTACACGGTCGGGCAGATATATTACGACCCGAAAGCCGCGGTCTGGTTCAAAGTGACGGAAGAACGACTGGTCAACAGGGTATTCCACGCAGTAGAGCGGGATTATCCGGTTCTTAAGGGTACCATAGACTGGAACAGTTTCCCGGCAAAGCATGGCGTTGTCGATCAGTACGGCACAACGAGACTTGAGTGGTAATAAATAACGGCAAAATATTTTGTTTTCAAATCAAAAATACAGGTTTATTCCTCAATTACCTGCCAGAGAACAGTGCATGTCCGATACAGGATAGTGCTGTCGCTTAACGAATGACTATAATGCATGAGATTATTATCATCTGTTACAAAGACGATGAAGAAAACCAGGGCCACCGAACTCAAAGACAAAGGCAACGAATATTTTAAACAGAGGGATTATGAAAAAGCCCTGGAGTACTATGGTAAAGCAGTCGAAACAGCCCCGGATTATCGGGATGCCTGGAATAATATTTATCTTACCCTCCTGAAGCAGGAGCGGATGGAAGAAGCAGGAAAATGCAAAGAAATTCTTGATAAACTTACAGAGGACCCGAAATCCCAGCCGAAATCGGTAGGACTGAAACATTTCTCCTTCGTGCAGAAAATTTTCATTGCAATTATTGCGATCCTGCTGGTTATTACGGTAATGGTTGCCTTCGAGGCCTTAATGGGGGGCGGGACAAAAAAATCAGGCCCCGGACCGATCGAAAATAATACAGCTGCCCTGATCGCGTTAAGCCCGGTAGGTCTCAACATCCTGGGAAACAATTCATCGGGTATCAGTTTCCCCGTTTCTGTCGATATGGTTTCCGGTTCGTTCGATCTTGTTTCGAATTCACTGGTGGCAATCAGTCCAATTGGCCTGGATATGCCGGTAAATAACTCATCCGGAACCAATAAATCATTGCCTGACTGAAAAAACAGGTGGATCAGGATAACTATTGACCGGCTTTTTTGTGAATAAAACAATGTTATATCATGTACGAATTGCCCAGCCTTACCCTGCACCCTCATAGAGTTTGTATACGGAGAACGTATTTTTCTCAATTTGACCACAATTCGATGCCCTAATATGAACATTTCCAGGCACTACAGAAGACCTGATGGTATCGCCGTTATAGTACAGGGCCGGCATGCCCCAGGAATTGTAAAAAAGTCCTAAAAAAAACGATTGGTAAGGAATAGCCCCCCGCCGGGCTCATGTAACCCGCAGCAGAAACTTTCCACCACCGGAGAAACTGAGGGTAATCCTCTTTCCTGACCGGTTAATGATGTCCTTCATACCAGACAGAAACGAGCTCCCGGATGAGATTTGCGTCGTGTTCCCGGGACAAAATATGGTGGGCATTGTCCTGTGACGCAGAGTCCCACGACAAGGAGCAGGAAAACCGCTTATGCAAGCACCACTTATGAGCAAACCGATCGAGTGATTTATCCTTTCAGGCGCACTATTCACCGCTATAAAGCGTTGAACACGAGCACCTGTGAGGCCACAGTCCCGGAAAATTTTTGTACGGGGCCGACAAGGGCAGGAGGTAAAAAGGGATGAAACCTGGTAACAAGCGGTCGCAGAAAAAAGAAAAGCCCCGCTCCTGCGATAACGACATTCGTCAAACCGAGAAGAAAGACCTGTTGCAAGAGGATGAAGGCGCCTGTTTAACACCAGATAACAGGGAGGTAAACTACAGGACCCTGTTTGAACATATGGCACCGGGTGTTTTTTACCAGAGGAGTGACGGTTGCCTCACTGATGTAAACCCGGCAGCACTGAAAATGTTCGGCCTGACGAGGGACCAGTTCATCGGTAAGGACTCATATGATCCCCAATGGAAGGTTGTTTCAGAAACAGGTGAAACCCTCGTCCCTGAAGAGCATCCCTCGATGATTGCACTAATGACGGGAGAACCCGTCAGGAACAGGGTTCTCGGGCTCTATAACACCGGCCGGGACAGCATTGTATGGGTGAGGATCCATGCCACCCCGGAATTCAGGTCGGGAGAAGCGACACCGTACCAGGTCTTCGTCACAATGGATGACATAACCGAACTGAAACGGGCCGAAGAGGCATACCGGCAAATCTCCGAACGCCTGTCACTGGCAACGTACCTCGGGCGGTGTCGGCATCTGGGAATTTGATATCGCCAACAACCTCCTGATATGCGATGACCAGACGTATCAGATCTACGGGATTCCCCCGGATAAATATAACAACCGCAACCTGTACGAAACCTGGCGTGGGATGGTGCACACGGAAGACCTCGCCCGTGTCGAAGGAGAATTTCAGTCGGCCATACAGGGAACAAGGGAATTCAATACCGAATTCCGCATCAGATGGCCGGACGGTTTCATTCACAATATTCATGCCAGCGCCCGGGTACATTACGACTCTTCGGGTAATCCGCGAAGTCTGATCGGCACGAATTACGACATTACCGATCGTATGCAGACTGAGGAGGGCTTGCGTAAAAGCGAGAGAAACTACCGGGATCTGTTTGAATGGGCAAACGACGCGATCACGCTCCATACCCTCACAACAGAGGGGTCACCAGGCCGTTTCATTGATGCAAATCTTGTTGCGTGCCGCATGCTTGGTTACACGCGGGATGAATTACTTACCCTGGGCCCTCCCGATATTGTTCCACCCCAGTTTCATCACCAGCTTGGAGAGGTTATCCGGCAGGGAATTGCGAATGAGACAGTTATTTTCGAGATCCTGCTCCGGCGGAAGGATGGCACAACCTTACCGGTTGAATCCAGCGGCCATTTGATCACCTACGAGGGAAAGAGGACATGGTTATCCGTCATCCGCGATATTACAGAACGCAAACGGGCTCAGGAGGCTGTCAGGGAGAGCGAGGAACGACTTCGCCAGATCGCCGAGAATAATCCTTCGGTTTTTTATGTCCACGACCGGGCATCGACCAGGTTTATCTATGTAAGTCCTGCATATGAAAAAGTCTGGGGTAGACCATCCCGGGAGCTCTATGATGACCCGTATTCTTTCCTCGAAGCAGTTCATCCCGATGATCTGGCTTTCGTGCGGGAAGCCATCCGCATGGAGATGGTGGAAGGAAAGTATTTCGATAGGGAATACCGGATTATTCAGCCGGAAGGAGAAATCCGCTGGATCCACTCCAGAAATTTTCCGGTCGTAAATGAACAGGGAGAGGTATACCGGGTAATCGGTGTGGCAGAAGATATTAGTGAAAGCAGGGAAGTGGCAGACAAACTTAAAGAGAGCGAAGAAAGGTTCCGTAAGATCTTCGAAAACAGCCCTGCCGGGATGGCACTTGCTACACCGGACTTCCGTTTTTTTTCCGTCAACCCTTCCTGGGTCTCCATGACCGGGTATACAGAAGAAGAACTGCTGAAGCTGTCCTTCAGGAATATTACGCATCCGGACAATCTCGCAAGGGATATGAAACATATGCGGGAGCTGATGGAGGGAACCATTCCGGTGTATCGCACAGAAAAACGGTACATCAGGAAAGACGGCTCCATCCTGTGGGGGTCGACCATGGTAACAGCAATACGGGATAACCAGGGTTTCCTGAGTCACTTTGTTTCCCAGATCGAGGACATCACAGAGAGAAAACATTCAGAAGACGCGCTCAAAAAAAGCGAGACAAAATTCCGCACAATGGTGGAGGCTTCACCGGATATAATCTGGGAAATCGATCTGAAGGGAAATTTCACTTTTATCAGCTCCCAGAGCGGGGTGCAGATCGGATCCGCACCGGACGAACTTATCGGTCAATCTTTTTTTTCCCTGATCAGGCCGGAATCTGTTCCGGTTGTCAGGGAGTCATTCCTTGAACATATTAAAAAGAAAAGTTCTTTCACCACTCTTGAGGTTCCGGCCCTGCGTTCTGACGGTACGCCTTGCTTCATTGAAATCCGTTCCGTTCCGATTTTGGGAACCGCCGGAACACTTACCGGATTCCGCGGTATAGCACGAGATATCACAAGGCAGAAAGAATCAGAGGATGCCGTCAGGGCCCTTGGGGTTTATAACCGCAGCCTCATCGAGGCAAGTCTTGATCCTCTTGTTACTATAGGCTATGATGGGAAAATCCAGGATGTGAACCTTGCAACAGAGCGGATCACCGGATATTCCAGGGATACCCTGATCGGTACCGACTTTTCGGATTACTTTGTTGACCCGGTAAAGGCATGGAATGGCTACCAGGAAGTGTTCAGCAAAGGTATGGTCAGGGATTTTCCCCTTGAAATAAGACATCGTGACGGAACGACCACCCCGGTACTGTACAACGCGACCCAGTACCATGATTCCGGGGGGAACATCCTGGGTATCTTTGCTGCCGCCCGGGATATCACCGAATTGAAAACAACACAGGACGCACTCCGCTATAGTGAACAGAAATATCGTGACCTTGCGGAACTGATGCCGCTCTCAATATTTGAGATGGATCTGGAAGGACATTTTACCTATGCAAACAGGTATGCGCTTGACCTGTTCGGTTATGAGTGTGTTGACCTGGCGGGAGGACTGGATATCTCCATGATGGTGGTTCCGGAAGATCTTGACCGGGCAAAACGAAACCTTGAGGAAATAATACATGGGAAAAGGGGCGGCAACGAGTACAGATTCCGGTTAAAGAATGGTGAATCGTTTACCGGAATTTCCTATCTCTCATTAGTCGAAAAAAATAATCACCCGACAGGGCTCCGGGGCATTATTGTTGATATTACAGACCGTAAACATAACGAGGACGTCCTTCGCCTCTCTCATAACCTGCTTGACAGCGCAAACCGGGTACTGGAGTTACCTGCTCTCCTACAGGAGTATATCAGGGTTATAAAGGAATATTCAGGGTGCAATGCAATCGGGATAAGGCTGTTCGATGAACAGGGAATGATAATCTGTGAGGCATATACCGGGTTTACCCTGGAGCCGGGTGGAACCCAAACCCCACTCTCCATCATTTCAGACACATATGTATACACCGAGGTAATCCGGGGGACCGCAAATTCCACGCATCCATTTTTCACCAAGGGGGGGTCATATAACGCAAACGATACCAGCAAAATCCTTACATCGGTCTCGGAAGAGACGATGGGCAGTTCATCGGATGTCTGCAACAAAACCGGATATGGATCCGTAGCCCTTATCCCTGTCCGGCAGGGAGAACGAGTTATCGGGCTTATCTACCTTGCAGATCACCGTGAAAACAATATTCCGCTCGCGACCGCCCAGGTAATTGAGGAGGTTGCAACCTCTATGGGTTCTGCAATACAGCGGGTAACGGCAGAACGTCAGGTCAGGGAATCACTTGAAGAGAAGGAGGTCCTGCTTCACGAGATACACCACCGGGTAAAAAACAACCTTGCCAGGGTTATCTCACTTGTCGAGCTTCAAAAAGCACAGCTTTCTGACCCGGAAGACATCGCCCGTTTCAGGGATCTCGAGTCAAGGATAAGGAGCATGTCCCTTGTCCATGAATCGCTCTATCAGTCCAGATCATTTTCGCGTATCAAAGCCCAGACATACGTGGTTGACCTGGTCCAGCACCTCATACAGTCCTATGGGCCAAGGTCGGATATCAGGTGGGATATCCGGATGGGAGAAATCGAACTCCCTATCGATACCGCGATCCAGTGCGGCCTGATTATTACCGAGATCGTAACGAACTCGCTCAAGTATGCATTCCCGGAAGAATGGTCCTGCCAGCAGGAACGGGGGGAGGAATGCAAAATTTCCCTTTCAATGACAGAAAAGGATGGTTTTATTATCCTGAACGCATCAGACAACGGTAGGGGAATGCCCGCCGGGGGAATAATACCAGGCCCACGAACGCTTGGACTTACTCTCATCCGGATACTTGCAAAAAACCAGCTCCATGGGGAAATGGAAATGGACACGACAAGGGGGACATCATTTATGATACGTTTTGTCCGGGAACCGGACAAGAAAGGGGGGTTAGATGACGAGTAATACAATACTCATTGTCGAGGATGATGCACTGATCTCGGCAAACATGGAACTGGTCCTGTCAGAATACGGGTATGTAGTTCTTCCATCGGTTTCGAGCGGGGAGGACGCGGTACAACAGGCCCTTTCAAAACATCCGGATGTCATCCTGATGGATATTCAGCTTTCCGGCAGGATGAACGGGATCCAGGCTGCAGAGAAGATCCACGCAACATCCGACATCCCGGTGATCTATACAACCGCTTACTCGGATGATGAACGGCTCACACATGCAGAACTGACCGGGCCTTACGGCTATCTGGTAAAGCCGGTCCAGAACCGCGAACTGATGGCAACAATCCGGATGGCGCTCTACAAGAATAAACTCGACCGGCTGCTCAAGGAGAGCGAGGCACGTTACCGGGCGCTGTTTGAACAGGCAACGGAAGCCATTGTCCTTTTCGATGCACGGACAAAAAAAATACTTGAGGTGAACCCGGCATTTCTCCACCTTTTCGGTTATAAAAGCGAAGAGGTTGGCAGTCTCACATTTATGGATATCGTAGCCGACGGACCGTATTATGCAAATGCCTGCTATGAAAAAATTCTCGCCGGGCAGGGTTGTGTTCTAGGGGAGCAGCGATTTCGTACCAGGAACAGGGATATCCTGTATGTCGAGGTAAGTGCCAGCATGATCCGCTATAATGGAAGAGATACCATTTTCAGTATCATCGCACATGATATTACGGAACGAAAGAAGGCGGAAAACGCCCTTTTTATCGCCAATAAAAAATTGAATCTCCTCGGGAGCGTTACCCGCCATGATATCCTGAACAACCTTACCGTACTGCTCGGATACCTCTCTATAATCAGGAACAAAAATATTGATCCGGCTATTGAAGAATACCTGAAACGGTCATCGGAAGCGGCAGAATCAGATCCATAAACAAATTGAGTTCACCAGGACTTACCAGAACCTCGGAGTCATGGCCCCGGTCTGGCAGAATATCGGGAAAATTGTTTCCGGGCTTGGTGGGAAAGAGATCGCGATATCGGCAGAACTCAAGGGACTTGAGATTTATGCTGACCCCCTCCTCGAAAAAGTCTTTTACAACCTTTATGACAATTCCCTGCGTCATGGAGAGAAAGTTACGGCGATAAACGTTCATTTCGCCCTGATTCCTGAAGGGCTTTTCCTGTTCTGGGAGGATAACGGCATAGGAGTGCCGGTAACAAAGAAAGAGGGGATTTTCGAACGGGGCGTGGGGGAGAATACCGGTATGGGACTTTTCCTCGCCCGGGAGATCCTCAGTATCACTGATATTACTATCACAGAGACCGGTGACGAAGGCTGGGGTGCCAGGTTCGAAATACGGGTACCCAGAGAAGCGTACCGGTTTGTCGAGGCTAAATAAACATTAGTCAGCGATTAGTCGAATTCCTGATTATTGTTAACGAATTCTTTCGGAGGCTAATCAAAACTAATTTTTTGAAAAGTATTCCTACTCTGCCTATTTTTTAAAAAAATTGGCTCTGTAGAAATCCTGTGGATAATAAAAAAGTTAACCGATTCAACTTAGACAGGAGGGGGTTTCACCCCCTCCCTGCCCCACCCCCCTACAAGATATATATTCGGGCAGGGGTTTCCCGAAGGCTCATTGAATTCATAGTTTTTTGGATAGTCTCTATCCCAACGGGGATCCCCAAAGCGGGGGGCCGGAGCCCCTGGAGCATGAATAAATTTCGGAATAATCCTAATAGGCAAGATAGTTTTAGAGGATTTCAACAGAGCCGTATATTACTGGAAAAAGAATCAACTCCGACATTTATACCGGGTCCCGCCTGATTGGACAGGTCATACAATGACCCCCGCCCCGACCCCTTCCAAGTTCTGAGCCGGGGATAGTAATGACTTCCACGCCCTCTTTCCGGAGTTTGGTATTGGTATGGACATTCCGGTCATAACTCACAACAACACCGGGTTCAAGGGCGACAACGTTGTTGCCGTCATCCCATTGTTCCCGCTCCTGCGTGAACCAGTCGCCCCCGGTGGTAACGGCACGGATCCTGTCCAGCCCGAGCGATTCGGCGACCACTTCGAGGAACGGCTTTTCATCGGGAATAAATTTGAGGGTCCCCTCCTCTTCTCCGGGATAGAGGCTGAAACACCGGATTTCACGTACCACCTTCTCGTACACATTGGCGAGGTCCTCATCACACAGGGTGAAGACGGTATCGAGATGCATGACCGACCTGCTCTTTGGAATTCTGCAGGCTATTACCCGCTCTGCCGCATTGTGGTCGAACAACGCAATAGCTACCTGCATAATTGCCCTTGCCGTCGTCCGTTCACCCATGCCGATAAGGACAACCCCGTTTCCAATTGGCATGACATCTCCCCCTTCCAGCGTCGCTGGTCCGAAACTGATATCCGGGTCTCCAAACCACGTCCTGATACCCATATCGCGGAAATTGGGATGAAACCTGTAAATTGCCGCTGCAAGAAGGGTTTCCTGGCACCGGGCCGGCCAGTACATCGGGTTTAAAGTGACACCCCCATATATCCAGCTGGTGGTGTCGCGGGGGTACAGCGTATTCGGTAGTGGCGGGATCCACAGACCGTGGGGATCATAATCAGAGAAGTCCACAAATTCAGGAAATGGGATCTCCCCGGCCGCGACACCACCAATCAACACCTCGGCCAGCTCGCTGGGAGGCATCTCATCGAGCCATGTGCGGACTGCGTCGAGTCCCATCGGCCCGATGGTATTCACGGTAATTTTCCGGTCCAATACCCAGCGGCGTCCTTCCTTCTGTTCGAGAGTTTCTGCAAGAAGATCATGCATTTCCAGTACAACGACTCCACGTTCCCGCATCACCTGGACAAAATCATAATGTTCGACCCTGGCTCTCGCCACCCAGATTACATCATCAAACAGCAGATCGTGACAATTATCGGGAGTCAGCCTCATGTGTGCGAGGCCTGGCCGGCAGACCATCACAGTCCTGAGTTTCCCGACTTCTGAATATACGCCGTAATTTGTCATCTCATTTGCTCCGTTTCGGGAAAAATGGGGTCATCCCTCCCCTCTGGCACTACAATTGTCCCTGCCTCACCGGTGCAAATTTTTCCAATGTCTGAAATAGCGCCGATAGCGGCTGTTTTACCTGTCACCTCGACGAAAGTACATGCAGCCTCGACTTTCGGCCCCATGGACCCGGCCGGGAACTGGTCCATGTTCTGCCGGAGTTCCGCAGGAGTTGTCCGCCTGATTAACACGGCATCCGGCTTTTTATAATTGAGGTACACCCCGGGTGTATCGGTGACCATGATGAACATGTCTGCGCCAAGGTCTCTCGCCAGCAATCCGCTGGCCAGGTCTTTGTCGATGACCCCTTCCACGCCGGCAAACCTTTGTTCAGTACCGGTTCCGGGTATAACAGGGATCCCTCCCCCTCCTGCACAAATGACAATCGAACCCCGTTCAAGCAACCATGTAATCGGCCGGATCTCCCTGACCCTGACCGGTCTGGGGGAGGGAACGACACGACGCCACTTATCTCCATCCGGTTTAAAAAACCAGCCTTTCGCTGCAATATTTTTTTTGCCTCTTTTTCCCCGTATAACGGGCCGATAAATTTTGACGGATCCTTAAAGCCCGGGTCGTGGGGATCGACTTCCACCATCGTCAGAATGGTAGCAATAGGGAGATCATCGGGGAGCAGGTTTCCGAGTTCCTGTTCGATCATGTACCCGATCATTCCTTCGGTCTCTGCACCCAGCAGGTCGAACGGGTATGACTCAAATAATTCATGGGAGGTCTCATGGAGCACATGCTGGTAAGCCGCCTGCTGGAGTGAGAGCAGTCCGACCTGGGGACCGTTCCCGTGAGAGAGGACCAGCTGGTGAGACGTTGCGATCGGCGCCAGTGCCCGGGCTGCTTTCCTGATATTCTCCCGCTGGATCCCGGCAGTCATCGGCTGGCCCCGCTGCAGTAACGCATTTCCCCCGAGCGCCACGACAAACCGCGTTGCATCACGGAACGATGGAAAGGATGTCTCCCCATCTGTTCCAGAGGGTATCACCTGTGGCGGCAGCGTGCCTCTCCGTATGTCATTCATTTTTCAACTGTTCCCGGGCAGTCTCGATCTGTTTCAGATGATCCGGCGATATCACGGGGTACTTCAGGTCGAGCGTCTGTATCTCCGTGGAGATGATGTCGGCCACCAGTGTCCTGGCCGCCCACTTGTAATCTGCAGGAATAATATACCATGGAGCCACATCGGTGCTGGTTTTCGCAAACATTGTTTCATACACTTTCTGGTAATCGTCCCAGTAAGCCCGTTCAGCAAGATCGGAAAGTGAAAATTTCCAGTATTTTTCCTCGGTTTCGAGGCGTTCCAGGATGCGTTTTTTCTGCTCGTCTTTGGAGATATGGAGAAAAAATTTCAGTATTATTGTGCCGTTTCGCACGAGGTGGCGTTCGAATGCGTTTATATCCTCGTACCGGGCATTCCAGAATTTTTCTCCACGCTTTCCGGGTGGGAGCTGCTGGCTTTCCAGCAGTTCCGGGTGTACTTTCACAACAAGGACATCTTCATAATACGAGCGGTTGAAGACCCCGATTTCTCCACGGCGGGGCAGGTCACGGCTGTACCTCCAGAGAAAATTATGATCGGTCTCGTCAGGTGCCGGTGCTTTAAAACTGCAGACCCTGCAGCCCTGGGGGTTAATCCCCGACATGACATGCCTGATCGTCCCGTCCTTTCCTGCAGTATCCATCCCCTGCAATACAATCAGCAGGGAATGGGTATTATCAGCCCAGAGGAGTTCCTGCGATAGTGCCAGGCTCTGACGGTTTGCCTCGAGTATTTCTGTGGCCCGTTCTTTTACCGCACCTTTCTCATACTGTCTCAGTTCCTCGTTCTGCGCCCACCCGGTATCAATATTTTTTAGCTTTATCTCCTTCCCCGGCATCACGCGAAGTTTCCGGATAATTTTTTCCCTGATCATGTTACTTCAGCTCCTTATTCCTGACCTTGGTTTTTTACGAAGGAATAATTTCTGCGATCCTTCCCTTGAACTGGCTCATATACAGGTCGTAGTAGAACCCCTTTGCTTTCATCATCTCGTCGTGTGTACCCCTCTCGACAATCTCCCCGTTATTTATCACGAGAATCTGGTGCGCCGGGCGGATCGTGCTGAGCCGGTGGGCAATAACGAAACTCGTCCTGCCTTCCTGCAGTTTTTTGATAGCGGCCTGGATATTCCGTTCGGTCCTGGTATCCACGTTACTCGTCGCCTCATCGAGGATAAGTATCCGAGGGTTGGCAACCATCGCCCTGGCGATAGTCAGCAATTGCCGTTGTCCCTGGGAGAGATTGCTGCCGCCATCCGTGAGCAGTGTCTGGTACCCATCCGGCAGCCTGGTAACAAACTCGTCACAGTTTGCATCCCTGGCGGCTGCAATGCATTCTTCGTCCGTGGCCCCCGCCTTCCCATATTTCAGGTTATTCATCACAGTATCCGTGAAGAGGAACGGTTCCTGGAGCACAACACCGATTTGTGTACGCAGGCTTGCCTGAGTAACGGAATAGATGTCCTGTCCGTCGATCTCAATGGTCCCCGAATCGATGTCGTAGTAGCGGGTGAGGATGTTGATAATTGTGCTTTTACCTGCACCGGTAGGCCCGCAAAGCCCGATCATCTGGCCGGGCATCGCCTCGAAACTGTTATGCTTCAGGACCTGCCTGCCGGGGATGTAGCTGAAATTAACGTCTTTAAATATGACGTGACCCGAAACCGGCTTCAGTTCAACGGCACCCGGCCGGTCAACAACATCCGGTCGTTCGTCCATGATTGTGAAGATCCTCCCGGCGCTTACCGCGGCTGAAAGGATAAAATTATAATTGGCGAAAATGGTAACGAGCGGGAGGATGAACATCAGGGTAAGGGAGAGGAAGGTAGTCAGTACCCCGACCGATAAGGTCCCGTTGATTATCATAACTGACCCTGCAAGGGCTACAACGGCAACATTGATATTGGTGACAAGGACCGTCAGCGGGTTCATCATGAGGGAAATGACCTGTGCCCTGCTTCCGGTATCACGTGCCTCCTCGCTTACGAACGCCTGTTTCGCAATGACCTGTTCCTGCTGGCGGTAGGCAATAATTGTCTTTTCTCCGGCAATTGTCTCTTCCATCAACCCGTTCAGGTCCGCGAGCCTCTCCTGCAGCAATGAAAACGATGGCCCTGCAACCCGTGCCAGCAGCAAAACGAGCCCCATCAGCAGGGGTATGGCAACTGATGCAATCGTGGCGAGCCTGGCGTCGAGCAGGAACATCGCAACAAGGGTCGTAATCAACATGAATATACCCATCATCAGGGTCCCGAGCGGCTGCTGGAAAAATGCGGTAACAACATCGATATCGTTGGTGACCCGGCTCATCAGTTCGCCGATTGGCTGACGGTCAAAGAACCGCAACGATAATTCCTGTGTATGTTCAAAGAGGTCCTGCCTGAGTTGGAACAGGGCTTTCTGCGTAATACCCGCAAATATCCTGAACCCGAGATAGTACGTTACAAAGGCAATGAGTGACAACCCACCCATAAAAAGGACCAACTCATAGAGCTGCCCGGGATTGGTCGTCCCTGACAACGAATTGACGGCAACACCGAGCATTACCGATAACGATATGAAGGCGACTGTACCGACCAGGAACAGGACAACAACCAACGAAAACCTGACTTTTTGTGACCCAAGATATCTCATTGCACGTAACAGTGACTGGAATTTTCCGGGACCTTTCTGTATGTCCACCTTCTCGAGGATATCAGTAGCAGTACTGGTCATGAGATATCCTCCCTCCTGATACCGCCGAGTTGGGACTCGAAAATTTCCCTGTAGAGGGGACTCCGGGCAATCAGCTCCTTATGGTTCCCTTTCTCAACGATCTCACCCTTGTCGAGCAGGATAATCATATCTGCCATGAGGACCGTGCTGATCCGCTGGGCAACGATAAACCGGGTTGTTCCAGGAATTACACTCGTGAGGGCAGCCTGGATACGGCTTTCCGTGGCTACATCGACGGCACTTGTGCTGTCGTCCAGAATGAGGATACGGGGTTTCGGGGCGATTGCCCTGGCAATCGAGATGCGCTGTTTCTGGCCGCCAGAGAAGTTTGCACCCCTTCGTGCCACGTGGGAGTCGTATCCGGAAGGGATTGCCGAAATAAAACCGTCTGCATCGGCTGCTTCTGATGAGGATACCACCTCATCGTACGGCATATCGGTCTTTGCAAAGGCGATATTATCCCTGATAGTCCCGGAAAAGAGTACACTGTCCTGGAGGGCAATTGTTACTATGCCCCGGAGGTGGTCCTGCGGAATGTCGCGGATATCGGTCCCGTCAATGGTAATCCGGCCCGCCGACACGTCATAAAACCTCGGGATCAGGTTGACGAGGGTGGATTTCCCAGAACCGGTAGGACCAAGAAATGCAACGGTCTGGCCAGGCTCCGCGATAAAAGAAATATGTTTAATCACCGCCTTCCCACCTGCCCCTTCGTAGCTGAACGATACGTCTTCAAATTCCACCTTCCCCTTCGAACCGGCCGGGTCAGGAACTGATGGCTGTGGTGAATCGATCACCATGGGCCTGGTATCTATAAGTTCTGCCAGTCTCCCTGCCGATGCTTCTGCCGATATTATTTGCGGAAGGACAAATGAGAGGATCCATAACTGCCCGAGGATGAAAAAGAAATACTGGGTAAAGGCAACGATTTCCCCAACGTTCATCGTCCCGGCAATGACCTCCATGCCTCCGTACCAGATGACAAGGGCATTGGAGCACCCGAGTATCAGGAAAATGGCGGGGAGAATGAACGCACCGGTACGGAGCGGGGCTAAAGACGTCCACCTGAATTTTTCATTTACCTCCCTGAACCGGTTATTCTCATAATTCTGGCGGACAAATGACTTTATTACCCGGACCCCTGAAAAATCCTCCTGGAGCACGTTATTTACTCTGTCAAGGTTCTGCTGCCTTGCCTTATACTGCCCCTGGAGCAGCCACGAGATAATCCCGAACATGGCTGCCGTAACGAGGATGACGACGATAAAGATCCAGACAAGGTCGGGGCTGCTGATGTATACGAGGACAAGAGCGACCAGGATCATAAAAGGAGCGTACAGGGCGAACCGGATTGAATAACTGGCCGCCATGTTGATCTGGTAGATGTCGCTCGTAAGGCGGACAAGGAGCTCCCCCACGGGGTTCCTGTCAAGGTTACCGAATGAAAATGTCTGGATTTTTTTGTAGACCTCCTTCCTGAGGAAATGAGCGGTACCCTCCCCGACTCGTGCCGCGATATACAGGTTTGCGAGTGAAAATGCCCCGGCCAGGACAGCGAACAGGAGCATGAAAAAGGCCTTGTCCACAACGACGCTGATATCTCCTGCAAGGACACCATTGTCGATAAGGGCAGATATTTGCATCGGGATCAGCAGCATGAAGGTCGCGCCGAGCAGCACGAACAATTGGGAGAGGGCGATCCAACCCCAGGCGCCCTTGTAAATGACCAGCATTCTCCTGAGGTTTGGGAGAATTATCGGCATATGACGATCCCCTCCGGGTATGCAGGGTGGTGACGGGGACATATGGGCACTACAGGATTGTTTATCGGTCTGGTGTTCATTTCTGGAATCCGCCTTCCTGATGAATGGATAAAGGCGGTGACATATCATGAACTTTTTCATCTCATTCGAATATTATTTCCCGGGAAATGTCATTGGAGAATCTTCGTGAACAACTAAAATACGAAATTCCTCATTGGAAATAAATATGTACCTAAAATTACGGCTCTTTGTGCGAATTATTTCCCTTGCCTGATGGGGATCCGGTGAAGACTTTATAGAACATCACAATTCAGGCAAATAATTTTTTTTGAACTGTGACTCTATCTCACAACAGTATACCATGGTGCCCGGGTCCCGTGAAAATAGATCGGACCTGATTTCAATGACTGAAAATAATTCAGGATACCATGGGCTCGTCCCCGCGATCGTGTATAATTACCTTTGGGGCGGGATCCCCGGGTACGGAAATGACACAGATAAACCGTTATATCTTCAAAAATGAAAATTCGACAGGGTTTTTATCACCGGTCGTCATGGGTCAGGTGAGAATTTTTCTTTTAATGCACGGCAGACTGGACATCTCCATGTCGCGGGCAGGCTGGAGAATTCCGTACCTGGACAGATATTTTCGTAGTAGTCACCTTTTACGGGGTCGTATACCGTTCCGCAAACCGAACATTTATACTTCTCGTTCATTGGTATCCATCTGCCGTTTTCCTCTTATTAATATCACGACGGGAATGGGATCTCTTTTCCTATGGTTTGTCCAATCGGGACCAGTAGCCGATTTTCATTTATTCGGAAAAAATAATATCAATCCTTACACCCCCAATCCGGGTGAAAACCCGGCCGATATTGAGCGGCTGTCTGGAGGTTCCGGGGATCCTCCAGAATCTCCCTTATATTCATATTCGGCATTAACGAACTCATTAGCCTGAAAAATACCAGGAAAAATTTTACAAATCAAAAAGAGCGATGGGCCTGATTAGGCACGGATGGAATTTTGGATTTGTTGGTTCCCCTCATCTCTTATTGCTCCGCCCGGAATGGGGATAAGCTGGCGATGAATCTCTCACCAGCCCTGTATACCAACCCAGGGAAGTCACGGGGAAATAAAACAACCTTCACACCTTGAACTTGGACATCTCCCTGGAAACACTATCAACGATGCGGTTCACATTGCCAACTACTTTGGTGATCTGGTCAATAGAGGCAGAGGCCTCCTGTGCTGCGGCAGCCGAATCCATTGCATCTTTTGCAGTCGCATGGACCATCTGTTGCACTTCACTGACACTCGCAGTCACTTCTTCCACGGTCGCCGCCTGTTCTTCACTCACGCTTGCAACTTCCACGACATTCTTACTGATATCCTCTATCGCACGGACAATCTGGTTAAACGAACTGAGGGTCTGGCTGAGGGCCTCGCTTCCGGTCTTCACCTCGCGGTTTGATGATGCTACGGCCTCTCCGGCAGCAATAGACTTCTTCTGAAGTGTCCCGATCATATCGGCAATGTTTTCTGCAGAAGCGCGGGACTCCTGGGCAAGTGATTTCACTTCGGTTGCAACGACAGCAAAACCCCTGCCGGCTTCTCCCGCACGTGCAGCTTCAATCGCCGCATTCAGGGCAAGGAGATTCGTCTGGTTCGCAAGGTCGCTGATCAAACCCACGATCTTCCCGATCTTATCCATCTCGGCCTTGATATCGAAAATAATCTTGTCGACTTCGTTGGAGGAGCTGGTAATACTGACCATTCCCTTTTCAGCCTGTGCTGCAAGTTCGGTCCCTTTCATACTCATCGTGTTCGCATTTTCAGTGAGTTGTGAGACCTTTTCCGCTTTCTGAGCAACCTCGGTTACCGTCTGGTTGAGATCTTCCATTGCGCGTAATATCTGGGCAATCCCGTCATTTCCACGTTCTGCATTTTGACTGACACCCTGTGCGTTCTTCGCAATTTGTTCGGCACCGGATGCTACCTCTTCAATACTGGCATTTGCTTCCTCTGCACTTGACGCGAGGTCCATGACCTGCCGGTTGATCATGTTTACTGCCTTTGAGACTTCAATGCCAATATTATTAAGTGCATCTTTGAACTTGATGAAATCGCCTTCCATGTGAAGTTTTTCATCAACGCGGGCTGTAAAGTTGCATTTTGCAAATTCATTGGCCATCCTCATCGCTTCGTTGACCGGTGTAATCACGGCGTCAAGGGTTGCATTCATGCCTTCAATGATCTTCCGGTATTCTCCGATATGCCGGGTAACATCGGCGCGTATATCAAGTTTCCCCTCTACGGCAGCCTTCGCAAGCATTTTGGTATCAACCATCATATGCGACAGGGCATCGCGTACGTCGGTCAGGTTATTGTTGATCCCGGAAAAATTGGTATGTGCCTCCCTTGTATTTTCTGTCGCTGCAACAAGGTTGAGATTAAAATCAAGGTTCCCCGTAGCCAGCATCCCAAGGTTTGCCGAGAGTGTCTCAAGATAGGAAGCGGTGAAATCTGCGAGTTCTTTTTTTGCCAGTTCCGTCTTGCGTTTTTCGGTGTTATCCTGGTACGTCGCCTCCATACTGACGATCTTACCGTCTATATCAAGGAGTGGAATGGTATATTGAGTGAGATAATGGATGCCGGTGGGGAACTCGACAACCACATCACCCACAACACCTTTCTTTGTCTCGATTGCTTCCCTTATCCCATGGCCACTCTTTTCCAGGACCTTGAACTCTTTCATGCTCATCTTCTGAAGACGTTCTTCTGACCATCCGCAAAGTTTGAGGAAGGCATCATTTGCCAGTGAGATGTCCAGATTCGTTGAAAAGATGATCAGCGGCAGGGGGTTTTGCATGATCATGGTGAAGGCTAGCTGCTTCTGTTTTTTAGCTTCATCATTAGCCTTTTTCCACTTCGCATATCCTTCGATTTCACGTTCAATCGCTGGTACCAGGCGGACGTAATTTCCTTTGGTTATGAAATCATGAGCACCGGCTTTCATTACTGAAATAGCCGTTTCTTCTCCCATATCACAAGATATCACTATGAATGGGGTCCTGATTTTCATATCCTTCAGAAGTTTTAATGCAGGTAATGCCCCGAAGTTTGAGATCGAATAGTTACAGAGAATGACGTCCCACGTCTCCCGTTGCAGTGCAGCCTCCATCTGGCGCTCTGTTTCCACCCGTTCATGCCGGACTTTCAGTCCCGCCTTGTTCATTTCATTCACAAGCAGGTGTACATTATCTGGCGAATCGTCAACAATCAATATATTAATTTCCGCATCCATCTCCTCACCGTTCCATGTTGGTTGTCACCCTTCCCGGGTTTTCATCTAGTTTAATTCTATTCATCCAATAGGTAATAAGGCATCAGTCCGGTTCCGTTGGGGGCCCTTTCATCAGACCTTGGAGCGGGAAAAGTGCCGTCGTTACCCTTACCACATTCACTTTCTGTGTCAATACGCCCCTATATCGAAGGATAATTCGTTTCAAGGTCGTCAGCCCCAGCGCACCCATACCAGGGAAATTCTGATCCGGTATGGAACAGGGAGGAGGGCATAGACAGGTTTTCCGCTCTTTTTGCATTAAATCTAGCCCCATTGGCCCGAATAAAATACTATTGGCTCCATCCCTACACAAGGATCCAAAAGGGAATCCTTATTTCTTCATTACTTCCCGTATATTTCCACGCATTACCGAGGATATTTTCGAGTGCTCTCAGGTTAAGGTCCCGGTCGCAGCGGGCAATTGAGCCCGTCCGACAAAAGGAATTAGATCTTTCTCCCGCGTTGCAACCCTGACAGGTTCGAGAGAATCGTTCTGACAAGCAAAGAGAGGTTCCATGCCGATGGCCAGCGCCGTTCTTCCGGCGGGAACGCCGGAGAAGGTCTTTGATAATCCGGTCCATCCGTTTCCACGCCACTTTATCCGCTCGGCGGCCTGTTGTCCGGGTTCAGGTGGCAGGCTGTCCTCACCGGGATTTTTATTGAGGATTTCCGCCTACCCGTCGATTATCCGGAGCGGGGCTTTTAAGATCATGGGATACCGGGTAACAGAACGATTCAGGTTCCCAGTTCTTCTCTCCAAGCTCATTTCCCTTCTTTTTCAGGAGCATACAATTCCTGCTCTCTTCGGTAATGTCCCGGACGAAGCCCGAGTTCCCTGGTCCTATTGCCGCCCGGTACAAGCGATGTCGTTACAAAAGCCCCGAAAAAAATATCCACCCTGGTTTGCCCTGATACGCATCCCCCCATAACGGGGCGCGCCAGCAGCGGATATAGGGGGAAATTGTCCGGGACAGCGAGAGGGATCATATAGGCCCTGCGAAATCCTTGAAATTATAAACATATGTCCTTATTTAAAGGATTATTTTTTGACATTTCGGTGCATAGACAATAATGTTGTTATATTGGGAGGAGTTTCCGAAAAAAAACGCGAGCATTTGATTTCAGGCATAACGGCTGGAACCAGATCCAAGGAATACAATAGAATCAGACTCCTCCATCGCCAGGTCCGGCTAATGTTGAAAAAATTTCCATCAGGAGGCATTGGTACCCGGTTCCCGGATTATCTTTTCCGGAAACCGGAGGTTAATCACCATTGTTTTCCGGAGGTGTCCCTGTCAGGTTAATAGCGTTTAACCGTTCAGGCCATGTAACCCGAAGCAGACAGCAGAAAAATTCAGCCCATTTTTACATTTCCATTAACATTTACTCAAATCAGAATCTTTTTCTATATGCAGGGTCTAAACCGCCATAAGTAATGGGGGGTTTGGAACATTCATGGATAGCGTACAGGAGTCCGATTTCTGGAAAGACCAGGGCAATGATTATTATAAAACCGGAAATTATATTGATGCCATAGTCTGCTATAAACGGGCCCTTGAAGCCAACCCAGAATCCTATAAGGCCTGGTATAACATGGGCATGACCTACAACAGGATGAACAATAAAAAAGACGGCAGGTCATGTTTTGAAAAGGCAAGGGAACTATCAGGAGAAACAGTATCAATTCCCCAGGCATCCTACTACCCTCCGCCTATGAATAATGCCAGGTTTGTCGTAGGCGGGGAAAAACGACATGAAATAACGCGGAAAAGTTTCCCGGTTGAACCCGATCCGGGATCCAAATGGCGTGAGTTGCTATACCCGGGAGAATGGAGTGTCAGGTTCGTCCTGATCGGTTTGCTTGCATCTCTTTCCGAAAAACCGATTTTCATGTTCCTTTACTATGTATGTGCAGCTGCCGCGCTGGTAGCGATGGGTTTTCTCCTCCTGGGAATTGCCAGGTATATAGGCCAGGAACGATCCCGCGTTCCAGCTATTTCCGCAAGGATACGGAGGTGGAGGAGTCCCCACCCCCTTTCCACTTCTTCAATGAATGCAAGGACATGGGCAATTTTTTTTCTGATATGCTTTGTTGCTTTACTCTGGGCAGTATTCCTGAATAACCAGGGTATGATGTTGTGGGTCGGGTTCGCGCTCGTGATGATCGTGGCAGGATTTAACCTTGTTTTTATATTCAGAAGTTAATTAGAAGAGACTGCGTTGATAAAAGTAAGTGTAATTAATAAAATTAACAAAAAAAGTGTGTGTTTTTTTTAATAAATTTTATAAGAGTTGTTCCCGTTTTCCTTATCGCAGCTGTCTCTTACTCACGCCAACCCGCCTGACCCTGGTGTTCCATAGCAGGTTAGAGAAAAACGGCTACTTTTCAATCCTTTAAGGGGTAGATTTCCTCATAAAATACCAAAACCCGGTTTCCCGTGAATTCTTAATAAAAACACCCGGATCAAGCACCGGGCGATACTCAGGTAGTCCCGGTCCAGGAACGGTTGCTCCCTGGCCTCCCTTATCCCGCCCAGGATTCATAGAAGCCCCGGTCTCGAAGGACAGTTACAGTATCTGGGATGGGAACAAATCAGGATTCAGATACCCTTCTTTATAGTTTATGCAGTTGTCCCTCTTTGGCTACAATACACTTCGTTTTGCAGATAACGCGAAAATAGATTTTTTGCGGAATTTTATATCATAAAAATAGAGTTATTCGAAAAATTAGAAGGGCGGTTGGATCCTGTCACCGGTTTAGGACTGCGGAGACCGGGGTGGTTAACCCACCGGTGACAGTTACACTCCTGGTCAGGTCCTTGTATCCATATTTTGTAAGTCTGATCTCGTGAGTTCCTGAGGTGAGCTTACTGATAGTTGTAGGGGTATACACACCCAGGTATTTACCATCCAAGTATACCAATGCCCTGGAAGGCTGGGATGTAACATAAATCGATCCGGTTGAAATCCCGGAGGACGCAGGAAGGTTAAGAACTATTCCTGAAGTCTGGCCCGCATTCACCGTCACTCCCTGGGATTGATCGGTATACCCACTCAGGCTGCCGAGGACCGTGTGACTTCCGACTGATATGCCTGACAGTGTCGCGGGCGTGCTATATCCCGTCTCAATCCCATCGAGGTAGATTCGGACACCGGCCGGACTTGAGCTGACATAGATCGATCCGGTCGCGGAGGCCTGGACCGGAAGAGTCAATTTCACCGTCATTGTTTTCCCGGCACTTACCGTCACGCTCTGCGACTGGTCGTTATACCCCTTCAGGGCGCAACGGACCGTATGGATGCCAGCCTTTATCCCTGCGAACGTCCCCGGGGTGGTATATCCCGTATCCACTCCGTCAAGATAAATCCTGGCCCCTGTGGGGCTTGAACTTACCGAGATCGATCCGGTTGCGGAGGCCTGGACCGGAAGGATTAACGAAATACTCGTCGTCTGGCCTGCTTTCACAATCACCATCTGGGACTTATCGGTATAACCGTTCATGCTACAACGGATCGTATGGCTACCCGCAGAAATTCCTGACAGCGTTACCGGTGTATTGGAGCCGGTGTTCTTCCCATCCAGATATACAGCAGCCCCCGTCGGGCTCGAACTAACCAGGATCGATCCCGTGACCGGTGCCTGGGACGGGAGCGTCAGCCTTACGGTCGCTGTCTTCCCTGCGTTTACCATCACACTCCCCGACTGGTCACCGTAACCGTTCATAGTGCAGCGGACTATATGGGTACCAACCGTTATGCCACTGAATGTCGCCGGAGTGCTATATCCTGTGTCTGCCCCGTCGAGGAATATTCTTGAACCAGTTGGGCTCGAACTTACCGAGATTGACCCGGTTACCGGCGCTTGCGACGGGAGCGTCAGCCTTACGGTCGCGGTTTTCCCTGCGTTTACCATCACACTCTGCGACTGGTCACCGTAACCACTCAGGGTACAGCGGATGGTGTGAGGACCCGTGGTTATACCATTAAAGATCCTTGGTGCATTAAATCCGGTATCTGCCCCGTCGAGATATATTCTTGCACCAGTCGGGCTCGAACTTACCGAGATTGACCCGGTTACCGGCGCCTGGCTCTGAAGGGTCAACGAAACTCCCGTCGTCTGGTCTGCATTTACCGTTATGCTCTGGGACTTGTCGATATACCCGCTCATCGTGCAACGAATCGTATGAGTACCCACGATTACGCCGCTAAATGTCTTCGGTGTGCTAAATCCTGTATCTAACCCATCAAGGTATATCCTTGCACCTGTGGGGTTTGATCGAACATCGATACTTCCTGTGGATGCCGACCCGTAGTAGGCCATCAGGAGATCACTGGATGGGTTACCGTCGTATATTACCGGATGCTGGTCGTTATGTTTGAATGTTGTCAGCGGGGATGCATAATTAAACGCTTCTTCTGCCGAGACCCATTTGTCCGAGTTGGTATCTGTTAACGGGTCTGCAACTCCCTCTGCCAGATACGTGGTGAACCAGCTCCCGGAAACAGCATTCGTCCAGGAACCCTCACCGGTCCTGCAGGATATCAGCGCGACATACTGGTTACCGGTCAGGCCTTTCTGTTGTTCCGCCGGACTTTGTACCAGACCGTTCCGGGATCCGAACTCGCCGAGGAAATTTTCCGAAAAAAGGTCTGCTTCTGAAGTTTTTGCACCTCCCGCTTTTACCTGTGAGGTCCCAACCAGTTCTTTCGTGCCACCCTTCAGCATGCCTTCGGCTTCGCAGGCATCGATAGTTACGAGGACATTCCCGGCATGGATCCCATCGAGCCATTGTTTCAGTTCCGAACTGGAAATGTCGTAATTTAAAGAATCCACCCGTGAATCATACGGTTCAATATACGAGGTGCCGGAATATGAGGGGTATACGTACCCGTGCCCGCTGAAGTAAAATACAAATGTATCGTCCTTGCCGATCTGGGAACTCATCTGGAGAAGTGCAGCCCGGATGGCACTTTTGGTTGCCTGACTGTCCTGGAGAGTTGTAATATGCGAAGATGAGTATCCACAGTCGTTGATGAGCATATCCCTCATGTGCGGTACATCATACTGCACGCCTTCGAGGTTATTGGAAGGATCCTGGTAGGTTGACACCCCAACAAGAAGGGCATATCGTACGCCGGATGATTTTATCATGTCCTGCCCTGCTACCGTAGCACTGTCATTATATAACCCGGATGCAGATCCGGTTCCGATAATGAGAAGGCTAAAAACGAGGAGAAGGATAATCAGTTTGTTTTTATTGTTCATCAGCGACAACCTTGAATGCTCTTTCTCTTTTTTTAGATAAAAAGGTATTTTAATGAACAACTTCAGGAAAGCAACCGTGACTCATTTTTCACAGGAAATCATGCCAGAGATGAGATTAGTTTCCTGAACAGATTTGTTTTGGTGTGATGAGGCTATGAAGTTCTCCGTGAAAATCTCCGTGGCCGGAAATATTTTTTATCCGGGCGAAACCACCCTTGGCGAGCAGGATGGAGGCACTGCCATCCCCTGAAATAGTGCGGATGATAATTGTAGAGAGCAATGGTTCATGCCCGATGATGAGGACCGATCCATCCCCGCCCGTCAGGGCAATCTGGCGTATGACCGAATCCGGATCACCCCCCGGTGAGAGGATGTCCCAGACCTGGATCCCGTGTTCGTGTTTACTTGTTGAGCCTATTATTTCAGCAGTTTCCCTGGCTCTTTTCAGGGGACTGGTCGCAATAAGGTCGAATGTGTAATCCATGGTCACCATCCACCGACCCATTGTTTTTATTTCCTCCCGCCCCTGCCCGGTGAGGATACGTTCGGCATCTCCAGCGCCCATTGCACGAGCCTCTGCTTTCCCATGTCTTAAAACGAATAATTCCACAACTACACAGGCCACCTGATGGTTAATGAGTGTTTTCATCGATAGGAGTCAATTTCATCCGTTGAAGACACAGGATCCCCGTGAAGATTCATCTGGGGACCTGGAAACCAGTGGTCCCCCGATCAACACCTGATCAGGTAGAGAGGCTTTTTCCCGGTGAGACCGGGTTCCCACAAAGTGGTTTTCGCTCACCCTCTATCTTGTAAGAGATTGTCCGGTATCCGGGGCTGGAATTATGCTTACCATTTCAAATAATTTGGTGCAGTACATGGAATACAACAATGTCTCCGGACGGGCAGGAGAAGATCCTCGTTGTTGAGGATGATACGATTATTGCGATTACGATAGAGGGACGGCTGAAGCAGTTCGGTTACAGGGTCGTCGGACGTGTCTCTACAGCAGATGATGCCATTAAGAAGACAATCGAGTTTGAACCGGACCTCGTCCTGATGGATATTCACCTGAAAGGGCCGGTAGACGGAATTGAGGCGGCAGAAACCATCTATGGCATCCACAATATCCCAGTGGTTTACCTTACAGCATTTTCAGACGAGAATACCCTCGAACGGGCCCAGAAAACATCCCCTTTTGGGTATATTGTCAAACCATTCAGTGATTCGACGCTGAAGACTACCATAAAACTGGCTCTTCTCAAACACGCTGCCGAAAAGAAAGACCACGAAATTGATGAACTGCTGAAATGGGAGTAAACAAACAAGAAATGGATGGAATACGGCAATGACCCCTGATGCGACCACGATCTTAAGCATTTCTCTCCCAATAATAATTTCCCTTATCAGCCTGATCGTTTACTATGAAAAAAGGAACCGGTTGTCGCTTTTTTTATGCATAGGATTTTTCCTGCTTTCCGTTTCTTTCGTAATTCAGGTTTACAATGAATTTTATTCGTCCGATCCCGTGACCTTAATCGTCAGGATGTTCGCATTCCTGATGATCCTGTTTGCCCTGTTTTTTTACCTGGGGGAATCCCGCAGCCAGTTATCTGCCCTTTCGGAGAAAAACCGGCAGCTCGAATCGGAAATAGCGGACCGGAACAGGGCAGAAGAAGCGATGAGATTATCGGAACGCCGACTTTCAGATATCATCAACTTCCTGCCGGATGCGACATTTGCCATCGACCTGGGTGGTTCGGTGATTGCATGGAACAAGGCGATCGAAGAAATGACCGGGGTTCCCGCAGACCGTATGATCGGGAAGGGGAATTTTGAATATTCGATCTCATTCTATCAGGAGCGACGACCGATGCTCATCGATCTCGTCCTGAAGAATGACCCTGCTACAGAAGCGTCGTACCCATATATCACGAGAGCAGGCAACAAAAGGTTCTCCGAGATCGCAATCCCACATATGAATGACGGTAAGGGGGCCTCACTCTGGTTCACGGCATCACCACTCTATGATACAGAAGGGATCCTGGTCGGTGCGGTAGAATCAATCCGGGACATTACCGACCGGAAAATTGCCGAAGACAAAGTCCGTCATACGCTCGAAGAGAAAGATGTGCTGCTTAAAGAGATCCATCACCGTGTAAAAAACAACCTCCAGGTAATATCGGCCCTGATTGAGCTGCAGGTCCAGTATATGAAGGATCCGGGCAGCATCAATACGTTGCGGGACAGCCAGAACCGTATTCGCACGATGGCATTGATCCACGAGACGTTATACAGGTCACACGACCTTTCGAAGGTGGAATTCCACGCTTATATTAAAAAATTGGTAGATGCCCTTTTTGATACCTATTCAATAGAAGAGAACACCATCAAGACCGTTTTCGATGTCGACGAGACCCTGCTCGATGTAGACACCGCGATCCATTGCGGGCTGATCGTGAACGAATTGGTTTCCAACACGTTCAAACATGCATTTCCCGATGGCAGGAGCGGTATAATAACTATAGGATTCCACCAGTCAGGTCCATGCTATACCCTCACGTACGCGGATAACGGTGTAGGGATCACTGAAGGCATCGATTTTAAAAATACCGAAAGCCTGGGTCTTAAACTGGTAAGCCTGCTCTCGACCGAGCAACTCGAAGGGACCATCGAACTGTGCCGGGAACAGGGAACGAAGTACCGTATCGTTTTTCCCGATCCGGCTGACCAGGGCAATGCCGGATAGGAAACGCGGTTATCTATATACATCCTGCCATCATAGTACCGGCATGAAAAAGCAGGGCGAGCAAAAGACAAAAGGCCACAAGGCAACGGCCGAACCCGTAACAGCAGCCCCGGTGAAGGCTGCAAATCAGCTGGACCAGCAGAAAATTAATTCATTGAAAGACAAGAATGCTGCAAAGATGAAACGGGGAAAACATTGAATCGTTTTATCCCTACGTTAGATAACATAAATGTCCTTACTTTTTTTCTTATGTTGTGACTACTCGACCGACCGGTACTAACCCGGAAATGTTGGTACGTAACGCTGGATCGGGGTTGTCGGATACCGGATACCAGGATTCACAAAAAACGCCGCCCCTTTATAAACTAAAATCTAAAAACCTCGGATAATCCGCTATTTTCGGACAATGTATATATATTTCTGTGCCTTATCACTCTTTATGAAAGACCAGGGTAATCAGAAAGGCAAAGGTAAAAAGCCTGAAAGTGTCGATGCGAAATCAGCGGCAGTAGAGACCCCTGTAACGGGGAGCAAAACGGCACCGATGACGGCAAAGGAAAAAATTGCTGCAAACCAGAAGAACAAAAGAAGAAAATAAATCCGATATCATTACCACTTTTTTTCCCGGCTTCTCTTTGTCACCGGGTTTAAAAAAAAGAATCCTTCCGACAGCACATTCCAAATGAACATCACCATCTCCCGTAACTACTAATGTCCCGGAAAAGCACCCCACTTCTGGAGTTTAAAAATATCACAGTAATGAACGGGAATAAGAAAATACTCGATTCTCTTTCGCTGATACTGGAAGAGGGGGAAAATGTTGCTATTCTCGGACCAAACGGTGCAGGAAAATCATCATTAATTAAAACTATAACCCGCGAGTATTACCCGCTTCAGCAACAGGTTGAAAAAGCAGTGTTCAGGGTAAAGGGAAGGGAAACATGGGATGTCTTCGACCTGCGGTCTACGTTCGGGATCGTTTCAAATGACCTGGCTTATGCATTTTCCAGGGAGATGACCGCCCGGGAAGTAGTTCTTTCAGGTTTTTTTTCAAGCATTGGGCTGTTCAGGCACCATGTTACCGATGAAATGGAAGAAAAAGTTTATGAAATCTTCCAATTCCTTGACATCCAATACCTGGAAGAAAGAAAAATGACGGAGATGTCATCCGGGGAGGCACGTCGGGTACTAATCGGCAGGGCACTGGTGCATAACCCAAAGACCCTGATCCTCGACGAGCCCACCAACAGCCTCGATCTTCACGCTCTTCACAATTTCCGTACAACATGCCGGAAAATATCCCGGGCCGGGACAGGTATCATTCTTGTCACCCATAACCTGCATGATATAATCCCTGAAATTAACCGGGTCATCCTTATGAAAGATGGGAAATTCTGCATGGATGGACCGAAAGAAGAAGTCCTGACCGACAATAATATCCGCAATCTTTTTCAGGTCCCGGTCCGGGTCCGGGAGGAGGACGGGTATTATTATGTCTCCGGGTACTAAAGCAGTTCCCTTAGAGAAAAGGTACGGTTCAAAAAAACGGGGTACAGAAAATGCTGGCCTCGCATCCCTGTCCCATTCTGAAAATCAGTTCAGAACCGTACCGCCCCGGTAGGCGATAGATTTCTGGAAACTGTTAATAAGGCCGCTGGCTCTTGTAATATCGTTATAGGTGAGGTCTTCGGCTGTGGAACCGGAACCATCGCGACCTCCGAGGATGTGTGCCCTGACATAGGCTGCGACCGAACCGCTCATCGGTACGGTCGTCCCGTCAGACCTCGTGATGCCTTTCGCCGATATGTCATAGTTGAGGCTGATCGGGGAGTCCGGATCGGCACTTACGGTCCGTGAATCGAGATGCGTACTAACCGAGGCGAGTGTGGCATCGAACGAACTCCCGACCTGCACGATATCGGCTGAGACACTTCCGGTCAGCAATATCAACAAAGCAAGGCTGATGATGACGTTGCCGACGCGTTTACTGTTCATGGATTGGGTTTCCTCCTTCATTGTTTGTGCTCCGTGAATTCCCGGGCACAACTCAATCTTGAACGCTATAATATTTAATGAGATTTTTTCAATTACCCCCCGGTTTGCCCGTATAACCGTCAGGTTCTGGCGTAATGGGGAGATTTATATTCAGGTATCCGGAAAGAATGACCTGAAGAATTTCATGGCATTTGAGTGTCATCAAAGTGGCTGAAACCACGTGAGCGGGATATTTTTTAGAATGAATTTAATGATTCAATTTGATAGATTTGTTTTCATAATAAAAAAAGTGGGAAAAAAATTTCGAACTCTGGAAATCAAACGAGATAACCAGGAGCCTGTTACCGGAATAGCCCCCTCAATCACTCTATCGATACTTAACGGACTCATGAAGATTTTTTTTCGTGACTATAGACGTCATGGGTATTCGTACCAACACATAGGTATTACTCCTTTGAAGTATAATAGTAATAATATGATTTGGTGTGAAATAAAATTCATGCAATGATCCGTGCTTGAGATTAGTTTCCACAATATCAGCCCCCAAATGTTACCAGGTGATAAGTATAAGCGAATTATTCAGACAAAAAGAATTTGTGGCAGACGCCACCTATCTTCGAATTTTGCAGGAAGTGTCGGATGCACCGGGCTGTAAAATCAGCCATGTCGTTTCCCGGATGATCCCCGATTATGGCGAGTACGATGTCCGCTCGAGGGTCCACCAGCTGGTTCTCAGGAGATACCTCTTCGAAGGGAGGGCAAATACCGAAACGCATCTTTCTATTACCGGAAAAGGCAGGGGTTGCCTCCTGACTGCGGAAGAAAAACCTGTTTCCTGATTAGGATTACCTCTGGGAATCAGATTGAATCTTTTTAACCAATAAACCGAAACTCGGTTTTATTTTTTCACCAGGGAAGCCCAGGAAGCCGGCCTCCATTCGTACCGGGAAAACCTGGAAACTATGCAGCATCCCCACGTACGACGCTTGTCTGCCGTTATTTCCCGTTAAATCCAATACATTTTTATCTGTCTGACAATCTATCAGATATCTGCGTTTACCTGCACGAGTGTGATATCTTCTTGTCATCGGTCCTGTTCATTGAAAATTCGCAGGCGTTCCACGCCATACTATTATCTTCTCTGGTCCGTTTACCCGGCATACAGGTTGAAAGGGCATTTTCTCCCGTTAATGCGGTAAATAAGATGACAGAGCGTTCATACCACCTCGTTGTGGCCTGTGGAAAAGAACAGCTGACCTGCAATATCAGGGATTCTGCAAAAACAACCGGTGCAAAATTGCTGTCTGTCGATATCACACCTTTAGAAACGGTGAAAAACCGTCATGGATATCTCCGGGATACAACCCTCGTTATGGAGGACCTGGAAAGCTCTACGAGCTACAATCTTTCAGGTTTCCGTGACCGGAATGATCTGTATACCCATGCATCCGGGTACATCACGCGGTACATCCGGGATCATTTCACCTCGAAGGAACAGAACCTGGAGAGCCTGGAGATTTTCGACGTGCTTGATGAATGCCAGATCGGGATCGCTGTATTTTCCGGACGGGAAATTCGCAGAATAAACCAGCACCTCTCACACCTCCTTGGTTATTCCTCCATGATCAGCCCGGACGATTGAATTACCCGACCTTTTCTGTTCTCCGGAGGATTACAGGAAGTTTTCACGAACAATATACTCGGCCAGGAAGGAGGGAGGCTGGCGGTGTGCCGAATATCACCTTGCAACAAAAAATGGTACCCGGGGTCCTTTGCAGAATACGTATCAGAAGACTTGACGGTTTCGACCCGATGAAAGGTCACCTGATGATCATTGACCGGAAGGACGTCACGGAAAATAATTCCGGTTCGACAGGGCACGGTTTTTCCTTCGGAGTGGGTACTTTCAGGATCGTTCAACGAGGTCATCGCCAGGGTACCTGGCATTGTCATTACAACAGATGACATTGGGACAATTACCCATGCCAACTCCCGTGCCCTTGAAGTATTCGGTTTCCGGTCCGGTGAGGTCATCGGGAAGAACCTGATCGGAACAATAGTCCCCGAACATTCGCGGTATGCAGGCGAAATGCTTGCAATGATCAACGACCCGGTTTTTTGCAGTGATGGATATGCAGTTCATGCATTTGAGAATACAAAAAAATCCGGGGAGAAGTTCTGGGTCGCATGGAAAATTCTTCCTCTTAAAGACACAAATGATCGGCATGCAGGAATGCTCTGTCTTGGCGAGGACATTACCGGACCTGGTCCGGGGGATTCGCGACAGATCCGGGCAGATCCCTGGAAATATCCGGTCCTGATGGGCACGGAAGTTAAGGAATCCGTTTTTGACTCGGTATTCCACCTCTGCGTGGAAATATCCCGCGAGGGACGTGAAGGGCACCCGGTAGGAACGTCGTTTGTCCTCGGGGATACCGATGCAGTTATGTCCCATTCTAGGGCATGTACCATCAATTCATTTGCGGGCCAGGAACGCGAAAACAGGCTCATCACGAATCCTGACCTTGCGGAGATCATCAAGGGCCTGGCCATGCTGGATGGTGCGTTCGTAATCAGGGAAGATGGGTTAATCGAAGCATCCGGACGACATTTCATCATCGATAACCTGACATTGAAAATTCCGGAAGGCTATGGTACGCGGCATTCATCGGTGGCAGGTATAAGCCAGATGACGAATGCCATCGGGTTTGTCGTCTCGTCAAGCGGGGGAAAGATATCCATTATGAAAGACGGGCTGATAAAAAAATCATTTGTTGTCTGAACAACAGACACTCACGATTATTTTAAACTGATAATTCTATTATTCCGGAAATATCCCTATTGATTCAGCAAAGATTATTTCCGTTTTCGCACGAGTATCAGGAAACCAATCCCTGTGGCACCCATAAAAAGCCATAAAGGAATAGGGGATGATTGAACACCGACTGGTATTGCCGTCGGTTCGTACGTGGTAGGGAAGAAATCCACGCCCTTTGCTGATGCCTGGACGTCCAGTGCATTCTCTGCATAAAGCGTCACGATATCCTTGTCTTCATACTTGAAGGGATAGACCTTCACCCAGGTTGTATTCCCGTTACTTTGGAATGTGGCCGATTCCGGATACTGGGAACCTGTATCGTGGATCCTGTGCGGGGTACCGTTCAGGTCAAGGTACTCAAGTTCCCAGTCAACACCAGTTGATGTGGAGATCCGGACCATCCCCGGGTTTGAAATAACCGCAAAATAGGCAGGTGCGTCCCGGCTCGCCGCCGAACTGGAAGATACCTGTGGGTGGACGTGGAGGTGGCGGGGATGCTGGTTGTTTCCGGCAGGGTGATTGAAGGCAGAGGGTCGTGGGGTTTTGTTATTGAGTAGGTAATATTACCAATGAATCCACTGGCGTCAGAGAAATTCACCAGGTAATCACCCGGTTCAGGAATCGTAAAGGTCTTTGAAAAGTAACCCATATAGTCGGTCCCTATAAATTCCGGGCCGAAGAGTAACGATCCGTTCGAATTTGTAACCAGGACTTTTACACCGGAATTTATCATCCGGGCGCCATTTCCTGCAATGGTCAGCGAACCATCGAATTCTTTACTGAAAGGAGGGGCCAGGACAAGTTCATCGGAGCGGTCGACAATGGTCACCGGACGGAGTGTAACAGAGTCGCCGAGAAATGAAAAATCCGGGATCGGTAACACTTCAACTTTATATTGCCCTTTTTTCAGGCCTGTCGTATTAAAAACAACTGAAAATGATTTATTTTCATCACTATGCTGCACTACGACCTCCTGCTTGGCAATCACCGTGGTGGTATAGTCTGCATTTGACAAGGCAATATTGAAACTCACCCCGTCTGCAAGGTTGGTCGTCCCGTTCACGGGAATTGGGGCCCCCGCCTGTATTGACAACGGGGCATCAATCACGATGTTGTACGCTGAGGCACCGGCTACCATGAGTGCCAGGAATAACAGAATTGTGGCATATCTGGATACGATTATAAGCAACCCCTACCTCACTATTTGTCGATTATATTCGACATTATGTTTTAATATGTTTACCATATGACACCAACACGGGAAATCAATCTACAAGGCCGGATATCACCGGCGGCAATATTTATCTACTTAATCGGGAGGGATGCGATCCGGATGACGAGGAACTTCCGGTCACAAAAGAACAACGGACTGTCCAACCGGCTGTTTCCGGAAAAGACTGCAAATCAAGCAGTCCCAATCGTGATGAAACTGATATATCCCGCGGGTATCTTAACGGGAGCTGATCAGGGAACAATCCCTATGTGCTCAGCGAGATCGAGGTAAAACGCAGCGAGACCCTTCCATGCGCCCCAATTCCTCGCAATGATACGTGCCTCATCGCTGGTAACTTTCTCTCCGTTCCTGTAGAACCTTGAGAGGATCCTTTGCAAACCGACATCGTCTGCCGGGAACGCATCAAGCTTGTGAATACCCCTGATAATCGCAAGTTCAGCTGTCCATTTACCGATTCCACGAATTTCCATCATTTCATTGATGATTTTAGCGGTATCATCATATCCCCTGAATTTATCAAGGTCGAGATCACCCGAGACGATGCTCGCTGACAATTCCCTTATATACTCGCTTTTCCGGGATGTCAACCCGCACCCTCGGTACAATGAAACGGGGGTACCTGCCAGTACCTCGGGGGAAGGATAACAATAGTAAACATCCGTTTCGATTTTGAGCTGTTTGCCGGTCTTTTTTATCAGACGGACCTGTAGGCTGTGTGCAACCTTAAGGGAAATCTGCTGTTCGATGATCGAGTCGACCAGTGCTTCAAACAATGTCGGAGTGGTCGGGGACTTCAGACCGTATAATTGAAGGGTGAGGTCGGCCATCACCGGATCATTCCTGACAGCCTGGTAAAAGGGAGCCAGATCATCGTAAATATTAAACATCGATGACACAATTCCCTGGATTTCTAAGCTTTCCACCAGGTGACCCTCCGAAGCCTGTGAAGCATCGACTTCCAACCGGGGGTAGTCCGTAGTTCCGGTGGACCTTACTTCGATAAGGGTCGGACTGCCCTGAATATCTATTGCCTGTCGGTACACCCCGCTCTCGTATATCCTGATAGCGGGATCCCCCGGCGAAAAAATCCGGGCACTCAGATCAAAATCGTAGGGAGGGACCGGGACCAGGTATATTCGGGACATGGTTGCGACATTCTGGTATATTTTCCAGTTTATTATAACATTTCGGGCCCCGGGTTTATTAACCCGGTTTGCCCCGGGAGACCTTCCTGGGATCTTACGGGTTTTCCAAACCCCTCACCCGGCCTCGTTACCCTGTGTTCTGAATGGAGACGGAATCGATAACGGAGCAACCATGGATTTTTATTACAGGTTGTCCGGTCTTTTTTGATATCCCGGCACCAGGACCTGGAATATCCCGTTGGTCGACGGGAATTAATCGGGCTCCGCAATGCAATCTCAGTGAACCTCGGGTCGGAGATACCAGAAGGCCTCTGTATTTCTTTTCCGGTAACTATTATCCGGATTATTTCCAGATATTATCACAATATGCAAGACATCGTCCCTCCCCGTGAACTTGAAGAACGGATGGAGCGGTTTTACAACGTGATGGATCGGGAAAACCCATCATGGGAAACGGCGGTTATATTCGGAAAACTGAACCAGTACCATTTCAGCGGGACCATGCAGGACGGGATGCTGTATATTCCCAGAAATAGCCCGCCGATATATTTCGTGCGAAGGAGTTATGAACGTGCAGTAAAAGAGTCAGCATTCCCTGATATCAGGCAGATGAAAAGCTTCCGCGACGCTGCCTGTGAAACAGCGGGCAGCTCCGGTTCCGTGTACCTGGAAATGGAACGGGTCCCGCTTGCATTGTTTTCGCGGTTCAGGAAATATTTCCCGTTCCAGGATGCAAAGCCCCTGGACATGCAGGTCGCGAAGGTGAGGGCTGTGAAAAGCAGGTATGAGTTGGCACTTCTTGAAACGGCAGGGAAACTCCACCGGTACGTCCTCGAAGAACGTGTCCCCGATCTTCTTATGGAAGGGATGAACGAGGCCAATTTCGGGGCGGATATATTTAGGGAAATGGTGAGGCAAGGACATCATGGGATTGTCAGGTTTGGTATGTTCGATACCGAGATCGTTATCGGGCAACTCGGTTTCGGTGAAAGTTCGATATATCCAACGTATTTCGACGGTCCCGGGGGTGCGTACGGCATGGGCCCTGCAGTCCCGGTGCTTGGCAGCAGCAAACGGTTGCTTGCATCAGGAGACCTGGTTTTTGTTGACAATGCCTTTGGTGTGAATGGTTATCACACGGACAAGACTATGACGTACATGTTCGGATCGCCGATTCCGGATCATGCAATCGAAGTCCATCACCGCTGTGTTGAAATACAGGACGAAATCGCATCGCTCCTGAAGCCCGGGATCGCGCCTTCGGAGATTTATACAGCCATTGTGGAAGGCCTTGACGAGGATTTCCGCAAAAATTTTATGGGTTTTGGCGACCGGATAGTCCAGTTTCTCGGTCATGGTGTTGGCCTCCAGGTAGATGAAATCCCTGTACTGTCCCGTGGGTTTGACGAACCTATCCAGGAAAACATGGTCTTTGCTGTCGAGCCCAAAAAGGGTATAGCCGGAGTAGGCATGGTCGGGACCGAGAATACTTATATTGTAACTCCGGGCGGAGGCAGATGTATAACTGGCAGCAGCCCCGGGCTGATCCCGGTATTCTGATAGATTTCTTTCCGGATTTCAGAGGGACCGGGCTCTTTTGATATCCTGCCATGATGAAAGAGAGATGATCGGGCAGAGAATTTATCATTCCCGGGATCATTTGAAATTATAAAGGGGAAAATATATGTTATTCTGCAGATCTGTATGCTCTTTTTTGCGTCTCTTTTGAATCTGGCGTGTGAAACATTGCCTACATTAAATAAGGCGAGGGATAGGGATCCCTGGTAGGTTGAGTCAATACCTTTTTCATTTCAATCCGGTACGTGCAGCCATGACACATGGATCTTTCACGCACAACAGTAAAAGGCAAATATGGCATATTTTTCGCCCGTTCAAGAAATTTTGCAACAACTACCCCGCCAAACCGGATATTACACGTCCGGATGATTGTTCCGACCTGACCTGTCAGTTTGTTACCTTTTTTGAGAGAAGAAAGGAGCGATTCGCTGATTTCCCACTGTACTCTTCGAATCTCACTCTTTTCCATACACACAATGAAGGGTCCATAGTAGTCATAGTTATGCTATGGAATGAAAGCCGTTTCCATTGGAAAAATCTAATAAACGGTTCGGAAAGGAATTGAATAAATGAAAAGGAACATGCAGACAGGCGGTTTCTGTGTGGAAAATAGCAAAATTGCAGGTATTACTCTCCATTATTACTGCAATAATCAGGTCAGGTACCATTATCGTGGAAGTTTTTATCTGCAGATGGACCACGAGGTCCCCGTTTCTCGTTTGAATAACAATTCAACTGCAATAACCCTCACAGCGCAAATAGCCTTCAAGGAACCATTGCACAATCTTTTCCAATACATTGGGTTTTTGTTTTGACACTCGGAATTGTTTCCCTGGCAATCAATGTCAGGAATGGGGCAGCGTTTTTCGAAGATCTTCTTTTAATAGAGAGATTCAAATATGGCGGGCGAAATCGGGGGTATAAAATGCCATTCGCAGCATAGACGGAGCCAGGAGGTTTTGCCACCACCCAATTTTATTCCTGGCGTTAGACCAATTGATATATTTATTAGATCAACACCCTCATCTTCTCTTATGGCCCGGTACTATCATGAATATTCGGATACTCTTGTTGAGAACGCCGTGGCTGAAGTGAGAATAACCATTGATGATGCAGAGGTCCTCAAACTATATCTGAATGGGCCAGCTCCCGGACGTAAATAATACTGCCACCCGGTACAATACTTTTTTCATCCTCGTTATTTTCCGTCAATACATTGGGGAATATCGAAAAAATACTCTTAATGAATTATTTGCCGGGGTGACGAAGTTTAAGGAATCGGGCAGGAAAACAGAGACTGTAATCCTGTACCTGGGAAAATTAAGGCAATTTTATTTATGGCTCAGCGAACAGGGTTATTCTTCAATACCAAAAGATGCAGTTGACCACAAAATCAAAATCAGGAGACCGGAACCGGCATCCGGTTCGGCCGATTCAGTCCTGTCAATCGACGATGTTTCCCTGCTTATCAGGACCTGCAAACGCATCCGGGACCGGGCATTTATCGCATTGCTCTATGACGCAGGAATCAAGACAAAGGATGCCTGTACCCTGAGATGGAAAGATCTGACATTTGACGATAATGGGTTATATCTGAAAACCATTAATAAAGCAAAATTTCTTCGGAATGACCGGTGTATGGCCAACGATTTTCTTGTCACCTGGAGGAATAAATATCCCGGCGAGCCAGAGGGCGATAATTTTGTATTTATCACGGAAAAAGGGGACCCCTTCACCAATCAGCTGGCATTCCGTATATTAGGCCGTATTGCCAAAGAAAGCGGCATCACCAAGCCAGTTCAGCTCCATTTACTGAAACAGAGTAAGGGGTTGCATCACAAAACTGCATTTACAGAGGAGGAAACAATTAAAAAAATGCTGTGGGAAATCGTTTAATTCAAAAGCCATTCACAGGCCCTTTCTTAACTACCATATTCGTTAATCGTCGGATCATGCATATAGATTCTTCCACCATTGAAACGGATGAAAAAAAGGGGACTCCCTAATCCCCACCTCAATATAAAATTACTTTTTCACCGTAGTGTTGCTGACTTTTGTTATGTTGGATGAGGTAACATTAGACGCCGTCAGATTGGAGGGGGTCTTGTTTGTCGAAGAAATGTTTGCCACCGTGACCGTAGTGTTTACCACTGCATGGGTTGTCGTCACAGGGACCACTGTTGTGGTTACACCTGTGTTGTCGGCACGGGTGATGCAAGCTTTGTCGTTACCGTTGTTGCCGGGGTTGTTGCAGGCTGGTTCGATGCGCATCCGGCGGTCATCAGGACCACTGCAACTACGACTAACAGTAATAGCGAGGAAGTTTTAATCCAGCTCCATGTTTAATTTCTCCGGTTTTAAATATCAACTGGTATATTATACATGCGCACAGATCTTATTCCGGAAAAATCTGACGAGGGCTTACGAATTCCGCCATTTTAAAAGCACATTTATTCATCCCCGATGTTGAGGAATATAGTGACCCTTAAGCAATTTAACGTTTATTTTCACCTGGATCCATGCAGATTTTAATGTCACCGGGATTACTCAACGATATGTTTTAGAACAACTGGTATCGCTGTCCCCGTTGCATTCCAATCCTTTATGCGAATTTTTATTGGACTCTCATAATTTTCCCGCTTTTTTGAGATATTTATTATCGGTATCCCATATCATCATTGAAATATCCGGTAGCACCGAACAGTCATGGCGCACGGTAAATAAACCAACGGACCAAAAAGAAACCTTTATTGCAACGATACTCACATTTCCACAATAAAAATAATCCTGGATCAACTTCCTTAAGAAGTCTCTTATTTGCCGGAGTAGATAATCTTACCAGGAAATTCCTGATAAAATAGACAATACCGTGGAACTGTTTTTCACCGGTCCCGGTTTTTTTGGATATTTTTTTTGGAGAGTTATTTCATGCATATAATTTCGGTGGAGGAATTAATCTGTCAATCGTATCGCGTGGATATGGCATCCTGCATGGATGCCTGCAACATGGGCTGAAGCGTGTACCAGCCCGAAAAGAGATCATGTACCTGGGGGAAACAGTAAATCATCACATTACCCGGTCCCTCCCGGTCGGAGAGATAATTACAACAGACCCGACCCGCGTCCAGTCACTCAACCTGCTTGCCAGGGAAATAATCGAACGTGAAGTACTGGGAGAAATTGCAGAACTGGGCGTATACAGGGGAGAATTTGCCAGGCGCATCAGTTCGTTGTTTCCCGATCGCAGGTTTTACCTGTTTGACACATTTGAAGGGTTTGATTCAAGGGACCTCGTCTCTGAGTCAGAACAGGACCTGAAAACTGATTTTGGTGATTTTTCAAGGGTCAGCGTAAGGACAGTTCTCTCAAAAATCCCCTATCCCCTGCAATGCGTGGTGAAAAAGGGATATTTTCCGGAGTCGCTGGAAGGGCTGGAAGAGACATTTTCTTTCGTCTCAATCGATACCGACCTTTTTAAACCAACCTACGAAGGATTACGTTATTTTTACCCGCGGTTGTCACCAGGGGGGTATATCATGGTACATGATTATGCCCCGAGACGTTATCGTGGTGTGAAAAAAGCGGTCAGGCAGTTCTCGGATGAATTTAAAATCCCCTATACCCCGTTGTCGGATATGAACGGAAGCGTGGTATTCGGGAAGTAGATTTTTATATTTGCCTCTTTGAGGACTGAAATGCGAAGGAGCTGACCATAACCCTGACATTATTTTTCTGCTTGAGGGAATCATTGGTGTCACTCCCCGGGCTAGCCCGCTGTAACCTTCATTGTCTTACCACCCTAATCGACCGGACAATCGAATCGCAACTATTTTCGATCACCTCGGGACAAGAGTACAAAGATAATGTTTTTGGTACCTATGGTGAGATAACGTGAGATTAAATTCAGGACAGGTCATCGTTGTAGTTTTGGCTGCTATGCATACCGGAATCTGCCAGGACAAGGCCAGACTATGACATTTTTATTCACCGTTTCCATTGCTTTCTGCCTGTTTTCGGCGTTTATTACGTTTGCCCTCGCCATCTATGTTTTTACAAAAAACCCTGGCCCGACATCGCATCGTTTGTTCCTGCTCGTTATGCTGGCCGCGACCTACTGGGCGTTCGGTGAGTATTCGCTCTGGCAGGCAGGGAGTTACGATGCAGTCCTGTTCTGGCTGAAGGCAAGTGCGTTCTGGCCGCTCGTTCCTGTATTCGCGCTCCATTTTATCCTCGAGTTCACAGGGAGTCCGCTCCTCAGGAAGAAGTGGTCCTCCGCATTGCTTGTCCTGATTTATGCCCCGGCGGGCATCTTTGCCCTGATAGAAATCGGGACCTCTCTCGTTTATATTGTCCAATTCCTGCCTGGGACAGGGTTTGTGTACCTGCCGGTAGGGGACAGCCCGGTCTACCTGGCCGAGACGGTATATATCCTTATTATCATGGTCCTGGCAGTCATTGCCAGTATCCTCGCCTGGAAAAACGCTGAGCGGCCGAAAATACGCCGACAGTACCGGCTCGTGAGCACAGGCCTTGCTCTTGTAATCGGGTTTGGCATCATCTCGGGAATTATCCTTCCTTTGTCGAAAATATATCTCCCGAATCTCGTCTTTATCGGAATCGCACTCTTCGCGCTTATTATCACGTACTCGATCCTGCGGCACGAACTCTTTACCCTGAGTCCAGGGACCGCAGCCCCCGATATCATCAGGACCCTCCCGGACGGGTTGATACTCGGAGACATGCATGGCAGGATAGTGATGGCAAATGCATCAGCTGCTGCCCTGTTCGGTGCGAGGGAAGAAGACCTCCCGGGACATAAGGTCAGGGAATTTCTTGCAGGTCCGGTCTGTTCGTCAATCAGGTCAGTCCTCCAGGAAAAGGGGCGTATATCTGATATCGAGGCGACATTTGGGGAGGAAAATTCAAGGGTCGTCATGGTCGGAGGGTCTCTTGTGAGGGATCCGGAAGGCGATCCCGCAGGTTTTGTCCTGATCCTCCGTGATATTACGAGCCGTAAGGAGTCTGAAAAAGCCCTCCGCCTGGCAAACGAAAAGCTCTCTCTCATGACGCGCCTGACGCGTCACGATATCACGAACCTCGTTTCAGGGCTCTGGGGTTATCTTGAATTCCTCAAGGAGGACAGATCAGGTCCTGATTCCGGTTTATACGTTGATAACTGCCTGGACCTGACCCGGAAAATATCCAGCCACCTTCAGTTCACCCGCGAGTTCCAGGATATTGGTGTGTACAGTCCCGACTGGCAGTCACTTGAAGTAATCGTTGCAAGGGCTGTCACCGACCTTCCCCACACAGGCCTTGCAATTAACCGGTTGATAATCCCGGTCGAAGTGTATGCAGATCCCCTCTCGTACAAGGTTATTTATAATGTGCTTGAGAATGTCATCCGTCATGGGAAAACGGCATCCCGGATCGATATTTCCACCCATAATACAGAGACGGGGGACCTCCTTATTCTGGTTGAGGACGACGGAAAAGGTATTCCCAACGAAGATAAGGACAGGATATTCGGGCACGGTTTTGGTGGACATACCGGGATCGGCCTCGCTCTTTCACGTGAAATCCTTGGCGTCACCGGTATCTCGATCAGGGAATCGGGGATCTATGGCGAGGGGGCAAGGTTCGAAATCGGGGTCCCAAAACGTGCCTGGAGAAGAGCGGACAGACCACCATAATTATTCAGGTCTCCCTGAAAATCCCACCGGCAACGGAAAACAACAGAACACGGGTGATCCCTCCTGCCCGGTGGATCGGAATGAACTATCCGGCACCGGTTCCGTAGGAAAAAAAGAGTTACCTGCCGGGGAGATGAGTCTTAATGATCCCTTGTGCACTTGTACACATCTCTCTTTTTTTAAAACACTTGCGGTTTCAACAGGGCAAAAAAACTTAAATTTTCCCATATCTATACAGAGCGATGCAGATTATTACCAGGACAAAGAGGATAATTGCGTAAAGGGTGAAATTTCCTTCGAATGAGAGACCGGTTTCTCCCATGGTCCCTGGTTCACCGTTATCAGAAAGACCGACCGCCTGACTGAACCGCTCTTCAATGGGCATTGGGCCGCTCTGCATATACACAATAAACGAGCCGGTTACGACGACCGCGAGCAGGATCAAAAGGAGGACCATCCCCTTCATATTCCTGAAACGGTTTATGAAGACCCACCCCCTATCAGGTCAGGTCTCATCTTCCCGATATATGAAACAACCAGACCGGTGATGATCGCTTCAACTACGGCAACCCCCATGTTTACCGCAACAACGGCACTGAGTCCGATGAGCGTCATCGACGTACCCTGCGTTGCACCCTGGATACCGGATACGAGGATGACCAGGATCATCACGATATTTCCCGCAAAAAGCCCGGCAAAGGTCGCGATCCCTGCCCGGTAAAAAAGACCCGGGGTAACATTTTTCAGTCCCCGGTAGGCGGACCAGGCGACTAAAACCTCAGAGACGTTAATAATCACGTTTGCCCCGATGAGTCCCCATCCTCCATGGCCGATTGCTGCAGACAGGATATTGACGATAAAAACAACCAGGGTGCCAAGGAACGGCCCCGCAAGAATCCCGATCAATGGTGTAAGGTTCAGGTGTACCCCGCCAAAAAACGGGAGGCTGACCTGGAATATTGCAAATGAGGTCGCGGTTAAAAATGCCGCTATTGTTATCGTCCTGGTATCGGGTTTATTCTTCGACCGCAGCAGGTACAGCACGATCCCGATGATCACGAGTGCACAGATCCACCAGACAAGGACCCAGAAAAGGGTGAAAGAACCATCCTCGAGATGAATATGTGCCATAGAACGTCGCCGGTCATTATCATGCCGGTCTCCACTTTTATTTAGTGGATGAACATTATAATTGTTGCCAATAAATTTGGAGACGCACCAAAAACCAGGTCTTTTTAATGTTCCTTTAATATTGCAATAAGTTCTAAGTCGTTAATCGGGCGCTTTGTCGGTTCCATTCCTTTTTCTTCACAATATTTCAGGTAAATGCTGATGACAGAGGGAATTTTCAGTCCGGCTTCCCTGATAAGAGCCGTATTATAGAATATATCTACCGGGGAGCCTTCTGAAAACACCGAACCATCCCTGACAAGGCATATACGGTCGGCAATCCTCGCAGCCAGGTCAAGATCATGCGTGGCAATGACAACGCTCATACCGAACCTGGTTTTCAGATCGACAATGAGCCGCTCTATCCGGTCACAGTTCACAGGGTCCAGGTCCGAAGTCGGTTCGTCCAGGACGATGAGCAATGGTCTCATCGCCAGTACCCCGGCAATGGAGATCAGACGCTTCTGGCCGCCACTCAGATAATTTGGCAGCTTATCGATCAGGTCAACCGCACCAACCTCCTCCAGCGCCATGATAGACTTTTGTTTTCGCCTCGTCCCTGCCCATCCCAAGGTTAAGCAGGCCAAACATGACATCATCGAGCACGGTCGGTGCAAAAAGCTGGTCGTCGGACTGCTGGAATACCACCCCTACCTCTTTCCAGAGGTCGGTGCGGTCACCTTCGCTGATGATTTTTCCATTGACCGTAATCTTTCCCTGCGAAGGCATCAGAAGCCCGTTCAGATGTTCGATCAGGGTTGATTTACCCGACCCGTTCGGACCGCAGAGGGCAACGATCTCGTTTTTCTGGACATAAAAGCACATCTCGTGGATCCCGATGCTGCCATCGGGATAAACGTGGCTTGCACAGTCTACATGGATTAGTTCCCGCCCGGGATCGACATGCTGGCAATGCGCCGCAATAGTTGCCGTACGTTCGTTTTTATTTATCACACAATTCACCAGCCCTTGAACGGCGCCACCGTGTTCGCCGCAACCATTACCAGGACGAAAAGCGCAAGAAACGTATATTCCAACATCCCGGGGGTTGGAATCTTTACATTCGTGGTATAAGTCCCGTTATATCCTCTTGCGTCCATCGCTTTCCTGACCCGCTCGGCCCGTTCAAACGAG
This sequence comes from uncultured Methanomicrobiales archaeon, assembly GCA_963815625.1. Classification (GTDB taxonomy): domain Archaea; phylum Halobacteriota; class Methanomicrobia; order Methanomicrobiales; family Methanospirillaceae; genus CAIKOD01. Next base: position 214,458 of record CAWFHG010000005.1, read on the forward strand.
CGGATAAAGAGGATAGCAAATACTTCCGCGAACATCCGGCCCTGCATCCGTATGCTGTGGACCAGGCCTCCTCCCCGTGATCTCACCGCCTTGAGCATGGACCCGATCATGGCCAGGGTGAGGAACAGAAACCTGTAGGACATGAGAAAAATCTGGTCCAGGGGAGTGGGGAATACCCGGTAAATCATGCCCGAAAAGTGCTCATACCTTGTTGTCATCAGGAAGAAAAACGAATAGGTAACGGATATCAGAGCCTTGAGCACGAGGTTTGCGACAAGCAGTATTCCCTGATCGGTCAGCACCAGGGTGATTCCCCCAAGTTTAAACGAAATGACAGGATTTCCGGGCTGGAGCCAGGCCATAATCCAGACCAGGGAAAAGACGAACAGCAGGGGAATGAGATACCATGCAAACAACCTTCGCACGGGCAGACGGGCAAGGACGTAGAGAATAAGGACCGCAGCATACAACCCGGCAAGTATCCACAGGGTATCGGAAAGGGTGATAAACAGCACCAGGAGCACAAGGACCGATAATTTTGTCCACGGGCTGATACTTGAGAATACCCGCTGCTGTTTCTCCGCGTAATAGGTGATCAGGTTAAGATCGGGAAGGTGTCCCGAGATCATTTGCGAACTCATTGGCACCTCATAATATTTCCGGGTTCCACCATTTTATTTCTCCAGGCAGCCACTATCATGGGTAATCTCACCACAGATTCCGGTGTTCGGATGTCCCATCGATTTGCAGATCCGATCGATTGCATCCTTTGAAACGAGACTCTCAAACCGGGTGACCTCGATGCAGGCCTGCTCCTGTGAAAGCCCGAAATGAGTAAGCATCAGCGAAAGAATTCTATGCCTTTTTACCAGGAATTCAGCATATTTTTTGCCCGGCACGGAAAGGCTCACCCCATGGTACCGCGTATATACGACGAGACCGCATTCTGCGAGCTCGTTTATTGTTTTGGTAATCGTGGACGGATCGACGTCAAACCGGGATGCAATTTTATTTGTTCTCACCGCACCTTCTTTTTCATTGATATATTTAAGATATTCAACTTTTCTTGGTGACAGTTCAAGCCCGTCCGACATCTCCATGGAAGGATAATTGTGATCTGAAATGGAATAAATGTTTGGTGTAACCCCAAATTTTTCTATTACCTGAAAGGATACACCCTCATCAGGGACTCAGGAATGATAGCAACGCCATTTACAGGGAGGGTATAGTGGGAAACCTGCTGAAGAACCTTCCTGGTGATCACAGAACCGGTTCCAAATCACGATTGGCAATCGGCCGGATGGCCCGAACCCGGCTCTTCAGAGTCCTGGTCTTTAACTGACAACGGGAGTATGAAAAAAAAGTGTCCTGTCGTTACAGGATCTTTGTCATATCACACTTTTTCCTGCTTGGACACCTGGATGATAACTGATCCGTTTTCAATACCCCAGTTTAACTTATCTCCTTTTTTCAGATCAAACTGGTTCACTATATACGCCGGGACAGTTGTCCTTAACGAGTTACTCTTCGAGGTGGCTGGATGAAGGACGGATTTATCCTGTCTTGTATATTTAGCCATTGTAATACCCTATTTATGAAAGACGAGGATTTAAACTTATTTGAAGAATCGGAGATATCATATGAATTAGATAACTAATCGACGTTCATGGATGCCTGTGTTTAATAACGAAGGGTCCGGAAGAAAGTTATACCTCACACCTTTTTCTAATGTATCCGGGGCTGCGATTTTGCAGGAATTGATACGTATTTGGACAGAAATCCTTAAAAACTATCTTGCCTGTTAGGATTCTTCCGAAATTCATCCACGCTGCCGTGCTCCGCCTCGCCGCTTTGGCGACCCCGGTTGGGATAGAGACTATCCCCAGGACTCTTGAACTTAATGAGCCTTCGGGAAACCCTGCCGGAATATTTATTTAGTTGGGGGCGGGGCAGGTAGGGGTGAAAACCCCTTCCTGGTCTTACGTAGTTCCATCAAACCCGCAGGTTTCCAGCAAAGTCATTAATTCCATTTTTTCCTTCAAAAGGAACATTGTACATGGCACCAATGATAATGAATACAAGGATTCATGAGATTGGAGATCCCGGGATGCCTGAGATAATTTTATTACGCCGGATGATAGCCTATCATTAATAAACTCAGGTCCGAACTCTGGAGATTGTAATGAAAATTCTTATTGTTGATGACCTTGCAGTAAACCGGTACCTGCTTGAGTCAATACTCCGATCTGCTGACTATGAATTCGTGTCCACAAAGAATGGGATCGAAGCACTCCTACAACTCCGGTCGGATTCATTTGATGTAATCATATCCGATATCCTGATGCCGAAGATGGACGGGTTCCAGCTCCTCCGGGAGTGTAAAAAAGACCCCCTGCTCAAAAAAATTCCGTTCATCATCTATACCGCAACGTATACTGAGAAGAAGGACGCGGAGTTCGGATTATCACTCGGGGCGATCAGGTATATTATAAAACCATCGGAACCAGATGTATTGTTCCAGCTCATTGAAGAGGCGTTATCTGAACACGTCCATGCCCCACGGGACTTTAGTACCTGGCCGCTGCCGGACGACGAGACCTTCGTGCGTGAGTACTCATCACGGGTCGGTGCGAAACTCGAAAAGAGGGAGCAGATGCTCAAAGAGAGCGAGGAGAAATACCGCCTGCTCTACGATAACTCCATGGACGCGATCCTCCTGACAAGCCCGGACGGCAGTATCCAGGCGGCAAATCCTGCAGCATGTGCGATGTTCCAGCAGACAGAAGAAAACCTCATCAGAAACGGGAGGGACGCGATTGTCGATACCGCGGACCCCCGGCTCCCTGTTGCACTAGCGGAACGAATCCGGAACGGCCGGTTCACGGGTGAACTGACCTTCCTGCGAAAAAACGGGACGCGGTTTCCAGGCGAGGTTTCCACCACTCTTTTTACGGACGGTAAAGGGAAAATCCGGACGAGCATGATTATCCGGGATATTTCCGACCGTAAACAGATAGAGGACGCACTGCGGGAGAGCGAGGAACTGTTCAGGGAGCTGTTCAACCACGCCAACGACGCCATCTACCTGTATGAGTATGACCCCGTGGAACAAACAGGGCCTATTATCGAGGCCAATGAGGTCGCATGCGGGATGCTCCAGTATGGCCATGCTGAATTCCTGAAAATGAGGATAGATCAAATAAGGGCCCCGGAGGAGCAGGAATCGGTCCGGTCACAGATGAGTTCCATAATTCGGGATGGACATACAATCTTTGAAACCCTTCACCGGAGAAAAGATGGTACGTATATCCCTGTCGAGGTAAATTCAGATCTTTTTACATTAAAAGGCAGGAATGTTGTCCTGTCGATTGCACGGGATATCACTGAACGGAGAAAAATACAAGAAGAAGTACGGAAATCCCTCGTGCAGATCGAGAGTGACCTGGAGCAGATGGCCTTATTCAACGACCAGATTAGAAACCCGTTATCGGTCATAATCGCACTTCTGGACAGGGAACAGGAGAGTAAGGTAAACACCCGGATCCGTGAACAGGCCTACAAGATCAATACCCTGATCACCACACTTGACCGCCAGTACAGGGACTCTGAAAAAGTACGTGAATACTTAAGAAAACATTATGACTTTTACCATGGGGCAGATTTATGAGAACGATCCTCCTCGTGGACGATAATGACAGTCTTGCCGAGCTCTTTTCCTTATTCTTTGAGGGTGACGGATGGAACGTCCTTACCGCTCCGGGTGGCAGGGAATGTCTGGATCTCCTGGACCACGAATCCCCGGACCTGATCCTACTTGACATCATGATGGAACCCATGGACGGATGGGAAACCCTGCATCGGATAAAAGAAAAACCCGGGCTGGCGAAGATCCCTGTGGCCATGCTTACCGGTAAGGCATTGTCGCAGAAGGAGTTTGACTCTTATGGCATGCTTTTTGAGCATTATCTGTTGAAACCTCTATCTGAAAGAAAAATGGTCACGTTATCAGGGCAGATACTTGATGATTATAACAGGGTGCATAAGGTTGCCGAAGCGGCAGGTAATAAGGGAATTGATCGTTCAATCATCGATGAATATCTTATTGTACACCACCGCGTAGTGATGAACCAAAGGATGTCTGCCTGTATGACCATCCAGGATATTACGATGCCATGGGATATCGGCAAAAATGAAGAACGGATGAGGGTAATAGAGAAAATATTTACCGACCGTGGGGTTCCCTGTTCGTAGTCGAAGAGAAATCCCGGGTAATCTATCCGGAATTAAAAAAGTCACGAAAATAATGCAATAGGGAACCAGCAAGGCCATCGTTCGCTGCTACATCGCCAGCGATATCATTATTTCAGGAATTTTTTGATCTCGTCCATGATTGTATCCAGGTTAATTGGTTTTTCGACATACCCGGTGCATCCGGCGGCAAGCGCCCTTTCGCGATCACCAGTCATCGCATAGGAGGTAAGCGCAATAATTGGGATCTTTCCGGCAGCTGGAGAAGCCCTGATACGCCGTGTTGTTTCGTACCCGTCGATACCCGGCAGCTGGATGTCCATCAGGACCAGGTCCGGGTGTTCCCGTATCACCATTTCAATCCCGTCTTCCCCGGTGATCGCCTCGATCACATCATACCCAGCCCCTTTTAAAAGAAAAGAGATAAGGTACCGGTTCTTCGCATTGTCTTCAATGACCAGTACTTTCGTCATATATCCTCCTGCTTCTCATAGGTTATCGGGAAGGTGAACGTGAATATGCTTCCTTTATCCGGATCGCTTTCCGCAGTAATATCCCCGCCAATAAACCGGGCGAGTTTCTGCGAAAGGTACAATCCAAGCCCCGTGCCCTCGGTAAGGCGACCTGGCACTGCAATCCTGCCAAAGGGGCGGAAGAGTTGCTTCAGATCTTCCTTCCTGATGCCGATGCCGGTGTCCCTGACGCGGACTTCTACCACAGTTCCTTTCTGCTCCACCATCAGATCAACTCTTCCCTCATCGGTGAACTTGATCGCGTTACTCACAAGGTTCAGAATGATCTGTTTAATGCGACGTTCATCGCTGGTGATAGAGAGGTTACCGGGAATTTCAATATCCAGGACAAGTCCCTGATCCTGTGCTGCCGGCCCGGCGGTGTTCCCCACCTCACGTATAACATCAGCGAGGTTGAATGTCGAGACCCCTGCTTCGATCTTGCCCGCCTCGATCTTGGAGATATCTATCACATCGTTGATGAGCGCAAGCAGGTGACGGGCACTGTCCTGAACCATGCCGAGCTGCTTCTTCTGCTCCGGATTGATCTCCCCTGCCATCCCTTTCATCATAATACCGGTAAAGCCGATGATGGAGTTGAGCGGTGTCCGGAGTTCGTGGCTCATGGACGCGATGAACATGGATTTGAGCCGGTCGAGTTCCTGCAGCCGGACGTTGGCCTCTGATAACTCGCGGGTACGCTCGGTAACGATCTCCTCCAGATGGTCGCGGTTATCCTTAAGTTCGGAAAGCGCTTTTTCGCGGCCCTTCTGTTCGGCATGAATTTTCTCCACCATTGCCTTGAACGAGCGGGAAAGACTTCCGATCTCACCGGTACCTCCCGTCTCTATCGCCTGGTCAAGGTCCCCTGTTTCGGCAATCTTCCGGCTCACCTCAGTCAGGCTGGTGAGTGGTCGTATCACCGTATAGTTGAGGGCAAGGAGCGTTATCACGCTGAGCAGGATCAGGGCCAGAAGAACAAACAGGAGGATCCCGCACAATAGAGTTATTGATCTCCTGTTCGATGGTACTGAACGGGACGATCTCACCGATCTTCCATCCGAGTTCGGGAGATGTGTAATACATCAGGTACGACCCGTTGAGGACTAACACCCCTTCATCCATGGTAAGAAACGTCGGGGTCTGGTCCCCAAGGATATCGCTGATATTGCCAAAGAGCAGGGAAGAATTCCTGCTGGCAAGGATCATGCCGTTTTTGTCCACGAGGATCATCTCCCCGTCATGACCGATATTGAACCGGGAGATATAATTTGTCAGGTTGACGAGCGTGATATCTGCACCCACAACCCCGTACAGGGTCCCGTTCGGGTACGTGAGAGGAGTGACAATTCCGATATTTACATCCGTAGTCGTGACCGCCTCATAGGGATCGGTCACGGAAACCTGGCCGGGATGTTCTTTGGCCAGGATGTACCACGGCCTGTCACGGGGATCATACGCAGTAGGACGGGCCCTGGGGTACGAACGGACAAAAGCACCGTTTTCCCGGCCCATGTAGACCGAATTGACATACGGGTGCGTCGTCTGGTAGTCCTGGAAGGTATCGATGATCTGCTGTTCCTTGTTATTGACAGAATACTGGAACGTATCTTCCGAAGCGTTTAAGAAATTTGTAAAACCGGCATCATCCGGATTCTGGACGTCATCATCGATGGACAGGTCAAGGACATCTTCTCTGACACTTCCGATAAAATTGGTGAGGGCAAAATCGATATGCCGGAGCTGGTCGATGGAGTTCTGGGAAATCGTATTGAGATTTTGTTTATGCAGGGATGCGGGCAGGACTCCGCCAATGAGGACCATTACCAGTACTGCAATACACAGGTACAGTATCAGGACCTTTGACTGGAGTTTCATGGATATGGGGGTATCTCATTTAATGAAGTAAAATACTTTGTAAATTCTTTTTTTTGTTCACTCATTAAAGGAATACGCCGGTAATCGACACGTTGTGAATACACCAGGCAGATATTGAAGAAGGGATCAGGGGGTTTGTATGCTCATAGAGAAGACCACTTCAGTATTTCCATTCCGGAAAAGCGGTAAGATCCTTTCGGGACTCTGATCTCAAACCTTGCTCCCATCCCCGGTTCCCCGTTCTCCCGGATTGTGATACCGGTAATTGCAAGGATCTCACGGGATAGAAAGAGTCCTAGCCCGGTGTTCCTGCCAAATCCCCGATCAAAGATTTTTTCTTTATTATTTTCAGGGATACCCTCACCATCATCCTCGCAGATGATCAGGGAGTCCCCACCAGACTCCTGCACATAAAAGTGAATGGTTGTGATTTTCCCGCCATACTGAATTGCGTTATCGATTAAGTTGTACCAGACCCTGACAATCAGTGGATCGGAAAATATCTCCCAGCCCTCGGGGATGTCATTTTCCACCACGACCTTTGCCGGCTGCACCTGCTGTGATGCAGTAGCAACGAGGGTACGGCATTCCTGCCAGACAGGGTCGTTGACACCGATCTCCTCGTACATCTTTGTAAACTGGATCATCGATGTAATCCGGCCGGCAGCGGTCGTTATTTTCCGGATCTTCTCTTTGAATAATGGGTCCGATTGATTTTTCTCAAGAATTGAAAGGTATCCCGTCAGTAACATGAGCTGGTTGGCGATATCGTGGCGCGTGATACTGTTCAGGAGTTTGAGTTTATTGTTCGCCTGACGTAATGCCTCCTCGGCGCGTTTGAGGCCGGTGATATCCTGATGATGCCATATACGGCCTCGCCTTCGTCCATTCGTATCGAAGATCGGAATATAGTCCACCATGGCAACCCTCCCGTCCGTCAGGGTGATTTCGTCCCCCTTAACGGGTTTACCCTGGGTGGTTTTTCTCCGGATGCGGGCAAGCGGTTCGGCAGGGTAGGCATAAGCACCAAGGATTTTATTAATCATTTCCTGAGATGAAAGCCCACTCAGACTTGCCGGTGAATCGGGAAGCTGATAAAGATCACACAACGCCTGGTTTACATGTTCGACGATACCGTCTTCTGAAACCATTATCACCCCTGCATTCAGGTTTGAAATAAGGGTTTCGAGCCTTGCCTGTGATTTTCGTGAGAAATCTTCCGCCTTTTTCCGCCCGGTGATGTCATGAAAGACACCAAATACGGCATTCCGTTCAGGATCATACTCAGCAAGGGAATGGATATCCAGGAGCGCTCCATCAGACGGTCTCCGGATCCTGAATTCTACATCATAGGGTGATTTTCCCGATATAAGATCCCGCAGGGCACTATCAAGAAGAGGACGATACTCCGGAAGTGGAATTTTCTGAACATCGTCAATAGTCCATTGCGTTCCTTCGAGACCATACAATATCCGTGCCCCTTCAGAACCAATAACCGCGTTTTCATTAAACCTGAACTCCCAGCTGCCTGATCTTCCGACCTCTTCGGCGCGTTTTAATTGTGCCGCGCTTATCCGGAGGACCTCATCAGCCTGCTTGAATTCAGTTATATCCCTGATTATCGCTCCGATGCGGAAACCTTTTGCAGTCCGGATGGGGAAACCGGTCTGCTGGATATACCGGCGCTCCCCATCTCTCCTGATGATTTCTGCAACCATAATGCTGGAAAAAAACGTTGACTGGCCGGTGGCAAGTGCAGTATCGATCATCGACCTGATCCATGCAACCTGTTCTTGTCCATGTGGTTCATGTACCATCTCTGATAGGGCGATATCGGAAAAGAGGCTGCCCACAGCCTCATCAACAGGTATACCTGTTATTCCGGTCAGTGCATCATTCCAGACGATCACCCTCCCTTCCTCATCGGTGATAACAATACCGTCAGAAGATTCCGAAACCAGAGACCGGAAAGTCTCTTCTCTCTCCTTAAGATCTGCCTCATTCCGCTTGCGCTCGTCGATATCGCGGAATACTACCATCACCGCAGGCAGACCTTCATGTTGCGTAGCAATCGCCATTACCTCAACATTTACAGGCGTTCCGTCATCGCGAACAAATTTCTCTTCGATCAGGGGCACTGCCGGCCTTTCCGGGGAATACAGCATCTGTTGAATCCTCTTTGCAACATCTTCACGGAATTCAGGATGAACAAAACCCAGTAACTGCCTTCCCACCAGTTCATCAACCGATATAATTCCTATGATCCGGGCTGCAGCATCGTTGGCAAGGACAATCCGCCCCTTCTGGTGCACGATTACTGCATTAAATGAATTGGAAATAAGCCTGCGGTACCGATCTTCACTCTCTCTTAATGCCTCTTCGGCTCGTTTGCTTTCGGTGATATCCTGGTTAACCCCATGGATTTTGATGGTACAACCGTCGTTTTCTCCCGGTCTCTCAAGGCGTACGACGATATGCCGTATTTCGCCGTCTCTGCGAATAATCCGGTGTTCTATCTGCCAGACGCCGTGAAAATCCGATGTGTTCCTGCCTCTTTGAACTTCCCTGGTTACCCGATCGCGATCGTCAGGGTGAATAAATTCCCGGAAATAGACGTCCGCCGGCATCTGGTAACCACCTTCACGCGCCGCTGTAGTTCCATAGAGCGAATAAAAACGGTCATCGAAGGTGAACATATTGGCTTGATTATCGAACTCCCAGTTCGCGAGATGCGTCATCTCCATTGCCTCCGCAAGTCTGCTCTGGCTTGTGGTAAGTGCTATCTCCGTTTTTTTCTGTTCGGTGATATCCCTGCCTACAGATTGGTACCCCACGATAGTGCCATCGGTGTCATAAATTGCCCGGTCGCTCCACCGCTGCCACCGTAAACTACCGTCCGGCATGATGATCCTATGTTCAATATTATCGACAGGATGTTCCCTTGTCAGGGATTCAAAGAACTTTTTTATCTTCTCTTTGTCTTCGGGAAGGGTCTTCGGACGGAACCGGTGCCCGAGAATCTCTTCACGTTTCACACCGAAATACCGGCAGTAGGCTTCGTTAACAAAGACATGGGTTCCGTCCGGCAAGAACCGGGAGATAAATTCGGTCTGGTCTTCAACGACGTTCCGGTATCGCTGCTCGCTCTCATGAATTGTGACCTCAGCCTGTTTCCGTTCAGTAATATCCACGGCAAATCCGCCGATAAGTGGTGGTTTGCTCCCGCGATTAATCCGGAATTTGTATGTCTCGAAAATCCTGTTATCGCCATTTATTGTCGTAAGATTTTCAATATTTTTACGGTATCCGTCCCGAAGAGTCTGTAAATCATCCTCGATCATTTTTTCTGCAGCTTCTTTAGGAAACAGTTCCCGCACTGACTTTCCTATCCATTCCTTTGCGCCGAATATCTCTTCCATATGCCGGTTAACAAAAAGATTGGTGAATTGCTCATCCTTGATGAAGGCCGTCACCGGGAGATGATCCATAAACGCAACGAACTGCTCTTCACTCTCTCGAAGATTTTCTTCTGCCTTTTTCATCTCCGTAATATCCCGGATGGACTCGATCGCACCGACAACCTCGCCCTGCCGGTTGTAAAGCGGGCTTGCCTTTCCCATAAGCGTAACTGGCTTTCCCATGGGATGGGGAAGAGCAGTATCGGCGATCAGGGTATTCCTGTCGCGGAACACGTTTGAATAATTTTTGGTAATGACTTCGTCCGGCTCATTGATCAGGTCGATCAGGATTGGGCGCCGGGTGCCATAGAACGGGATTGCATACTCATAATCACCCTTCCCCATCATCTCTCCCGCTGAAACACCCGTCATTTCTTCGATTGCCTGGTTCCATGCAATGATATGGCCTGAACGGTCAATTGCAAATGTCGCATCCGGAAGGAAGTTGATAATATCGGCTTCCCTGCGTTCCAGGTCCCTGATGTTGAATTCCGCAATTCTTTGGCGGACGGCCCGGCGAACCTGGTGTGCCAGCTCGATGAATTGTGATACCGGTTCCCCACCTTTCTGGAGGTAGAAATCCGCCCCCTCGTTCAAAGCCTGGATGACAACTTCTTCACGCCCTCGTCCTGTAAAGAGAATAAAAGGGATGGTATTTCCGGAAGATCGTACCTTTCTTAAAAATTCGATACCGTCCATGTCCGGCATCAGATAGTCCGAGATGATGGCATCATAATTATTTGTATTCAGAAGAGCAAGCGCCTCTGGTGCGGATGTAATAGTATCTACGATAAAACGGCTGCTCTGTTCAAGGAACAGCTTACCAATCTCGAGCAGACTCGGTTCATCGTCAACGTAGAGGACGTGTATACCATCTGCCATGATATAGTAATAGATGGCGTTGAGCATATCGATTTTGTTATTGCCATAATACACGGGCAATCCTGGTAACAACCGCAGATATTCTACCCTGAATTCCAATCACACCGGCTACACCTCTCACCCTGGTACAGGCCGGCGAGAGAGGTACCTTTAATGACGAAGAAGAGCTACCCACAGTACCATAGCATGGCAGACGCTCCTGTCGTTCCGGATTCCCGAAAAGATCACGGTAGTGATAGCAGGCGCCGGCCGGTTTATTATATCCCTGTCGTTTTCTTATTCCTGTTCCTGCTTATACAGCCTGTCTGCGGTTTCGTCACGATCGAATATTTTCACCAGGCTGATTGCCTGAACTGTATAAGAACCGATCCGATTATCCACGATATCGGGGGACGTTACGGGGATCGTGTTTTAATCCGGGATATAAACATCGATACCAGGCAAACAGTCCGCCTTCTTATGTCTTACGGAAGGACAGAGATCCCGGTTGTTGTAATTAACCATGTGAAAATCCTCGACGGATTTGAGATCACCGAAGAGCGGCTTGATAAAGAGATCAGGTTAGCCGAGTCAGGCCCTTACGAGGATTATGGACCGGGGACCGGGACTTCGAGTGAGTCAGGGATACTTGCAATTCTCTTCTCATATTTCCTGGGTATTATGACCGGGCTCTCCCCGTGCCTGCTCGGTACGCTCGTCGTGATGATCGCCGCAACAGCCAGTACCGTGGATACTCAGAAGACCAAACGCCTCTATGCGCCATTTTTTGGTGCGGGGCTTGTAACCACGTATCTGATTATCGCAGCAGGTGTCCTGATTGCCGGGTTCAGGCTTACTACCGGTTCCGGTTTCAGCACGACGATCTATCTCGTTATCGGCATTGCCACGATCTCTTTCGGAATCATCCAGTTGGGGCTTATAAGGTTCCCGGAAATGGTACAGGTCCCGGACCACTCACCTGTTATCCCGGTTCAAAGACCTTAAAGGAGCGTTCCTGCTGGGGATAATACTGGCGATCATCCTTGCGCCATGCGCCGGGGCCCCGTTTCTCATCCTGATGGAAACGCTCCTGTTTGCAGGCTCGACATATGCCCTCGTAAGAGTCCTTCTGTTCGGTGCAGGGATATTGACCCCGTTCTTCATAATCGGCATGGTATCAGGCTCCATTCCGGAAGAACGACTCGTACGGTACAGCTCCCTTGTCCAGAAAGCGAGCGGGGTCCTGCTCATCGGATTCGGGATCTGGCTGCTCCTGGCAATATGGTCGGGATAAGGTGCTAACTTCATACCCGATGGAGTCCCTGCAGGGTAAATACCCGATACAAAGGGTTTTAATAAATAAACAGTCGGATTTCTCTTTGGAGCTCTTTTGAATACCGGGGGAACCTGACTGAAAACCGGGATCCAGGGATATCCTTGTCCGACATTCACGTAACTCTGCTTATACCCTGAATTTTGCTGTCCGGCTGAGACGTTCTCGACAATATCGTTTACATTACCGATAACCCTGGCAATCTGATCAACCGAGGCAGATGATTCTTCGCTCGCTGCCGCTCTCATCCATCGCTTCATTTGCAGTGTTCCTGATATGTCAGTTCACTTCGCTGATGCTGGCGGTCACTTCACCGACTGTTGCTGCCTGAGCCTCGGAGGCTTTTACTGCGTCGTCCATACTCTGGATAATTTTGTCGACCGATTCGACAATCCTGTTGAAGAGTCCGAGAGTATCCTCAAGGGCCACGCTTCCGTCTTTTACTTCCCCGGTTAGCACCGGCCATTGCCATTTCAGCTGCGAGGATTTCTTCCGGAGGGTCCGATCATCTCTGCAATATCCTCTGCAGACGGGAATGGTTTTCTATTGATAGCAGGTTTTTTTTTCAGGGATCATAATTTTTAGGTCCGGGAAATAATGAAGATCAAAAAATATCCGGTTTTTATATTACTGATGTAGTATTACAATGAAGATTGTCGGCGATTATGCATAATGAGAGAAGATGTCATTGTATTCAGACTGGAAGGCTGAAATGGGATATTAATCCAAAAAAAGAAATAAAGACGAGGCAGGCAATAATGGAAATTTTTCTCATTTTATTCAATCATCTGACGAGCATGGAGGATTCCACTGTCCGATCAAGGTAGCCGAACCCCCCTTATAGTTAATGAGAACGTGGGGTTCACATATATTACGACAGGTAATATTAATCGCAGAGATTAACACGATTGATCTGAATCATGCAAGATAACAGACTGGAATCCCACTTGCGAACCCGTGCGGTATGCACTATTAATCCCATGATGTTGATTTTTGGGGTAAGGACCGGATCCTGTCCCGGATCCGGGAATGCCCGGTGAAAAAATGTTTTCATGAAAACAAGGAATGAGATAATGATCTTAAAAACGCCGGAAAATGGAAACGAAGTCACTACCATTTACCTTTATAAACCCCAGGATACCCCTCAACACCTAAATACCGGCTAATGGACCGCAATGCAATGCAGTGAAAATAACAAGAGTTTGGAATCCTGAAAAAATAAAAAGAGCTTATCCTGGATAGAATATTCCCATCTACAGACCTTATTCAGCCAGAATGCTAGTAGCCGTCGCCGCCACCGGATGATGAGTACGAGGAGTAATCAAAGCTCGTTGGGGGTTTTGTGGTAGCTGCAGGAGTGACAGCAGCAGGCACTGTTCCAGAGACATTCGCAACATACCAGAGGTTATTGAATCCCTGTCCGCTGGTATCGCCCGGTTTTTTATCAAGTGAATAAATGTAGAGGGGCCTTCCCATGTATGTAGCCTGTTATGCCCGGACTTTTTTGGCAGACGAAAAAATTTATCATGAAATATGAACATTCAGGAGTTTGTGTCCCGCCAATTGGATGTCCGGATCCTCACCCTGTTTACAATAGTCCTTGTGTCCGCGGGCTGTATTTCGGGTTCTGATCTGCCTCACCAGGAGAAAACTACAGCCTCTATTCTCCCGGTCATCTCAAACAAGGACATTACTCCGGTTACCGGACCACCGTATGTTTATATCACGTACCCGGCTTTTGATGGAGGGGTCGAATCCGGAGATGTAAATATGACAGTTCTCGTAGAGAATTTCACAATTTCAACACCTGAAACCAGGTATAATGTGCCCGGGGAGGGGCACCTCATTTACTATATAGATGTTATCCCACCGGTTTCACCAGGATATCCGGCAATTACCGGCGTGGAGACATCCCAGGTTACCAATGAAACTCATGCGATATGGCATGGGGTTCAACAGAACACCCACACCTTCTCTGTGCAACTGGTGAACAACGATAATACGCCCCTTATGCCGCCTGTAATTGACGCGGTGGATGTTACCGTGTACAATCCTCTTCCTTGACCCAGGCCTCATTTGTAAGAATAATCCGGGTCCGGTTTTCCTTTTCGAAAATGTTGCAATGCCGTTTTTTCAACGGGGATAAAGAAATTTATTTCGGGATTTTGCCGGGAATAGCCGTTTCAATCCCGTTTGCAAATGCCCCGGCATCATTGGGATATGGTTAATCTCCGTAACAAAAGTCTTTCACATCAGCCGGATCGGGTGGCGCCAGATTAATATACTGGTGGTGGATTATCAACACACATGTCGAAGCCAACCAAGCTGATAGCAATCCTCGCACTGGTTGCGGTTTTTGCACTTCTTACCGGGTGTGTTTCCCAGCCATCCGGTCCGCCCGCAACGACAGCAACAACCACACCGGTCACGTCAACAACCGATCTTACGAACCAGAACTCCCCAGAAGCAGCGACGTTCGCGGTTTACCCGGCCCGGACTGTATTACATAGTCCGGATGTTCCCATCGGCCTCAGCTTCGTCGCAGGCGGGTTCATTGCACCTATCGATGTTGCAGACCCGCATGACGGAAGCGGCAGGCTCTTCCTCGTCGACCAGACCGGGTATGTGAAGGTCTTCTACCCTAATGGTACGGTCATCGCCCAGCCATTCCTCGACGTCAGGGACAGAATGGTGAAAATCGATCCGGCCTATGATGAACGGGGGCTCCTCTCCATCGCTTTCCACCCTCAGTTTACTTCGAACGGTCGCGTATTTGCGTATTATAGCGCACCTATCAGGGCAGGCGTTGACCCGAACTGGAGTGCCACGAACCGTCTTTCGGAGTTCCATGTTTCAACCACGGATCCGAACAGGGTCGATATGTCTACCGAGAAGATCCTCCTCGAGGTTGACAAGCCGTATCAAAACCACAACGGCGGAACCCTGCTCTTCGGACCTGACGACGGGTACCTCTACCTGCCATTGGGCGACGGCGGACGGGCTGACGATACCGGTATGGGCCATACGGTCGGTATTGGAAACGCCCAGGACCTCACGAAGATCCTCGGTAAGGTGATCAGGATTGACATTGACCATACGAGCCCCGGAAAACAGTACGCAATCCCCCCGGATAACCCGTTCCTGTCGAATTCCAGCATCCTACCCGAGATATATGCCTACGGCTTCCGGAACCCGGCCTATGCTACGTTCGATTCGGGCGGTAGTCACCGGATGTTTATTGCAATGGCAGGCCAGCGGCTCTTCGAATCAGCCCTTATCATCTATAGGGGCGGGGCCTACCCATGGAACATCAGGGAAGGCACGCACTGTTTCAACCCTGCCGGCGACTTCCTGGTGCCACCCGGGCCCTGCCGGACAACGGCATATAACGGGCAGCCGCTGATCGGGCCGGTGGTCGAACTCGGTCATGACGTCGGAGATACGATTGTCGGTGGTGTCGTCTACCGTGGCACCGCAATGCCATCTCTCCAGGGGTCTTATATCTACGGGACATGGTCTGATGAAAACAGGATAGTCGGGAACGGGACACTTCTCATCTCGAATCCACCCGCGGGTCTTGACCTTGCAACACTCCCGACAGATGCTTCCAAACTTACGCCTGCCCAGAATGCAATGTGGACAACCCGGAAAATGAACGTGGTAAATAACCAGGACGGGCGTATCGATGCGTTTGTTCGTGGTCTTTACGAAGACAGCAACCATGAAGTCCTCGTCCTGATCAACCAGAACGGCGGACCTGGCCTGACCCCGCAGGGTTCCGGCGCAATCTGGAGGTTAGTACCGGCGACAACCCCGGGTCTTGTAAGTACGACCGCAAATGCAAGTACCGTACCAACTGGTTCCGTCCCGATACCGGTGGTTCCCGCCCAGCCTTTCATGCTCCAGCTCACAATAAAAGGGGACAAGTTCATTCCATCTAATCTCACAGTCCCGGCTGGTTCACAGGTCATGTTCACCTACGACGACCAGGACCTCGATCCTCATAATTTCGCCCT
The DNA here is from genome assembly GCA_963815625.1 of uncultured Methanomicrobiales archaeon. Classification (GTDB taxonomy): domain Archaea; phylum Halobacteriota; class Methanomicrobia; order Methanomicrobiales; family Methanospirillaceae; genus CAIKOD01. The sequence continues at coordinate 230,764 of CAWFHG010000005.1, forward strand.
TTACCCATCCCAGTCGATCTCGGACGCAATCTTCCGGAGCCCGGTAATCACCGGACCGGTTGTCGCGAACTATTCCTTTACCGCCCCATCCACCCCGGGTACCTACTACTTCCGGAGCGACCCGAATACCGGACTGGTAGGGATTCTTACCGTAACCCCGGGATCTGTACCTGTTGCTTCTACCACGACCACGGCTGCGGCCACCCCAACGCCTGCCACCGGTACTGCGACATTCCCGATCACTCTGACGGCACAAAACATCGCATTTGACACGAATACGATTACCGCTCCTGCCGGAGCGACGGTCACGATGACATTCGTCAATAACGATTCGGGAGTCCCGCACAACTTTGCGCTTTACACAGACAATACGGCGACGAACAAGATCTTTGTCGGAGAACTGATCACAGGTGTAAAAACAGTGACCTATACATTCACAGCTCCTTCAACCCCCGGGAACTACTTCTTCAGGTGCGATATACATCCGGAAATTATGACCGGCACGTTTGTCGTGAAGTAAAAAAACAGGGAACTATCATTTTTTTTCATTCCGCTGACCGGGCCTGCGACAGGTCTTATCATTCTACGGTGGCCGATAATGGACGCGTACTTCCTGCTGAATTCGATCCGGAATTCCAAACCGCGGATCCTGCAGGGTTCTCCCGGGGCTGCCATGCAATCAAATCACAGAGAGCCTTTATTGGGAACAATATACGAGCGGAAGAGGTCAGGTTTCACGTTCCGGAATCTAATCAGCGGAACCACTAAATGCTAAAATAAATCGGGGGAGTGGGCTCCCCGGTCAGCAGCTACCTGTTCATATCAGTATTCATCCTGGGGCTTGGACACCACTGCTTCTTCCACCTCCGGTTCAAGGAGCCATAGTGCTTCCCGCACCTTCTTCTGAACCTGCGGGTTCTTATGATCCTGAATCTGGTCGAGCCTGTCGATCACGCCACTGGTAATGAGCGCCTCTTCTTCACCGGCCGCTGCTATTGCAATGATGATGTCAAGTGCGGACAGGACAATATGGTTGTTTTTTCCGTGAAGAAGCCCCGCGATAATGTCGATGCCGCCCTGGCGGATCAGCTCGTCCGGTCTCCAGTCCTCATCCCCGGTGCTTATTGCGAGAGCTTCCACGGCACCTTCCCTGACCGATTGTATGGGACTGGTGATCCGATCGAGGAGGTCCCTGGTGATATCCTCTGTTACCTGTAAATTTTCTGCCATTTGATTCCCTCCTGCCAGCTCTTTGCACCAGAAACCGGCAAGGTCAGATGGATACTATACCACAATGGAATAAAAAATCACCGGGTCATTCGGGAATAATTTTAAGATCTCAATTGTCGCCTGAGCATCCTCACCTATTTTGTTCAGAACAGGTCCTGTACCCCCTGGGATGTAGAGGGAGTCAGGAAAGGGTAAAATCAAAATTAAGGCAAATTGTTGGCCTAAAAGGGATAAAATCGACATAAACAGCAAGGTTAGGTTCATAAATAAAAAGGATGGTAATACGGGCGATTTAGACGAACAATGGGGGGCATTTGAGTATGGAGAGGTATGATACATGATAAGTTAATAGTGAATTAATGAGATCTGTGTGAAATCGGGCGTAAAACAGAGTTATACACGGATATAATCTATTCCTGAATGGCATGAAATGAGTGATAGATTTTCAACGATGATCACATTTTGAAAAGACAAACCTTTATTAATATCCGGATATATTTCCCCCCGTGCCTGGTATGATGAATTCATGGTGGGGTAGCGGTTACGGCGGCTGGGGCTTTCCGTTATTTGGATGGAATATGATGCTGATCTGGTTTATCGTCTTCCTGGTCATCGGTTATTTTGTTTACCGGGATGCGAGCAAGCGGGGCATGAACGGTTTCTTATGGTGGGTTCTCATCATCATCCCCATGATCGGTATTGTCGCCCTGGTAATCTATATTGTAATTCGGGAAACAGGGGGGCAGAAAATTGTTAGTGATACTAAATCTGCAATGGATATTCTGAAGGAACGATATGCCAGGGGAGAGATCACGAGCGAGCAGTTTCGGGAGATGAGTGAAGATCTGAGAAAATAGGATTCAATTATCCATTTTTTTTGCTTACTTTAAAGGGACATTTTATTGTATGAATCAGGATCTCAATTGTTCTTGGTTCGGATCTGAAGAAATTTTTCAGGAATGATCCTGAGCCGGGATTGGGAAATTCCTGCACAATTATTTTTCGGTCCAACCTTTCTCGTTTCTGACATGTTTGTTGAAATAGTAACCGGATCGATGAATCCCCGCCATATTTTTGTGTGGCGGCAATTGGCAATTATTCGTTATTAAACGCCTGCTTCAATAGTTTTATGTCAATCTTACCCATTTTCAGCATCGCCTTCATCGCTCTTTGAGATTTCTCCGGGTCGGGATCACCGAGCATCTCCTCCAGCACAACCGGGACAATCTGCCAGGATACCCGTATTTGTCCTTTAACCAGCCGCATGGTTGTTTTTCTCCCCCTTTGAGAGTTCTTCCCAGTACCTATCCACCTCTTCCTGGGTCTCGCAGTTCACGACAAATGATATGGCCTGGGAGAACGTGAATACCGGACCGCCATTGAGGGCCACAAATTCCTGTCCTTCGAGCAGGAAATTCGCAGTCATAACGGTCCCCATCACACCCGGACCTGCCTCACCGTAACGGAGTGACCTTCAGGATCTCCGAGTGTTTAAAAATCGAGACATAATATTTCATTGCTTCTTCAGCGTTGTCGTTGAACCACAGGAATGGAGTAATTTTCTGCATTTGATATACCTCTTGAGCCTGAATCGGATACAGTCATTTTTACTATTTATTTTTTCTTATCCTAACCCAATGCCAGCAAAAAATCTATTATATTGCAGAGCTGTAGAAACGACTATTCGAGGACCTTAATATGAATAATCAGTTACAGGGTAAGCATGACCAGAATACTTCATTTTGGGAATCGATCACGGATTCCCATATTATTACACATTTATTGATCGTAATCGTCCTGTCAATAACTTTTATGATGCCCGTGTCGGCCCATTCCGCAACACCGGGTTCCGTTGATCATCCGAATGGTATCGATGATCTCTGGCCTTATCATGCAGCCTTGATGACAGGAGGAATTGCCTGTTTCCTTGGGGCCGCCGGGATTGTCCAGTTCGGACGGAAGACCCGGTGGTGGTATAAAATTCATCCGGCGGTTGCGCTTTCAGGAGGTATTCTTTCCATCAGCTGCGATTTCTATCGCATTTGTCATGGTTTCTGATTCCGAGGCCCCGCATCTCCAGTACCTGCACGGCTGGATCGGGATATCAACGGTTGCCATCATCATTATCACTCCCCTGATCATGCTTTTCCGGGAGCGGATATCCAAGCGAGTAAAAAAATTAAATGTTTATCATAAAATATTTGGATTTGCTGTAATCGTCCTTGTGTTTGTGAATATAATCAACGGCCTCGTGATGATGCACATTATCTGATACAGGTAATCAGACGGGTACAAGAGGTAAAAGAGACGTCCTTATTGCCGGATAAGGACCCCCCGCAGGAGCCAGACACCCCCGGCAATTACTGCAATATAATAAATCGCGTTGACGAGCGGTATATACTGATCGGCGACCCACATCCCGATTACTCCCTGGATTGTGAAATACAGTTGGACTGCCGCTATCAGCACAAGGAGGAGGACGATCAGCCTGATACCGACCATAATGAAATTTCCCCAGTCGTCCTTCTTTATCCCTGTACCATTCGTTACAGGCCCATCGGCCGCCTTCCCTGTTGCCGGAACCTGCACTTCAATTGATTCTGTCATTTCTGCCTCCTTTGTCCGATAACACATGCTCCGGCAGCGGCAATAGCAATTAGCGCGATAGTTGCACCGAAACCTGGTGCCCGGGTTGGAACCGGTGAATATGGACGGGCAGAATCTGTAACGGAACCCTGATCAGAGATAAATTTTGACGTCTCGATCTGTTTTGTCACAAACTGATCCCCCGCGGATATTTTGGTACCCGGCCTGAGCTGGACTGTGCCTTCTCCACGCTTGATAATCGTGTCATTCTTCCAGACCAGGATCTCCATCACGTAATTATACTGATCCGGCACGGTGAGACGGACCGGTACGACTACTATCTTTTCCGGGTCGACGTTTACTACCGGGACTGCCTGTTTGTCGGCAACGAGGTGTGCATCCATCTCTTTTGCCTTGACTTCGACAGTGAAGGGACCACTGGGCCTGACATCGTTATTCGAGAAATACAGGTCGCTCTGTATGTTTACAGAACCACCGCTGACACCCTTTACGATGAAATCGATATCTTCAATTGATAACCCGGATTTCTGATCGTCGGGAGTGAGTCGTTCGAGGTTATAGATGGTGATCTCCCCCTGTGCTTTCCGTTTGTCACCTTCGAATACTGTTGCCACGAGACGGTATGACCCCTTTCGCGGGAGAGTCATCGTCTGGAAGACGGTCCGTGAACCCCCCCACCCGATACCATTGATTGTATCGGTCCGTTCGTTTTCGATGAGTCCGGTCTCCGTGTTAAATGCCCGGAGGTTGATCGTCGTCGCCCCGGACCCGAACCCCATGTAGTTTACAATCTCGGTAGAGACATTAAGGGTGACCTCGGGGGAAGTGACATTCCGGGCCCCGACATTAATCCCCTGGACAGAAAGGGAACTTTCCTTCAGGCATCCTGATGCAAAAATACTGCACAAAATAAGGGCTCCTGATACCAGGGCAAATACCAGGAACCGGTTAGCGGGTTTCATAGAGAATTCAACTATGATTTACTTCATTTTTAATCAAGGATATTCATTTCTATTTATCTCCCTGTCCCAGGCCCTTGTCCGGTAACGACTGAGCACATCACGAAGATAATCGCAAAAGGGAGGCATTATTGATATACTGCACCTGGTTACCCGAATTCAGCAGGAAAAAAAATATTTGGATGTAATATTCCCTGGCCTCTCACAATTAATTCTGTCAACTTTGAAATCTAGGTCCGTTTCGCCACGAGGACGCCCAGTATGATCAGCAGAACGGTAAGAATACCCGCAGCCGCAGGATAAAACATACCCTCCGTCACCTGGAGATTTCTATAACCCTGGTACAATTCGCCGGCCACAAGAATCCTGACCGCTGTGCGGCTCTCTGCACCAGATACGGGATCTGCAGCGACGAGCATCACATCCCCCTCAGCCAGGATCGGTCCCGGAATCGTCCCACGGTACTGGTGAATCGTCCCTTCGTCCCGCTCACCTGTCTGCGGTATAGTGTATGTTTCCAGAAGGGAACCGTCCGGAATTTTGTATAAGCTGATCTCCATCTTATCCGGTGGGAGGGGGTATACCACTCCATTTTCTGTATATTCCACAGAAACGTCGATCCCGTTCCCGGGACTTATCGTGCGGTTGACTACCGAAACGGAGACCAGGGGTTGCAGAGGGGGTGTCGATCCCGAAACATTCAACGGTACTGTTGAAAGAAGAATAATTGCGATCAGGAATACGGGGATAAATACGGCAGAGTTATTCTTCCTCATGATACGTCTGCTTGCCATTCCACTCCACCCTTACCTCCACCAGGGGTTTTCTGATGTAATCCTGCATGATATCGAGACCAGTATTTTGTCTATAATCGCATTTACAACAATCATGGTATCCCTGAACCTGACTATGGGGATACGAGAAAATAAGGTTTATTGCAGAACAGGAAAACATCAGGGTTGGCATTGATCCCGGATTTACGAAAAAATAAAAAACCTTTATGAAGCCCTGTGGCTACGCACCAAAGCGATGAAAATTTATTAAAATATTTTATACCCATGATGCCTTCTGATTTAAAATTTCCTGACAAAATTGTTACGTGTTTCTCAATAAAAGGTTCCAAAAACTCCCTGATCTTTTCCGTCATCCGGCCGTACCACAAAGAAAAAGCAACAACACTATTATGCCCCGCAGACCAAACTGGGAGGTATGGAATTGAACCAGGCTGATACCAGGAAAGGATTCAGTCTTCTTATCATTTCAATATCCCTCGCAACCTTTATGTCGGCACTGGATGGGACTATCGTTAATATCGCTCTCCCCACGATATCCCAGGCCTTCAACGTCACGACAAGCACGGTGAGCTGGGTATCGACTATTTACCTGCTGGTAATGGCAGGCTGCGTGCTGATTTTCGGCAAAGTTTCAGACGTGATCGGGTTTAAAAAGGTGTTCCTGTCAGGCTTCCTGATCTTCACTGTCGGATCATTTGGCTGTGGATTTTTACCGGATTTAATACATTCATTTCCCGTTCTCATCGGTTCGCGGGCATTCCAGGCGGTCGGGGGTGCTATGATCACCGCAATCGGACCCGCGATGGTTACGGCGTATATACCAATGAAGATGAAAGGAAAAGCCATGGGGATCGTCCTGACATTCGCCGCCCTTGGTACTGCAATCGGGCCGACTATCGGCGGTATACTCACGCAGTTCCTCTCATGGAACTGGATCTTTTTCATTAATGTCCCGGTGGGAATCATTGCGATCCTCCTCGGTGCAAAGGTGATCCCGGCGATGAAGGCCCAGGAAACGAACAGCCGGGTTCGACAAGGCTGGTGCAGCGCTCATATTCGTGGGACTTGCCTCATTGCTCTTCGCATTGTCGGAAGGGCAGACACTGGGATGGACCGATCCGGTTATCCTTGGTTCCTTCATGCTGGCGATTCTCACGCTCGGCGGCTTTGTCTGGTGTGAACTCAGGGCCACCGACCCGCTGCTCGAGTTACGTCTGTTTAAACGGAAAAATTTCCTCCTTACTAACACGACGATGGTTTTGCTGTTCTTCAGCTTTGCCGGTATCAGTTACCTGCTCCCCTTCTATCTCGAGTACGTGCAGGGATACGCCCCCTCGACTGCCGGGCTGATATTAACGTCTCTCTCGGTTGCCATGATGGTCGGGGGGATCCTTGCAGGTATGCTCTATAACCGGACCGGTGGCAGGTTGCTCAGCATTGCTGCCGGGATTTCAATTGTTGCCGGGTATTTCCTGATGACACGCATCCGGTCGGATACAACCACCGGGTTCGTGGTCGTGTGCCTGCTCCTGATCGGCTTCGGACTCGGACTGATGCTGACCCCGGCATCAAACATGATCATGAACTCGGTATCGAAAAAATACCAGGGAATGGTCTCAAGCCTCACCAGTCTCGAACGGTTTGCGCCGATGACGATCGGGATCGCCATCTTCAACGTCGTATTTATCCAGGGAATTGACGCAATTGCCGCTCACAACGCGATAACAAAACTGGCACCGGCATACATCAGGATAGAGGTGCTTACGGCAGGGTTCGACCTGGCATTTTTGTTTGCGTTTGTTGTCGGTGTCATTATCCTCATCCTGGCATTCATTGCACGGCAGGAGACACATCCCGACTACCAGTCGGGTAATGAGGATGAGCAGGCGCCCCAACAAGCCATATAGAAAAACAGCGAGATAACGAGTCATAAAAAGAGGCATTCACTTTTTTAATGATCGGGACCTTTTCAGAAGTGCCTTTACGTCCTGTGAATTTCAGATAAAAACACTTGATGGATAGAGATACGAACGAATCCTGCGGTGCATAAGGAAATGCCTCCGGGAAGTCCGTTGACACTCCTGCCCGGTACGGGAATGCTACCGGAATTCCTACCTGATATCGGGAAAACCAATAAGTAACTCTTTACCTCACTACGCGAAACGGCTCTGATAAAGGGTGATTCTGTGCGAAACCGGATAATATTTATTTTCATAGCGATTGTGATTTCTGCAATTCTTGTGGCAGGATGTACTCAGCCGCAGACCACGGTCCAGACTCCGAAGCCAACGACCGCAATCCCTGTGCCAGTACAAACGACTGTTATTCAACCGTCCGTGACTGTATCGGCAATTGTATCCCCAATCACTACAACCAACGCACCTGTAGTCAATACGACAGTAAGCCGTACAAACCCCACACCACGGCTAGCTAGCCACGCCACTTCCCACAACTTTCGATTATTCGGCATATTCATCCGATTCATCGGGACCTGCCCCACAACCGGATCCAAATCTCGTAAAGACCGACGCCGGGTACGTTTCCGGAACTCAGGAGAACGGCCTCCGTGAGTACCTCGGAATACCATTTGCAGCCCCGCCCATCGGAGACCTGAGGTGGAGACCGCCCGCACCTGCACAACCCTGGGACGGCGTTAAGGAAACAAAGGCATTTTGTGCGGCATGCCCCCAGCCGCCGAATGCCAGCCCCGGATTAGTAACAAACGAGGACTGCCTGTACCTCAATGTCTGGACCCCGGCCCATAGTGCCGATGAAAAACTCCCGGTCATGGTCTTTTTCTACGGCGGCGCTTTCGGAAAGATCGCCGGCGATATAGCCACGTATAACGGGACCACCCTTGCACAGAAAGGGGTCGTCATCGTGACGACCAATTACCGGGTCGGTGCGCTCGGTTTCCTCGCCCACCCTGAACTCGATAACGAGTCTGCAAATAACGTCTCGGGCAATTACGGGCTCCAGGACCAGCTTGCAACCCTTCAATGGGTCCAGCGTAACATAGGGGCATTCGGCGGAGACCCGTCACGTGTTACCATATTCGGGCAGTCTGCCGGTGGGGAGAGCATCCTCATCCACCTTATAAGCCCGCAGAGCAAGGGGCTCTACAGCCAGGCAATTGTAGAGAGCGGCACATTCTGGACGAACGGTGCGGAAATTGATGCCCTCTATTCAAAGGCCGACGCCGAAAAACTGGGTGTAGGTTTTGCCAGGAGCCTCGGGTACTCCAGTCCTGGTGCGATTGCGCAGATGCGAAAACTGAGTTACCAGGAGATCGCCAATGCAACGCCCTGGCCGGCATCCTCGTTCCAGATTGTGTCCATCCCCTCATTTCGAGCCGACGATTGACGGGTGGGAAATCCCCGACTCCCCGGACACCCTGTTCGGTCTTCATCGTGAGTATGCTATTCCCCTTATGATCGGGCACAACGCCAATGACGGGATCACCCTTGCCGCCGATGCGAACATGACCGTGCCCGAATACAGGACTTATATCCAGAGTCGGTTTGGAGCGGACGCATCCCATGTCCTTGATAAGTATCCTGCCACTACAACGGAGGAGGTCCAGTTCCAGCTCGACCAGATCATGACGGATTACGACTTCAATGACGCCGCGAAGTATGTTGCAGGATCGATGTCGGACCTGGAGCCGAAAACATACCTGTACCGGTACTCCTATGCCCTTCCGCCGATACCCCTTGGGGCATTCCATGGCAGTGAGTGCTTCTTGTTGTTTGGATTGGCAAAGGAAGTGAAGGCCGACCCGGCTGTGGCTGCGAATATCGTGGACCTCTGGACCAATTTCGCCAAAACGGGTAACCCGAACGGAGGGATGAATGTTACCTGGCCGGAATATACACGGGCCGGGGACCGGTACCTCGATATCAATACTACCTCGACGGTGATGACCGGATATTAACTAACACTTTTTTCACACTGATCAGGAACTGTAGCAAAAACATGTCCGCTACTCTATACGAGATACACGCTGGCTGACATTTTGCTCACGAATCCCCGAATTATAATCCCCGGGGTATCACAAAAAACAGGAAGACCTGATTCAAAGCCGCCGGAACCCCCAGAAAAATGGATGAATAACTCTTTTACCTAAAAACACCGAAAAGGCTCACTATAAAAGGGTGATTTTGTGCGAAATCCGGTAGTTCTTATTTTCATAGCGATTGTAATTTCAGCTTTTCTTGTGGCAGGATGTACCCAGCCACAGGTCGCGGTGCAGTCTCCGCAGCCGACGACTTCTGTTCCCATACCGGTGCAGACAACCATTGCAAAACCGTCCGTGACGATGTCGGTTATTGCATCCCAGACGAATGCCGCCAACACAACGGTAACCAATACAACGGCAACAGTAAAACCCTTCACCACGGTGGCAACCACGACATTCCCCACTGCCTTCGATTATTCATCATATTCATCGGATTCATCGGGACGAAACCCAACCCCGGCCGATCCTACGGTCGTGAAGACTGATGCCGGATATATTTCCGGGTTGCAGGAAAACGGACTCCGGGTCTACCTCGGAATACCATTCGCGGCCCCTCCGATCGAAGACCTGCGGTGGAGACCACCTGCACCGGTACAACCATGGGACGGTATCAGGGAAGCAAAAGTATTTTCAGCAAATCCTCCCCAGCCGCCATCGGGACCCACCGTTCCCCCCATGAGCGAGGACTGCCTTTACCTCAATGTATGGACCCCTGCAAAGAATGCCGACGAAAAACTTCCGGTAATGGTCTTCTTCTATGGCGGGGCTTTCGCACAGGTAGCCCCGGTAGATTCAATTGAGCTCTATAACGGGACCACCCTCGCACAAAAAGGAGTTATCCTGGTCACGACCAATTACCGGCTTGGCGCCCTCGGGTTCATGGCTCATCCACAACTCGATAGTGAGTCTGCGAATAACGTCTCGGGCAATTATGGAATTCTCGACCAGCAGGCGGCCCTGCAGTGGGTCCGGCATAACATCGGGGCGTTCGGCGGCGACCCGTCCCGGGTGACCATTTTCGGCCAGTCTGCAGGCGGGGAGAGTGTCCTCATCCACCTCGTCAGTCCGCAGAGCAAGGGGCTCTACAGCCAGGCACTCGTCGAAAGCGGACCCTTCTGGGCGCACGGGCCCACTATTGATAACGTCCATTCGAAAGCCGATGCCGAGCAGATCGGGCAGGACTTCGCACAAAGCCTCGGATATTCCGGGCCGGATGCAATCCGGCAGATGCGAACGGTGAGTGCCATGGACATCGTCAATGCATCCCCCTGGCCTGCGACGTCATGGGACCGTACCCATACACTCAAATTCGAGCCGACGATTGACGGCTGGTTACTCCCGGACTCCGTCGACGCCCTGTTCGGCCTGCACAAGGAGAACCCTGTACCCTTTATGATTGGGACGAACGCCAACGACGGGACCACGCTTTCAGCGGATGCCAACATGACGGTCCCGGAGTACATTGCATTTCTGCAGAACTATTTCGGAACAGATGCCGGTAAGGTTTTCGCACAGTATCCTGCCAATTCGACAGAGGAAGTCCAGCTCCGCCTGGCCCAGATCATGACCCGCTACGACTTTGCCGATAGTGCGAAGTTTGCCGCGGGATCGATGGGAGACCTGGAACGGAACACGTACCTGTACCGTTACTCCTATGTCTTACCCGGGCAGTCCAACGGGGCATTCCATGGCAGCGAGACCCTGTTATTGTTCGGACTGACGAAAGATTTGAAAGCAAACCCGGTTGTCGCGGATAATTTGGTGGAATTCTGGACCCGGTTTGCAAAAACGGGGGACCCGAACGGTGGGACGAATGTCACCTGGCCGCAATACACCCGGGCTGAGGACCGTTATCTCGATATCAATAATGCCTCGACGGTAATGACCGGCTATTAGACCTCACTTTTTTTGGGGATGCTGATAAATTGCATTTTTTTCCTTTGTTGAAACACACATGAACTGAGTTCACACCCTAACCATGAAAATGCCCTTTCAAAAAATTTCCCTGTTTTGGGGTTTATTCAAGCATTTTCATGGGAAGTCCTAATCGTTTAAAGGAAAAGGGATACGTGGGCAGGATTTCCAGAGGACTGCTAAATTTCAGAGATCCAGGAATGGTCTCTATCCCAACCGGGGTCGCCAAAACGGCGGGGCGGAGCCCCGGGAGCGTGATTAAAATCTATGCGACAGATATGAGAGCTTTCAACAAAGCCCATTTTTTTAAATAAATTCGGTGGGTTTAACGTACCATATCAGTCGATATCGGATTTGCACGCGAAGAAAAAACGAATACCCTTTCCGAAGGTTTATTATCACGAAATGGAAAAAAGCCACCCATGCGATTATTCATCACAATACTGTTACTGATGCTTGCCTCCCTGGTTGTTGCCGGAGGATGCCTGCAATGGCCCGTGCCATCACCCGTTACTCCAGCCCCTGCTCCAACTCCCGCACCGGGAAACGGCACCTGGACATTTGTGGTATTCGGGGACTCGCCGGACCCTGCGAACAACACAACAACCGGGATCAGCCCGGCCCTCAGGCCTGTTGCAATTGCGGTTGCAGCGGAAAAGCCGGACCTGGCACTGTACATCGGTGATCTGGTCAACGGTTGGGGCCTGACCAATGCATCCCCGATGCGGAATAATTTTACGGGACAGTTCAGGAACTGGATGGAAGCGGTCTCACCTATCCATAACTATACCGTGGGTAACGGTATCCCGTTATATGTCGTCAGGGGAAATCACGAAGCCGGTGCTGGTCCCGACGCTGAACCCCTTCTCGACGCCTACCTCGCCACGGTTGCATCAGGCATGCCGGTAAACGGCCCGCCCGGAGAGGAGAAACTGACATATTCGTTCACCCACAAGGGCGCGAAATTCATCGCAATTGACGATTACACCCCACACAACGGTCTCAAGGAGACAGTGAACCAGACATGGGTCGACGGGCAGACTGACAAAGGACACCTCTCCGTTTATATTCGTCTTTACCCATTCACCCGCGTACCTGGTGGACAACGATACAGAAGACATTCCTTTCAGCCTCGCGATTCATCCCGCTGAGCGCGATACGTTCTGGAACAGCCTGGTGAACAACAACGTCTCGGCCTATTTCTGTGGACATGCACACCTGTATACGCGGGGCGAAAAGCAAGGCCTCCGGCAGATCGTGAGCGGGAATGCGGGAGCACCTATGCAGGGTTTCGACCCTGCGTCTTCCGATCCGGCGCTGATACTTGAATACCCGCTCAGGGCCATCTCCCAGAATGATCAGAAAGTCGGCTATCTCGTTATCACGGTTCACGAAGATACCCGGACATTCGACGGAGTACAAAAAATGCTCAATCCGGTAACAGGAATGTGGGAAGCAGGAGATACATTCACAATTAAAGCCCGGTGAAAACCGGGGCTACGTCATTCTTTATTTATTGCGATCCCAGGTTTCCCGGGTCCGGTGCGGGGGCCATTTATTTGCAATGCCATACTTTACCTGTGCGAACGGTCCCTTCATTATTAATTCACTTTTATCATTTACTGCAAACCATCGCACTGATGTCCACAGGAAGCATCCCGTTTGCGCAGAGACTGTTCAGGATCGCGTCCGAAGCAAGGGCAATACCGAAGCAGCCAATGATGGCTCCTGACAATACCGCGAGGAAAATCAGGTAGTCATTCATACCCAGCAGCTTTCCGGCAATAGTACCGCGGACCCCACCGCTCCCCAGGACCGGGACCATCACCATCAGTACGATGGCGGCAAAATTCAGCCCGATGAGCCATGTATGTTTGCTGAAAAAAATCCGGGTCTTGTCGGTCAGTTTCGTGAGCAGGTTGCCGAGCCATGGAATTTTATACACGAGGTCGAAATTGAGCACCATGAAGAGGCAGGTCTCGACATCGATCATGACGATAGCAGCGGCCATGTACCACCAGGGAATACCAAGGGCGATCCCTACGGGAATTACCGATTCTTTCCCGGCCGGAGGAAGGAGATAGGCGACGATGAGCCCGATCATGATGAGAAACAGGGTGTACGGGAGCGTTATGTACATCACAAAGAACTGGCCGGATACGACAAAAACAGGAATGAGGATTGCTATTACGCGATACGGCAGACCCCGGAATGATCGAGCTGGGCTCATGGCAGGTACGAAAAATGTGATGTTTTTGATTTCCTTTTTTTCTTTCGGGTGTTCCTTATCTACTCTGCCCGGGTCTCACGACCAGGACAGGACAGGTCGCTCTCCTTACAACGGCATAGGTCGTGCTCCCGACAAAAAATTCTTTCAGCCCACGGACCCATCCCTCCCCAAGTGGACTCAATGCGATGAGGGTTACATTTTCCTGCCCGGCAACGATGTTGATCTCATCGGGTGGATAGCCGACCCTGATATCGTCCTTTACCGAAAACCCTGACCGTGCAAGTTCGTCTCTGATCGCACCCATCTTCTTCGATGCAAGGTCCATGTAACCGGGAAGCCGCGGATCGCTTTTTTTATCGTTGATCACGTGTAAAAGGACAATCTCGTCAATTCCCGAAACGTCTTTTACAAACCGGATCACCTCTTCTGCCGGAGCTGAAAAATCGGTAGGGAGAAGTACTTTTGAGAAAACCGGCGGAGTTGAAGACATTGGTGTCACTCTTGATGTACTGTCAGGCGGGGATTTCATCAGAAGAAGGGGGATGATTGTATGATGCAGTACATAGGTCGACACGCTGCCAAGCATGAGATCGTGAGGACTTTTCCCCCGTGCCCCCATGACAATCATGGAAACTTTTTCCCGTTCTGCTGTTTTCTGTATTTGGGAGCCGATAGTTCCACCCGGTATTGCATGTGCCACCAGGTCAAGTTCGACCCTCACAGTTAAACCCTGGTCCTCAAGAATTTTTTTATCTTCTGCAAGGAGCCCTTTAACCCGGTCGACCTCCGCATCGGAAAAAAGTCCTTTTTTTCCTGAACCTTCGGTCTCCATAATATGTAACAGCACAACTTCAGAAATACCCGGAATTTCCCTGATATGCCCGGTAATTCTTTGTGAATATGGAGAGAAATCCGTTGGAAACAATACTTTCTGATACATCTGACCCAACCTGTATTGTATTAGGGGCGCAGATTTAAAAGTCCCGATCAACCGATGCGGGATAGTCACCGGAAAATTGGCCTTATACCTGCCTTTTACAATGCTCTTTTCTCTACGAGACTATTCTGCCGACCCACTTCTGCGGGAGGGTAGTCGATTTTAGGATGAATAGCAGGCGGTTCAGAAATTGAACAGACCCGGGTCCAAGCTGTTTCCGGATGATGGGAATCTCATAATCACCGGTCCCGTGATTAGCACCACGAGACCCTGGAAGCATCGCGTTTCGGAATGCTCCAAAAACACCGGGGATACCGGTGACAACGTGAATAACGAATATTTTCACCGGATCAGTTTATATTACTTCAAACGCAACGGGAAATATACCGGTTGATCTTTTCATGAAACTCCAGGAAAAAACGAGTCTCGTACTGGTATTACTGCTCATTCTCATCATCGCGGTGATCAGCGTGTTTGTGACCGTAATTTCCCTTTCCAGTTACAGTGCCCTGGAGCAGAATTATGTAACTCAGAACGTCGACCAGGCGGTCAACAAAGTCACCGACGAATCGGCCACGCTCTCGTCCCTCGTCAGTGACTGGGCGCCCTGGGACGACACCTATGCCTTCGTTGCCGGAGACAAACCGGATTATATTAAAAATAACCTCGTACCCGAGTCAACCACCTATAAAAACCTCAGGGTAAACCTGATTGTCATGACCGACCGCAAGGGGGATATTGTCTACGCGGGTGCCTACGATTCACATAACGATACCATGGTACAGGTCCCTGAGTCTGTTAAACAGCAGCTATCGTTAAACAGCCCCCTCCTGGATATGGCAGATCCCCACGGCGCGACAACCGGTATCCTGATACTACCGGAAGACCCGATGATTGTCGCATCGCGCCCGATCGTCCATACGGATTTTTCAGGTGCACCCCGCGGGGTGGTGATCATGGGACGGTTTCTCGACACCGGAGAAGTAGCGCACCTTGCAACCTTAACCTATCCGTCGTTACAGTTCATCGGGTTGGATGACCCCGCACTCCCGTCTTCACTGTTATCAGATTTACAGGATAGCGGAGAGAAAAACCCGGAGATTGTCCGTGCCAATGATCGGAATACCATCTCGGGTTATGCCCTGCTCAGGGATATTTACGGCAATGACGCCCTTATCCTACGGATTACCCAGCCACGGGATATTTACCAGCAGGGGGTCGATACCACCTACCAGTTTATCCTGATATTCCTGGCAGTATGTCTCGGATTTGGCGTCGTTATCATGCTTCTTCTCGACCGGCTCGTTTTATCAAGGCTCAGTGAACTGAGCCAGCAGGTCAACACAATCAGCAGGGAACGCGATGCATCGAAAAGGGTTGAAATCACAGGTAATGACGAATTTTCGAACCTGGCCGTTGAGATCAACCTGATGCTGGAGACAATATACACGACCGGGCAGCAATTGATGGTCAGCGAAGAGCGGTTCCGTGAAATCACCGATTTGCTCCCACAGATTTTCTTCGAACTTGATACTGCCGGTTCTATAACATATGTCAATAAATTCGGAATGGATAATTTTGGTCTTACGCGTAAAGAAATGGACCGGAAACCAGGAGCCGAACATTTTATCGCACCCGAAGAACACCAGCATATGTTCGATCGCCTCAAAGAAATTGCAAACGGCGGAAAATCCCCTGGCGAAGTGTATACACTCATTAAACCGGATGGAACCAGGATTAGTGCCATTATCTATACTGCACCAATAGTCAGGGACGGAATCCTTCTGGGATTCAGAGGGAGTGCTTTCGATATCACAGAACGGATAATGCTCGAGAAGGCACTTACGGAAAGCGAGGAGAAATACCGTGCTCTTACGGAAAATACCCCGGACCTCCTGTTTTCTGCCGATCTGGAAGGGGTTGTCACGTACATATCGCCCCAGGTCAACCAGTATGGATATCTCGAGGAGGATATCGTCGGCCACCCTATCTTCGATCTCGTCCATCCGGAAGAACGGTCACAGGTCGCAGAAAATTTCAAAGCCGAACTGAATAGTAATGCCAGGTTCGTCTCCACGTTCAGGCTCCTTGACAAATGGGGAAACGTCCACTGGTTTGAAGAAAAGAGTTTTCTCAGGATGAATACGTTCGGGGAACCGATCGGAATTTACGGGGTGCTCAGGGACGTATCCCAACGAAAACGGGCCGAGGATGCCGTAGAACTCGCCAACAAAAAATTAAACCTGATGAATAATATCACCAGGCACGATATCCTCAATACTATCACCGGCTTGATCGGGTGCGTGGACATGGCAGATGCGAGCGATTCCGTTGAAGAACGAAAGGAATTGCTCATGGACATAAAAGAACTTACAAAAACGATCCAGCGGCAGATCGCGTTCACCAAGGAGTACCAGGAAGTTGGCGTCAACCTGCCGATATGGCAGAACGTGGAGGGTGTCCTGGAGCGGGTGCTGGTGAACTTCGAAAAAACGGACCTGCATTTCGTGATCGACATTGAAAATGTTGAAATTTTTGCGGACCCGCTTCTGGAAAAGGTGTTCTATAACCTGGTGGACAATGCTATCCGGTACGGTGAAAGAGTCACCACGATACAATTCTACCTTGTTCATGCCGATAGCGGGCTCTTACTCGTCTGCGAAGATAACGGGACAGGAATTCCAGATAATGTCAAGAACTTCATTTTCGAACGGGGAGTAGGTAAAAATACCGGAATGGGACTGTTCCTTTCAAGAGAGATACTTGCCATCACGAAGATCGGGGTATTGGAAAATGGTATTCCCGGGATTGGGGCCCGGTTTGAAATGTCGATTCCCAGGGGTATTTTCAGATTTGCCCGATAATTATTTTACCGATTTTATCATTATTATACATTGAGCCAGATATATCCGGACAATATAAATACGATAATAGTTTAAAACAACTATCTAACTACAACAGGTCGTCACCTCAGTAGAAGGTCATGAATTTCAGGTGTCATTCAAGTGCAGGCTGCACTATGAAGACCGGAGTTGCCGATTCAGCAACTCATAAAAATTCTATAATATTCAGGGGGATATTATGAAAATTGACAGATCTCTATTGGTATTTTTGATTTGCATCATTATTGCATCTATGATTCCGATTACCGCGATGGCAGACAGTCAGGAACAAGCAGGCGGACAGACGGACAGCGTATCAGCTGCCCTGATTGCCACCACCGGCTCAATCAGCATCAGTTCTCTACCGTCCGGAGCCACCATCGTCCTGGATGGAACGACCCGGGGGACCACTCCCGCGACCCTTGACAGCATATCCGTCGGTAGTCATATGCTCATTCTGAAAAAGAGCGGATACGATGACTTTTCGACACCGGTCATAGTCAATTCCGGGACGATGACCGTTTTATCATTTACCCTGACGCCTGTGACAGGATCAATCAGGGTCGCGTCAATTCCATCCAAAGCTACCATCATTCTTGATGGAACGGACAAGGGAACCACCCCCGCAAACCTTACGGAAATTTCCATCGGGAACCATACACTCGTCCTGGAAAAGAGCGGGTATAGTGATTATTCGACGACTGTTTCAGTAAGTCCTGGAAATCTGACCAGCGTATCAGCTACCCTGACATCCACAACAGGATCCATCAGCGTCAAGTCAACACCTTCCAAGGCAACGATACTACTGGATGGCAGGACGAAGGGGACGACTCCCGCAAATCTTATAGGGATATCCGTGGGAAGTCATACGCTCGTCCTGAAAAAGAACGGGTATAGCGATTATTCATCATCTGTTACCGTAACTCCGGGTAATTCGACCAGCGTTTCGGTTACCCTGACTGCAACACCCGGGTCCATCAGCGTCAAGTCAACTCCGTCCGGAGCAACCATACTACTGGATGGATTAACAAAAGGTACTACTCCGGCTGACCTTACCGGTATCTCCACGGGAAAACACACACTCGTCCTGAAAAAGAACGGGTATAATGACTATTCAACAAATGTTATGGTAAGTTCAGGAAAGAAAACAAGTGTTTCGGCAACCCTGACTACCTCCACCGGGTCGATCAACATCAATTCAACGCCGTCCGGAGCGACGATTGTACTGGATGAAACGACTAGGGGGACTACTCCCGCGAATCTGACCGGTTTATCGGTGGGTAGTCATATACTTGTCCTGAAAAAGAGCGGGTATAATGACTATCAGGCAGCGGTTACCGTAAATTCGGGAAAAACAACCCGCATAACAGCTACCCTGATTACTTCGGGCGGATCTATCAGCGTCAATTCAACCCCATCAGAAGCAACAATCGTTCTGGATGGAACGATAAAGGGGATGACTCCCGCGAACCTGACGGGAATTTCCGTGGGTAGTCATATACTTGTCCTGAAAAAGAGCGGGTATAATGACTATCAGGCAGCGGTTACCGTAAATTCAGGAAAAACAACCAACGTGTCAGCCAACCTGTCTGCTGCAACCGGATCGATCAACGTAAAATCAACGCCGTCCGGGGCTATGATTGTGCTGGACGGGACGGCAAGGGGAACAACTCCGGCAAATCTCAGGGGGATTGCCGTGGGCAGTCACACCCTTGTTCTGAAAAAGAGCGGGTATAATGACTATGCAACAAATGTCACCGTCGTTCCCGGGCAGACAACAACCATTTCAGCTTCCTTCAGTGCCTCCAGCGGATTGGTCAGCATCAATTCAACACCGTCCGGAGCGACGATCGTAATTGATGGGCTGATAAAGGGAATTACACCCGCGACACTGACGGATATATCCACGGGGATTCATAAACTCATCCTGAAAAAGAGTGGATATAATGACTTCCAGACGATGTTTACCGTAAGTCCGGGAAAGACGACCACGGTATCAGTTCCCCTGATAGTCTCTACCGGATCGATCAACATAAAATCTACACCGTCAGGAGCGACGATCCTGCTGGATGGGACGATGAGGGGAACTACACCCACAATCCTTACGGGAATTTCCATGGGAAGTCATGCTATCGTTCTGAAAAAGAGCGGGTATACCGACTACTCCACGGATGTACTGGTAAACAAGGGACAGACCTCTTCTGTTTCAGCAATACTCCAACGGATCTCGTAATAAACGGGATTATGGTTGATCTCAAAGGGAAGAGAGTATTGGATATGGTCCGGGGTACGTGGCAAATTATTGTGCCCGGCCGGGCCCCAATTTTTTTTAGAATCACCGTAGGAAAAAGATACCATCAAAGAAGTCACGGATTTTCCGGGACCAGGTCGATACAGGATCGTGATGCCCGTTCATAACCTGGCAAATATTTCGGATCGCGGATATGGATTAATGATGTCGTAAAAAGGACGGCGATAACCATTAAAAGGTCATAACCGGGATTTTTTCCCGGTCATTTCAAAGATGTCGATCCTGATGACACAAACGCCCATCAGTTCTTTTTCTGAAAAGGAATAAGGATCAAAGACGTAATGATGGAGGATGCAATTCAGCCCGGCCTGTTTTTCTTCGGGGTCTGATATAAAACACGCTTTTCCCCAGCATATGACACTCCGGTATCGCATCCCGGCATTGCATGGCGTCCCGCCTCTGACGATCTCCCTGCATTCATCGACCTCAATACAACAATCAGGGTTTTTCTTCAGAATGTCGATTTTCTGCCCTTCGGGTGCAGAATGAATATAGATCTTCCCTTCCCGGTACCCGAAGGATAGCGGCACGATATAAGGCATCCCGGAGTCATCAATACACCCGAGCCTGCAGACCACCGCTTCCCTGAGGATTGATTCCATTTCACGTCGATCTGAAATCTCTTGATCGTTTCTTCGCATAGTGACCTTCAATATTCTGATATTGCCAATTCCAAAAGGTGATCGAACGTCATTTATTAAAAGATACGCAGTTCAGTTACTATAAGCATGGGTGTCTTCCGGTTCGAAAATAAATACGCTGCACCTTCGAAGGAACAGCGGGAACGATATATGAAAGGAGAGACCGAGGAACACCTCTTTGGTCCGGATAACCGCATAATGCTCATTATCTACGATGAGGCGGCATACCTCAAAGATGACATCGACGGAGTCCGGATACTCTTTACGGGTGCGCAGGACAAGCAGAAGGTGTACGATGAGGTAAGGAGGCTCCTCGAGTACCACCAGCAGCCCGATGTTAATAAGGATGCATTCAGGACCGGGGATGACATCTGATCAGCGTTTCATTTTTTTTAATACCAATATCATTGCTGAATCATGTGGATGTTAACGGAAAAACCTGTGTATTCATCCTGGAACTGCCCGATCGGTCTTTGTTTCCCCTGTGATCCTCATAATTCAATACCTGTTGGACTGCAGATGAATTGTATTGAGTTATTTCCCGTGCATTTTTCCGGTATTGCATCGGCTTGAATTCTATCTTTCGATACCGGGCATCCTAATGGCAGTGGAATCGAAGGTCTCCATTTCCGGGCTATATAAATTTTATTACAAATTGTGAGTTTTTTTTTGAAAAGACAGGAAATATTCATCTAGGATGGAATGGGAAAGGGATCCAACTCCCGAGGTGAATAATAGTGCGATTAAATGGCTCATGCAATTATGATTACCGGCAGAGGGATATGATCTGCATGTCGAAGTCCTGCCTTCGGACATGTTGTGCCGTCAGGCTTGTTCGCAACCTGCAAAAAAAACAGGTGACAGGGTATGCCATAAGATAGGAAATGGGCTTTAAGCAATTTTATTCCCAAATTTGCCCCGTATATGCTTTTATTTTTTTCTATTTGTAAATCATAAACGGCAGAACTAAAATATTCCGGCTGGCAGGAACCGGAAAAACAAATCCTTCTTTCATTTTTTGGTTGCTGTTCCATCGGTTAAAAGCAATCTTTCAGATTTGGGTATCCAAAAATGATATCCACTCTCCAGGGGCTCCACCCCACCCTCCAGGTTATCCGTTTTATTACACCTTTTTTAACCGCAGGATGTTTACCGAGCCCGATTGAAACGGCTCTACAGAATATCCGGGGATGATCAATAACATTCAAAAAAAATGTGCAGGAAAAAATCCGCATGACCCGGTTGATTCATTGTTTCAACCGCCGCTGGGTTTTCAGATCGGCAACTTTTACATCGGGGTTGAGATATCGCGTCCGCCCTGCCGTCTTTTTTCCTGCCTGGATCGCACCTTCAGGACAGAGGTGAATACAACCGCAACAGAGCTCGCAACGGTGTTTCCATACCGGTCTGCCATCGACGAGGTCGATATTTCCCGCAGGACATATCGCCCTGCAGGTACCACAGGACGTGCAGGCATCGCTGACGGAAAATTTACGATCATCCTGGTGGACGTGTGATGCAAAACGGGGATACGCCAGGGCATGTATAAGCCGTGCGAAAGGGGAGTATGGCAGGGAGGATTTAGTTGAGTTTTTGATAGCGGTGATTATCCTGTCCAGTTGTTCATCAGCGGCTGCAAGGATCCGTTCACGTTTCTCTCCCGATGGTGATCCATACATCAGAATATAGTTCCCTGGCATTTTTACCTGGAAACCTGCATCAAGCCCCCGGCCATGCTTTTCCTTAAGGATCTCATCGAGTTGTCTCAGGGCGGATGAAGCCCCGCTGCCACCAAACGTGACAACAGAAAATGTGTAATCTGAACGGGAAAGGTCAAGGCGGCCTGCAAATTCGGCAACCATGACGGGCAGACCCGAAAAATATACCGGGCAAACGATTCCGACCCGGTCTGTCCCGGTGATAACGTCCCCGGTTGTGTCCTGCAGGGACGCAATTGGTACAAGATCGCAGTCTCCAATGCCTGATACGATTCGTTTTGCAGTGGCCAGTGAATTGCCGGTGCCGGTAAAATAATAGATTATCGTCTTCATTATCCGCCTCTCTCTATCTTTGCCCTCTCGCCGCTGTTGAGGATCTTTTATATTTCCTGGTCATGACCTGTTATGTTGCCCGGGAGCAATCCCCAGCCTAAACCTGGGGAATTGGAAATATTGACATAATAATCCTTCAATCCATGTTACTCGCGAATAGAATAAAATACTATTTAGTCCATGCCTATGGATGGCGAACAACCATGATGTTTGTGATTACTCTTGTCCATACCCCCGAATTGTGTCTTGCCAGGAGGGAATTTGCTCCCGATATCAGGGACTGGGAAGAGGAGATGAATGATCTGGCGGCGAAACTCCGGATAAAAATCCTTGGGGCATATGGCTGCCCGGTTGAACATACATTTTATTTTATTCTCGAATCAGATGATTTCAAAGCGATTACCGACTTCTTCTCGGGCACAATGCTGACCCATAATACCGGAAGAATTTCTCCTGTTATCCCCCTTAAAGATGCATCGGCTGCTCTTTTGAAGTAACGCCAAGACGGGAATCATTTCTTTTTTTGGACAACCCGGCCTCCGGGTCGAGCCAGCCACATACGGAATGAGTATGATTGGTACCCCTGAATAAAATTTCATTGATCGCCGGGGCAGATGAGTGGATCTATTTCCGATTCAGTTCTTCCCTGATCCGGTGAAAGAAATCGTATATAGCCTGCCGGAACTCATTGCCGACCTCATCCCAGGAACGGATAGGCGGGCTTGCAGTATCGTGACGGGCTTCTTTTTCTGACGCTGTACAGCGGGTACTATCCGGTGAAAGTATGCGTGCATATCCTGCAATAATGACAATGAAAAATACCAGGGGATAAATAAGGTACCTGAATTTTAAAAACATCACCGATATTCCGAGGCTGTATGCCTGGTCAAAAAAGTCCAGGATGATGAAGAGCAGACTGACTACGAATAAGCTCCCCAGCCCGCTTAAAAGTGGCCCGGGTATACTGAACGGAAACCGGAACGTGTAGAAAATATCGGCCACGATAAACAGCACCGATGCCGTAAGGACCAGGCCGAGATTGTTCACCAGCAATGCGACGAGGCCCATGAACACTTCACTATGATAGTATGATGCGAGGTATCCGAATATTACGAGGAGGACCAGAAATATGAGTATCCCTATCAGTCCGGATACGACTACCCCCGGCAGCGATCTTTTTCCACGATTATTCCAACAACATCCGGGCATCAGATTCAGGTTAGCATAGGATCTGATGTCTGATAACTATTTGCAGGAATCCATTGTTCGTTGAACGACCTGTATAACCGGGTGAATTCAGGAGTATCCCCTGGAAAATATATTGTGGTGGTCCTGAAATAGTCCGTTTTGTTACAGTCTCTTTTACTTCTGCCTGTTTTTCATGACCGGGAAGATGGCAGGGAAAGCAACAAACCGGTGTATTGAGAATGACCTCAATTGATCCAGACCGATCTGACGGATGAACAAATGAAAGGCCTGAATAATCCGCATTAAAAATTGTAAGACGATAAAGGATGAATGGCAGGGTCCGGACCTGCCGTTTGAAACCGTTGTTAATGGACAATGATCGGGTCGGGTTGAGTGAATGAATCGCTCGAAACAGATCCCGAGGCTGCGTTATATCCCAGGACCTGCAGGGTCACATTATAAACCCCCGGGTATTGGTAGGTATGCACCGGGTTTCTGGCGGTGGAATTAATTCCGTCCCCGAAATCGTAATTATACAATATGGGGCTTCCAAATGATGAATCGGTGAACGAGACCGTCAGGGGGGCAGTACCTTCTATCGGTGAGGCAGTGAATCCCGCCATTGGAGGTAGCGGGAATCCCTGGAACACGAAAATTGCGTCCGGTTTTATTGCCGTGCTGCTCATGACTGAATTCGTGGTTTTGTTGTACTTCGTAATGGTCTGGGTAACGGTATACGTCCCTGGAAGCCGGTAGGTATGGGCTGGATTTGGTCCAATCGCTTTATACCCGTCACCGAAATCATAGACGATCATGCTCGGGTTCCCGACCGATTTGTCAGTACATCTCACCGTCATGGGTGCCATCCCGGAATCTGGTGAAACACTGAAATCTGCAAGGAAGGGTGGTTTTGGAACATTGCCAGCGGTAATGTAGCCGGTCTTTTCCACGGTCCTGTTTTGGCAGGCACTGTTTGACGCGAGAAGACTCACATTATAGACCCCGTCTGCCGTGTACGTATGAACAGGATTCCTCTCGTCTGAATAAGTCCCGTCACCGAAGCTCCAGTTCCAGCTCCCTGCAACGCCGATTGACGAGCTGGTAAACCCGACATCCAGCGGAACAGGCCCGGTCGTGATGTTGGCTGTGAAATCGGGAATCAGTGGCTCTTTGGGGCTTGTGAGGTTGGCATACAGGTCAATGACCTCGTCCTGATGAGGGTACCTGGTATTGTTCTGCGTCAGGGGGAAGTATCCACATTTTTGGACGGTATATGTCCAGACGGGCGTACAGGTGAGGCAGGTCTCTACGAGCAAGGTACCATTCTCAATTTTACCGACATGCCAGTCACCGTTGAAATATACGTCTGCACCGTCCACGTTCGAATGGACCAGGTAATATCCCTTACCGCCCCCAACGATGATCGGCTCCGTTGCAAAAATATATCCTGTTTTTTCGAGCGTGCTGGTCCCGGCGCTATTACTCACCGTAAGAGTAACGTTATAGGTCCCTTCCACGGAATATGTGTGCACCGGGTTTTGCACAGTCCCATTCGCTGTCCCGTCCCCGAAGTTCCACTGGTATACCAATGGCTGGGTTCCGGTCGAAGAATCAGTAAACTGGACAGACATTGGTATGATCCCTGACGTCTGGTTAGCATCGAAATCTGCAACAGGTGGAACAGGAACGGTACCGATGATAATGTAACCAGGTTTGACAACGGTATCGTTCTGGCAGGCGCTGTTGGATTCTGAAAGCGTGACGGTATAGGCCCCGTCTGCCATGTAGGTATGGACGGGGTTCGTCTCCTCCGAATATGTCCCGTCTCCAAAGCTCCAGTTCCAGGTCTCCGCTGTGCCAACGGAATTGCCTGTAAACCCGACCGTCATCGGCGGGGCCAGAGATCCCGTTATATTGGCGGTGAAATCAGCAATAAGTGGTTCCTCGGGTGGGGTGAGGTTCGCATACAGATCGATTACTTCGTCCTGGTGAGGGTATCTTGTATTGGTCTGTGTCCGGGCGAAGAACCCACATTTTTTGACAGTGAACGTCCGTACTGGCGGACATGGGATGCATGTCTGGACAAGCAGGGTACCATTCTCAAGGGTAGTTCCCTCATACCAGTCGTTGAAATACACATCCGCACCCCCAACGTTCGAATGGACCAGGTAATATCCCTTACCGCCACCTACTATGGGCACTTCCGATGCCGTGATATATCCCTGTTTCACAAGCGTACCGGTACCCTCAGGCTGTTACTCACCGTGAGGGAGACATTATAGGTCCCTTCCGCGGAATATGTGTGGACCGGGCTCTGTATAGTCGCATTCACGGTCCCATCCCCGAAATTCCACTGGTACATCAGGGGTATGGTACCTGTTGAGAAATCATTGAACTTAACAGACAGAGGGGTGAACCCGGACGTCTCGTTCGCAGTGAAATTTGCGACCGGGAAGAAACCGGAGAGGTTAGCATCTGACGATTGTAGTTTGCCCTGCGGTTACTGTCACGGTCTGGTCGAAATCCTGGTATCCCGGAAATTTCAGCGTCAACGGTATGCTGGCCGGCACTGACTGCCGGCACCAGGTAGGTTGTCTTATGACCCGTATCGTTCCCGTCGAGATAGATCTGTGCCCCGGTCGGGGTCGAACTGATCGAGATCATCCCGTTGACCGGGGTGGACCCGAGTGCATAGACGCCGCCGTCGAGACTCCCGAAGAACACGAGGCCGTCTGCGACAGCAGGGCTCGAAAATATGACACTTCCCGTGGGGTAGTTCCAGATTTTCTCGCCGGTCATGGCATCCAGGGCATACAGGTTATAATCAAAACTACCGACGTAGACAACTCCGTTCGCCACCGTCGGGCTCGAATATACCGCACCCCCGGTCGTGTAGTTCCAGATCTTTGTCCCGGTCGAGGCATTCAGGGCATACGTATTATTGTCCCCGCTCCCGAAATAGACGATATTGTCTTTTACCGCAGGACTTGACCCGACAATGTCACCGGTGGTATAGTTCCAGATCCTTGCCCCGGTCGAGGCATTCAGGGCAAAGAGGTTGCCATCATAGCACCCTATGTAGACAACGTGGTTTGCAACCGACGGACTGCTGTACATCGGGTGTCCCGCGGTGAAGTTCCACAACGTCGCCCCGGTTGACGCATCGAGGGCATAGAGTGAATCCAGGCCGCCTGCAACATACACGACCCCGTCAACCACTGCCGGAACTGAATCAACCGATGGATTTTCTCCAAGCGTTTTGTTCCAAATCTGGGTACCGGTGGTTGCATTGATTGCATACAGCTTATCATTAAGGGATCCACTGTACACGACACCTCCCGTTACGACCGGGTCCACCGTAACCCAGTCACCCATCTTAAAGCTCCAGAGTTTCGTGCCGGTCGCCTTATCGAGTGCATACAGGTTTTTATCGTAACTGCCCACGTAGACGACACCGTTCACGACGGCCGGACATGTAATGACCCGGCCACCCGTCGTGTAGTTCCATTGTTCCGACCCGGTTTCGGCATCGATTGCATACACCTTGGCATCATCGCTTCCGATATACACCACGCCGTCGACCACGGCGGGACTCGAGTACACCCGGTCCCCGGTCGTGACCATCCAGTTCAGGATGCCGCCAGGTCTTATTCCCCCATCGTCGTTGATACCCGAATGCCAGGGGTCCGCACGGAACATCAGCGGGGTGTGCCCGGGCACGTCGGATACCTGGTCCGCATTCACACAGGGGATAAATCCGGCAAAAACACCTATACAGAGTAAAACGAGAATGAAAGACCCTGCTTCATTCCGCAGGGATGAACTGCCACCTTGAACCTGATACATGAGTGGTCATATATAACTCATCAATAATAATTACCACCGATGATTTTCAAAGGGTGGCTGTGACCAGAGACATGAGGCGGGCAACCACCTGATACCGCACTGTCCGCGTTACCATCGAAACGGTACCCGGTCACCAGGATTTTAGATCCACTTCGCCATCCATACGCCGATACCAATGAGAACAAAGCCGATTGCGGTCAGGACCGGCCACAGCATGTCCAGGGAAAGGATGTTGACGATCCCACTCATGAAAACAAGAATAAAACCAATGCCTGCAACCCGGATCCCGTTTGAGCGCCGCTTCTCCTCAGGGGTTGGTGATTCATTGTCGTCCATCTGACTCTCCATGTATTGTAATTTCGGCAGGGGAATTATTAATGATGTCCCCTGGGATCTTCAGAACGGCCCTATTTTAGTCCTCTTTTTCATCTATTCCGGGATGATATTCCCGCTGGGGAACGTGATAATCCGTTATTAGACGGAACAATGCTGGCGGCAAACAACGATTCTGATTCAATTCCCGGAAACCCCAGGTAAAACAACCAGTATATAACCGGTTTATTGAAATTCATTCCAGACATGGTTAATATGACTCCATCCTTCCCGGCTTTCTCCCTTCCCGTTCGTTTAAATCGCCCGGATTAACGTTATTTCTCTCTGGTCACTCATCCCTGCGGTTTAATGGGGTTTATTCAGAATCAGGCCAATTATCAGGCTTAATCTGGTTCTTACCTTTTCCGGGTTCGTGATAATCTCATCCATTCTTCTTGTGCAGATTATGGAATCCATCTCAACCGATACCCACATACTCCTTTTCGTCTGTTACCTGCATATCCGTAAGATCCACCCGTATTATAGCGATCATCCAGTCAGGTGAACGAATTCGACGCGATCCTTCGATGCGGGTTTTCATACCACGACAAAACCATTAAGCCTAAAAAAAGCGACAGCACGGTATGGACCTGCAGACTACAATAATAATCATCATCATTCTCGTTATCATCCTCGTGATTGCCGCATATAGCATCAGGATCGTCAAGCAATGGGAACGGATCGTGATATTGTTCCTCGGAAAATTCGTCGGGATCCGCGGACCGGGGCTCGTCCTGATCATACCGTTTCTCAACACGATCCCGTATATCATCGACATACGGGTGCTCACGACATCGTTCAACGCGGAGCAGACCCTTACAAAAGATACCGTGCCGGTGAACGTCGATGCCGTGCTCTTCTGGCAGGTCATCGATGTAACAAAAGCAGCCCTCGAAGTGAAAGATTACCACCAGGCAGTCCTCCTCGCTGCCCAGACCGCACTGCGGGATGTCATCGGAAAGACATATCTCGCGGATATGCTCGCCGGAAGAGAGACCATTGATGAGGAACTGCAGAAAATCATCCAGAACCGGATCAACAACTGGGGGATCAACGTCTTGTCCGTGGAGATCAGGGACGTCGTCATCCCGGTCGAACTCGAGAATGCAATGTCCATGCAGGCCCAGGCAGAACGTGAACGGCAGGCACGGGTAATCCTCGGGGACTCCGAGCGGCAGATCGCCGTAAAGTTCGAGGAAGCGGCACGGACCTACAAGGACAACCCGACTGCCCTGCACCTGAGGGGTATGAACATGCTCTACGAAGGGCTGAAAACCAAGAATTCCGTTCTTATGCTGGTCCCTTCAAGCGCCCTCAATTCCATGAACCTCGGGGATATGACGGGTCTTATCGCCCTTGGGCAGAATTTGAAGAAGGAGCAGGAGGCGAAGAAGGACGATGCATCAGAATGATATTTTGGAACAATGAAAAGCACTGGGAGTTGTAAGGAGGATTTTCGAAGCGCATAAGGATAGGGATGGTGTGAGACAAAAATCGTTTTTTCTTATAAAAAAATCAAAATTCCAAATTCAGTATCTTTTTCGTGTCATAGGATTCAAACACATTTGTGTTTGAATCTAGGAGCGGGGATCGAATGGTAGATGATCAAAAGGATCCTGATTTCTGGAAAGAAAAAGGAAACGGATTCTACAAGCAAAAAAACTATAATGAAGCCATTAATTGTTTCACAACCGCCCTGAAGATTGATTCAAAATACGCACCCGCCTGGAATAATTTATCTCTTGCACTTAGAAAAATTGGTAAAAATCAAGAGGCACAGGAATGTCAGGATTATTATAACAAATTAGTTAAAGAGCGTTCAAGAGACCAATTAATAAAAAAAACCACTGATTCCAAAGAGCCCCCAAAAAAAATAAATTCTGATCTCAATAAAAAAACAGAAGTTGAAAAATCAAGTATCTTTTCTATTTTTTCAGTATTCCTCCCATCAATTTTCAAAGGAGGAGGGAAGGACACACGTGTTCAGTCTAAACCTCAAAAGAGAGCAGAATCTATTACCCCCACCTCTAAAGCCGATGAAGATGATGACGATATTTCGTATTATCCACAAAATCAGCCAGCCGTACAAAGCGATACAAGTCAGGTGAACATACCATCCCGATTCGAAATTTCTTGGGGTTTCGAAAATATTGAAGATCTTGCCGAACAAGAGGCATTTCCATCTAATGATGATTTGATATTTGCCGGACTCGGAAATACAATCCGAGTTGGACCATATCAGATTACAGATCCTTTGGCATACTGGTCTGATGGGACTTCTGGCGATGCATCATGCATCAATATTCAATTACCAATAGGAGTGGAGGTTTCAGAAGAAAGACGAGCCCTTCCATATTATCCCCAATATTCCCAAATATCGCCAGATCAGAGAGCTGAATTATCTTTCATGGCTAGCAGCCGGAAAGAAAACAGAGATTTGCAGCCCGGGATATGTATTTATTTATTTTTATGGTCTCGAACGACGTGTTCTTATCGATGGGAAAGATGCAGATGTCGTTATTCCAGAAATTCAGAGATTATTGGCCATTTATTCTTCAGAAGGCTCTGTAAATTCTTATCTACGCAAATTTTTGACCTATATCTGCGGATCTTCCCTCAATTACTCTGAACAAAAGTTACAGGAATTTTTCCCTGATTTTGCTGGTTTAACAGATGAGGAACTTGTTATTGTCCTCGCTTGGTTCTGTCAGAATGAAAAACCTATACCTTGGCAGGTTGCATTTTCAATCGGAAGAAAACGATCCGAGAACCCGAAATCAGGTGTAATTAAAAAGGTGGAAAAAGAGTTAGAAATTCTTTTCGAACGAAAATATAATGCTGCGTATCCAAATGGCCTTCAGATGGTTTGCTCAAAAAATTTGTATAAAGTTGAATATCATCCTGCAAGCCCGAGTTTGATCGGTTATCGATACCAGAATAGTTACCAAAATCGCTCAAATCGTCAAATTCTGCTCCCTAATCCATTAGGGAAACCAACCCAGTTTTCGGAAATTGTTAAAATATTTGCTGATTGTATTGAATCTGTCCAACTATTCAGCCGGAAAATTCAGAAATCAAATGGTATCATGAACGCGGAGGCATACTGTGTGCTACCGCCTGAACTAAAAGAGCTGATTCCTCATCCTGACAAAGATAAATGGAGTAATTTAGTAGATTCACATAAAAAAGAGAACTTCGGACTTGTCACGGTAGGAGACTTATGTTCAGTGTTGAATATCGAAATGCGGGAAATATTAACACCCACCCAGAGCAAAAATCTGGTAGCGGCAGGAAAGGACATAGGATTCCAGCTAATACCCGACCAGAAAATTTTAGGAAAGCCTTACCATTGGAATGATACTCTTGCTCTTTATCCCCTCATTGGGCAAGATACTACTCTATCCAATAATTTTTATGCAGCAGCAATGATCTTCGATCTTGCATATTCGGTCGCCATCTCCGATGCGCCAGTGACTTCAGAGGAGATGGATCACCTGAATCAAAACATTTTGCAGGATTTTTTTACCCTCAATGTGTTTGAGATACAATGTTTGAATGCATTTCAGGAAATTCGAAAAATCCAACCTGAATCATTTGAGAAACTTGCATCACGATTGAAAGATCACCTGGCACTCAATCAACGAATCACAGTAGGTAAATTCCTCATAGAAATTGCATTTTTTGATAACATTCTTACACCTGATGAACAAAAGGCTTTGAAAAAAGCGTTCTCCTCTCTCGGTATTGATACAATAACTTCTGATACTTTAATTGCTGAAGCATTATCTTCAAGAAATCAGGAAAATCCAGTAATCATCCAAAAAGGGGTAAAATTTCGTAAAGGGGAGCCACTTCCGCCGATAGTTCCAGAGGTAACAAAGGTAATTATTGATCCGGAAAAAGTTAAGGTTACCATCCGTAATACAGAAGAAGTCCAGAAAGTGTTAGTGCTCGTGTTTAACGAAGACGAACCAGATCCTTGTGAGGTGGACGAGACTGTTTTATCCTACGAAATTACTCTGGAAAAAAGAGACAATGGATTTGATATCCAATTATTACCGTTTCCACAGGCTTCAATTGTAAAACTTGAATCAAGATATTATCCCATACTCTACGAGATTCTTAAATTGAATAATCTAAATATCGACGAATTTGACAAAATAGTCCGGAATTTCGGATGTATGCCCCAGGCAACCGTTCAGGAA
Organism: uncultured Methanomicrobiales archaeon; assembly: GCA_963815625.1. Lineage (GTDB taxonomy): Archaea > Halobacteriota > Methanomicrobia > Methanomicrobiales > Methanospirillaceae > CAIKOD01. Next base: position 262,949 of record CAWFHG010000005.1, read on the forward strand.
ATTAATACCTGGTCAGACGAGGAATTTGGAGATTTCTTACTCGAGGAGAATAACGGAACAATTATCGTTAATAGCCAGAATATTTTGCAATAATCTTCTGGTGCAAGAATGGCAAAAATCAAACCTCGGGAACGGGATGCAATAATCCAATCACTATCGGCCGGTGTGGTCCCAAGGATTGGGCTTCAACATGTTCAGGTCGACAGAAAGGATGAAATAACTGCTATTTTAACGGACCTTGATAGGGTCAGCAACAAAGGGGCTTCATTAAGATTTGTAATCGGTAAATATGGTTCTGGAAAAAGCTTTTTCCTTAATTTAACACGTGCATTAGCTCTTGAGAAAAAATTTGTAACCGTTAATGCAGATATTACCCAGAATGTCAGACTGGCCGGGTCCAATGGGAAGGCTCAGGCACTGTATTCAGAATTAATTCATAACCTTGGAGTCCGGGCGAAACCTGAAGGGGGTGCCCTCTCCAGTCTTATCGAAAAATGGATATCCGACATTGATTATCGCCTTAAACAGCAAGGAAAGGGACAGGACGAAGTAATTCAGGCTATTCACCAGGAATTAAAACCTCTTCAGGATTTTGTTAGTGGGTATGATTTTGCCTTGGTGATTGGTAAATATTATGAGGGTTTTTCGGCGGATAACGAGCATTTAAAGTCTTCTGCACTTCGCTGGCTCGCAGGTGACTACAACAGTAAGCTTGAGGCTCGGCAGGACTTGGGTGTCAGAAATATCATTTCCGATGAGGATATTTATGATTACTTAAAATTATGGGCCCATTTTACCAGAATGGCGGGATATTCGGGGTTCATCGTCTTTATCGATGAACTTGGGATAATATCCCATGGGCTCAACAGCCCTCAAGCAAGAGATGCCAATTATGACATGTTACTGAAAATTGTTAATGATTGTCTCCAAGGTAATGTTAGCGCGATCGGTTTCTTTTTTGCAGGGACTGACGATTTTCTGAATGATTCGCGGCGTGGTATTGCGAGTAATGAAGCACTGGCTCGGAGACTGGCAAGAAATACCTTTAAGGTGGCTGATGTGAAGGATTTCTCCGGTCCGGTAATATTTCTTGAAAATCTGTCAATAGAGGATAATTACGTGCTCCTCTGCAATATTCGGAATGTATTTGCTAGTGGAGAGGTTGAAAAATATTTAATCCCTGATAAGGGAATCGAAGATTATCTTTCGTATTGTGCAAAAACACTTGGATCTGAGTTTTATCAGACACCTGGTGACATGGTCCGGAGATTTGTTTCTTTGTTATCGATTCTTGAACAAAACCCGAATAAAACTTACACAGATATCCTTTCACCTGGAACGAGTGAAAAGGAAGCGGTGAAGGAAACCGGTACCGGGGATATCCCACCAACAACGAATAAAAAAGACGATGATCTTACCTCTTTGAGGCTTTAGTTCCTGAATATTATGGCCGATAGTGCATTTTATCTTTTACATCCCTCCCTTCAACAGATGCTTTACAAGATGAGATGGACCGAGCTCCGACCTATTCAGGTTGATACTATACATAAAATTTTCGAGACTGATAAAAATATCATCATATCGGCTCATACTGCCGGTGGAAAAACTGAGGCTGCCTTTTTGCCCATTCTATCAAAAATTGCCGACGATAAATCCGGCGGTGTCGGGGCAATTTACATCGGCCCATTGAAAGTCTCTGATCAATGACCAGTTCGGACGCCTTGAAAAATTGTGCGATCTTGCAGAAATTCCTGTTTTTAAATGGCATGGTGATGTATCTGCAAATGCCAAGAAAAAATTCCTGAAAAATCCGGCAGGCGTTCTCTTAATCACTCCCGAATCAATCGAATCAATTTTTGTCAACCACTCAGCCGATGTCTCAAAATTATTCAATAATGTCTCTTTTATTGTCATTGATGAAATGCATTCATTTATGGGCACGGAAAGGGGAGCTCACATTAAAAGTTTGATCAACAGAATTTCAAGAAATTCAGGGGAAAAAATCAGAATTTTAGGCCTCTCGGCAACACTGGGAGATATAGGAATTGCCCAAAAATGGTTGATGCCGAAAGAGCCAGACTCCATCGAAATTATTACAGATCTCTCCGAAAAAAAGGAAATAAAATACTTAATCAAAGGCTATCTTGTTGAAAAACCAGATAAAGACTCCAAAGAGGATAGTCACCTGGATGAGATGATCAAAGATATTATTCATTATTTTTATGGGAAAACTGCTTTGGTCTTCATTAATAGCAGACAGATGCTTGAATTTTATACAGACTATTTGCATCGATATATCGAAAATAAAGGATTATCAGATTTTTTCAGAATACATCACGGTTCATTATCTAAAACGGAGCGTGAAGAAACAGAAGAACTTCTTAAATCTGGAAGTCCCACTGTTGCATTCTGTTCAAGTACCCTCGAATTAGGGATTGATGTCGGAGATGTATCTATTGTTGGACAAATTGGGGCTCCCTGGTCTGTAAACTCCCTGATGCAAAGATTAGGGCGGAGTGGAAGGGCCGAAGATGAACCCTCAGTAATGGTTGTGTTCCTAGAGGAAGACCTGGAGAATTCCTCAATTATTGATAGGTTATATCCGGATTTCTTAAGGTCAGTAGCGATGACGGAGTTGATGCTGGAAAAATGGTGTGAACCTCCTTTAGGAGATTTGCCCCATTATTCTACATTTATTCAGCAGATATTGAGCATCATTACTGAACGTGGTGGAGCAAATGCAGTACGCTATATGAAGATTTAGTCCTTAAGGGAACGTTCAATTCAGTCACTAAAGAGGATTATATCGATATTCTGAAAAATTTAAAAAAAGAAGACTTAGTAGATCAGGATTCACAAGGACTGATATTTTTGGGTCTAGTAGGTGAGAAAATTGTCAGGAATTTTGATTTTTATTCAGCATTTGCATCAGACCGTGAATTGAATGTGATCCATAAAGGGAAGAAAATCGGGAGTGTAAGTAGTGTTCCTGATATAGAGACGGAGGGTTTCCTTATCCTGGCCGGGAGACGCTGGAAGATTATCCAGATCGATTTCAAACGGGGAGAAATTTTAGTAGAACCTTCAAAGGGAGGAAAGTTACCAGTATTTTTTTCATCATCCGGACCGGATATCCATCAACGGGTACGAGAGAAGATGAGAGAAGTTCTTGTTTTCAGATGATATTCCTTCTTATTTGGATGACCAGGCAAAGGAAATGTTAAAATCTGCTCGAATGGTGGCAATTAATGCAGGACTGAAAAATAGCTCTTTCATTCAGGATGGGAAGGTTACCTATTGGTTTACCTGGACGGGATCCGCAAAACATAGAACACTTCTGGCATTGGGGAAATCTTTTGCTGGCTTAAAAGTTGAGGATGATCATCATCATATTGCGTTAATATTTTCTGGGATAACACCTGATGAAATCAAAAAGATCTATAAAAATTTGCTAACGAATATGCCAACATCATACGAAATTGCAGAAAAATTCTCAAACCGGGTTTTTGAAAAATATGATGGGTATCTCCCTGAACGAATTCAAATTGCTTCATATGCGAAAAAACAAATTGACACCGATCTTAACGAAATTATTGGAGAAATACTATAACAAATTCTCATGGACTTGATAGAAACCTCTGCAGGCTCCAGCTCTGCATAAAAAGAGACAAGGGATCCGGGCGGGATGCGAACGCTCGTTACATAGTCCTTGTACCCTGAAAGCCTGAGCATGATGGGGTGGGTTATGGGGGAAAGCGTGAAAACTGCGGGGGTTGCCCCGGACGGTGCTGCGTCGGTGTCCAGATAGACCGCTGCACCGGGAGGAGTGGAAGTGATGCTGAGCCTTCCCGCGAGATCGGCTGGCACGGTAGTTACCGGTGTTGTCGGGCTGGTGGAAACAACAGGCTTGTTTGTCGTGCCGTTCAAAAAAAATGCGGGCACCAGTGACGGGACAGTGACCGTAGCTATAACCAGCCCGGCAAGGACGAGGCAGAAGAGGAGAAGGAGGTACCGGGTTTGCATTGCTGAACCTATGCGAAAATTATGTGATTAATGTTCTGATCGGTTATTTCCGGTTTTTGTCCGACCCATTGAGAACCAGGGTCCTCCGGGTGATCGACCGGACAGCTGGATCTTTTACCTGTTCTTCGTTGTCCGTATCAGTCACGGATCTCCCTGTCTGCGGTTGCTATATTTCTTTATTTTCTGATGAACCGGTCCTTGTAAAAAGGATTCTGGCTGAGATATAACGCGGCTACAGGATTATGCCCGAGAGCACGGTCTTTAACCACGAGAGGTGTTGTCTCCGCGTTGCAATGACGCAGGAACAGTATGTCATGGCCCACGCAAAGTCCTACCATGAGGTTCAGTTCGGTTTTTTCACGGTTGAGTACTTCTGCCTGCATAATAGGATTGCAGAATATATTCCCCGGCATGCCCATATCCTGAGGGTTCACTTCCCCACAGAGGCATGATACAGAGACAACATCAAATCCGTTATTTTCAAGAATATCAGACAATAACCTCGATTCAGGAAGCAATGCATAACACGTGGCAATGCCGAGCCTCGTCATTCCCCGTAGCTTCGCATACTCCATGACTTCGTCAATTCTTGTCCACGAAAATTTTTCTTTCTGGTTTTTCCGGGTCAAGAATTTTACTCATCAGGCCGAACCAGCCCTGAATTACGGCCTGGTTCTCAGGAAGGGCATATTTTTCTTTCGTTTCCTCAACCAGGTCGGGGTACTTTTCCGTAGGGCAGGATGCCGGTACGTTTGTATTCTTTTCTGCAGCACCACACCGGAGAATGGTACATTTCGCACATTGCGGACGAGGCTTTTTCATCGGTAAACCCTTTCATAAAACCATCCGTGTGCTCGTTTAATTACTTATCCGGTCACTGTCTGGTTGCCGGCCCTCTACCGGGACATACTGATCACCGGGAGTTGGGCGGGCGAAGGTTCCTTATTTGAATGGAGTTATCAACAATTGGGGGTGACCATGTTCCGGTGCACAGGAAAAACGGCAGGAATCTGTTACCAGACAAAATTAAAAACAAGGGACATTTCTCACGTTTACCGTCACAATATCATCCGTAACGATATCAGTCACAAATTGCCGGATTTCCCTGGGTTTGAAATTACACCCGCTACTTTTTCAATTATGAACTATACAATCAGTTCACCTTCCACTCCCTCTGAATTAAATACGGCCCCGATCGATATAGCTGTACAATGACAATCACACACTATTCGTTAAAACACCTGGAAGTAATGAGCCTGGCCAAGATAGGGGCAGTGTTCGGCCTGATCTTCGGCCTGATTGAAGGAATAATCATTGGCGCGATGGCGGCGTTCATCGGCTCTGCTGCAACGGCAGGGTTCGGCCCGCTCCTGGGCCTTGGAATCGGCGGACTGATCGTATTTTTTGCGATCATCATAGGGTTGATCGGCGGATTTATCGCGGGAGCCTTATACGCGATCATCTATAACGTCATTGCCAACTTCGTAGGCCCGATCGAGTTCGATCTCGAAACCAAAAACGAAATATCCTGACCGTACGGATGGGGTGGAGATCCTTAACACCCTGAATCATTTTTTTTGACACTATTTTGTTGACTGCGATTTTTTTTTTAAAGACGTTTAGATGAAACCTTAAACCGAAATTTTTTTAGCCCCACTCCGACCCTACGGTAAAAACCGTCCACTGTGGCCTTCGCAACAAGTGTTGCCGCCGAGATGCTGATGCGGTCAGAGCTTGGGACACTCGCGACCGGGAAGACTGCGGATATCATCGCTGTCCCGGGCAATCCGTTCGGGAATATCACGATGATGGAAAATGTCAGTTTCTTCACGAAGGCAGGTACCGTCTGTAAGTCATGGTTCCACTCCGGGTACTGGATATTTTGGCTCTGTAGAAATGCTCAAATATGTCCTTACAATTTCGGACTATTCCTTAATTTTCCAACGCTCCCGGGGCTACGCCCCGCCGCTGCGGCGACCCCGGTTGGGATAGAGACTATCCCCAAACAACTCTTAATTTAATTGGATCATGGTAAACCCTGCCCCAAAGAATATCGTAATGGGGGTGGGGCAGGGAGGGGGTGAAACCCCCTCCTGTCTAAGCAGATCGGTTAACTTTTTTATTATCCACAGGATTTCTACAGAGCCAATATTTTCTTTTTTTTTACCATCAGGTGATCGCCATTACCAGCCATCACAGAGGCGTTACACTTCTAAATCATACCCTAAAAAAGATTTGATTAAGCCAAATTACTTAATCACATTTTATCCTGTCTCGTCCCTGCACCCTTATAGAGGATTACTGCTACCACGACGATAGTGGCGACGATCCCGATTATTATGAAATAGATAGCTTCCATTTCCCCTGACTGACCCGTTGGCAGCACGGGTGTTGGTTGCCGGGAAATCGTAGTGGTGGTTACGGGTGTTGCTCCGGTACTTCTACTTGTAACCGGAGCCGTCGTCCGGGTCGTGGTAGAGAGATCCGTCACCGTAATATAATTCTCGAGTTTTTTGATATTGGTATCCCCACCCGTTCCGGTTACCGTTAATGAGACCGTATACTTACCCGGAACAGAGTACTTGTGCTGGGGGGGGTTCTGCTGTTTACTCTGGCTGCCATCCCCGAAGTCCCAGTACCACGAGTCTAACGCCCCGGTGGAAGAGTCGGTGAAGGTAACATAAAGAGGGCTTAGGCCTGTCACCGGTGTCCCGCTGAATCCTGCGAAAACCGTGTCGGTATTCGTTGTAGGGGTAGCGGTCGTACCAGTGGTCGCAACCGTTGTTGTGGCTGTAGTGGTCACGGTCACGGGATTGGTCACAGTAATGTAGCTATCCGCGAAAAAGGTGTTCGTCGCCCCTGACGGGTTTCGCACGGTCAGCGTCACACCATATGTTCCCGGATAAAGATAGGTGTGTAACGGGCTCTGAATATTACCGGTCGTGCCGTCGCCAAACGACCAGCTCCATGTGTCGGGACCTCCGGTTGACGTGTCGGTAAACTGGACGCCGAGCGGCGCAGGTCCTTCAACCGGATCACCGTAGAAACCGGCAGAAACAGAGCCCCGGGGCGGTTGGGTGCTCGTGGCCGTCGGGGTTGCCGTTGTAGCCGTAATGATTGGAGTTGCATTTGCTGCATTCACCGGCAGTGCAATCCCGGCTACCAGGATAATTGTTGTAAATATCACCAGGAATAACGAAACAGACTTTATCAGACCAGAAATATTCTTCTTCATTATCCATACCGCCATGATACCTCTCCAATTGAACCCGTAAATAGTTTCTTCATATCCGAGGATTCGATCGGGACAAGTCTTTTTTGTTCGAATTCAGTCATCCGATTCCTGTCCGGCACGCGAATTGCGGTGCGTGTTAGTTGTATAGTATAGTTCCCTTCATTAATGATATCATTCCGACACCAGAATTATGATGAATATTCCTACCCGGATGCGGATCGGCGGGATTAAAAAAAATAGCCTGACCGGGCAAGTCCCCGGATTTACTGGTTCAACCTCATGCTTTAATTACCTCCGTGCATTCTTTGGTACTGATAACATATGACCAGCACGAAAATGTATCTCTCTGTTCTGTTATTCCTGATCCTCGTAATACCGGTTGTATCAGGGAGTATTTCTGTGCAGAATATTGCAATTACCCCCTCCGGCGATCTCGTTTCCGGCCAGAACCCCCCGCAAAAGGTATCGATCTCGTACGGAATTAATTTCATCCCTTCAGGCGGGGTGACATTTTCCGACAGTGATACGCTGGGCATGTCAACCGATCTTGACAATGCCCGCTGGAATTACACTATTATTCTTGATGGTAACCCGAATACCCCGCAGATAGCTAATGGCAAAAAACTGGATATTGCCGGATGGGACATCTCGTATCCTTCCAGAAGGGACCTGTCTATAAAGGTTATTCTTACCGGGGATGTACCGGATTGTACCGGCAACCCAGAAAAAGACCCTGATCGATATTGCTGATTACACCGGGAACGGACCGGTCCCGGGTACTGAAGTAATAAAACAGGCGAATATAATTCTCCCCGGAAGTGTGCCTCTGACAGCCACTTCGACAACCGGAATACCAGGGGTCACAAATCCGCAGACCACTATTACAAGCCCGATCCCCACCAGTGTGGGTGCAACCCCAACGAATGTCAGTTCCTGCTGCCGGATCATTCAATATTTCCCCGGAAATCCTGATGATCATCTTCCTCCTTATTTCATTTATTCCGCTCGGACTCCTGGTGTTCCACGACTATTTCGGGCTTGGTCGTCTCACCTTCCCGCAGAGTTTCAGTACAAGGGGTGCGATCGCTGTCGTGTATACCCTCTGCGGTGTGGGCCTCCTGTTCGTAATGTCTGTGGTACAGGACCTTTACAGATCCTTTAGTTCAGTAACCGGATTTGGACCGGTTTTCACGGTAATTATACTTTTTATAGTGTCGTATTTCGCACTATCGGCATTCGCACTCGCGGTTGGGTCTGTTTTATCGAAGGCGTTCCGCTGGACCCTTAAGGTGCATATAGTTATCGGAGTAATTGCCCTGTTTGTCGTTCCCATAACGTTGTTCACACTCGGTTCTCCTTCCGGCGCGACTGTTGCGGCAGTTGTTGTCGCTGTTGCCGCGATAATATCGGCCCTTCTGGCGTTATTACAGGACCATTCTCTGGCTCGCGGTCCTGGAAAAGACTGGTACACATCGATCCGGGATATCTTCCGGAAAAAAGAAACTATCGGACCACAGAAAGCTGCCCTGAGTGAATCGGCAGCGGCGATATCCATATTGAACACGAGACTTGCCGAGGGTGAAATCAGTCTGCAGGAATATCAGGAACTGAAGGAAGCCATTAAGAAACCATAAAAACCATAACATTTTTTAGCGGGTTAGAAAATCAGTTGCGATCAGAATTATAGAGATTTTCATATCGGGACCATGGAAAATTACAACCCCGGGATGAATTTGTCTCATGGCAGGATTATCGGTCTCTGGTTTTAATAGCATTCAGGTTACATTCCATCACGAATTTTTGTGAATTATACTGTTGCACTGATTTGGAATTCCTAAAATATTCCTAAAAACACAAAGATAAAATAAAGGTTCGTTTCTCACCCCACACACGGCCCCGGCCACCCTGACCGCATCAAACAGCAACAATTGTTATCTTCCTGCCATAGCGCCGCCCATCATAGAGAAGTCGAAAAGCTTCAACGTGCAGCCTCCCGTATATCCTCATTTGCCGGGGCATAAGTAAAAAATACATTTATCTTCTGTATAACCAAACGGAAACTGAACTTGAATTTGATAAATAAAAACCCAATCGAAGGATTGTTAAAAAACGGGTGATTTGTATGAAAAATGAGAACAATATCAAAGTAACCAAAGAGAAACGGGACGATATGATCAGGGCGATCAAGAGTTATTTTTTAAAAGAAAGGGAAGAAGAACTTGGTGATTTAGCCGCGGGTCTGATTTTGGATTTCATCATAGAAGAACTGGCACCGGAATTTTATAACCAGGGCATCTACGATTCATACAAATATATGAATGACACGATTGAAGATCTATTGTCAATCCAAAAATTATGACACACGCCGAAATAGTCCCACTGCTGGTGCAATTACCGCCGAACTGATGAGAAGAAAAGGTCTGGATCAGGGTGGCTGTTTCCTGGTTCAGGTGTATCGTTGATGACAGTTAAAAATAAATTGCAGTAAGGACCGCAAAAATTGAGACAACCACATATAAAACCCCGGGCATAAAATGAGCCCGGAAATCCGGTAGAATTTTCCCCGATTCCTTCCACTCCGGTAATTCTTCCCTTGAAAAAAAAGATTCGGGAAAACTGTGCAGGAATGCTTCGTATATCCTGAAATAGCCAAATTCGAAAAACGATCCGAAGCCAATCAGGACAACATTTGAGATGCCACCGATTGTCATATCGAATGGAATAAAGACAGATCCGAGCAGAGAAAACAGGATTCCGAACTGGATTAGCGGGATGATGAATAAAATAATCCATGCCGTAATCAAACGCCTGATGCTGTGAGGTTTCCCTTTCCAGGCATTGTAGGTATCCCACGGTTTATACATGTCATGGGAGCGGCCGATTACCATACCAAAATAAATCGCAAAGAATAACGTGAACAAAGTTTGTGCGTCGTTAATGGCCATATTTCACCCGTTTTTTCCGTGTTCCATATCGTGAGGGGCTTATTGGTTGCCTTTGTTCCGTTAAATATGAAATAGTTTTTGATACTTTGGATTTTTTCATCGGGGTGAAGCGGAATAAGAAACAACGGGGATATAAAAGTGATATGGGGAGGGAACCTAACCATAAGGATATTTTGGTCCAGGGATTTTTTAGGAAAATCCTGGGTCCGCTGTAATCTCATCCGGATGTTTGAATGATAATATCGACTTTAATTTTTTCTTTCTGGAAAAACGTAGTACACAAGAACTAAATAGCCACAAATTAGTTTCTCACTGGTGAAAAAAGATGCCATCCTTTACATGTATTGGTAAGGACTGTAAATTTCAGACCTCTGCACCTACCGAAGCTGAGCTGATGACCAGGATAGCGGAACACGCAAAAACCGTCCACAATATGGACCCTATCCCACCGGATATGATGGTAAAAGTGAAAGCCGCGATTAAATAACAATTATTTTTTTTGTTTTCCATAAATCCTGGTGCCCAGCCATGCACCGGGGAGGCAGGAAACGGTTCCCAACATTTCCTGACTCCTTCACAAATCCCGGACAATCACCCAGTGATCCTGAATTGTCTATTGTTCATTACAAACAGGTGTACTACTCCGGACAACCAGGGAAGAAACCTGGGCATGCTGGCCCGGATCACAGCCGGATCTTTCCTGTTTTACACATTAAAAATGTCTGAAAGCCACGCCTGAATTAAAATTAATGCCAGATCTGCATGGAAAAAATGTTCCATAAAATCTCCAGATAAACAATGCAAAAAAGTAAGTACTCCCAGACAGACAATGGAGTGAAATGGCAGATCCACTCCGTGTCCTTTATGTCGACGATGAACCCGGGTTGCTGGAGATAGGAAAATACTTCCTCGAGGCCAACGGGGAGTTTGTTGTTGATACGCTTTCTTCCGCAAAGGAGGCACTGGAACACCTGCAAAAAGTACAATATGAGGCCATAATATCCGACTATAAAATGCCGGATATGGACGGTATCCAGTTCCTTGTCGAGGTCCGCACGAAATTCGGGTCGATCCCGTATATCCTGTTTACCGGGAGAGGCAGGGAAGAGATAGTAATCCAGGCGATCAACAGCGGTGCGGACTTTTATGTCCAGAAAGGCGGCCAGCCTGAAGCACAGTTCACTGAACTCGCTCACAAAGTCCGATCGGCGGTGATCCGTCACAGGACTGAAAAACTGGCAAGGGATACAGAAAGACGGCTCTCTGACATCATTAACTTCCTGCCCGATGCGACATTCGCGATCGACATGGCAGGGAAGGTAATCGCATGGAACAGGGCGGTCGAGGAATTGACAGGGGTCCCGGCCTCTGACATGCTTGGAAAGGGCAATTACGAGTACTCCATCCCGTTTTACCGGGAACGAAGACCGATACTTATCGATTTCGTCCTTAGTAGCGACGCGACAATGATAGAAAAATACCCGGATATAAAGAAAGATGGCGACAAGCTCGTTGCTGAAATATTCATTCCGCATTTTCATAACGGCAGCGGTACATATCTCTGGTTTACCGCCTCCCCCCTCTTCGATTCTGCGGGAAAAATTACAGGTGCTATCGAATCCATACGGGAAATCACAGCCCGGAAGCGTGCAGAAGAGGAACTCGTCATGAAAAATGAGGAACTCAATGCTTCGTACGAACAGCTATCGGCATCGGAAGAAGAACTCCGGCAGAATTATGAGGAACTTGCCGTTCAGGAACAGGAGTTGAGGGAGAGCGAGGAACGGTTCCGGACCCTGATCCAGAACTCTACCGATATCATCCGTATCATCAATGCCGAGGGGTTGATCGTCTACGAGTCCCCCTCGGCGACCCGCATTCTCGGTTATTCCCCGGGTTTCACAACAGGAAAAAGCCCTCTGGAATTTATTCACGCGGATGATCGTGAATTCGTCCGAAAAGCTTATTCTTGAGGTATATTCCCGGGCGAATCCGGGAACTCCCACGGAGTTCCGGATCAGGAAGCTGACGGCAGTTACCTGTATGTCGAGGCAATCGCATCGAATCTTATCGGGGTCCCCGGCATCGACGGTATCGTAACAACGACAAGACCGATAGAGGAACGGAAAAAATTTGCCGATGCCCTGAAAAAAAGTGAGGAGCGGTTCCGGGGTATTACCGAGAGAATTTCGGATTTGATTATCATAACAGACCCGGAAGGAATTCCCACGTATATCTCTCCATCCATTCAGAAAATCCTTGGATATTTTCCTGAGTACTTCACCGGGGTACAAGAACACCCCGAGATCTTCCCGGAAGAGGATATCATGAAAATCGGGCTCGCCATTAAGCGCCTTAACGAGGGGAGTCCGGAAGAGCAGATCGAGTTCCGGATGAAAAGGCAGGATGGATCTTATTCAATTTTTGACGGGGTAGGAAGACCCGTTCTCGAAGGAGACACCTATGCAGGGGTCCAGATAATCGCCCGTGATATTACCCGGAGAAAAAACGCTGAAAATTCACTCCGGATTCAGCACGACCTGATTCTTGAGCTCAACCATTGCACGAGCCTCGATGACGCCTGTAACCGGATCCTTTCAGCAACGCTGCAAATCGAGGGGCTGGATTCCGGGGGCATATATATTGCAGATCCAACCACGGGAGCACTGGATCTCCTGGTAAGTCGCGGCCTGTCGCCCGGGTTTGTCCGGCACGTCTCGCATTATGATCCGGATTCACCCTATGTGACCTGGGCAAAGGCGGGAACTCCGTTTTATGGAAAATTTGCTGATATCCGGAAACCCATAGGAGACGAGATCCAGGACGGAGAAGGAATTAATACCGTTGCCAGTATCCCGGTCATGCATGAAGGCAGTCTTGTTGCCCTCCTCAATGTCGCATCGCATACCATGGATGACATTCCCAAGACTGCCCGCCAGACACTTGAAATGCTCGCTTCAGAGGTCGGCAGCACGGTAAACAGGATCCGTTCCCGGATGATGTTGCTCGAGAGCGAAAAGCGGTACCGTTCCCTGGTAGAAAACCTCAACGATGTTGTTTTTACCGTAGACCGGGATGGGTTCATCACCTACATGAGCCCCGTGGGAGAACGCCAGTACGGGTATCCAGCTTCCGATCTTATTGGAAAACCATTTACAGAAGTGGTATTCGAAGAGGATATTCCCGCACTTCTGGACCGCTTCCGCGATATTGGCAGGGGATTGATCAGGCCGTTCGAGTGGCGCCTGCGTCATCGGGACGGCACCCTGTCCTGGGTGAGGACCTCGACCCGGCCGGTCGACGATGGCACGGGTTCCAGTAGTTTTTTGGGTGTTATCTCCAACATTTCGCAGCAGAAAAAAGATGAAGAAGCAATCTGTCAGGCAAACCGGCAACTATCGCTGCTCACGGAAATCACCCGGCATGATATCAACAACCAGCTGATGGTACTGAACGGTTTCCTCAAACTGTTGCAGAAAAAAGTCCCGGACCCGGGCCTTGAGGACTATTTCAAACGGATCAACGGGGTGACCTCCCGCATCTCGTCCATGATCGAATTTACCAGGGAATACGGGGATATCGGTGTTTCAGCTCCCGCCTGGCAGAACTGCCATATTCTCATCGATACACTGACCAGGGACACACACCCCGGAATGGTCCAGGTGAAAAACGATCTTCCTTCAGACGCGGAAATATTCGCCGATCCGCTCATCTCGAAGGTCTTTTCCAACCTGATAGATAATGCGGTGCGATATGGCGGAAAAATCACGAGAATAAGGTTCTTTACGGAGCAACGCGGTAGCGATCATGTCCTTTTCTGCGAGGATGACGGTGCGGGAATCCCGGTTGACGAGAAGGAAAAGATTTTCGAACGGGGTTATGGGAAGAACACAGGGCTTGGATTAGCTCTTTCGCGGGAAATTCTCTCCATTACCGGTATTACGATCGCCGAGACCGGAGAGTCCGGCAAGGGGTCACGGTTTGAGATAGTTATTCCGGCCGATATGTGGCGTTCGGGACACGTGAACAAAACAGGGGCTTGAAACCGGAGCAGGAGAAAAGACCGTTGGTGGCATGGAACCGGCCAGTGACACTTTTCGATGGTTTTGCACTGATAACCGGTGACAGTCAGACCCCGTAAGGGGAAGGCGGGACAAAAGCAAAGCAAGGGGTAAACCCCCCCTTTCAAATTACAACCGGGAAGAAATGCCCGCCGGAATGATAAATCTACTTCTTTACCATACATTTGCGGAGTTTTTCTTTCAGGTGTTCCTCGAAAAGCTTCGGGTCCTTCATCATTTTTTCCCGCATTTTTTTTTCATGGGACCTGGGGAAGAATTTCTTCTCTAATTCTTCATTGAACCGGGCGACATCCCGTTTCCCGGGGAGATTTTTTACCATTTCATCCTTCACGGAAATCTCCCCCGGGAACCCGGAGTTGACGGATTAATCGCGGCCGGATAGTACTGTTTCTTTTTAATCCAGACGAATCCGTCTTTTTTTGAGATAACCGCTACATCCACCGGTCCCCCGACAGTCTCTTCCTGCATGGATATCCTGCGTTTCAGCGATGTGATGTTCACAAGCGATTCAGCCATTGAGGCCATTTCGGTTTTAGGAAGGGCGATCATGAGATTGATGATGGGGACAAAATTTGACATACGGTAGTTCTTGAGAGCATCTGACAGGTTTTTCATAATTTCGTCGGTATTTATCTGGAATGCACCTTTATAATTTTGTTTCATCTCATCCGTCAGTTCTTCGATACTGTCGATCATGGCTTCCGGGTAGGTATACAACGTCGAGGCAATGCTGCTTAAAAGGGCCTGTTCAAAGGCAGAATCCATTCCCGAAAGGAAAATATCAACCATCTCATGCTGTGCAAAGGGAATAATTTCCGCCCCGTTCTGGAACGTTATCTTTACGTTCTTTTTTTCCGTATATTTCAGTTTTTTATTCAGCCGGCCCTCGATCCAGTATGAAACGAGGGACGGGAAAATATCTTTTTCCCCGAACCCAAGGATTACCAGACCTGAATAGTCCTTCGAGAGAATATCGAGCGGACCCGCGGATTTAACGAAAAATAGGGCAGGGATTGCTTTCAGCAGTTTCAGGGACGTCTCGTTCAAAGGAAGTGTCTCGAATACTTCACCAATCGCACGGCTGATTTTCTCATCGTACAATATCCGGAGCCTGGCCGCATCTTCCTCCGTCATGGAAATCTCGTAGGGTGCGGCATTAATCGCATCGTATAGTCCCTGGATAGTGGATTCAGGGACTTTCATGACATTTTCTTCGGTCACATCACCGGAAGTCATCGCCAGGTCACTTACGTTCTGCACGATCGATTCCTTGATAGAAAGGAAATAGCTGTAGGCATTGGTAATGAAGTAGTTCTCTTCTCCTTCCGGGGGGACCAGGTCCTCCTCACCGGCCAGGAAATTAATAAAATCCTTCGCGTATTCTTCCGTGGTGGGAAATGCCTGGTTCTTTATTTTTTTCTGGTAATGAGCAAAGATGACCTCCCAGGGTATCCCCATGAATGTCGCATAATTAAAAATCATGAAGCCGACGGAGTGTGAAGGGGACAGTTCAAAAATTTTGTTTGCCGATGTGAATATTTTCTGGGGTTTCTCCACCTGTCCCCCCATAAGGCTGACTGCACTATCGGCGGCAATTGCAACGGCCTCCCGGTTCATTAACACGATCTCTGCGGTCATTTTGTTCACCACTGGATTTACTCTGATTACCACTCCATGTTTCTTAAATGTTTGTCGGATTTTTCCCGGGGTTTCCCTTGTCGGAACCGGCGGATAGAAATCCGGCAGCCAACCCTTCCGGGCCGAAGATGATTACGGCATCTTATAAGTAGTTTGACAATTCAATGCCACTATGGCGATAAGGAGAAATTAATCATGGAAAGAAACGAAGCAGTCAAATTATGTATGTGCAGGATGTGCCCGAGTTTTATCGATTGCAAGGAGATGATCGCTTTTTGCATGGCCATAAATAATACCAGTAAATGCATCACGAAAGAAAAAGGATGTCTCTGCCCCGGTTGCCCGGTCCAGGACAGGGAGGGATTCCAGCATGTCTATTATTGCATCAGGGGAAGCGAAAAAGAACAGCAGTGATCCGGCTACCAGGTGGATTTGCAATGTATGCGGTTTACTGTCAAGGGGGGAAACACCCCCTGACGAATGCCCCCAGTGCGCCGCAACAAGCAGGGAATATACAAGACTTGAAGAGCGGAAAAAGCTCGCCTACGACCGTGAAAAATTCGACGTCCTCCTGATTAACGGGAGTAATCATCGTTCAAATAATACCGGGTACATGATAGACCTGGTCGAGGAGGTCCTTAAAGAGAAGGGTGTGAGTTACCGGCGTTATAACCTGAATGAATTTCAGATCAATCACTGCTGGTGCTGCTATAGCATGCGGGATAACGCCTGCCGGTACCCCTGCCGGGACCAGCTCGATGACATGCCTGCGTTTCATGAGATGATTATTGCCACAAAAGCAGTCATTGTGGGGTCCCCGATAAACTGGAATAACATGTCGGCACGTCTTAAGGATTTTCTCGACAGGCTGAACTGCATCCAGAACCTTTACCAGCTCCAAAAACAGGGACTGACCGAGGGAAAAATTGTTGGGATAACTGTATCGGGCCACGAGGACGGTGCAACCAAAACGGCCATGGACATCTACCTGTATTTCCAGCAGATGGGATACCTGCTGGCACCGTTTGGAGTTTCCTACCGGACTCATGGGGCACAATTCAACACGAATACCGATCCCGATTTCCTGAGAGATGATCCTCTCGTCCTCTTCAAAGTAAAAGGGATGGCAAACAATGTCGTGGAAATGCTAAAACTGGATATCGAACAGAAGTTGAAAGGAAAACTGGTCCCTGTTGCGGAATGACTGGCGGGATATTTTCTTTTTTTTAACGGTAAAAAATCAGGACGATTAGGAATTGATCCGATAGTCCCGGCTAAAACTATCCTGCCTATCAGGATTATTCCGGAATTTATTCCACGCTCCAGGGGCCCCGCCCAGCCACTTTGGCGAACCCGGTTAGGATAAGACTATCCCACAAAACTTGTGAATTTAATGAGCTTTTTGGGAAACCCATGCCCCAAATGTTTATCTTGTCGGGGGTGGGGCAGGGAGGGGGTGAAACCCCCTCCTGTCTTCGTATTTCCCTCAAACCCGCAGGATTTCAACAAAGCCATATTCCTTAAAAAACGTTATAATATCCTCTGACACGTTCAGATAATTTTAAAATTTATCTCCTGTCTCCGGTATTTCTTTTATTTTGGGGGATTCGTGATTAACCAGGCTGAAATCATAGTAAATGTTCCAATAAAATTTTGATCCCGATCCCGACCAGGATAATTCCCCCAAGGATCTCAATTTTATTTCCAAGAATTTTCTCAAGTCTCGTCCCCAGGAAAACTCCTGCAATGGCAAATAATCCTGCAATGAGACCGATTACCAGGCTTGGCACAATGATATCGGTATTGAGAAAAGCAAACCCAAGGCCGATTGCTAACGCATCCAGACTTGTCGCCACTGCAAGAAGAAGGACAGAAGTGATCTGCTGGAAATTTGTTGATCGGTTTACCTCCTCCTGCTCGTCCTTAAATCCTTCAACGATCATCTTCACGCCGATTATAAAAAGAATAATAAAAGCGATCCAATGATCGTAGGGAGCAATAACGTCGATGAATAACGATCCGGCTGCCCAGCCAATCACGGTCATTCCTGCCTGGAAGATCCCGAAAACAACGGCGAATACCAGGGCGAGACGGACTTTATTTATTCCGGGCTGCGACCCCCGGGCGAGTGCAACGGCAAAACAGTCCATTGCAAGGCCAATTCCTATGATGACGACGGTAAAAAAATCCATTAGCCTTTAACAGTGTGAGGTCCGGAGGAATAAAGGGATCCGGCAGAAATCGGTAAACAGTAATATGAGGCAAAATGGGAATAATTATCATCGACCTGTAATAAACGTAAGGATTCGAGAATATGGTTCCTCCCATCGGTCATATCGTGATTTTCGGCCTCCCTATCGCCCTGTATTTTGGGATTATTACGTTTATCTGCCTGATAACGACTGCCACCATCGGTATGCTCGTGTTAAAGGGACGTTACAATATCCCGTTCAAATGGCACATGAGAATGGCAATAATTACCATTATGTTCGCGCTGATCCATGTAACACTGGTTACCTGGCAGTTCTTCTTCTGATTTTAAAATTGTAAAACTAATCAAAAAATAATGGAGAAATCAGGTCACAATGACCGTCGCCTTCATCGACGGATGAATATTGCAGTGATAAGGATATGTTCCGGGATTATCAAATCTGAACGAATAACCCGCTCCTTTCTGAAGAGAGCCACTCGTAAACAATGCACCCTGGGCAACGGTACCCTGGGCATCATTGATGATCTGGTGGTTAACTGTGTCCTGGTTTACCCATGTTACCGTCGTTCCCTTCGGGACAGTGATACTATCCGGCGAAAATGCAAAGTTCTGGATTGTAACAGTCGGACCTGCAGTGAGTTGTATCGGGGTCGTAGTGGGTGTTGCGGATATTGTCGGCACGGAACTGGTGCATCCGCACAGGGCGATGGAGGTTCCAAGGACGAGGATCAGGATTATCCAGTGGACTGGTTTTGGTGTGCATCTCATTCAAATCACTTTGATACGTGCTCTTGCAGGAGAAGAATAAAAGGATTGCGCTATAGTGCCAATCGTGGATAGAAAAGAAGATGGAACATAACCCCGGTTGCCAGGGGTCATATCGGGAAACAGGTATCTCACCACATCATTTTGATTTTTGAATCAACTCACCACCGGTCACGATCGCCTGCCAGCTTGGCCCGGGATAGCATCTGATTATGGGACCTTCTTTGCAACACGACGCCACATGCCCTTCGGAACCATGATTTCAAACCGTGCTCCCCCGCCGGGCTCGCCGGTCTCCCGGATCGTGATCCCGGTAATCGACAGGATCTCCCGGGCAAAGAATAACCCCATACCGGTATTCTTCCCAAAGCCACGCTCGAAGATCTTCTCTTTCTCTTCCGCAGGGACACCGTTGCCATCGTCTTCGCAGACAACGATATGATCGGTATCGTTTTCCTCTACCGAGAACCGGATAGTCGATATCTTCCCGCCGTACCGCAATGCATTGTCAATCAGGTTGTAACAGACCTTGACGATAAGCGGGTCGGCAAATACTTCTTCATCCGGAGGAAAACTGTTG
This sequence comes from uncultured Methanomicrobiales archaeon, assembly GCA_963815625.1. Classification (GTDB taxonomy): domain Archaea; phylum Halobacteriota; class Methanomicrobia; order Methanomicrobiales; family Methanospirillaceae; genus CAIKOD01. Next base: position 282,429 of record CAWFHG010000005.1, read on the forward strand.
ACAATGCCTACCGTTCCGGCCTGGGTATCCTTTACCGCATTATCCACGAGCTTCCGGAAGTTCTGCCAGGCTGGGGCATGAATGCCGATCTGTTCATATTCCTTGGTAAACCGGATCATCGCGGAAATCCTCTCTGCAGCGGTCTCAACCCTCATGAGGTAGTCGGTCGCTGTGACAGCCGGCCGTTGCTTTTCGAGGATACTAAGGTATCCCCGCAGCACCGTCAGCTGGTTGCTGATGTCGTGCCTGGTGATGCCCGTGAGAAGGTTGAGCTTTCTGCCCGCCTGGCGGAGCGCTTCCTCAGCCCGCCTGCGATCGGTGATGTTACGGCTGACACCAATCATTCCCGCAGGTTTCCCGGTTGAATCGAAAAACACCCGGGAGACGATTTCAGTCCAAACCGATGAACCGTCTTTGCAGGGCTGCTCGACTTCGGTCACATGCGGAGCGGGAATGCTACCCGATCCGGCTTCCGCAAAAGTTTCCTGAATCCCTTTCTCCACGATATCAATCGATCCCGGGGATATCAACTCGGGGAGTGTCTGTTTCAGTACCTCCTCAGGGGTATATCCCCGGAGCAGTGTGACAGATGGGCTGACGTAGGTCACTTTTCCATTGAGATCGAGCGTCCATATTACGTCGGTCGAGTTGTCAGCGATAAGACGGTACTGCTGCTCGCTCTTACGCAGTGCCTCTTCTGCCAGTTTGCGCCCGGTAATGTCTGTTATGAACCCTTCTAGATAGAGCAGCCGGCCGCCATCCGAGAAAATTCCCTGCCCCCGTTCCCAGACCCACCGGAGCTCCCCGGTTTTCGTAATAATGGGATATTCTTCTTCAAATGTCTCCCGTTTCTCAAGCCGGTCCTGCCACGTATTCCAGATATGGCTCCGGAATTCCGGGTGGATGACATCGTTGTAGGCCAGTTTTTTGTTGCCAAGGAAGTCATCGGGGGCATATCCTGTTATTTCCACGCACCCGTCACTCATATATTCCATCGTCCATGTGGGATCGTTGGCGCAACGGTAGACAAAACCAGGCAGGTTGCTGATCAGGGTTGTGAGGAATCGTTCCCGTTCCCGGAGTGCTTCCTCAACCTGTCTCCGTTTGGTGGTGTCGTGGGCGATGCCATAGAAACCCGTGACTATACCGCATCCGTCCCTGAATGGAACGGCACTCGAGGTGTGCCAGTACCAGGTCCCACCTATATGCTGAACCCGGTATTCGACCCCATCCTGTCGTTGCCCGGTAGAGATCACTGACTGAAGGAATACCATGCACCCGGGAATATCGTCCGGATGGACAAACCGTGTGAAGGATTTTCCAAGGACCTGATCTACAGGGTGCCCCAGGAGTGTTGTCCATACGGGTGAGACAAATGTAAAAATACCGTCAGCTGATAGTGTATAAATGATATCGTGACTGTTTTCGACCAGGAGCCTGAATTTTTCCTCACTCGCCCGTAATGATTCCTCCATCCTTTTGCGTTCGGTGATGTCCAGCGCAATACCGCCATATCCCCTGATTTCACCGTTATCATCATAGAGAACGACCGAACGTATCTCCACATCGACAATATGGCCTTCGTGGTGGTTTACCGGGACAACAAGAGAGTGGGAAGCGGTCTTTTTGAGGACGCTGGTGCTAAACAGGGAAACAATTTCATCGACGTGTTCAGCGGTAATAAGGTCAAACATTGATGAACCGGTGAGTTCTTCCGGTGTATAGCCGGTGAGGTTTACGCACTGGGGGCTGATGTAGGTGAATTTCCCGGAGAGATCGACTTCCCATAGTACATCGGTCGAAGCCTCGACGAGGATCCGGAATTTCGTTTCACTCTTCCTGATTTCTTCCTCGGCGTCTTTTATGGCGGTGATGTCATGCAGGATCCCTTCGACTCCGAGGACGTTCCCCGAATCATCATAATAGAAGTGGCTGTTGGCAACGAGATGGTGCAGGGTGTCGTCCCGTGCCTTTACAATGACGGGATAATTGCTGACACTTCCATCCTTCCGAAGCGCTTCGAGGAACTTTGATCGTTCCGATGGATCGGAATAGATTACTTCCGCAATATTGAGTCCCAGCATTTCATCAGCCGAGTCGTACCCTGCCTGTTTCACCCCTTCCGGGCTGAACAATACGAGGTTTCCTGCAAGGTCTGTCCGGTAGAACGCCTCCTGCATATTCTCAAAAATGGAACGGAATTTCGCCTCGCTTTCTGCAAGAGATTTCACGATATGTTTGCGTTCATCGATATCGTTGATGGTCCCGTCAACATATTCCAGGTCTCCATGGGAATCGAAGACGGGCCTGCCCCTTTCCATAAAATACCTGGCCGACCCGTCCTTTACGATCATCCGGTATTCGACCTCAAAGGGAATGTGCTGCCTGATCGCATGTCCAACGGTTTCCACAACCCGTGCCCGGTCTTCAGGATGTATCAGCGGTTCGATCGAACAGACCTCGCCGGAAGTTAATTCTTCCGGGGTATACCCGGTGAACTGTTCAAGCATCCGGTTAAAGAACTGCATCCGCCGGCCTTCTTTTACAAGGACACGGTAAACAATTGCGGGGATATTCTCGGCAAGAGTATGGTATTTCTCCTCGCCCTTCTGCAACAATTCCTGGTTCTTCGCAAGTTCGTTATAATTACTGCGCAGTTCCTCCTCGGTCGCAGCGATCTCTTCGTATGCTGCAGATAGTTGTTCGTGACTTCGGCCGAGTTCCAGCTCGGTAGTTTTGATTTCGGTAATATCCCTGCCGACAGACTGGTACTCGAGGATTGCCCCGGCTTCATCAAAAATTGCCCGGTCAGACCAGCGTTGCCAGCGCTCCGAACCATCAGGCATAATGATCCGATGTTCGACCATGGCCACCGGGTGTCCGGCAGAGAGCGAGCGGAAGTGCTCTTTGAGTTTTTTACGGTCCTCTTTTGGAATAACCGGCTTGAAGATATGCCCGATAATGTCGTCACGGTTAGTCCCGAAATAGCGGCAATATGCCTCATTCACAAAAACATGGGTACCATCAGGGAGGAACCTCGATATGAATTCGGTCTGGTCCTCGACTATGTTCCGGTATCGTTCCTCACTTTTCAGCAGTTCATGTTGCTGTTTCTCCAGTTTTGCGTAGTTTCCCCGTAGTTCTTCTTCTTCTTCGGCAATTTTTTCATGCGCCGCATTCCGCTCTTTCTCAAACTGCTTTTGTTCGGTGATGTCCCGGATGGACTCTATCGCTCCCGTGATCATACCTTTCGTATCATAGAGTGGCGATGCAACAAACCAGAGGTAGGCACCCCTGCCTCCGTAAAGATCCCTGATAAACAGCTGGGATACCAGTTTATTATCGCGGGATAGGACGAACGGATATTTTTCCCTGATCTTTTCATCATCTTTGAGGACGAGGTCGAGGAGAAGGGGTCTTCTCTCCCCGTAAAAGGGAAGGGCATATTCATAATTACCCATGCCAATAATGTCGTCGTTACCGACACCCGTCATATCTTCCATCGCCCGGTTCCAGGCAATCACGGTTCCTTTGGTATCGATCGCGAACGTTGCATCGGGAAGGAAATTGATTATATCGGATAAACGCTGCTCGGAACCCTTAAGTGCCTTTTCTGCCAGCCGCTGGTCGACTGCTTTTTTGATCTTGTGCCCGAGCTCCACGAACTGGGATTTCGGGTCGCCGCCTTTCTGGATAAAGAAATCAGCGCCGTTGTTGATCGCCTCTATAACCACATCCTCGCGTCCTTTCCCGGTGAAAAGGATAAAGGGGACTTCTCCGAATCTCTCACGTACTTTTTTAAGAAACCCGATCCCGTCAATTTCCGGCATCTGGTAGTCTGAAATGATCGCATCATACGATACCGTGCCGAGTTGTTCCAGGGCATCCTTTGCGGTTTCGAGGGTATCCACCTTGAAATCACCATTTTTTTCAAGGTACAGTTTGGCCAGGCTGAGAAGACAGGGCTCATCATCGACGTACAGAACAGAAATCGTTGAATTTTTCTTACCCGGGACCATTGGGAATAACCTTAGTGAAAAAACACTATGGTTCCTCTTATATGATTAATTGTTCAGAATTGAATTTTCCATTCAACTGGCAACTCGTTTAGTTCTCCGATAATAATTTAGGGAAATAAAAAAAACGGCTATTAAGGGCCTTAAATAATTTAATAGATTCCGAAAAACCGGTCTCTTTGATATCCTACTAAACTATTTTTTTTGGGGGGGTTTTTTTGGCATCAAAAAGTCCCCCACACTCTCGTGGGTCCCCCTTTCCGCTTTGGTGATACTGGCCCGTGTATTCACGGGACGCTTTTTTTGGGTTTTCCGGAATGTTGGAGTCTCTCCCGGTGAACGCCGCCTCCGATCCTGCCCGGAACGGGTAGGCGGTGGGCAGTCAGCGATGAAATCCTCCTGCCCGGTATGGCAACAGCCACAAAGGAAATCAACAAATAAAATATCTCTCAATTCCAATGTAAAAAAAAAATTTCCTGGATTTCCGGATTTCCTGGCTCTGTAGAAATGCTCTAATATGTCCTCACAATGTCGGACTATTCCTTAATTTTCCAACGCTCCCGGGGCTACGCCCCGCCGCTGGTGGCGACCCCGGTTGGGATAGAGACTATCCCCAAACAACTCTTAATTTAATTGGATCATGGTAAACCCATGCCCCAAAGAATATCTTAATGGGGGTGGGGCAGGGAGGGGGTGAAACCCCCTCCTGTCTAAGCAGATCGGTTAACTTTTTTATTATCCACAGGATTTCTACAGAGCCGATTTCCTTGATTTTCTCACTCATCCGGAATTTCACGGAGGGTTAGACGGGAAAGATTCAGGGCCCTGTCCACCCATTGGAGGAATCCAGCTGGCCGGACCATAATCGTGGAAAAAACAGTTGAAGAGGGCCAATTAGGCTCTCTTTTCGGCGTGTCACCCTTTCACGATCTCCTGGTCCATATCCTTCAGGAGACGCTGAATATCGATCCAGATAATCAGCTCGTTAACATCCTTATCTTTTACCCGTGTCTTTTTCCGGATGATCCCGAGGATATTGTTCCGTTCCCTGTTCACGTTTGTAGCGGTTGTATCGACGTCTTTTCTGGAGAACGTTGAAACAGACAGCACATCATCGACCATTATTCCGATCTTTGACCGCGTGATCCTGTCATCGAGGACGATGATACGGGACTGGGCTTCATCCACACTACTCATAGTGTTGATGTGCAGCTGGTGTTTGAGATCGATAATCGTCGTTATTTCTCCCCTGAGATCGATGATTCCCCTGATGTAGGTTGGTGTGTCAGGGAGGTGGGTAATCCTCGTATATTCAACAACTTCCCGCACCTCGAAAAGGTCTATGGCAAAATGTTCATCGCCAAGAAGGAATTCAACTACCTGGACATTATCAATAGCACCTTCCCTGCGGGCCCCGCGGCCCTGTGCATTCGACCCGTACCCGTTTCCGGATGGAGCCGGGAGCGGCTTTTCGTTCTTTCCGGCTGGGCCGGTCCCGTGGGGGATACTGGTAACCTGCTCATTCGTCATGTGACACCATGTCAGACCTTGAATTTGGCCATTTCCCGTGATACATTGTCGACAATGCTGTTAACGTTTCCTACAACTTTCGTGATCTGTTCGATCGAGGCCGAAGTCTCATTTCGGAAACGGCAGCTGGATCCATGGCTTCCTTCAAAGTAGTCTGGACCATTCCCTGCACTTCATTCACGCTTGGCATCACTTCTTCAACTTTCGTCGTCAGTTCCTCGCTTAAACCGGCCACACTCACAACATTCTTACTGATATCTTCAATCTGGTGTGCTATATCGTTGAACGAACGGAGTGTCTGTTCAAGCGCTTCGCTCCCTGCCTTTACCTCGCGGTTCGAATGTCAACTTTCGGCATTTCGAATAGTCGGATCCGGATAAGTTACTTAACGCCACATCCCGCCCGGGACACATATCTCGAACCGTGCTCCCCTGCCGGGCTCACCGGTTTCGGTAATCGAGATTCCCGTTATGGAAAGGATCTCGCGTGACAGGAACAAACCCATTCCGCTGTTCTTCCCGAACCCCCGGTTGAATATTTTTTCCTTTTCTTCAGCCGGTATACCCACACCATCGTCCTCGCAGACAAGGATATGCTCACCAATATGTTCTTCGACAGAGAACCGGACGGTCGTAACCTTCTCACCGTGCCGGACCGCATTGTCTGTCAGGTTGTAAAAGACCTTGACTATCAGCGAATCGGCGAACACTTCTGCACCGGGTGGAAGATTATTTTTTATAACGACTTTGCCGAGAGAGACTTCTCTTGCCGCAGCATCTACGAGTGTCCGGCAATCCTGCCAGACAGGGGCCTGGGCACCGATCGCCTCATATTCCCGGGTGAACCGGATCATGGACGAGATCCGTTCAGCAGCAGTACTGATCTTTTTGAAATACTCATCGAATGTGGGATCGGGCTGTTTCTTTTTGAGAATGCCGAGGTACCCCATCAGAACCGTAAGCTGGTTAAGGATGTCGTGCCGGGTGATGCCAGAGAGAATGCCCAGCTTCCTGTTTGAAAGTTCCAGGGCGTTCTCCGCCTGCTTACGTTCAGTGATGTCCTGGTTTGCACCGTGGGTTTTAATCGTTTTTCCGTTTTTATCCTTTATGATTCCATACCGTACGATGATATGCCTGACCTCTCCATTCCTGCGGACTATTCTGTGCTCAGTCTGTGATACATACCCGGGGTCTGTGGCCTGTATCGCCTTATTGATCTCAACGACCACTACGCTACGGTCGTCCGGGTGAACAAATTTTCTGGCATAGTCCTCCGCCTTCATCTGGTTGCCCCCTTCAATTTCGGCAGTCGTGCCGTAAAGAGCATAAAACCGGTCATTAAAGGTAAAAATCCCTGTTGCCACATCGAATTCCCAGTTCGCCAGGTGTGCGAGGTCCATTGCCTCCTCGAGTTGCATCCGGCTCGTATTCAGCGCAACTTCCGCCTGCCTGCGCTCGGTAATATCACGGATCGATTCGATGGCACCCGTTACATTGCCGGCACCGTCATACAGGGGTGCAGCATTTCCCCAGAGAATTACATTGTTCCCATGAACCGTGGCATTGACGGTTTCAGCGGTCAGGACATCCCCATTAACCTCGATGTAGGAATACTTATCCGAGATATCCTCCCTCCGAGATAATATAAGATCAATAAGGATCGGACGGCGTTCGCCGTAGAACGGGAGGGCGTATTCGTAGTTGCCCCTGCCAAGTATCTGCGGGGATGTAATTCCGGTCATCTCTTCCATTGCCTGGTTCCACGAGATAACCGTCCCGTTCCTGTCAATTGCAAATGTCGCGTCCGGGAGGAAACGGACAATCTCCGACAGGAGCCGCTCGGAATTCCGAAGCGATTCTTCCGCCCGGTTGCGGTCGGTTATATCCACCCCGATGGCAATATAGTCAGATCCCGTTCCTGCGGTATCGGGGATCCCCCTTGTGTTCCATGAAATGACTTTGTTTATTCCCTGTTTTGTGAGAATTGTCGTCTCGAAATTTTCGAGGTAGTTTCTGTCACGGATGATCCGGGTTATCGTCCCTGTGATCTGTTTCCGGTAATTTTTATCAGGGTAGATTTTTTTCCAGATCCCCCTCCGGCCGATAACCTCATCTGACCGATATCCGCTTATCTCCTCTGCGGCGGAATTCCACATGAGGATTGTCCCGCTCTCATCAAGGACACTCAGCCAGACCCTTGCATTGGTAATGACGCTGTCCTGGAATTCTGTCAGGTGCCGGAGTGCCCGCTCTGCCTGCTTACGCTCGGTGATATCCCGTGCAATGCCAAGGATCGCATAAGGTCTTTCATCATGGAGAATGAGTGATCCTTTCGTCTCAATATCCACGTATTCCCCGTTTCTTTTCAATAACCGGTACTCTACCAGCCCAGGGTGGGAGCCGTTTTCGACAATGGACATTATTGTTTCCCGGGCTAAACCGAGTTGGTCTTCACCGATCAGGGACCCGAAAGTGATGCGGGGGATCTCCTCCCGGGTGTATCCCAGCAATACAAGGGCCGCAGGGTTCGCGTCGATGAAGTTGCCTTCGAGATCGTGGATGTAGACACAGTCAAGAGAGCGGTCAAAGAGCGACAGGTACCGCTCCTCGCTCACCCGCAGCGCTTCTTCTGCCTGTTTTATCGCCGTTTCATCGCTGTAACTTGCAACGACCTCCCCGGAGGGCAGTTTAAAAATGAAATTGTCCCGCCACCCCGATATCCGGTTATCCATGTAGAAAGAAACAGGGAAAGACTCGGGTTGACCCGTGCGCCAGACTCGCTGTAATACGTCAAACAGCCCGAATTTCCGGATCCCGGGGAATATATCGGTTACGTTCCTGCCGATAACGTCTTCCCTTTTCAGCTTCTCAATATTCTCTGCAGCACGGTTGAATTCAAGAACTACAAAGTCCCGTCCATCATCGACAGCACGGTAAACCGCAACGCAGTCATGCATGTTTTCGACAAGGGAGCGGTAGCGGTTCTCACTCTCTCTGAATGATTTTTCAGCAGCACGCCGGGCTACAATCATTAGTATCTGATGCGAAAGCTCGGCAAACTGCGCATCAGGGTTACCTCCTTTCTGGAGGTAAAAGTCCGCCCCGTTATTGATTGCCTGGATGACAATCTCCTCCCTGCCTTTACCAGTGAACAGGATGAACGGGATCTTCCCGAACTGTGTCCGTACCTCAATAAGGAACCGGATGCCGTCCATATCAGGCATCTGGTAATCGGAAATAATAGCATCGAATTGTTCTTCAGCGAGGAGTTTTAAGGCAGCGGATGCGGAGTCGATGGTCACAAGGGAAAAGTTACCGGTTTTCTCAAGGAACAACTTCCCCATCTCCAGGAGGGAGGGTTCGTCATCAACGTAGAGGACCCGGATCATATCTGCCATTATACTCCATAGTGTGCCTTGTACCACATACCTTTTTGCATGAATTTTAACTGGAAGATTACGATTACCTTATTTTTCCCGGGTCAGATCTGAAATTCATTTATCCGTTGCCAAAGGGTTTCCTGAAGGGTTTCCCATAACTCTTTAAATTCCGGATATTGGGAATAGTCTCTATCCCGACCGGTGGCCAAAACTGCAGGGGATGAGCCCCGGGAGCGTAGGTTTATTCGATTTACCCAATGCAATCCATAAGGTCACTCTGTTTCAATGACACTGTCGACAAACGTAGTAAGTTGCGTCATCAGCAACGGGTCAAGACCTTTCTCAACCGCAAGGAACACTCCGGAAACATCCATAAGCCTGAGTTTGTTTGTCACGAAATGGATGAACTTTGAGATATTTGCAGAAGAGAGATAGATTAACAGGGTGCTCACGGAATCGTACATAATGCAGACTTTCTGTCCTGAATGTTCCTTGAGTACTTCTGTTACCGCGATTCCCATGTCCGTAAGGTTCGCCGGGTTGTTGATAAACCGCACGACACCGGTAATATCCTCAATATCCCCCATAGAGTTACGCGTAACCGCATCGATGAATGAAACGTTTTCCAATGGAACCCCACTCTGGGTGTAGAGCTTTATGAGTATGCTATAGGGAAAATTTGTTGTAATCACGATGGTATGATAACCAAGGGTCGACACTTCCCTGATAATCTCAATGTTTCGCTGACGAATCATCGCAGAAGATGCAAGAATCAAAAAGATCTTTTTCTTTTCGAGATCCTGCGGGTCAATTAAACCGGGCACGAATATCATCCCTCAAGGAATTTCCGGTACATTTCGGGGATCGATTGGTCTCCCTCGACAATTGCCGCCTGGAACTCCTGGATATTTGACCCAATCTGGGTGGCGTTACGGGCCTGTGCTTCAAGCACCAGGATAATTTCCTCCTGGGTGAGCATCCCCTGCCTGATGAGCTGCACCGATTCCAGGAGGGAACTGCTGATGATCCCGACCGGCTGCTTCAGACGCATTGTCATCTCGGTCATGTAGGCAACCAGTGCATGTTCGGCCCTGCGCTGTTCGGTGATATCCCTCCCGATTGCGATCTCATGCAGGATCCCTCCGAATTCTATCTGCCGGGTGTCCCAGGATAAGATCCGCCGGTCCTGGTTTTTCGTGACGATCGTTGTCTCAAGGTTTTCAAAATAGTTATGCTCTGAGATGATCCTGGCAACTTTCTCTGTTACCATATGACGGTATTCAGAATCCGGGTAGATTTTTTTCCAGATGTCACGCCGCCCGATTACCCCGTCGGCCGAATAACCGGTGATCCTTTCCGCGGCTTTATTCCAGACCTGGATATTCCCTTTCTGATCAAGAACGGCGATGAGCACATACGCATTATCGATGATACTCTCCCGGAATGCCCTGGCTTCCCGCTCGGTCGTGACATCCAAGCCGACAGCTATAGACCTTGGCAGGCCCCCCTCGACAATCTGTTTGGTGTTCCAAAGAATAGTCCGGGACTCACCGGATTTCGTAAGGATGGTTGTTTCAAGATTTTCAAAATAGTTTTTTGTCCTGAGGATCCCTGCGATTTTCTCTGTAACAATTTTACGGTATTCTTTGTCGGGATAGAGATTTTTCCAGATTACGTTACTTCCAACCGCTTCTTCCTGTGAATACCCCGTTATGGTCTCCGCTGCATGGTTCCATGAAACAACCAGTCCTTTTGCTTCGAGGACCGTTATCATGACAAGAGCGTTATCCAGGATACCCGCCTCGATACAGGATTTTTCATCGTGTTTTTTTTCCATCAGAATATAACCTCTTTAATCTCCTTATTTTGTTAATGGCAATGAATCTGCAGGCAAAGCAGTCCATCTGCCGTGAACAGGACCTATGAATATGCCTCAAGGCAACCATTGTCTTATACCTTATAAATAACTTCAGTTCCCTGAGTTAACCCTTTATGTGCTCCTATACTCCGGACCGATGGTCGATGAACAGGCCGGGGTCTCCGACACCTGGCTTCCTTTTTTATCCGTTATCTTCACGATCTTAACGGTACATGATAGAAACCGGGGACCGTTATTCCCGCCGTCCTGTAGGAGACCAGGATATATTTTCTCCGATTGTTCTCCTGGAAACCAGGAATCTATCCCTTTGTCCTGAAATTACCAGGGAAGATTCCTAACGGTGTCTGGTCTAAAATGAGAACCAAAGAAAAAGGGATGATACCGGTATTTTTAATTTATACAAGAGGGTCCGGTTGCTGGTCGCCCAAAGCCGGCAATCTCGTGGACTTTACCAGGATTTGTTCCTTCCCATGGTCGATTTTTCTCATGATAAGCTCTTTTCCTTTCTTTGTCATTGCAAAGATCGGGATGGAAACCCCGGCCTGTACCAGCGCTTTCTTTCCTGCAACTTCCCTGATCGCCCCTGAAGCACAAGCTGTTACCAAATCCGACGAGGAGGCAAGGAGTTCTGCTTCCTCACGGGAAAGTCCCGTGACATGTACTCCGAAGATAATGACACCCGGAAACAACTCCCTGATCCGTCTGGCTTCATCTGGCAAAGCAACCGTCACCGCAACATTACGAAAACCCATCTCATATGCCCGCCTGACCCCTTCCGTCTGGTTAAGACCTGCATGGACCTTGTCAATAACAATTCCCCCATTTTCTTCGATACGATGAATTACTTCAGGGTAGGGGGTCGTTTTTACCAGACCTGACATTCTCCCCCCGATACCCTGAACGAGGGTAGGTTTGTTCACAATCACGGTTCCGGCACCATCACAGGCAAGGACAACCGCATCGATAAGGCCTGCATGAAGCCCGAAACTCAGGATCTCGGATGCACCGAATCCTACAAATTCCTTTGAACCGAGTACCTCCCTCCTGGGAGTGCACATACCCCAGGTGTTCATCCGGTATTCGATGTTCGCTTTCACCGATTCCCGGGTGAGATCAGGGATTGGGTAGGCAAACCTTTTCGTCAACGGGCAGTCTTTGATACGTGCCTCGCCTACTTCGACGACCTTCCCGTTTCGTATAATGATTCGACATCGTCCGATTGCTTCTACTATGTGTTCATCAACTTCGTTTGTCATTGCTAACCTTCCTTAAGTATACCCGTGTGAGATAATGGAACATAGCATTCAGGTCAATGATCGCCATCCCGCAAGACATGCGACCTGCCATTTCGGTAGTGCAAGGCCGATACATTGGAATTATTGGAGGTAATTTTCTCCACGCCGAACTATACCGGGATACCTCTGCCAGGCAGTTGGCGGTGAAATCCCATCCAATGAAAACCGCTCCGACAAAATAGTGCCCGGGGTGGCTGGCATGAACCGGGATTATCCCTGGTGCCAGGCTTCACGTGTGAAGTGGCAGTATCAGCCGCCGGAGATCAGACGTTACCTTGTGGACAGGGCTCGCCTGTGACTGAAAAAATGTGCGAATTTTACCCAGGTCGGGCCTATTGCGAATATGCCCCGGGACGGGCTTGCCATTGGCCGATACTGGTAAATCATCATTCGTGAATTATCATTCATCCGGCGGGATTATTTCCCATCCGGAAATCGGTTTCAGGAAATATCTTCTCCATACTATTAACCCGGGCGGCGTAACCGCAGGTTTTTTTTGGAAAATCTACACAAAACACGGGCCCCGAGGAGTATGGTTAGTAAATCCAAGGAATTGCGGGGTTTCAGTCATGCCAATGGTCTGAAGTAACAATTGATGGTTAATCATATCCCGGGGGTTAAACTATTAAAAAAATCTAATATAAATTTATTTGCCTTGCATTTCGGATAGGCGCCGGGATTTCCTTTTTAATGCGCAGCTCCTGATATGGAAAAGGATGTAGTCGTGGGGTCCAGCCGATATCTCTCATATCCCAACAAGCCAACATATCCACAGGTGTGGGCCCGGGCTCCATGGTCGTCTTTGTTTCTCATTCCCATCGTTAAAATCTGATTTAATATCCCATTCCAGACTGTTTATCGACTAAATCCTGAATTTAACGAAAACACGCAAAAAAAGATATTTTTCGCTTTCAACATTGTGTTGTGGTGAGTTTAAAGTAAGAACCGTTGTATTCCCATACTGAAGTGTAATACTTTTTCCTGTGCTTACCGGGTCCTTTTTTCAGAATATATGGTAAATAAGAAAACCGGGATGAATGATCTATGAAGTGGTATAAGGGGCAACAAACCAGGATATCTCCACTGACAGGCCGCTGTACCGCGTGCGGACTCCATGAATCATCCGGTTCCGGGAATATACCTCACTTCAGGTTCTTCAGCACAAGATTGGCCGCATGCTCACCGGAAAGGAGCATCCCGCCAAATACCGGACCCATGCGGCTCTCTCCCGCGACGGCATTTGCTGCCATACCGGCAACAACCAGGCCGGGGAACACCTCTTTTGTATGCTGGAGAATACGGGATTCGGCCCGGTCAGCCCACATGAAACTCTCGCCTTTCACCTGGAGATTCCCGCCTTTCTTCGCCACAAGCCTGGCGACAACCGAATCATGGCCGGTTGCATCGACCGTATACCTGCAGCCCATAACAAGCGGATCGACATGCAGATTACCCATCTCAACCGCGGTCCAGTTGATCACGAGCCCGCTGATCCGGCCGTCTGCCTTGATCATGACATCCTCTACTGATGTGAGATTGAAGAATTCAGCCCCGGCATCACACGCAGCAGCAGCAAGCTTTGGTTACTGCTTCGACTGACTTTGCGACGTAATATCCCTCCTGGAAGGGAGTGGATTTGATAGAAAACCGGTCAAGCAGGCGACGTGCCTCTTCCTGCACGACAATCCGGGGGAACATCATCCCTCCACCCCACATCCCCCCGCCAACAGAAAGCTTCTTCTCAATGATCCCGACCTTAATGCCGTGTCCGGCGATCAGTGCCGCACAGGTAAGACCTGCCGGCCCTGCTCCTACGACCGCCACGTCCAGTTCCATATAGTCGATCAGCGTATTCATCTGCGCTGAAAGAATCGCCCTGCTGATGGTGATTTCATCGAGTTCCATTGATATTGCCACCATAATATTATACAGAAATACTATTTACAACGTGAGGGGAGGATGCAGGGAAAAATGGGTTATTTCAACGATTGTGCATAGGCCCGTGCAATCCCGCACATATTCCCTGCTACGCCAATCGGCTCCTCACCCATAAGGGTACAGACCGGCTCTTTTCCCGGTCCACCGGCATCGCAGATAATTTTCGGAACACGTCCCCCTCCAGCCCGGATAGCTTCCTGTGCCTTCCACTGCATCGATGACCCCTCTGCAATTCCTGACATCTCCTGGTTCGTCTTTCCGGTCAATCATAGATGAGTGTCCATCCCTTCTTTCTGCAATAGCCTGAAAGCCAGTCAGAAAACCCCGGGGGATTTGCAAAATCGATCCCGGCCCGGATGGATGGATCGGTCTTCATGAGACTGATGATGAGCCGGGCCATATGGTTCGATGCACCGAACCGGATCCTCCCGGCGGCCCTTGGCAGGCAGTTGATGATGGTAATCCGGCCATCTACGGCCATGACGTCATCCGGAGTTTTCGCATGCGGGCGTGCAAATACCACGTTGGTCCTGACCTCAGGGATGAGGGAGACAAATTCCCGGCACGACTCGATCTCCTCAAGAGCAATCATCATCCTTCCGAACATGTCGATCTTAGTGGTTAGGTCAGGTTGTTCCATGGTGCTACCTGTTTTTATTGAACATTAGGCGGGAAGGAATATTGTAACTATGGTAGCCCGGTTTGAATGTGGCGGGCTATACCGGGTGCATGTATATCATGGAGAGTTCGAATCCGGTGGTGGTTTGGGAACGAGGTCGCCCCGGAAAAAATCAGGAGCAGTCAGGCAAATCCGGGGAAATTTACTACGAACTCCAGTTCAATCCGAAACCAACAGGTCGAATCGTAGGGACCAGGCAAATATAAATATGGGGAATGCTCTGGTAAGGAATTATACTATACTAACCCGGACGATGCCTGTGAATCTGATTATCACCGTTCATTACCTGCGAAGATAGAATAACCGGGTATATAGTTGTTCCATCGCTAAAAGAATGAAAAAGGAGGACGTGATGCCAGATATTGCCGATTTTACCCTTAAAAACATGGTCGATGTTTCGGCTGCACTGCGATCAATAGGGTCCGGTGCTGCGAGTATGGAAGAAGTATCTGACAGAATCGTCCATTACCTGTACGATCATATCACAGACAAAACATGTGGCGGTGAGGCCTGTGTTCTTGTCCGCCTCTTCAAGACTCACCCCTATGGTGAACTGGAGGACGACCTTTCAGCATTTGCAACCGGTATCCTGAAATCTTCACCGGCATCTCCCGAAATGAAATGCCTTGTCCTGCTGGCAAGTGCCGGTTTGCGACCAGAATGGAATTCCCGAAAACAATCCTCCCATCACAAAGCAATTCCCCTTCCGAGCGAACATTTCGTCGAGACGTTCCCGATGATCAGGCAGCTCATCCAGCAACTGGGTCTTGAGGTTGATACGATATTACGGCCTGATCCGGCGGTAGTCGTGGACATGTCACAGACCACTTACAATGTTTTCCTGATACCTGAGGCGTACGGAAGCAGGTACGTTCCGGATCAGAAAGACTTTGTAATACCATTCAACGTTCAGTCTGTCATTGGATTTGGAGGTATCCTGCCGTCAGGAAACCTCTTCGCGATCATCATGTTCAGCAAAGTGAAGGTCTCCCGTCAGACAGCAGACATGTTCCGGTCGCTTGCATTGAGTGTGAAAATAGCCATCCTGCCTTTCGACCACGGGGTAATTTTTTCCTGATGTCGATGAAATGGAGAAACCAGTAAAAGGAGGAACGAAATGATGGATGACGTTACTACAATCGCTAAAATTCACTCGCTCGAATCCATGGTTGCATCGCTGACAGAACTCCTTACCGTGGAGGAAAGAGTAGTCAGCGAGCAGTCCGAACGGATCTCCAAAAACGAGGAGGCACTCAGGAAGAGCAACGAACGGTTCCTTGATTTTATCAGGGAAGCTGCCATGCGGCTGAAGACCCCGCTTGAGACAGTGGAGGAAAATATTGCCTTTGTTGTCGGTGAAGTTGAACCAGGTGGATACGACCCGGCTTGTGTGGTCCTCGAACTGAAAATTCAGATGAAGAATCTCGAACAAATCCGGCAAAATATTATCGAACTGAATAAAGCGATTATCGAACAGGGCGATAAGGTATCTCCACCAACGAGAAAATTCCTGACGGAATAGGATTGGTAGAAGGCAGATCGGGTCTGTCGTATACTTGTATCAATTCTTTGGAAACATTGCAGCCACGGAAATCCGGGTCTAAGGTTCGTCCGCAATTCCGGATCCATGATGTCCTCCTTTCATTTTCTCATGCTCCGCACGCGGAGCGTCGGATTCCGGACCGGCCAGGGTGGAGTCCACACACGGGGAACGCTTTGGGAATCGATAATTTACCGGGCAATGGTGTTTCAGGGTCGCTACATCAGCGATCTGGTCGCAAAGGTGCGGAACGGACGCCTGACGTCGGCCTTCCGGACAAGATCTGACATTTTTTTTCTCCTGCCTGATGTTGGGACATAAAGAGTCTACGCGGTTGATTTGGAGAATTGGGGAGGCAAACGTCAGCTGATGAAATTCAGTTCCTGCCGCCCGGTACAGCCAGGTACCGAACCGTAATGGAACCGTGTAATAAAAAACGAGGTTCTGACACTTGTTATTTTTCCGGTAATTGTTCCCCGATTCCTTTGAAACGGTACAACCCTTTCGGCACGTTGATCTCGAACCGTGCACCCTTGCCGGCTTCACCGGTCTCTTTTATCGTCATTTTGGTGATAGACAAGACCTCGCGGACAAAGAAAAGTCCAAGACCCGAATTTCTTCCATAACCCCTGTCAAAGATGATGTGTTTCTCTTCTGCCGGGATACCTGCACCATTATCTTCAATAACAAGGGTCAGCCCGTCCGGTTTTTCCAAGTACCGGATAGTAACCTGTGTGGCATGGACACCATGCACAAGGACATTCTGCATCAGGTGGAAAAAGACAAGTTCCAGAAGTGGATCGGCATAGATCTCAAGATCAACGACTGAAATATTCCGTGCAATGTGCAGGAAATCCAGGTGCGAGATGGCCAACAGGAAAACATTGCCGACGTTCTGCCACCGGGGGGGTTTTATACCCATATCCTGGTAATTCTTTGCAAAATTCAGTGAATCAATGATCTTCTGGTTAAAAGAGACCTGATTCTCCAGGTACGTTTGTCCCCTTTCGTCACCGATAACCGTTTTCAGGAGCTCATGGTATGCGGTAAGGGCGAATGCAGCGCTCTGGATATCCTGGAACGTCACGGTATTTAATAGAGCCATCTTGTTCCGGGCCAGATTCAGGGCTTCCTCTGTCCGTTTGTAATCGGTAATATCTTCGGAAATTCCCATAAGATAGGCAGGGTTTCCTGCTTCGTCAAGGATCGGGATCTTCTTTGTATGGAGAATCCGCTCACCCTTGAGCCGGGTCTGGATCTTCTCTTCGGAAATATCCTGTATTTGCTTCCTGCTCAGAACATCGCGATCTTTCTTTGTGAAAAAATCAGCCTCGTCTTTTGGGAAGAAATCAAAATCGTTTTTCCCGCAGAGTTCATCCCGGTTGTAGCCGAGAAGTTCCTCACCTGCCCTGTTGAACCGCACGAACCTGAGATCCTGTGCATCTTTTACAAAGATCATGTCAGGGATATTCTCGACGACACTGTTGAGGAATTTTTCGCTCTCTATCATTGCTTCCTCGGCCCGCTTGCGCCTGGTGATATCCTCAAGCGTTTCGATAGCCCCGGTTATGTGCCCCTGTTTGTCCCTGATCGGAACAGCAGTGGCGAACAACCATTTTCCGCTGTCCCCAATTTTTGGGAAGAAATCAGTTACTTCATACCCTTCATCGATGAATTGTGATTTCCTGAATTTTTCTCTGTAATATACCGATAGTAAGTCAAAGGATTCGTCAACGATAATATCAGCCAGGAGCGGTCTTTTATCAGAATAGAACGCCCTCCAGTGTCCGTCTGTATTAATAATTTCTTCAGCCCTGATCCCGCTGTACTTCTCGATTGCCCGGTTCCAGGAGATGACATGGTGGTTATGATCGATTACAAACTGCATTACCGGAGACCCGTGCAGGATAGAATATAATCGTGTTTCCTTCTCCCGCAATTGTTGCTCTTTACTGCTCAGATCTTCATACGCCGTTTGAAGTTCGGCATTCTTCTTAAGCAACTCGGCATGTTTCCGCTGGAGTTCAGGATAGTAACTCTTTCGTATGGATAATTCGCCAAGCCCGATGATCTTTTCCCGCTGGTTTTCCGGGTCCGTTTCCTTTTCAGAGGGCACGCTCATAAATACACTCGATATCCTCAACGCTTAGTGTTCTTGGATTTGTTGCCAGGCAGGGATCCCGTTTCGCCTTTATTGCAAGTTCCGGAATATCCTTTTTTGATACGCCCAGGTCCGTAAGAGTTTCCGTGACACCAAGACTCTCCCGCAGGGAACGGATGGCTGATACGATGGTATGTTTTGAGTTCTCCTGGGAACGTCCAACTGGATCCACACCTAATATTCTCCCGACTGCTTCATAGCGGTTCTGACATGCAGGAAAATTAAAGTCAACAACGTGCTCCAGCAGGAGGGCATTGCACTGGCCGTGCGGGAGATCGGAAAAGCCCCCAAGGCTGTGGGCCATTGCGTGCACTGCTCCGAGGCTTGCATTGGAGAAGGCAAGGCCGGCAAGGAGACTGCCAAGCATCGTCTTGTACCGGCAGTCAACATTCTCCGGGTTCTTCTTTGCTTTTTGCAGGTAGGCGTTCATCAGCCGGATCGATTCAAGTGCATGGATGTCGGTGACCGTTGAACTCGCATTGGAAACGTACGCTTCTACACTGTGCGTAATTGCATCCATGCCGGTGTGGGCGGTCAGGTCCGGACTGAGAGATGTGAGGGGTACCGGATCGATAAGGGCAATATCCGGGACGATCTTTTTGCTGATTATTGCGATTTTCACTCTTCGTTTTGTGTCATTAATGATGGCGAACTGGGAAACATCGGCTCCTGTCCCGGCTGTGGTCGGGATACAGATTATCGGTGGTGCAGGGATCGGGACATTGTCCACACCTTCAAATTCGAGTATATGTTTATTATTTGAAACTACCATGCCGATTCCCTTGGCACAGTCGATAGGGCTTCCGCCACCAATAGCAACGATTGCATCACAGTCGGAATGTCTGAATTGTTCTGCACCCTTCATAACCTCGAAATCCCGGGGATTCGGCTTGATATCGGAAAAAATAGTATACCGGATCCCTTCAGCATCGAGACATTCCGTCACATCCTTAACCCACCCGGCACTGATGATATTCGGACCGGTGACAATGAACACGTTGTTCGCACCCAGGTTCTTTGCATACCTGCCGGCAAGCAGGCGTGCGTCTTTCCCTATGACGAACTCGGGAGCAACAAATTTTCTCAGTTCCAGGCGGGTAGAATCCATTCCAGACTCCTTCTTATTCAATTGTCACATTCAATTCCCGGAATATATACATTTCTCTGGGGTCGGAAGATATTTCCCGATGGATAGCGGGAACAAGAATGACGGTATACCACGGCTGACACCGGTATTTCGGTTTCACCCGCTTCGGGGTGGGCTCACACCCCGGAATGCATTGGTGTCGATTACACCCTGTAACAAGGAGTGTTTAAGGCAGTATCAACGATCCTGGTAGTAAGATTACGGACCGGCCGCCTGACATTTGCCGTGTAAAGCAAAATCTGATAATTCTATTTTCCTGTCCTGGTCGAACCTCTCATCCGTTCCATTAATATTGGTAATTTGAAAAGGGTCGAAGCCGGGTCACTATCCAGTATCGAAAAACCGGGTCGGGTCCGGTATAATAGCGTTACTTTTATTGTCAGGTTTTTCAAAGGAATTTCGCATATTTTCCGCCTGTCAGGTGTTGTTTCTCTAGAGAATTGATGGATATAAAAAAAAGTAATTTTCCTAGGGGAACCTGAAAAGACTCATGAATCGTGTTGCCCACGAGGGAATCTGAATAGCCCCGCTTCCTCCCGGTGTTGGGAACCCTGTCGGTCCCGTGGTTGGAATAGTTGTCAGCGTGGTTACCGGGGTGGTGGGTCCGGTTGTGACTACGGTTGTCACCGGGATAGTCGGAACCGGGGTCGATCCACTTGTGAGCCGCCGGATTACCGAGGTTATCGCATTCTTTTTAATCTCGAACGCAACCTGAACTTCGTTATAACCCGCATGATTCAGGATAACCACATGATTGCCAACAGGTAGCCTCATGATGATCGGGGTAACGGCATTCGACGGGACTCCATCCAGCACGATAGTTGAACCCTGGGGGGTTGTTGAGATAAACAGCTGGCCGGTGGAGCCGGCAGGCGGAGACGTGGTTGGAACTACGGTTGCAGTCGTCGGTACTGTGGTTACTGTTGTTGTCGGTTCTACGGTTGTCGTCGGTATTGTGGTTACTGTTGTTGTCGGTTCTACGGTTGTCGTCGGTATTGTGGTTACTGTTGTTGTCGGTTCTACGGTTGTCGTCGGTATTGTGGTTATTGTTGTTGTCGGTTCTACGGTTGTCGTCGGTATTGTGGTTATTGTTGTTGTCGGTTCTACGGTCTGGGTCGGCGTCGGCGTAGGAGTCTCCGTGGGGGTCGCCGCAGTGACAATAAACTGTCCGTTCATTTGCGTCGGGTGAATGTCGCAACGGAAGAAGTAAGTACCGGGTGTTGTGGGGGCCGTAAATGTATACGTCATTACAGCCGGACCGGTTACGGCACTCCCCTGGAATATGGGAGTTGATGCCGAGGAATCAGTGTAGACCGAAAATGTATGGGGGACAGAATTATCCAGATTATTGAGATGCACAATCACGGTTGATCCGGCCGGAACAGTGATAGTACTCAGGTTGAACGCAATATTCTGGGCGGTGATATCCACTACAACCGTATCCGCGAGCGCAGGTGTACCTGCGATTATAATCACACCGAGGATACCAACTGCAAGGAGAAACGACCAGTTCCGGGGTTTCATAACAGGTAACATGGGGTGCAATATCCAGTAATACTAAATAATATTTTCCCCGAAAATCAGATCTTGGTTTTTGCGGATAGATAGGACCGGATCCGCACAAATCATCGCCGGATGGGCAGTGCATCCATCGTCCTGGGGCAGCATTCAATATAATTCCTGGAATTTTCGCGCCGTCCATGGTGTTGGCCGGTAAATTTGAAGGTACGTTTCCATTCTCCAATTCCAACAGGAATGCGATATTGAGCTAAAAACTTGAGGCATCCTTTACCTGGTGGTCAAACATCCCGTGGAAGTCCGGGACTATCAGGACACCCGAGTACCTGAATTTCTATTCTGCAACAAACTGTCAAAAAAAAAGAAGATTATTTCCCGAATTTAGAGGGAAATTGTTTCACGATGCCATCGGATAACGTATCAGACATGGTTAGTATATGGTTATACACCGCGTCGTATGCCGTGACATCCGCCGTATAATTCCCGGTATAACGGGCGACGAGTTCATCCTTCGTCGTGGCGAGATGCATGTACATCATGTTTTTCACCGCGTCATTCGGCCAGTTCGGGTTCGCGGATGACAGAAGATTCGATATATCATCTGCATTGCTCTTCCATTTTGCCTCATCCGCGGCCTGCGCCGTAGCATTCTGTGCCTTGACGTCGTTGATAATATCGACGGCTATCAGGATGTGCTGTTTCAGTAGGGCGGTCGAGCTGGTTCCCGGCTGCATCGCCGTAGACGGGCTTGATGGCATTCCCGATATCCTCCTGGTTCTTCAGGAGTCTTGTTGCCGCAGGACCCGCCGCCGACGAATTATTGAGTGACTCGATAATATACAACCGTGTCCAGACCGTATGATCCGTCCATAATTTACGCATTGAGTCCTTCAGGTCCAGTTCGTTCTGGCTGTACATCTTCGGCCCGGCAAATTTCTCAGGATACTGTTTGATGATGCCGCCCGAAAGTGCATCGGACATGACCAGCATATGGTTGTAGACGGCATCCCAGGCGGAAACGTCCGCCGTGTAATTCTGCGTGTACCGTGCAACGAGCTCATCCTTCGTGGTACTCAGGTGCATATAGAGCAGGTTTTTCAATACATCGTTGGGCCAGTTCGGGTTTGCTGCGGAGAGCATATTTGCGATGTCATCCGCGTTGCTCTTCCATTTCGCCTCGTCGGCAGCCTGTGCTGTCGCGTTCCCGGCCTTGACATCGTTGATAATATCAACCGCTATCAGGATATGCTGTTTCAGAAGGGCAGTCAACTGGTTCCCTGCTGCTTCACCGTAGACGGGCTTAATGGCATTCCCGATATCCTCCTGGTTCTTCAGGAGCCTAGCTGCTGCAGGTCCGGCTGCTGATGAATTATTGAGTGACTCGATAATATACATCCGTGTCCAGACGGCGTGATCGGTCCAGAGTTTTCTCATCTGGAGCATCTGGTCAAGTTCCGCTTGTGAATAAACAAGGGGAGCTGTTGTTACGGTGGTTCCCGTTGTAACAACAGGTGCCTGGGTTGCGGTTGTAACCGGCGTTGTCACTGGCTTTGATGTACCCGGCTGTGTACATCCTGCAATAAAAATTCCAACCACAAGGAAAACAAAAATCAATATCAATACTGATACTCGCATAGTGCTCTCTCCAATAAATCGACCTCATATTTTTGAGGAATGAAATGGAATCGCAAATGAGCTGATATAAAAATTGTTGCAAAAATCATATTTTGTTTCTCAACGGGAAGTGATTTCGGAGTACTGACTTCGAATGCAGATTTAAAAATTAATAACATAACAAGGGTATCCCTGTCCTTTGGGTTTCAAAAAAACGAGGCGTCGCTGCGCTTCAACCCTTCACAAGGGTGTTCTTACCAGTCTCCGGAGAGTCCGGACCGGCTACCTCTCCTCCCTGAACCGTATGGAATATTCCGTACCGTTCGTTGTATCGATCCCGATTTCTGCCCTGAGCTGGTGTTTTGCAAGAAAATTGACCAGCTTGAGGCCGAGGGATTTTGCTGTTGAAGGGTCTGTTCCGGCAGGAAGCCCGATCCCGTTATCCCCGACCGTGAGGATGTAATATCCATCGCTGAATATAAGAGAAGTCCATATAGTGCCTGGTTCGTGCCTGACTGACTCGCAAACGAATGACGCAGGAAATGCGTATTTGAACGAGTTGGTGATCAGTTCGTTCACAATCAGTCCGCAGGGTGTGGCACGGGAGAGATCCAGGTTAATACCCTCTGCGTTAACGATAGTGCGGACTGCCCTGTCCGGACGATATGTCCCCCGGACCTGCTCTGTAAGCGTTGCCAGGTATACGTTCATGTCAATGGTTGAAAACTTGCGGGTCTTATACAGGGTCTCATGGATGAGCGCCATACTCCGGGCCCGGTTCTGGAGATCAACTTTAAGTCTCTCCCCGGCGGCTGATTTTTCATATGTCCCATCGATTGCCAGCAGGGATATGAATGCCGCCAGGTTGTTCTTGACCCGGTGGTGGACCTCCGAAAGGAGTGCCTCTTTCTCTTCAAGGGATGCGGTGAGCCTCGCTTCATTCTGCCGCAGTTCATCACCGGTAGCCGTGAGTTCGATATTTTCTGCACTAATCAGTTCGCTTCTGTTGATCAGTTCAGTCTTCCTCACGTTTGATGTCGGTGATATCTACCGAAAAGACCAGCACTCCGGCGATCGTCCCGTCTTTGTCTTTTAAGGGGATTTTCTCGGTCCTGAGCCAGAGATCCCTGCCGTCCGCGGTCTTCATCTGTTCGATGATCCCGAATTTTGGTGTACCGGAACTGATGACCTCAAGATCGTCCCTGAAATATTGTTCCGCCGTTTCAGGGAAAAGATCGTATGCGCTTTTTCCTTCGATGGCCGTGGCAGACCTACCAAAGGTCCTTGAAGCCGCCGGGTTGACCCGGATGAAATTGTTGTGGGTGTCTTTGTACCAGATCATGGCCGGCATGTTGTCTATTAAGACCTTTCGTTCCTCACTGAGCAGGTTGATGGCTTCCTCCGCTTGTTTTTGTGCAGTGATATCACTGATCGCCATACGGATCAGAGGATCTCCGACCCCCATTTTCATCCGTATGCAATCAAGTCGGGCATAGAAGGGTGTATTGTTACTTGTTTTACATCTCAATTCACAGGTCAGCTTATCAGCACTGCGCAAAACGGAAATAAAAAACCGGTCCCATTGCTCAAGATCTTCCGGGACGACAAACCTTCTGAACCTGTCGTTGATGAGATCCCGCCGACCGACTCCCAACAATGTCGTGGCGGTAAGATTTGCTCCATCAATCATGGCGTTTTTTGTCAGTGTCAGATATCCGATCGGGGCGAATTCGTACAGGTCGAGGTATTTATCGCGCGAATCCTCAAGGGCAAGCCTGGTCCTCCGGAGTTCCTCGTTCTGAATCTCGAGTTCGATCTGGTGGACCTGCAGCTCATGGATGATTTTTTCAAGGGCGCCGCCGACAGCCAGCGGGGATTCCACTGACTGTTTCGTGAGTTCCTTCTCGGCTTTATCGCGAAGTGCAAATGGGCTATCCTCTTCTGGTAGTGTTTTTGTTTTTTTCCTTATAGCGCCTCACCTCACCTTCTCAAGCCAATATTTTCGCCGTTGTGCAAAAGCGCGGGTTCACACCATTACAACACCAGCTTACTGTGTATTCATATCCCGTTCTTTATCCGTGTGATTTTCATTTACATTTCCTCCGCGATACCGGTGGACTTTTGTCCATTTCTACCTCTCAAACCTTTACGTTTTGTTTTGCAGGAATTCTCGTCCAATCCTGTTCGTCCGACCCGGCTGGCAGGGGTGCTGGAGGTAAATGAGAAATAATACGGATATTCTTCTTGTGATGGCGTCGTTATGAAGGACTAAATTGCATTGTCCCGGATGATCCTTTTTAATACAATATTGTTTTGGTTATATAAAATTTATCGATGTCATTGATAGTCCTGAATTTTTATCGAAGATGGGTACGGTGCCAGGAACAAGAGAAAAAATTGGATTTCCATCTTTCACCAATAACAATGTGTGATTTGGCCGGAAATGCGTTGGATATCGATAAAACCCTGTACATGGGTGTTCCTGCCCGCAACAACCGCAAATCAGGTCGTGATTGTATGTACCGATCGCCAGACAATTGCCTTCCGGACAAAACCGGATATTTCTTTTTCTCCTGCCCTTTCGTTACGTCTTGGTATATGCCGGATGAACTAAAACCCTCAACAGTACTTGGAAATTTCAAAAACATTTTCATCCCATTTACGAACTTCTACGGTAAACTGGCCTTACTAACTAATCTCCGGCTCACAATACCTGTTAGTGATATCCCGTATATTACACTGGATAACACTTTTATCGCCAACCTGATAGGTGTTTATGATGAATTCCACACTCATGACCTTGCCCGGTTTGGTCTCCAGGGGCAGGTCTTCGTAACGGATATATCCTTTTACTTTCAGTTCGTTGAATGCACATTGAGCAAGGGATCTATCCTTGAGGACCCCGAGTTCCCAGAGTTCCTTGCCAATAAAATAATCCCGCGGGTATCCAAGCAGGTTCTGGATGAATATATTTGCATCGATTACTTTACTGGTATCCCCATCGAGGATTAGGATCGCATCCGGTGCGGTTTCAAAAAGACGGCGATACCTGAGTTCTGAAATTTTAAGTTCATTCTCAGCAGTTATTCGTTGCTCTTCGTGATCAAGTGTGATAAAAGCAAATGAGACGTCACTGGTTTGTTCATCGAGAAGCCGGATAATCTGGTCAGTAAAAAAACCTGGTTCGGACGCATAAAAGGTGATAACCCCGGCATTTCTGGTATCAAGTGCGAAGGGAAATGCAGCGAGGGAATGATAACCCTGCTTCAGCGCCCATTCACGCCACGGCGCCATCTTTGGATCAGTCGCGATATCGTTACAGACATTGAATGTTCTCTCACGAAATACAGTCCCGGTCGGACCCTGCCCGTTGGGAATATCATACGTTGATAGTACTACCCTACCCAACGCCTCGTCAATTTGTCCATATGTAGCAACGGGTTCGATGATATGCGTTTTCGGGTTGACATGTCCTGCCCATGCCATCGCGAAGCCGCCGATATCAACAACAATCCGGCAAATCTCATTCAGCAGTTCCTTTTTATCATGAATCCGCACGATAGCCTTGTTAGTCGCACTAAGCACGGAGTAGAGCCGGTTGAGGCTGATAATCTCCATGTCAGCCCTATGACGATTAATTGCAGCGTGTATCTTGTGCACCAGTTCGGCAAACTGCGATTTCGGATCGCCGCCTTTCTGGAGATAGAAATCCGCACCGTTTTCGAAGGCTTCGATAGCGATCTCTTCTCTGCCTTTTCCGGTGAACAAAATAAACGGGATATGGTTATCCTTCGCCCGTATATGTTTTAAAAACTCGATACCGTCCATCCCGGGCATCTGATAGTCGGAAACAATTACATCGGGTTTTGTGATTTTTAACAATGCCAGCGCTTCGGTTGCAGATTCTGCCTTTTTAACAGCAAATCCGGCATTCTCTAAATAAATACTGCCTATTTCAAGTAAAGAGGGTTCATCATCCACGTAAAAAATTGAATTCACCGGGACCAACTTCAGGCAGTTACTATGACCTTCACTTATACCCGCGAGGCAGTTAATACTTTGCAAAGTCGAAAATTTGTGCAGGATTACAACCAGAATTAAGTCCTGGCATACCGGTAACCTCCATCTGGCACCCTGATCTCAAACCTGACGCCCTTTCCCGGCTCCCCGTTTTCTGTGATCGTGATGCCGGTAATCGAGAGGATCTCCTGGGACAGGAACAGGCCGAGGCCGGTATGTTTCCCGAACCCTCTCCGGAACAGTTTGGCCTTGTCTCCGGTGGCAATTCCGATACCATTGTCCCGGTAGGTAACAACGAGCCCGTCCGGAATCCCGTGTGCGGAGAGCACAAGAACGGTCACCTGTTTCCCATGGCGAAGGGAATTCTCGATGAGATTGTAGAACACCTTCCCGATCAGGGGATCTGCATACACTGACAGCCCGGAGAGCTGCACATCGACACTGATTTCCCCGATCTGTAATTGTGATATGGCGGACCTGAATAGTTCTTCCACGTCCTGCCACCGGGGTGTCTGGACACCGAGGTCCTCATAATACCGGGTGAATTCGATCTGCCGTTGAATCGCATTCGCGGATTCTTCACCTTTCTTTAAGAAATCAAGGAGCACCTGGTCCTTCTCACGTTCTATGGTAAGTTCAAGGAAACCAAGGAGACTGGTGAGCTGGTTGAGAATATCATGGCGTGTAATTGACGAGAGCATGTTCAGTTTTTTAAGTGCCTGCTGTAATGCCTGTTCTGTCTTTTTACGTTCGGTGATATCCCTGATAATCCCGACGATATACTTCTCGCCCGCGGCATTGGTATAAAGGGTCTTTTTGGTACTGATCGTGTGGGTGGTCCCCTTCGAATCTGTGATGTTCTCCTCATTTTCATTTTCCTGACCTGTCAGGAACACTTCCTCGTCTTTTTCCTGGAATATATCTGCTTCTTCCTTCCTGAAAAAATCGTAATCGGTTTTTCCCAGCAATTCTTCCCGTGTGTGCCCGCTGAACTGGCAGAAACTGTTGTTCAGTTTCACAAAACGGTGGTTCCTGTCCTTGATGAAGAGAGGATCAGCCAGGGTATCGATTATCGCATCCAGGTATGCATTCGACTCCCTCAACGCACGCTGTACCCGTTTCAGGTCCGTGACATCCCGCAGTGATTCAATTGCACCGGTAACCGCTCCCTTCTGGTCGATTAACGGCGTTGAACTTATCCATAACGAGAATCGTGTGCCATCCGCACGGGTAATATCCTTCTCGGTCCTGACGATATTCCCCTCGAAATGGGCATTAGGATACGCAGATTTAATTCCATCAAAATCCTGCTGCAATACGTAATCAATGATGATCGGCCCGGTATTACCGTTAATCCACTCCCTGTACAGAAATTTTCCCTTACGGAGTATATCCGTTGCCGGTACCCCGCTCATGACCTCCAGCGCATGGTTCCATGCAATGACCTGACCATCTTTATCGACGACCATCGTCGGATCGGGAAGGAATTCTATGATCTCTGCCAGACGCCGGCGGATCTCACGCGAGACCTCTTCCACTCGTTTCCTTTCCGTTACATCTCTTCCGATAACCTGGATTCCGGAGATGGTTCCCTCGGTAATAATGGGCGTTCCAAAAAATTCGAGGAATACATAATCCCCGTCCTTTTTTCTGAACCGTACCGTACTCCCTTCGGCAGCGCCCCCCTCTGGGTCTTTATGAACGACTCCTGTGACAATTCAAGATCCGCCGGGTGGATAAACTCCCCTGGAAGTTTTCCTGTGATTTCAGATGGATCGTACCCGAGGATCCTTTTTGCCGATGGAGAGACATACATCGCCCGTCCCTCCAGGCTGATGAGTAAGATAACATCGGAACTGCGTTCAGCTACCCCCCTGAACCTGATTTCACTCTCCCTCACGCGGATTGTCAGGATCGAGACCACGGCGGCAATAAGGATGAACATGATGACACGCCCTATTGCAGACAATAGTACATCGGACGCGTCAGAGTTGAAATAGAATGCTATGCCACAATAGATCACTGAAACGACGACCGTAAACAGGATCGCACGCCGTGGAAAGTAGTAAGCGGTAAGAATAATAGGGATATAAAAAAGGTGCGGAAGGACATTGGTAATTCCCTGTGAAAGCCCGTACCCGTTCAGTACCAGGACCATAACGGTGATGGCTGCAATAAATGCCGCAACAATTCGTGGCCTTTCCTGCAGGTATTGATAGAAGGAACGATCCATGACTGCAGACATCCTGTCCTGGTATGATGTATCTGTTCTCCGGGGTGGCTACATAATACTATGGGGTCATGCTACCGGGTCCATATCTCTTTTTCAGGATATTTGTCCGATCCCGTAGAGACCCTGCCAGGTTATCCTTTCGCATCGGGAGGAGGCGAATGGAAAAATTTAATCAGCTATGGCACTCCGGGCTCCGGAACAGGGGATCCATTGAAAATCTTATACCAGGTCAGATTCGATCATCCCTGGAATAAATAAAATTCCGGAATTTTAAAAACCGGAATAACTAAGAATTAATTTCCTCCCGCCATGTTATCCCAAAATATATACCTGTTGCCGTTTTAATATCGAAACCCGGAGAAGCAGCCTCACGAGAAAACGTATGCCTACCAGACTCTTATATACGGAAAAATGTGGCACGGTCCCTTCAGGAACACAGGGATGTTACAATAAACCTTTGGGGGGATCCTGATGAAGGATCCAAAGGCTTCAAAAACCGGGAAAATTAAGGAAGGCCAAAATCTCCGAAGGGTTGCAGAGGCCCATCTTTCGACGATTCCGCCAATTTCTCCAGCGGAAACGGAAAGTACACCTGAGGAAACCGTACACGAACTCCGGGTCCACCAGGTCGAACTTGAACTACAGAACGAGGCCTTAAGGGAATCACAGCGATTCCTCGAAGAGGCACGGGACCGTTATGCAGATCTGTACGAATTTGCTCCGGTCGGGTACCTGACCCTGACAAAAGAGGGCATAATTACCGAAGGGAATCTTACTTCCACGACGATACTCGGGGCAGAGAGGAATAAGCTGATAAAACGCCGCTTCAGGAATTTCATATCCGACGACAACCTCAACCTCTGGGGCCGTTATTTCACGATGGTGGTTGATACCCCGGAAAAACAGGTATGCGAGCTGAAACTCATCCGGGGTAACGGTTCAACTATTATTGCGAGGCTTGAGGCTATCCGGATGGACAGGGAGCTGAAAGAGCCGGTCATCAGGATGGCGTTGAGCGACGTAACGGATCGCGTGGGAGCGGAGGAAAATCTGGCCCTCAAAAGCCATGACCTTGAAGAACTCAACATTGCCTACAGAACAATCGCCGCCGGACAGGAGACACTTCGTCTGAATGTGGAAGAACTCACCCGTGCCCGGGATGCCCTCCAGGCGAGTGAAGACGAACTCCGGAAGGCGAATGTTGAAATACGTGACGAGCAGGCAAATGAGAAGAAACGCTTCGAGGAGATGGCAAAGATCCTCGATGCCGTACCGGCGGCGGTTATGATCGCCCATGATGCTCATGGAATGTCCATCAGCGGGAACAAGGTCGCCCAGGAATGGCTGCGATTGCCTGAAGATGCCAATATGTCCCTGGCTGCCCCGGCAGGGGAACGGCCGGCAAGTTACCGGCTGTTCAGCGGTGAGACAGAGTTAGGGTTGGATATGATGCCCCTGCGGCGCGCAGCAACCGGCGAGAACGTCCGCGATTTCGAGTTCGATCTCGTATACCCGGATGGATCGCGACGCAACCTGATGGGAAATGCCACACCCCTGTTCGACGAATCCGGGAATATACGCGGATCAGTTGCAGCGTTTGTGGACATTACCAGACGGAAACAGGCCGAAAAGGAACTAAAACAAAGCGAGGCGGAACTGAAAAAGACCCTTGCCGAAAAAGAAATTCTCCTCTCTGAAGTCCACCACCGCGTCAAGAACAATCTCACTGCGTTCATTTCGCTGTTGAGCCTTGAAGGATCCCATGAGAACACCGAAGAGGGGAAGGCACTCAGGAAGGACCTCCAGAACCGGGCCCTCAGCATGGCCCTGATCCATGAGACATTGTACAAAACAGGAAAATTTGCTTCGGTTGATATGGAGATCTATCTTTCCACGCTTGTCAACCAGATCGCCGCCTCCTACGTGGGGAGCACGAAGGTCCGGACATTCGTAGATGCGTGCGGGATAACCCTGGACCTTTCCAGGGCAACCACTGCCGGGCTGATCATCAACGAGCTCGTTACCAATTCGTTCAAGTATGCGTTCCCGCCCGGGTTCGACTGCCTGACGGTACGTGGTGAACCCTGCACGGTCCGTGTCTCAATTACCTGCAGGGAAGGATCTTACATTCTTACTGTCTCCGACAATGGCTGCGGACTGCCGCCTGGGTTCGATCCCTGTGCAACGAAATCACTGGGTCTCAAGATGGTGACGTTTCTCGCCCACTACCAGCTGCGGGCTGAGATTTGCACTTCTATGGAAAACGGTACAAAGTTTGTTTTCCCAATGAAAAATAATGGGGACTGTATATGATATGACCGGGGAGAGCATCCTTTCGGTGTGGAAGACGAGGGTGAAACTCCAAAACCCGGGTAACGGAATTTAATGATCTCTTTTCAGGCTGTTTTTTTAGAGCGTTTTCAGGCTCCGGATCTTTTCTTCTTCCCGCTTCAATCCTACAGGAATGCCGTCACATCTTCCTGCTTTTCGGTTGTTTCTTAGTTCCCGTATGACTGGTGGAATTGGTGACATCTTCTATTGCCAGGAGGATAAGGTGCGTTGTATCACTGTCACTGGTAAAACGGCGGGCATTCAACAGCATCTCCCGGTGTCCTATGCCAGGGAAATCCAGGGAGATCCCGAAATTCTCGAAACTCTTGTTCTCCGGCAGCACGTTCTCCAGCAGTTCACGTAACCGTGGAATATCCCATTGCCGGTCACCCAGCGCGAAAAGCGTTTTTCCCTGTGTTTCTTCCGCCGTGACTTTGAATTTCTGGTAGAATGCATGGCTGGCAGAGACCACTTCAAATTTACCATTCAGAACCACCAGTGGCTCCCTTACCGTGTCGACAATACCCTCCGCGTAATCGCGGGCAGCCCTGGCCTCGGCTTCGCTCATTTTCAGCGCGGTGATGTCTGAGAACGTCAGCACGACCCCGTCGATCACGTTCTCATAGGTGCGATACGGCATAATACGGACAAGGAACCACTCGTTGCCTGTCGTACGCAGCTGGATATCCCGCGGGACAAGTGACTGATGTACCTCCTGTGCCTGGTTGACGAGGTCTTCACCGGGGACATTCGACCTGATATCTGAGAGCGGGCGTCCGATATCCGATGGAGCAAGCCGGAATACCTTCACTGCATCACGGGTAAATCGTTTGATAACGAGGTGGTCATCCAAAAATATCGTGCCTATATTGACGCTTTCAAGGAGGTTTTTCATGTCGTTCTGGACGTCCGTGAGTTGTTCAATCTTTGCCTGAAGTTCCGAGTTCACGGTAACGATCTCCTCGTTGACCGACTGGAGCTCCTCCTTTGAGGTTTCGAGTTCCTCGTTTGTTGACTGGAGTTCCTCGTTCGTAGACTGGAGTTCTTCGTTCGTTGACTTTAACTCCTCGTTTGAAGCCTGCATCTCCTCGATTGTGGCCTGAAGGTTCTCTTTTGAGTACGAGAGCTCCCGCTCAAGGTCTTCAATGCGTTTTGTCATCCCTTTTGCAACCGGGCGCTTCCCGGGTGGTTTTTCATCAGGTGGGTTCTCCCCGGAATCCAGGAAACTGACGAGGAGGAGTTCCCGGGTTGCCTCTGGATCGGCAATTGGCCGTATGGCAAGATCCACCCCGTGGATACCGCCATTCGTCCTCACTGGCAGGGCTTTAATGATAATTGGTTCGTGTCTGCAGTCCGACTGCCAGTATAGCGGATCTTAAATCGAGCTGGAGCCCTTCACGTGCCATATCAATTACATTGGTGCTTATCTGCCCCTGTGCCGGCTGCAGGTACTTCCCCGTATCGCCATGCACATAGACGATATTCCCCTTTTCATCGGTAATCACAGACGGTGGCGCATAGGACTGGAGGAGCATACGTTTTACAAGTTCCGCGAAATTGATCTTCTCCTTCCTATCCGTGGTATCACCCGGAGACCGGTCAAATTTATCACCGGTCCATGCAAACCGTTGGGCGACAAGGGCCCGGGCAGAATCAGGAGATGGTTTTATCGTGTAGATCTTCCACTTCCTGTCGACCGCAGTAAAGAGATCGGTGAAATTCCCGATGCCTTCGGACGGACTCAGGACCAGCACCCCTCCGGGACGGAGTGCATAGTGGAACGCCGGGAGGACCCGGTTCTGGAGTTCAGGCTCCAGGTAGATCAGCAGGTTCCGGCAGCTGATCAGGTCCATTTTCGTAAACGGGGGATCGGTGATGACGTTCTGGATTGCGAAGACGACCATCTCCCTGATCTCTTTTTTTATGCGGTACCTGTGCTCTTCTTTCACAAAAAAACGTCTGATCCGGTCGGGAGAAACATCGATGGTGATATTCGATGGGTACGTGCCTGCCCGGGCCGTCGCAATCGCGTCATCATCGATATCGGTCGCGTAGACCTGGAGTTTATACTCCCTTTTGATCTCGTCCATGTACTCGCTGAAGAGTATGGCAAGAGAATACGCCTCTTCACCGGAAGCACATCCGGGTACCCAGACCCTGAAGATATAATTTTCAGGTTTGCCTTCGAACAGTGGGGGAAGGACTTCTTTTGCAAGGGCTTCAAACGCTTTGGGGTCCCGGAAAAAGCTGGTCACGTTGATGAGCAGTTCCCTGAACAGGACCTGGACTTCGACGTGGTTTTCCTGGAGGTACCGGGCGTATGTATCGATATCGCTAAGGTTATGCACAACCATTCGCCGTTCTATCCGGCGCATTATCGTGCTCTTCTTGTATCTGGAAAAGTCATTGCCGGTCTTCGACCGGAGCAGCATCATGATCCGGGTTATAGCACTGATTTCCGCAGGGGCCGGAAGAGGTGGCCGAACATGGGTATTGCCGATTGTTTTTACGTAAGTAATAAGCTGGTCCGGTATCTTGTCGGCCGGCAGAACGTAGGTAGCCAGACCACTCTGGATGGCACTCGACGGCATCCCGTCATACTTTGCGGTTGAAGGTTCCTGAACGAATGAAACACCGCCTGCACCGTGGACTGCCCGGAGCCCGAGCGTCCCATCCGAACCGCTTCCCGATAGGATTACGCAGACAGCCCGTTCCCCCTGGTCCTCCGCAAGCGACCGGAAAAACGAATCGATCGGCGTCCGCTGTCCGCGTGCCTGTTCAGGGACGCTCAGGTGGAGTGTGCCGTGGAAGATCGACATGTCCTTGTTGGGCGGGATGATATAGACGTGATCGGGCTCGATTACTGCCGGGTCTTCTACCTCGTGGACCGGCATCGTGGTGATCCGCTGGAGGATCTCGGAGAGCATACTTGCATGGCCCGGGTCGAGGTGGGGGATGAGCACAAATGCCATGCCGCTATCGGGAGGCATTGCCTTGAAAAAAAGTTCAAATGCTTCGAGTCCACCGGCCGAGGCACCGATCCCGATGATCGGAAAACCCGGTTCACCGGCCGTGGGTGCCGTATGAATGGCAGTTCCCTGTCTGGAGTGGTCGGTATCGCTCACAATACCTACTTTTGATTTTTTCAATCCGATTTCTCCCCCTCGTACCATATGCAGAACACCCACGTATGTGAAAATTATTCCGGTCGGAAGACAACCAGATCCCCGTGTGTATCTTGTCCAGCGCGAAGATTGCATCCCGGAAGTCCGCTACAATGGTTAGAAACTACAATGGTCGTGAAGATGCCGGTTTGATTCTGAAATGGATTACTGCATTATGTTAGAGGGAACGGTTTTGGTCGTATTAATAAGATCGGTGCCCGGGTCTGCAATTGTCTCCGGTTTCGTTAGGTCTGCGAATGTTGTACTATGGATAACATAACCATATCAGCCCGAATTACAGA
Source organism: uncultured Methanomicrobiales archaeon (assembly GCA_963815625.1). Taxonomy (GTDB): domain Archaea; phylum Halobacteriota; class Methanomicrobia; order Methanomicrobiales; family Methanospirillaceae; genus CAIKOD01. The sequence continues at coordinate 317,175 of CAWFHG010000005.1, forward strand.
AAAATCTCTTAATTCGGGTAATAATACCTCACTTATATCAGTTGAGGCCCGCTCCTGTTCGTTTAAATCGTCCGCATTCGCCCTCTTTTTACCCCCGTGTCTAACCCTGCTGTTTACGGTGTTTTTTTATCGATTCCGCCAATAATAGGCCTCACCATGGGTTTTTACCTTTTCCGTAATTCCGTAAAACACCATATTTTTTACCCCGGAATGGCCAATGGTCCTCTACCTTGCCAGCTGGACCGCAGCCCAAAGGGAAGTAAATTATCCGGGGTCTTTACCTCACAATAAAAAAATCCGGGAGAAATTTTTTTTTGTGGAAAACTAAAAACAACGACAGGTCCACGCCGATAAAAATAATCGTGATACACCAATAAATTCCAAAACGCCAATGAGCGAGCTTGTTATTACACATCTCATCTTCAACGGGCCAATGCGTTTTTTACCAGATCAAGCAGGTCCTCATCTATGAAAGGTTTAATGATCACGCCGTCCGGTGCAACCTCTTTCATGCGTTCACATGTCAGCGCAGAAGTATAGGCAGTTACGAAGATGAGAGGAATCGAATATTTCTCCCTGATAAGCCTGCCTGTTTCGATGCCGTCAAGGCACCCGGCCAGCCCGATATCCATCAGGATAAGATCTGGCAGAGGAGTTTTTTCAAGCGCCTGAAGCACCGCCTCTCCGGAATACGCAAGGCCTCCGACCTTGTATCCGGCTTTCTCAAGCAACTCCATCAAATGGAGAGCAATCAGACCTTCATCTTCCACCACCAGAATGCTTTCGCCGGTCATGCCTAATTCTGATGCGATATAGAGGAATATAAGGCTATTCTTCTGTATTGGAAAGGGATCTTGTATCAATCCGGCACCTGGTAAGAATCTGACCAGTTCACCACCAGTCTGGTTTAAACGGTAACTCAAAAATATTTTTAAACCCAGGCCCGATTCCTTATTTTACCAAAAGGACTGTTCTTTAATCGTATTACCAGGCATTCCCGGAAGCAGGAATAGTGTTTTGCAAAGAACATTACATGACTTAATTTTTATCACCATAGAATAACCACACTGAACCGGAATTGACATTGAAAGAAAAACGATCCTCGTGATGGAAGACAATGGAATCATTGCCCTGTACAGCTGACGGACTGCTCATGAAAGCGGGTTTTAAGGTACCGGGATGTTCGCGTCCGGCGGGGAACTCCCCGACTGTCCCGACCGGTCCGACCTGCCCAACCTTATCCTGATGGATATCGGGCTTAATGGACGGCTCGACGGGATCGGGACCGCCCGGATGGTCCGGCAGCGGTATGCCATAACGCTATTTTTCTCCACCGCGTATAGTGATGGCCGGCGAATAGCAGAGGCACGGGTGGTCTCGCCCCATGGATATATCGTTAAACCATTCATCGAACAGCAGTTTATCGAAGTCATCCGGGCGTCGTTGAATCATATGGGGACAAATAACCCGGCAGAATGAGGGTGGAGAATAATTTGGAAAATTGTTCTGTGGGTAAAACATTAAAATTGGCCACGTGTAAATTTTAGATCTGAACGGGCAGACTGAATTTACATGGACTTTTTCATGTTTTGAACCGGAACGTGAACTTCGTCCCGTGGTTCGTATCCACATCGACCACGGCCTGGAGCTGGTGTTTCGCAAGGAAGTATACAAGTTTTAAACCGAAGGATTTCGTGGTTTTTAAGTCCTCCGATTGCGGCAGCCCAATCCCGTTATCGCTTACTACAAGTGTATAATACCCATCACTCCTGGATAGTCCGACGTCGAAGGTACACGGGTCTGGCTTAGGAGTCCCGCAAGGGGCAGCTTCCGGGAAGGCATGCTTGAATGAATTCGTCATCAGCTCGTTGACAATAAACCCGCAGGGTGTCGCCCGGGCGATATCAATGGTGACTACCCCTCGCGGAAACTGATGTGCTCACGGCTTTTGGCGACGTGAAGGAGCCGGCTATCTGGTTAACGAGTGTAGAGAGATACTCATCCATATCGACTTGTGAGTATTTTTTTGTCCTGTACAGGGTTTCATGGACGAGTGCCATGCTCCGCGCCCGATTCTGCAGGTCAAGGCGAAGAGCCCGACCTTCAGGGGTGTCCTGGTAGGCCCCTTCGAGGCTGAGCATGGAGATGAACGCCATCAGGTTATTCTTGACACGGTGATGGATCTCGGAGAGGAGGGCCTCCTTTTCAAGCAAAGCATCCCTGAGCTCTGCCTCGTTTTTACGAAGTATTTCTTCGCTCCGGCCTAACTCTTCGACATTGCGAAGCAGCTCTTCCTGCGATGTGGCCAGTTCCTGATTGGCGGTGTTGAATTCCTCGTTCTTATGCAGCAGTTCGTTTGTCCGCTCAGCAAGAACTGATGCAGTCTTCCGGTAGTTCCAGATAAAAAAAGTAATGACAACAATGACTATTGAGAAAAAGATGCGGTTGAAAAGAGCAGTGATAATCGGTACAGCCGGGTATGCAAGAAAAATGCCGACGATTGAAAGAATAATGATTGTACATGTAACAAAGATGGGAGCAAGCCGCTGGCGTACATACACCGTCAGGAAGAGAGGGATAAGGTAGAGCGTCCAGATTACCAGGCGGAGTGGCGTCACCATCTCGAAGACGAAGATCATTATGATAAGGATTGATATTGCGGCCCAGATCGCAGTTTCACTCCAATTTCCTAATAAGCCTGTTGAGGAGAGAGGGTTGTTCTCCGGTACTTTTCCCTGCAGTTCGATGGGGGGTGCCTCCACTGGGACTAGTTGTTGTTACTATAGCCGTCACGCGAATTGGCAATAAATTATTGGATTTGTATCCGGACGTGGGGGATGGTGGAAACCACAACCACAAAATTGGCGTTATCATCCAGAAAAATTGCAGTGGAATTTAAGCAAAAAATCAATTTTTCGGGACCGGCATGATAAATTTTATGTTTTATGAGGCCGGGATGGGATTATTTCGAAACAGGGGATCAAGGCATCAGGGCAAGGGAATCCTTTACCTTCCCGATCAGGTCTGACAATTCTCATACTTTATCTTCCCAGGATATCCGGCTCCATGGATGACCTGGACTGTGATCGGGGCAGCCAGGATGGCCAGGCAGCGGTATGATGTACCAGTTCCGGTTTTTGATGGTCAGACAGGGGATAATCTGATCCGGCAAAAGAGGTTTTTCAGGTTTTGAACCTGATGGTGAACTTCGTACCATGGGTCGTGTCAACATCGACAGAAGCCTGGAGCTGGTGTTTTGCCAGGAAATATACCAACTTTAATCCAAGTGATTTCGTAGTTTTTATGTCGATCGACGGGGGAAGACCGATACCGTTATCGCTCACGATGAGTGTAGAGAACCCGTCGCGCTCGGTAAATTTAACGTCAAGGGTGCACAGGTCCGTCTTCGGCGGCCCGCACGGGGCGATATCCGGGAACGCGTGCTTGAATGAATTCGTCATCAGCTCGTTAATGATAAGGCCGCATGGTGTCGCCCGGGCGATATCGATGGTGACTCCCCTGGCTGTTACAGAAGTCTTTACGGGCTTTCGCGACGGGTATGTCCGGGCGATCTGTTCTACGAGGGTTGTGAGATATGTCTCCATATCGACCTGTGAGTATTTTTTTGTCCGATAGAGGGTCTCATGGACAAGGGCCATGCTCCGTGCGCGGTTCTGGAGGTCGAGCCGTAATGCCTGCCCTTCAGGGGTGTCCTGGTAGGCCCCTTCAAGGCTGAGCAGGGAAATGAACGCGGTAAGGTTATTCTTGACGCGGTGGTGGATCTCGGAGAGAAGGGCCTCCTTTTCCAACAGGGACTCCCGGAGTTCGACCTCGTTCTTCCGAAGGGTCTCTTCGCTCCGGCCTAATTCTTCAACGCTTTGAAGCAGCTCTTCCTGTGATGAAGTCAGTTCTTCATTGAGGGCATTGAGTTCCTCGTTCTTCTGGTGGAGCTCATTTGTCCTCTCCTCAACACGGATTTCGAGTATGTCACGTGCCTCCTGAAGTGCTGCCTGAGCCATATTTCTCTCGGTAATGTCAATACCCATCTCGAGGATCATGAACGAACCGTTCGTGTCGATGAACGGAAAGTCGTAAATATCGTAGTCTCTCCCGTTCGGCCCGGTCCAGTACCAGTGATGAGGCGCCCTTGTCTTCATAACGGTATATGTCTCGCAGGTTTCGCAGGGTCTGTCAAGGTTAAAGAGGAAATCGTAACAGCACCGCCCGTGCGACTCCCCAAAGGTCTCACGGAAATAACGGTTCGCAAACGGCATATGATAATCTGCATCAAGCAGGCAGACATACACAGGCAAGGTTTCGAGGACATTATATAACTGCTGACGCCCGGTCCTGACTTCATTCAAGGCTGTTTCCAGTTGTAATGTCCGATCTTCGACACGCTGTTCGAGGACATCGTTTGCTACTTCAAGAGCTTTTCAACCTTAACCCGCTCGTTGAAATTCTGCAGCAGTTCCTCGTGGGATGAAGCGAGCTCCTCATTGAGGACGCTCATCTCCTCGTTCTTCACCACGAGTTCCTGTTCCCGTTTCCCGAGTTCATCGATGTTCTGGCGGAGCTCTTCATGCATTGCGGTCAGTTCCTCATTTGCAGTGCTTCAGCTCTGTGTTAGTTTCCAAAAGCATGGATTCTGCCAGAGTGCGTCCGGTAACATCGAGGACCTGAGAGAGGATCGACAGGAGGTTCCCCTCCTGATCCCGGATCGCAGAATTATACCACTCGCAGTAGATCACCGTACCGTCCTTTCGGTAGTTGCGATTGGCGTGCATGTTCCGGGAGCTATTCCCGCTGAGCATTTCTGATGAAATTTCGGTTACTTTTCCGGTATCCAGTTCGTAGACCCAAGGGAAATCCCCTATAGCCTTTCCGATCACCTCATCAGCAGACCACCCGAAGATCCCTGCCGCCTCGCCAGTCCAGCGGGTTATCCGAAACTTAGCATCGAATTCGATATTGGCAAGAGGGGAGATCATAATATGATTTTCGAGAAGTTCGCGAGACTGTTGTAACTCATCAGTCCGCTTCGCAAGAACTGATAAAGTCTCCCGGTAGTTCCAGATAAAGAACGCGATGACGACAATAATCATCGAGAAGAAGACACGGTTGACCAGGGCGTTGCTAACCGGTACATCGGGATATGCGAGGAAAATGCCGATAATAGCAAGAATAATGATTATACATGCAACAAGAAACGGTGCAAGTCGCTGGCGAACATAGACCGTCAGGAAGAGAGGAAGAAGGTAGAGGGTCCAGACTACCAGACTCAGTGGTGTCACCGTATCGAAGACGAAAATCGCCCCGGTTAGGATAACTATTGCAGCCCAGATCCCGGTCTCACTCAGTGTCCCTACGGGGTCAGTCGCGACGGGATGGTTATTCTCCGGTTGTTTTTCCTGCGGTTCGATGGGGGATACCTCCGGGGATGAGCGGTTTTTACAGAAATATCGTCACATTTATCGGCATTAAATGATTGTGATCTGTAACCGGATTAGCAGGGTAAGGGGCAACAGGATGACGTCCGGTTTTCAATAGTAATTGAACAACCCGGGGAGTATTTCGCAAAACGATTCGGACAAAAGGATGGTAATAAACAAAAATAAACTGAAAATCTTGGCTCTGTAGAAATGCTCTAATATGTCCTTACAATTTCGGACTATTACTTAATTTTCCAACGCTCCCGGGGCTACGCCCCGCCGCTGTGGCGACCCCGGTTGGGATAGAGACTATCCCCAGACAACTCTTAATTTAATTGGATCATGGTAAACCCATGCCCCAAAAGAATATCTTAATGGGGGTGGGGCAGGGAGGGGGTGAAACCCCCTCCTGTCTAAGCAGATCGGTTAACTTTTTTATTATCCACAGGATTTCTACAGAGCCAAAAATAAACTGAAAATCTTTTTATTTCCTAACCACTCGTTGCCCATCAGTATCCAATGTATTCGAGAAACACCAGAAACCCGATCATCACCGCTTCCATGATGACGATCGTCAGCCAGGTGTTCAGTTTTAAGAACTCCTGAACCGTGACGACAGGGAAAGGACCCTTGCTGAGGATACGGACCTTGATTTTCGGATATATCTCCACGAATACGGCAATCCCAATGAGGATTCCAACGACGCCGCCTAACAGGGCATCGAGGGCTCCGGTCCCGACGGCACCAGCGACGGTCCCCGGACAATAGCCAAGCAGGCCGAACCCCAGACCAAAAATAAGCCCGCCGATTACATTCGAGCCGATTGTCCCGGAGGCGGGGTGGGGCTGGACATACCCAAAATGCTTCAGCACGGCGAGGCCGATCATCCCAACGATTACGGCCGAGAGCATCACTTTCATCACGGTGAAATTCGTCAGGAGCAGCTGGGCAATAATCACGTTGTAACTCGTCACACCACCCTTCTGGAGCAGGAAACCGAATGCAATCCCGAAAAGGAGACCGAGGGTGACCTGGAGACCACGGTTATTATGTATGTTTGAGAACAGTGCCCCCATTCAGGCACCCCCAATCGCGTAAAAAAGGACCATGGCCATCGCGATCCCGCCTGCAAAGAAGCACACAGCGGTGATCATGCTGGCAAGCGAGAGTCTGGATGGACCCGCTGATCCCGTGACCACTCGTGCACCCGCCCGCCCAGCGGGCACCGAGGCCGATAAGGACACCGCCAGCAAGTGCCACCAGTACCCGCAATACGGGACTGTTCCCGAACGTCGCACTCCAGGTCGAGGGTACAATAATGATATTGAACTGCCCGGAAAGCATTGCCGAGATAAATGCCCCTATCACGATACCCGGGATAAGCATGAACGCCCAGTCCGCCTCGGGAATAATCTCACGGTAATACTCCTTCTTTTGGACGTGGCTGGGAATTATGGTCTCCCCGATGAGGCCTCCTGCCTTGACAAAACCTGATGAGCAACCAATCGGCCTGTTTGAAAGAAGGAAAGCAAGGCAGACCAGGACACCGATGCCCGCTCCTGCCACATACGGCGACCATGTCGCCTGGGTTAAAAATTCAAAAATCAGGATCACCTCATTCCACAGCAGTTAATCCGTTAATCCACCATTGAACATCGATTCATTCCGGCAATAATGAGGGAAAAAATCCCGGCTGCCGGGTTCTGAACAATCGTATTTTTTTTCGTTTCTCAGATGTACTTATCGGGGTCTGTGTCGAACTTTTTTTTGCAGCCCGGGGCACAGAAATAGTACTTCTTCCCCTTGTATTCGCTAACCAGTTTCGCAGTTTTTTCATCAACCGTCATCTTGCAGATTGGATCGATAGCCATGTTGTTGCACCTCAGGTATCTCCATTGTCACATCGGGTATATAGGTGTTAGCCCGGTTGGTTCTGGCGTGCCTAAAGTGACTTTTTGGAAATGCACCACCTCTGGTGCATGACGTGACTTTACATAAGAAATTAAAGAGGACTCCGGATACTATGGGTACAAAATAACGACTTACATTACGATTCATTGTAAAAAAGGAAGTTTTTTGTTTTTCCCGTTACCCAGGTATGATAATTTTCCGGTTAGTTGGGAGCCGATGTGTAATGTACATCCTTCGACAGGTCAAACAGCCCATCTACCGATGTCAGATCATGGTACTCCATGTTGGTATTCTGTGAGGTGCCATTATTGCCCTGCATAATGTTTCCGTCGACATATGCTATGGCGCTTCCGATTGCCGCGTTTTCCGTACTGCCCGGAGTCTGGTTAATTCCATGGGCGTCGACTGAGTAATCAAGTGAGACCGTGGTGCCCGGTGCATCCGCAATTGCCCGGACACCGCTACTGGAACTTGCGGAGACTTCTGTGACGTCCATCTTACTGCCTGCCTGGACCGTCTCACATTCAGCAGGTAATGTCGCATTGGTCGTACTTCCCCATGGACAGCAACCTGCTGCAGATGTTTCTTCCGTTCCAACTGTCTGGACAATCACATTTTCATCAGATACCATCCGTCCCCCATCCCCGCCGTCGAACGTGATAATCCTGTCTGTCTGAACATTATCCTGCCCGTTTACCACGTTACCGGTATCGATATTTGTGTTCTTGGAATAATCTGTTACACCATTAATTGCCACGGTGTTTTCAGAATAGACAATTGTTGAGGTGCCCTGTTGGAGAGCAAGGTCGGTATGTGACTGAAACGTGCCATCTACGTGCGCAGAAGTCTGCACTGTAATTCCAGAAGATTCACTTCCAGCCGATGCAGGGCGCGCAGCCATCGCTAAGCCAGAGATTGCAATAAGGATCACCATCGCCAGGATGATCATACCTGCCGATACTCCGTTCTTCACTTTTGCCACCTTGATCGATAACTATGCAAGCATCGAAATTATGTTATCGGAGTATATAATTTTACTGTTATCCGGAATTTGCCGTAAATCCCCGCCATGGTGCTGGATTCACTCACTGATTCAAGGATATCAACACTTTGCCAGGGGATTAGTTGTGTCGGGATACAATCTTCCATGAAGCAGAGGGTCATCCGGCAAGCCTGAATCCATGGTATAGTAAACACCGGCAATTTCACACGGGGTCGCCTCCTGCCCGAGTCCCTTGTGACCCTCACCCGCACCCGGTGTCGCAGGAAATATTTCTCAATAGTTGATGGCCGGTCACCGGAAACGGGTGCTGTAAGGGTGCCAAAAGTAGTATTAATTTTTCCATTGCAGGAACCACCATCATTATGTCCCGGTGAATACGATCCTCTTTCTGTGTGACGATAATGAGCGACCAGACATCTCTTAAAGGGGTCCCCGGGATACTCCGCCCTTTCAGGCAATATCTTGAAATGAATAAATTCGGAAAAGGGGACCAGATTGTATATTATGGAGTACCCGGCACGTGTACCCCGTTTATCGGGCTCCTGGCATTTGCTGTCCGCGGACTCGGGCTTGAACAGGTTTACGTTCCTTATTTTAACGAAAGTTGAGGCGAAAAAAATTGTATTCGTTGAAGGTGTCGGCATGCAGGTCTCATCGGACCACATGGTGCTCATCCCCGCCGCCCAGGTCATCATGGGAGGACTTGCCATGCCGAACGTCCCGGTTACGGTTGATGATGCGAAACGAATGCTTGCACGTCACAACGATTCGGCACTAATCGGAGTCAGTTTCATGAATATGTTTGAAAAGGCAGGCTGGAAGGACGAGATAAGTTTCGACCTGCTGATCGATGCAACAATTGACCCGGTCAATGTCTTCGAACAAACGATCAAATTGTCGGAACGCTCGAAATATTTAATCTCCTCGTACGATCGGATAAAGAAAAAGGAAGAAAAATAGCGGTCGTTGCGACGAGCCCTGGTCACCTGGCCGTGCCAGTCTGTTCACCGGGACCAGGAAAAGAACGATTAATAATCCAGGGAAACCAAAAGGCAGTTACACCATCGGTACAATGGTGAATGATAAATACCATCCATTCTCATTTTATTAATCCGACATTTCAAGAGGACCGGGGAATCTGATTTTTTGGCCGAGCAGAAACAATCGTTAATAGAATCATGGCTGACCAGCACGAGCAGCGCCCAGCCGTGGGTTTTCGCCCTTCTGGTTGCCACCGGACTTTTTCTTGAACTCTTCGTCCATTATTATCTCCATATTTCGGTAATATATTCCCAGTTTTTCTATCTTATTGTCGTTTTTGCAGGCCTCTGGTATGGGAAAAAAGCCATCTGGGTTGCGTTGTTGTTCGGGGGGCTCCAGGTAATCGTGGGAATCGTCATTACCGGGGCATTTCCTTTCGAATCGTTGATCCGGGCAACGGTCCTGTTTATCGTGGCCCTGGTCGTAGGAACTCTTGCCGAATGGAGGAACACCTGCCACTATGAAGTTATAGAACGGAATTCTGAATTGCATTCGTCCCAGCAGGCATTCGAGACAGCGAATAAAAAACTGAATATTCTTTCGAGCATTACCCGGCATGACATTTTCAACCAGCTGACGGTCCTCCTCGGGTACCTCGACCTCGCCAGGGAGAAGATTTCAGACCCTGGCGTAATCAAATGCATCGACAAAAGTGAGAACGCAGCACACACCATAGGACGCCAGATAGCGTTTACCCAGGATTACCAGGATATCGGCGTCAGGGCCCCCCAATGGGAGAACCTGACACGGTGCATCGATGCCATAAGGTCACTGACGCCCCTGAACAATATCACGCTGACCGTAAACTTTGGTTCTCTCGAAGTGTACGGGGACCCGATGCTGGAAAAGGTATTCGCAAACCTGGTCGATAACTCACTCAGGCACGGGGAGCACGTATCCCGGATCCGGTTTTCTTACCAGGAGTCCGGAGACAAAGAACTTCTTATCGTGTACGAGGATAACGGGGCCGGGGTGTCCGATGCCGATAAGGAGCGTATTTTCCAGAAAGGCTTTGGGAAACATACCGGGTTCGGTTTATTCCTGAGCAGGGAAATTCTTGGAATAACCGGTTTATCGATGCGTGAGGTCGGTCGGCCTGGTACAGGCGCCAGGTTCGAGATAGTGGTCCCCGAGGGCAAATTCAGGTTTGGATAACAAAGGGTCTTTCAAAGTTGTCGGGACGGACAGGAACCCGCTCCAGGTCGGAGCCACCGGAAGCGTGGCCGTGACCTCTCCTTTCGTATTGTGGATCACCGGGGTATTTACAGAAAACCGGGCGAAGCTTTGTCCCTGTTGCAATTCTTGTCCGGCCCGGGAAAACCAGGCTCATGATTGCTAATCCCGGTTATTTTTTGTCTGATTCACTATCTTTATACATTTTTTGCTCATATGAGTAATAATGTCAGATACAATACCACAAAACCATAATGAACCAACCTTAGATCTCAATAACCGGGGATCCACCGGTAGATGTGCCGATAGTAAGCCTCCGGGGGAATGCGGCTGTAACAGGAAGACAGGGCAGGTCTCCCCTTGTAGCCCGGGAAATGACAGTCAACAATGCGGTTGCGGAAACGGGCACACACAAGGCGATGGACATTGCCATTGCGGGAATACATAATTTCATTGGCCGAACCGGAAAAAAATTAGCGGAAGAATTGTAATGATATCTGGTTATGAGAAAACCCCATGGCAATCCCTGACAAAAAAACAAAGAGAATAACTATCGATCTATTGAGGAAACAAAGACCAACATGCCCGATAACGATGTAATCCAGGAGGAAGGATGTCCCCGCCGGGGGAGGCCCCGTGTCCGCCGGATGATAACGGGAAGTCCTGAATCACGATGTTTCCAGCCACGGTGTTCGATGGATGAAAACCTGGCCATGATCTCGCTCAGTCCCGAGGAGATCGAACTTGTCCGGCTCATCGATATTGAGGGGCTGGAACAGGAAGAGGCAGCACAGAACCTCGGGGTCTCCCGCAAAACAGCATGGCGTGATCTCCAGGAAGTGCGACGGAAAATTGCAGATGCCCTTGTCAATGGAAAGGGAATTGAAATATCAGGGTGCCCGATAGCTGCCAGGGGGCAGTGCCCATGCAAATGTAAAAGTAATACAAGCAGCAGGGATCGGGAACCATCCGGTCCTTGAGTGATCGGCATAGTCACGATCCCATTCTTTTAATAATTTCGCGCATATGAGTTGTTTACGATCCGGTGATGGGTCGAGGAGCATGTACGAATGACTGACGGTCCAACGAAAATCCCGATTAATTACGCTGAGTCCTCTGAAATCCTGAAAAAAGCCCTGAAGTTAACAGGGTCTCCGGTAGCAGTCAAATTTGCCGCAACAAAGGAGGACATTCCACCCGGGATTGAAGAACTCGACAAGACCATCCGGCATTGTACAATGGTGAACCTCGCAAGAATGGAAGGACGAATTTTCTATTCGACGTCATCAAGGCATGAATGTAACGGTGGTGCATGGGCACTCGGTCTCAGGGAAATCACCCCGACACTGAAAAGCGGGGATTTTTATTACAAACTTGGAAAATTCAATACCCCTGCCGCATGTAAACGGACTATTGAACAGATCCCCCACCTGCAGTCCGGTGAAACGTACGCCACAGTGTATGCCCCGCTTGAAAAAACCCCGTTCACCCCACACGTGGTAATAATAATGGCAAGCCCCTGGGCCATGCTGAAACTGGCACAGAGTTCATTGTTCCGGCTTGGCGGGCGGATCACCGGTTCCTGCGCAGGTATCCAGTCAGTCTGCTCTGATGCATCTGCAATGCCATACCTGACAGGGAAACCTAATTTTTCTCTTGGTTGTGATGGCTCAAGGAAATTTTCAGGTATCGGCGACACCGAAATGGTCATTGGGATCCCTGGTGAGATGCTCCCTGATTTTACCCAGTCTATCGAAGTGATTGTCGGGGCTGCCGGTTCCAAAAAATAGGCAGAATCCCGGCACAGGCAGAAGAGAAAGGTGTACGTACCTTTCACTAATTTTAAATATTTACGCTCATATGAGTTATTATTACGAAACATTTCTCCAGGTGTTATTTATACCAGACTTTGATGGGAACGGCCCCCTGAAACGAGGGCGTGCAATCGGGCGGGGCATCGGCCCCTGCAAGGACAACAATGCAAGTAGCGGGTGTGGAAGACAAAAACGCCCCTTATCGGAAGAAGAGAAAACCAATGACTGAAACGACAATGCCGGGTACAACGGGGACATTGCCGATGATTACGGTAAAAAACCTTTGTATGGACTTCGACGGTAAAAAAGTCCTCGATAATGTATCGTTTGAGATCCCTGAAGGGGAGATCATCGGTATCATCGGAAGAAGCGGTGCCGGCAAAAGCGTGCTGATGCACCTCCTCCGGGGAGTCGAACAGCCACCGACAGGAGGTTCTGTCATCTACCATATCGCGGCCTGCCCGAAATGCGAATTCACCGATGTCCAGAGCGTTGCCGGTAACCGTTGTCCCCTGTGCGGCGGGGAACTGGTCGCGATGGATGTGGATCTCTGGGATGACCGCAGCGACGGGCTGAAGTCCCGGGTAATGCATCGCACGGCCATCATGTTCCAGCGTACGTTTGCCCTGTACGGGGATGACCGCGTGATCGAGAATGTCCTCCATGCACTTGACGACATCAATTACCCGCAGGAAAAGGCAATCAACAGGGCGGCAGACCTGATCGACCAGGTGCGGCTCTCGCACCGGATGATGCATATCGCCCGGGACCTATCAGGCGGGGAGAAACAGCGGGTGGTCCTTGCCCGGCAGCTCGCGAAGGACCCGGCAATGTTGTTCGCCGACGAACCAACCGGCACCCTCGACCCGGAAACGGCAAAAATTGTGCATGAAATGCTCATCGAAGCAGCGAAAACGAATAACATGGGCATGGTGGTCACTTCGCATTTTCCCCACGTCATCGAAGACATGGCAAGCCGTGCCCTGCTCCTCGTCGACGGTAAGATTGCGGAAATCGGGTCACCCGCGGCGGTCGTCCGGACTTTCACCAGGGATTACGACAATTCTGCAGAGGTGGAAATCCCGGAGATCGGAGAGACCATCCTTTCTGCCCGGGACGTGACCAAGCGGTACATTTCGGTTGACCGGGGTGTCGTGAAAGCCGTCAACATGATGTCCTTCGATGTCGCAAAGAAAGAGATTTTTGGCATCATCGGAAAAAGCGGGGCAGGAAAAACAACCCTCTCGCAGATCATTGCCGGCATCATCGAACCCACGAGCGGGGAGATGAATATCCTGATCGGTGACGACTGGGTCGACATGACGACCCCGGGGATCGACCAGCGGGGCAGGGCCAAGGAATACATCGGTCTCCTGCACCAGGAATACGACCTGTTCCCGCACCGGACTGTGCTGGACAACCTTACCGATTCGATAGGCCTCGAATTCCCGAAGGAGCTTGCCATCCGGAAAGCGCTTATTACACTCGGCATGGCTGGCTTTTCAGAGACGAAAGCAAAGGAGGTACTTAACCATTACCCGGGCGAGCTTTCCGACGGAGAACGTCACCGGGTTGCGCTTGCACAGGTACTGATCAGGGAACCACGCATCGTGATCCTCGATGAGCCCACCGGGACGATGGACCCGATCACAAAAATGGACGTTAAACATTCCATTCTTCATGCCCGGGACGAGATGGATGAAACATTTATCGTCGTCTCGCACGATATGGAGTTTGTCAGGGACGTGTGTGACCGGGTCGCACTTGTCCGCGGAGGACGGATCGTCAGGATGGGGCCGACGGCCGAGGTCCTTACCGAGGCCGGGTATCACGAATGAATGCCCGGGTCCCGGGGAAAATAACCGAAGTTATTCACTAGCATTATATTCCTGATAATCCGGGCCGTTTCCAAAAATCAAGGAGGAATGGGGAGAATGCAAATCACTGATGTAAGCGAGGTCGTGTCGGGTCCTAACCCGCACAATGTCGATGCGAGAAAGATATATGATACCCCAAATGCGGTCGCGGTCGTAATTACCCTCGGCCCGGGCGAATCGCTGAAGAAACATATCACGCCGGTCGATGTTTTCTTCTATGTCCTTGAAGGCAGGGGAGATATCGAGATCGGTGACGAACGGGCGACCATTCAGAAAGATATGCTTGTCGAGAGCCCGGCAGGAATTCCCCACCGTTGGATCAACGAGAGCAACCATAATTTCCGGGTGCTGGTTGTGAAGGTGCCCAGGCCGGTTACCGAGACGAAATTGTTGTAATTACCGGGGATTAATTTTTCTATTATTTTTATATTCGATGCACTTCTTACCCGACCGATGCCAATCGAGATCGTGATTCTTTCCGCGAGGGGCGATCGAATGAGGCCTTAATGGTAGGTGCGTATTTTTGAGGGATTGCTAAGGGTGTGGGAGGAGGAGAGGGGGCTGGAGTGGTAGTGATTCAGGAGAATGTGGATATGGTGAATTTTGTTATAATCTCATTTTCGTCAGTATATTTGCTCATAACAAAATTTGATAATCCCGCAGGACAATGAGGTACTATGCCCGAGTTAATTAAAAGAAAATGCAATATCGACGATAAATTAACCGAGGAAGATTTAAAAGATATTGCCGAGGCAAAAGAGGATATCAAGGCCGGGCGAACTCATACGACTGAACAGGTCCGCAAAAATCTCGGTCTTTAATGGGCTATACTATTTTATTTGCTGAAAAAGCCCAAAAGCAGCTCGGTAAATTATCGAAACTACAAGCATCAAGGATCATCGATAAAATAGAATCAATCACGGATGACCCGCACCGGTTCGTAGAATCCTGTGAAGGATATCTGTATTACCATCTGCGTATCGGCAACTACCGGGTCATTCTTGAGTTAAATGATACGGCAGGGATAATTGAAGTCCTCAAAGTCGGACCCCGAAAAAAAGTATACGACAGATAAACCCCGATTTTTACGCCACTGAAATAGTTATACACATGCGTCATTTTCCATAGGGTCCTACTTTGGCTCATAGTAATCGCAAATATTGTGCTAATTTCATATTCCATCCACCACCCGACCGATGCCATTTCCGGATCGTGATTATTTCCGGAGAGACGATCGTGAGAGGCCTTAATGGGGGTGAGTAATTGTGAGGGATTGGAGAGGTGTTTGGTAGTCAGGGTTGTATTGGGTATGCCTGTAGTGGCTATGGATGTCGTCGGTTTAGTTGTCGAAGATGAGAACCACCAAAAAACCATTACCGACGGCTGAGCATCGGTTGTCTGAACCGTTTTCGGGACTGCGGTAGTCGGAGGGAGATTGGGCAGATCACATGGGGACAGAGGGTCCGGGTCCGGCAAATCCGGACGGGTCTTTTAACGTCAACTAAAAGTCCTTGCGGCCCGGTACGTATAGGTTCGTCCCGGTCGGCCGGGGGGTGTCCGCATCCCCCGATCAATGTAACAGGAATGATAATACCTGTCACTTCCTTTTATGATACTATGGTTACCGAAAAATCCACGGCCCCGGGGCCGGCTTCACTACCACCCACAACCTCCGATCACTCACAATATTCATCAGATCCAAAAGGACCCGGCACAAAACCCGATCCTGCTGTTGTGAAGACTGACGCCGGGTATATTTCCGGACTACAACAGGACGGGCTGCGTGTGTATCTCGGTATCCCATTCGCGGCTCCTCCGACAGGAGACCTGCGATGGAGACCTCCCGCACCTGTACAACCATGGACAGGCATTAAGGAAACGAAGTTGTTTTCAGCGAATCCTTTCCAGCCTCCAACGCCCAGGGCACCTCCTGCCAGGATGAGCGAGGACTGCCTGTACCTCAATGTCTGGACCCCTGCACAGGGAGCCAATGAAAAACTGCCGGTTATGGTCTTCTTTTTTGGCGGGGCATTCAACCAGATCGCTCCCTTTGGCACGATTGAAATATACAACGGGACAACCCTCGCGAAGAAAGGTGTAATCGTCGTGACGACGAATTACCGGCTTGGACCCCTCGGGTTCCTCGCCCACCCGGGCCTCGATAAGGAGTCCCCGGATAACGTCTCGGGCAATTACGGGATCCTCGACCAGGTTGCAGCGCTCCAATGGGTCCGGCGTAACATCGGGGCGTTCGGCGGGGACCCCTCAAGGGTGACGATATTCGGGCAGTCTGCAGGAGCAGAAAGTATCTTCATTCACCTGGTAAGCCCGGTAAGCACGGGGCTTTACAGCCAGGCAATTATCCAGAGCGGCCCTCTCCTGAACAACGATACGATTATCGATGCGGTCTCTTCAAAAGCCGACGCCGAACAGTTCGGGCAGGATTATACACAAAACCTGGGCATCTCCGGTCCTGATACCATTGCACAGATGCGGAACGTGAGCGCCGAAGACCTGATTAAAGCAACTCCGTGGCCGGCCTGCTCATTTGACCTCCTGACAGGCCACTATTTCAAACCGACGATTGACGGGTGGGTCCTCCCGGACTACCCGAAGAACCTGTACCTTCTCCACCGTGAGAACCCTGTCCCCCTGATGCTCGGGACGAACGCGGACGAAGGGTTCACCCTGGTCGGAGATGCGAAAATTACTGTCCGGGAGTACATGACGTTCATCACCACCCGGTTCGGACCGGATGCACCTGCAGTCCTTTCACAATTTCCCGCCAGTTCGACAGATGAGGTACCACTTCGCCTGTGCCAGATTATGACCCGGTATGACTTTGCCGGTGCAGCGAAGATTGTTGCAGGATCGATGGCGGACTTACACAGGAATACCTATCTTTACCGGTATTCCTATGTCCTCCCCGGACTGAACATGGGGGCATTTCATGGCAGCGAGACATTCCTGTTGTTTGGGACGACGCTGGTCCACCCGGACCCTGCCGTAGCAGCCAATGTCGTGGACCTCTGGACCCGGTTTGCAAAAACAGGAGACCCGAACGGGGGAATGGACGTCACCTGGCCGCACTATACAAAAGTGACAGACCGGTACCTTGATATCAATACTACGCTGTCCGTTTTGAGCGGTTACTAGGCCACTATCTTTTTCTTAATGGATTCTAAAAAAAATTTTGCAAAAGGTGGGGAAACATTCCAGCTCGTGTTTTTAGGCGGACTTGATGAGAAGTCCCTTACTTTCCTGAGAATTTCATCCTTCCTTATATTACGACAAATTAATGCTTCCTTATATCAATTCTCCAGTATGTCATCTGGGGGAGATGAATTATTAAAGGTATTAACATCTCGTTACCAGAATGGGACCATTTCTTTAAACGATTATGGCAGGATGAGATCATTTCTGCAAGATAACAATTACTCACCAAATCCCACTGACCAAATAATCTGGAAGAGTATAGGAAATACCTTTTTTAAAGAGAAAGATTATGCAAATGCCATAAAATGCTACGGAAATGCAGTTGAAATCAATCATAATTATTTGGATGCATGGAATAATATCGCCATCACTTATAAAATTCTAGGGCGAAACGAAGATGCAGAAAAAATCTTTGCTTATATAAAGAGTATTAATCCGGGAAGAGTGAAAGATTCGCAGGAATCTGTGCAAGAGAAAAATGAAATTGTTGAAATATCCCCGAAAGACGAAGTAGAGACATTTTTGGGGAATACCTCACCATCCCTGACTTATCAAAAACCCTACGATAACACAAAACGCAAATCCCCTTTATTAATTGCAATAGTAGCGTTATTTTTCCCCGGCTCTGGACAGGTCAATAATGGCCAATTATCGAGAGGAATAAAATATTTAGTTGGTGCTTTTATTGGATTTTGTTTCTTAGCAATTCCAGGTGTTATTATCGCAATATACGCAGCCTATGATGCGTATAAAACTGCTGAAAAAATGAATTTTGGGGCGATATTGTATAAGAAGGGAGGAATTGGCGATTTTTTAGTATATTTTTTGGTTGTAGTGATTATTATCATATTTATATCAGCTGCAATAGCGGCCTTTAATTTTGGAATGGCTGGGAATATAGGTTCAAATCCGGGTTCTAATTCTGTGAGTAATTCCCCCCAAGAAAAAGCATTCCAAACTCAATCTGCAAACTTAACAAAATGTGGTGCCGGATATTGTCCTTCGGGGTCAGTATGTTGTAATGGTCAATGTTATCAACCTCCTCCGGCAGGTTATGTGATAGATACTAAATCTTGCAAGATTTATCCTGCAGGAACGGCCATTTGTGGGGATAAATATTGTCCCGGGGAATGTTGTCTTGGCAAATGTTATGAATCATGCCCCACAGGTTTTGCTAGGCTGAATAAAGATGACTGTAAATGTTATGAACAAGGATTTTCAACATGGAATGGTCAATATTAAAAATTGGACTCTTTTACGTACTCAAATAACAGGATAACTACTTGGTTCTGTTGCAGAGCGAGACCTAACTTTCCCACCAGCCCGGCAGCATCCCACATACCAATATAACAAAAAAAGTTGAGAAACAGGGATATACGGATTTAATCATTCGTGAAATTAATCCTCTATTCCACAATCATTTAATGTATTCAGCCCAGGCCCATGGGATATGAAACATAAAAGGGTCTTTCTCTTGCTCATTATTATCGCAAATATCATGTTATTTCCATATCCACCACCACCCCGACCGATGCCATTGAGATCGCGATTCTTTCCGGAGGAGGGGATCGTATGAGGCCTATATACTAGTGTGTTTTGTGAGGGATTGGGAGGGGTTTGGGAGAGGAGGGCGGTTGGGGGGTGATTCAGGAATAAATATTTTTAATTACATCCAATAGCCCGACAAAAAATTATTTCGTCAGCAACGCCCGTAATTCCTTAATATTCTCTTTAATCTGGTCTTCCAGGTCCTCTATTTTCTGGAGGATTACTTCCGGCTTTTCGTATGAGATCTCCTCATACACGATTTCCTTGTACCGTGAGAGAGAAAGGTCATACCCGTTTTCCTTTATTTCGCTGATGGGTACATAGAAGCACTTTTGAGTCCGGTCAGCCGGGTTCTCCTCCTTTCTCTTCCTGAACCGTTCGATGATGTCGGGAATATCTCCCTTGCGATCGATTGGCGTCCGCTTGTCATCGAGCGAGTACCCATCTGACTCCATATCATAGAACCAGACCTTCTCCGTGCTGCCTCCCTTGGTGAAAACCAGGACTGCGGTGGAGACTCCCGCATAAGGTTTGAATACACCGGATGGCATCGAGACGATCCCTTCCAGCTGGCATTTGGTGAGGAGAAGTTCCCGGAGTTTTTTGTGGGCATTCGAGCTCCCGAACAGCACCCCGTCCGGGACAATGACCCCGCATTTCCCACCTGTCTGGAGGAGCAGCATCATCCGTTCGACAAAGAGGAGTTCGGTCTTGGTCGTCGGCAGGGAAAGGAGGTCATTGATATCGGTTTTATCGATACTGCCCTTGAACGGAGGATTTGCGAGGACAATGGTATAACGCTCCTTCTCCTGGAAACCCTTCGAGAGCGTGTCCGTCAGCTGGACTTGAGGAGCCCGGATCCCGTGAAGGACCATGTTCATGAGGGAGATTCTCACCATGGTCGAATCGAAATCATAACCGTAAAAGGCATCCGTCCAGAGCTTCTCCCAATGCTTTGGATTGGTAATCCTGTCGCCTATCAGGTTATACGCTTCCCCGTCCTCGTCCACCTCGACCATTTCCGGGCTGGTGTACCGGCGGATAATGTACTCGTACGCATTGACGAGGAACCCGGCCGTACCGCAGGCAGGGTCACAGATCCGGTCGTTGATATCAGGGTCTGCAAGCGCCACCATCATCCTGATGATGTGGCGAGGCGTCCTGAACTGGCCGTTTTTCCCGGAGGTACTTATCTGCTGGAGAAGGTACTCGTAAATATCCCCTTGCGTGTCACGGTTCTGGGCGGTGATGTTCAGATCGTCAATGATTCCAACGGCTTCCTGGAGCAGGGAAGGTTTTGGGATCATGAAGACTGCATCCTTCATGTGGGTAGCGAAAAGTGTTTTTTCCCCGTTGTGAATCGTTTTAATGAAGGGGAATACGATATCCCTAACATGGATGAGCATCAGTTCAGCGGATAAGTGCTTCCAGTATGACCACCGGCAGTTCTCGTGCCCGGTAAATATTGAGACATAGGACTGTTTCTTTGCCGCAGCCCGTTTCTCCTCGACGGCGTCCATATCTTCCAGCCGTTTCATGAAGATGAGGTAGGACATCTGTTCGATGGACTGTAAAGGATTGGAAAGCCCGCCGCTCCAGAACCGGTCCCAGAGGGTATCTATTTTTGATTTGAGTTCGGGAGCGAGTCGCATGGATTTACCTTATCGTGGTAGATGTCTGTGAGAATGTCAGATGAGGGTGTCGGTTTATTTCTGATGATCGATATCGCACAAAAAGGACAGGTCCAGAAAAGGAAGGACTGATGAAAATTACCCTGATAAATAATCCCAGGCATTGTCTTCTTCTGGTTTCAACCAGTCTTTTGCAAGGGATTGCTCACTCATCAGGGCTGTTTCGGGGAGAGTTTCCGGATTTTTTAATTTATAACTCATAGTTGTCAGGCTTCCCGGTGTCCGATGGCAGGTGCGGTCTTTTAGAGTTTTCCAAGGAGGAATCCGCAGGCAACACTGACGAGTGCGACTGCGACCAGGATAACGATCTCTATTATCCTGTCTTTTCTCTTCTCGCTTTTCTTCTTTTCATCATATTCAATAAGAGCGGGAAGCATGAGGTCTATTTTTCCGATTGCTTCTCTCATTTCCTGTATTGACTGGTAATATTTCTTCACGATTCCTATATCGGGGTCCCCTATATCCTTGGCTTTCTTGTAAGAAGGAATTTTATTGATGAGGTCTTCCATCGCGGGTTTTATCCGCTGGTAATAGTCAGGGAATACACTGACCAGTGCATCGTTCGATATTCCATTGAGTTTTTTATCAATGGAATCTTTCTGGAATACCCGTATGTAGTCGAAAAGTTCGAAGGTGGCCCGGTAAATATGGGAAAAAATCTTGTCCAGGTTCGTCTGGATGTATTGTTCATCCCCGTCATTCATACCGAATTTCACCGATGTGACCCGCATGAAGTGGTCAAAAGCGTCCTTTATCTCATTGATAGGGGGCATGAAGGTATCGAGGTTGTTGAGCTCTTCGGAGTACAGGATGAGGTCTTTCGTATAGTAATACAATTCGGTAATCTCTTTAATCCGACGTAATTCGTCTTCAGAAAAGGAATTCATTATGGCGGCAAAAGTTCAGGGGAGTGGTTTTCCAAGGATCCGCTGCTTTGCCTCTTCGAAATCCTGTTGCGTGCAGACCTTTCCCAATGCGAGGCGTACACTTCCCTATGCGGTAACGGTTTGAATTTTTAATTAATTCTCCCCGGTTAATTTTTATTTCACCTAATTCCCGGTTCCACACTTCGGGTTTTGTTTGCATACGACCTGTCAACTCGCTCAACTACTGATGATTATACATTAATTACTATGATATATACGACTATTCTCGTTATTGAAGTATTTAATCGTGTTGATGCGAAATGTGCCCGCGTTACGCCACCAGTTCCCCGGTAAACGCCTTCTGCATCAGCCCCTCAAACAACAACCTGATCTCGCCAGCCGACTGCCGCTGCTGTTCGCGAAGGGCCTCCACCTGCTCGACGATCCGGGCGAACTCCTGCTGGAGGTGGAGAGGGGGAAGGGGGATTTTCAATTGTTTTAAATTTCATCAGGTGTAAATCCTGCACTGTATTCCACTAATCCGGTTCTTGTGCTGTTGATATACCAAATTCTGATAATGCAGTATTTTAGATAATATGGATCTACAAGTTCAAAATTGGATTAATCATTAATCGGTTAGACCCTAACGAAAATACTAAATTCAATACCTGACATACAATAATTTCAACAATTCCGTAATTTACTGCTACTTTTAAGAAGCAATCCCCTCTTACAGGTTTGGTACCTTTTGTAAGTCGATGTATTGTCTCTTCCAAGGAAATATAATCGAGTCTTCGGAAACATCAAGAAACCCCTTTTGAGATTTTTTAAAGACAAAAACGGGACCCATTTTGGGAATTTCATCGGGGGTGATATTGTATTCCTTCCGTGATTTTCTTACTGAATCTTTTGCAAATCGAATTCAACGTTTCCCACCCTTTCTCATTCTTCACCGGATCCCCAAACATCTCCATGAAGACACTTTGCAAAAACCGCTGTGTGAGTTCGTCCGATTCCGCCCGCAATCGTTTCGTCACTTCAGCCTGCTCAAGGATGGCGACAATCTGGCGCTGGACAGGGAGTGGTGGAAGAGGAATTTCTTGAATGAATATCGGAATCTTAACTAGCTTGGATAATTTGCCCGTTGTAATAACTTCAATTTGATTTTTCGGAAGGGTTGAGTTTTCACATAGTGAAAGATGAATTTGCAATCTACCTCGATTTAATTGGACGAATGACATCAAAATCCTGTAGAAAGCACCGGATTTATCGAAATTTATCTGCCAACTAACGCGATATTTTGATTCAGATACGTTCTCACTGTTGAAAATAAAATATCTCCGGGTTGTACAAGTAACTCACTTTGAGAGATTCTTCACTTTCAAGATAATTTTTAGATTCTGTAATTTTCTTGTTGAGAGTTATCAATCGAGATCAATATCACAATAAGAAAACTCAATCTCTGGAGTAGTTTATCTTGGATAATTATTTCGATATATTAATCAACAATATCCCCCAATCTCTTCCATTCCCACCCATCCGGCAGCTTCCCTTCCTTCATCGCTCACGCCTCCGCTCTGGCAAACAACTCATGCTCAAGCCGCCTGCATATCCCGACAAACGCGGCCAGGTCAGCCTCGGGGAACATCGGCACCGGGGCATCGGTACCGAAATTGGAGAACGGCGGCCCCCACAGGTCTTCCTCGGCAAGACGGTGGTTCTTCGCAAATACGGACTCAATCGTGCGGATGAAGTTCAGCTGGTCGGCGGAATAGTGCTTGTTGTTCTCGATCATGAACGTCTGGAACGCGTCCTTTATGCGGGTTTCCGGGTCAGGTCCGGCAACACGGCTGATTATTGATTTCAGGAAGGAGATGAGCAGGCCCCGGTCTCGTGTGAGAAGGTGGCCGCCTCTCGGTGTTTCCGGGATCAGCGACGGGTCGAGGACTGCCTTCTCCAGTGCATCGATGTCCTCATCCGTGAGGTCTTCACCGTTCCGGACTTTCATCAGCACCGGGTTTCCATCTGCAAGTTCAAGGATCCGTTTCTCCACCTGCTCGTGGTATTTCGTGACATAGGCCTGCTCACCTTCTGCCAGTGCCCAGTTCCAGAGTGTCCGCTGCTCGATCTGGTCGCCCATGTCGATGACAATCGGTTCGTAGTGCTCCGGCCGCATCATCGGCATCAGGGGGCCGAGCGTGGCGATCATCTGGCGGGTGTCCTCGTAGGTAACCGTTGTCCAGAACGATGCGGAGAGCACCCGGTCAATCAGGGGTTTCTGGGCCATGACCGAATCGATCGAGGTCGGCAGGTTGTTCACCATCTCCCCGATGAGCGGTTTCAGCCGTTCAACTTCGCCCCGGTTTCCCGAGAGGACAGCAAATGCCAGTTGTTCGCACCGGAGGTTGAAGGTCGCCGTCTGGAGGTTCACGTCCTGCTGGTGCTTCATCAGCGGCATGATGTTCCGGGTCAGGTACTCCACCGGGTTAATCCCGACATTGTCATAGAAATTCGGGGATGTTGCCTTCTCGATCTCGCGGGCATGTTCCCTGACACTCACCGAATCCGAAGGGAGAGAATCGATATCTGCCCTGATCCGGGCCTTGACCTGCTCAACAAGACCTTGGTCCCCGCGTTCAAGGAGCAGGGTGAGCTGCTTCAGCCGTTGCAGGAATATCCTGCTCGTCACCGCCTCGACCGGCTTCGTCTCAACCCCTTCCGGGTTCATCTTCCAGTACTCGAAATTCCCCCAGAAGTCAAAGACCACGAAGAACTCTTTCTTCCCGTCCGGGAGCCATTCCCGGTGAGATACAGGCACTGTCAGACCGTGTCCCGCGACCGAGCATCTGCCAGAACTTGATCTTCGAGAAGACCGGCTTTGCAAAGACCAGGTTGCATACCTCCGGGATATCGATCCCGGTATCCAGCATGTCGACCGAGATCGCGATCCGGATCTCCGGCTCGTTCTTGAACGCCTTGATAAGCGCATCCGCCCGCTGGTCCTCGGATACGATGATACGGGCCAGGGTGCCCTTGTATTCGGGGTAAAGGAGCTCGAAGGCATCGAGCAGGGCACGGGCATGCTTCTTCGTCATCGCGAACAAAATTGACTTTGCCGGCCGGGTCCCGGTCTCGTCCGTCTGGCAGTTCTCCATGAACTCCCTGATAATTGCCTCCGATGTCCCCTTCACCGATACTTTCTTTTCCAGTTCTGTGCCCTCAAAATCGATCTCGTCCGGGTCGATACCCCGCTCGATCAGGCGTGCCCGTTCACTCTCCGGAAGGTCGGCAGGTCGTACCCCGTTCAACTGGAAATGGGTCTTCGCACCCTTGATATGGGCACGGAAATCACAGAGTATGCCGTCGGCGACCGCCTCGTCGTACGAATACATCGCCGTCGGTCTTCCATCGGTACAGTTAAAGAACCGGAAGGTATCCCGCTCCAGAAGTTCGGCAGGAGTTGCCGTCAGGCCGATCTGGATTGCATCAAGGTAGGTGAACAGATCCTTCCACTTGTTGTAGATCGACCGGTGGGCCTCGTCGGAGATGACCACATCGAACTCGCCCGGTGAAATGATATACTGCCCCTGCATGTCCTTTTTCAGGTATAACTCCTGGAACGTCTGGATCGTTGAGACGTAGAGACGTTTGCTCCGGTCAAACGAGCCACCGCTGATCACTTCAAACGCTTCATGGGGAAAGAACCGCTTGAACCCGTCATCCTTCGCCTGGTCCCGGAGTGCCCGCCGGTCGGCAAGAAACAGGACTTTCTGTGCCCGCTTTTCCCGCATCAGGATATCAATAATCCCCATGGCAACACGGGTCTTCCCGGTTCCCGTGGCCATCACGATGAGCGCCTTCCGCTTGCCGGAATGCAGGTGTTCGACAACCCGCTTGACACATTCGATGCTCTTCGGCCGGTTCACAATTTCGGGGTTCACACCCGGGGTGCTGCTGTCCGTCGCACTTGCGATCTGGAACCGGAGTCGTTCAAGGTCTTTCCTTGCGTAGAACCCTTTAACCTGCCGTGGAGGGTACCGCTCGCGGTCCCAGAACAGGATTTCATAACCATTGGAGAGAAAAATGAAGACATCTTTCCCTGTCTGGGCCTTGATATCGTTTGCATATTCCTCGGCCTGTCGCTGACCAAGTATCGGGTCCTTCGTTGTCCTTTTTGCCTCGATGATTGCAATCGGTGCTCCGTAATTATCGAGGAGAAGATAATCCGCATATTTACTTTCGAGATCGTTTTTCAGCGTCTCGGAAACGGTCGCATAGCGTTTTTCAACAAAATTAGATTGTTTTGTATCGACTTCAGGAATGACTTTTGACCGGTCCTGAACGTTCCATCCCTGTTCTGCAAGAAACACATCAATTTTCTTCTTCCGGGTCAGGAATTCAGAAAGGTCTTGCATGGAGTATCACAGGACGGATAGATTTGGGTTATAGGATCGTTGGTGGCAACATAATTAATCATTATCAAAAAAATTTAGCGAATAAAATCCCTTCAGGGAATCAGGTAGATCTTTTAACCTGTATATTACTGATTATCACTTCAGAATCAACGTTAGGTTTATTTTGACTGATATCATGTGCAAAAAAATCCTGGGAATCCATCCTTTAACGACTTTAAAACTTCATGACAGATTTGGCGAATATTAACCAATTCGACCCCTTCCAAATTCCTGCCAATTCCTTTTGAATCGCTTGAAGTCCAACCCAATGAATTATATCTTGTCAATGCGGCATAGGCATCATCTAATTCCGGATCAATGTGAGCTCCGCCATCTTTGTTACTCACGGAAAGGACCAGATCTTTTCGAGAAAATTCATTTCTCATTTTGTCAATTATTACAATTTCATTCCACCAGAGGCGGAAGACCATTTTTCTATTTACATTAACATAAAGAGGTCTATCGTCCAGGGGTGCATAATATGATGCTTCTGATGTTCCCCGATTCGTTGATAGTTTTAAACCAACCAATCTATGGGTTGACATTGATTTTCCATTGTCGATATTAGAGGCAGTGCTGTAAAATTGTATATCTTTTTTCCCCAAAGCGGTCAATAGCGAAATAGATTGATGCGTATCATGTACCAATACACGAATGGTTGTTGCCATTCGTTTTGCTTCGCCGGTAAACCCATTATCGTAGGCAATAGCAGATCGTTGTAAAAATCCGATTTGCTCCTCTAAATGCTTTAATAATTCTTTGTCTGATTGTTTAACAGTCAATTGGGGTCCCATTACTAAATAGATTATAACGAGGGATTAAACCATCATTGAGATTTTAATTTTAAGGCGAAAGAGATCGTTCGTTAAGACGCAGTGAATAGTTGAATAATCTGTAATATTTTTCGGCTCCTGGATAACCTCTGCAACCTTATCCACGGGTTTGCCGGAAAACCCTAATATTGACCTCAAAGCAGAAATAAACCGCAATATCAGAGGATAACATTATGTCACTCCCTTCGATATCGCCCGTCTCTGTGCGTTTATTGAGGCCAGTTTGGCCTCCTTTTTCCTTCAGGTACCGAATCCTGCTGTTTGCAGCGATTTTATCCCGATTCCGGCGATAATAGGCCGCTCTTTGCTCCTTATCCTTTTCCGGGTTCCGCAAACGCCACCGTTTCCACCTCGGAATCATCTTTTTCCGGTGTTTCGCGATCGTGAGTGCGGTCCGGAGGGTAACCGTGCAGGTGGTCATCGACCGGCACCCCCTTCAGCCGACCCGAGGGCCCTGGCCTTTCGTTCCGGGTCAGCTTCTCGATGTACTCGGTACCCTTGTGCCCGCATGCGGAACACCATGGTGCGGGTATTCAGCATGGTCGAGCAACTTGTAATCCCTGCTCGATATGTGCAGCAGAAGAGGGTTGTTTGCTGCAGAATCTGCAGGTGGCGGGACCGTGCTTCCAATGGTATCGTCAATCTTTGCGGGGTTTTTTTAAAATCGGAGGGTTAATAGCCCCATTGTCTTGTTCTGTTTGCTGCAGATTCATATTCACAGTCACACACAAGTGTTGACCCTGCGACAGACACAGGGGGAATTGTGTATTCTGAATTGCAGCCTTTAGTACCTATTATTAATATATATATATTTATTATAGAGTCCGTTTCCGTTTTCCGAACCGGATTTTTCTTCAATTGAGTTTGCAGCAGTTGCAGCAAACGTGCTGTTTTTCTGCAGCATTGCTGCAATTACCGTTGTCGTCATTGTCGTCCTCCGGTCGCAGCCACACCGCACCGCCCGAAGACCACGTACGATAGGCAACCGGGTCGAACTGGTACGCATTGGCACGACGCTTCACATCATGGCCGATCTCGTCGTCGGTCGTCACGGTCCGGTCGATGAACGCTGATCGCGGGACACTTTTCGGGGAGCCCCGGGTCATGTTCCAAAAAATTCCGGCGTTTCAAACAAATCCTGTGATTTTCGCGGGAGAGAGAAAAATAAAGGAGGGTATTAATTCTCCCGCGACCGCCAGATCCCAGGCTCAAATCCCGAGTTCTGTCCGTTTTCTCTCGATGTGGTCAGAAATTAAAACCGATGCCTTGACGGGGTCGGGTTCAACCGCGAAACTTGCATTCACGACGCCTTTCAGCCCTTCGGTGAGGAGCGAAACGGTTGCGGGACTCCCGGAAATGTGCGGCATAACACCGAGCACCGTGTAGACACCCGATGCCACAAAGTACCCGGCGATCGATACCGCTTTCTGCGAGTACCATTCGGGGGCTGCACCCGCTACCGGCAGCTTGTGGATCCCGACGTTCAGGGAATTGCCAAGTTCCGCAAGAAGCGCAATGATGCGGGAATTATCGACACATGAGCCCATGTGGAGCACCGGCGGGATGCCGAGTGATTTGCATACTGCTTTGAGGTCGTCCCCGGCGAGTTCGGCGGCTTCGGGCTGGAGCAGTCCGGCTTTTCCGGAAGCGATCCCGGCACAGCCTGTTTCAACACAGAGGATGTTCTTCTTGATCAGTTCCTTCGCAAGGGTCACGTGGCCGTAGTCATGCTTGACATGGGGGTTGTTGCACCCGACAATGCCGACGGCCCCGCGGATTTTACCAGCGGCAATCAGGTCGATTAGGGGCTTGAATGAGCCGCCGAGAGCATTCTTAATGGCTTCGTTCGAAAAGCCGGTGACAAGCTCTACCGGTGTGCCCGGGATGAGGACGCGGGCCGGGTTACGGTTCACGTAGTTCTCGACTGCCATCCTGACAATTGCCTTTGCAGTTATGTACGCCGTTTCCGGGTTGAATTCAAAGTAATAGGAACCCGGGATCGTGGCCTTCGGGCTGGTCGAGATGATCAGGGTATGGAAACAGCTGGCAGTCCTCGGGAGCGAGGGGAAGATACACTGGTAGTCGACGACCATCGCCTCGAGGGCACCCGATGCGATCGTCAGTTCCTGGTCCAGGTGGTTCCCGGCCATCGGGATACCTTTCCGCATCATCAGCTCGCTCCCGGTACAGCAGAGCCCGACAAGGTTGATGCCCTTCGCCCCGTTTTTCGTTGCAAGGGCTTTCATTTCCGGGTCATCGGCTGCTTTGACAATCATCTCGGAGAGGAGCGGGTTGTGACCATGCAGCGAGATATTCACGTGATCGGCCTTGAGAACTCCGAGGTTGACCCGGGATTTTATGATCTTAGGTGTCCCGAACAGCACATCGGAGACCTCGGTCCCGATCATGGAGCCGCCCCACCCGTCGGACAACCCGGTCCGGAGCCCATGGAGAAGGATGTTAACGTAATCCGCACCGACACCCATCTGGACCCGGTGCATTGCTTCGACAACTTCCCGGTCAATCCCGCGGGGAGTAATCCCGGCCTTTGCCCAGACCTCCCGGGTTGCCGCCGGTGCACGGTTGAGGAAGTGAAGTGTATTTCCTACCATGCCGTACTCTTCGAGCATGGCAAGGCCAAGTCCGGCAGCGAGTTGCTCCGGGGTCTTATTTTCAGTCTTGATCCCGAATTCCCCGCAGAGACGCTTGAGTTTCTCCTTGTCGGTTATTACATAATCTTTCGTTTTCCCCGTGCCGAGCATATACAGGGTCTCCGCAATATCACGCCCGTGATCGGAGTGCGCCGCAGCCCCGGTTGCGATCATGTCCAGGAGGTTACGCGAGACGATCAGGTCTGCATCTGCACCACAGACCCCCCTGATCCGGTTTGGCGGAATTATCCTGCAGGGACCCATCGCACACCGTGAACAGGATGTCCCGGCCATGCAATACTTGCAGGACGGCTGCTGCATCTCGAACCGGTCCCAGACCGTCTCGATACCTTCCTTCATCGTACGCTCGAGGAGAATTTTTGTATTCTCATCGATCGTCCTGTCCTGTTTTTTCTGTTCGATCAGCTGCGGGTTCAACAGGGACATCTTTGCCCGGTCTAACTCGCAAACGTCCAGCCGTTCACGGATTAGCTTTGCTTTGGGTTCTTCTGCCATATGGTATCACTCCTTTTATTATTCACTAATAAAACGGTAATCACCACACATGGTATAAATACCTGTCCGGGAGCTGCCTCCTCAGGTTGCTGTAGTAACGAATACATGAATTTGAAGAAATATGGGCTCTGTAGAAATGCTCTAATATGTCCTTACAATTTCGGACTATTCCTTGATTTCCCAACGCTCCCGGGGCTACGCCCCGCCGCTGTGGCGACCCCGGTTAGGATAGAGACTATCCCCAAAAAACTCTTAATTTAATTGGATCATGGTAAACCCATGCCCCAAAGAATATCTTAATGGGGGTGGGGCAGGGAGGGGTGAAACCCCCTCCTGTCTAAGCAGATCGGTTAACTTTTTTATTATCCACAGGATTTCTACAGAGCCGAAATATGGGGTAAAGCCGACAAACTTTGTCCCTGTTTGGGGTTGTAGGAGGGCGGGTCCTGGAAACAGATTAAAACATACCCCCCGCGGAATCGGATCACAGGTACCGGTTCTTACAGGAGGAAAACGACCAATAAATGCAAGGATACCGGTGGAGGAAAGCGGGAATGGAAATCCCTCCGCAGAATTGAAAAATCAAACGAAAAGGTCTCACAGGAAAGATTGGGATCTACAACGGGTATTTGGAGAGATTTTTCAGAAAAGCAGGCCGAGACCAACGAGTACCAGGAACGCTATACCTATGCCAACCGTCGGATAATCGAGGTGTTCAATGATTTTTCTCATGGCAGGGAATGTTCCTTTGATAGACTTAGTGTGACCATCCCCACTGTTAAAGATGATGATCGTGCCATCCGGTTGAGTGGCAGGTATGATTTTTCCCCTATCCGGGATCGGGAAACATCTATAGAGAAAACAAAGTCATCCGGCCGGGGCGGTGACGTCCAATCGCTTTATCATGGTGAAAATATTTTTCCCGTCCTCCCGGCGGTACCCGACCTCGTCCATGACGTTCCTGATCAGTATCAGGCCGAGGCCTCCAATCGGCCGGTCGTCTCCATCTTTCGAAACATCCCGCGATACGAATGCAACAGGGTCGAATGCAGGTGCCCTGTCCTCAACGATAATAACAACCTCCCTGTCATCGGCCTCGGCAACAAAATGGACGTCCCCTTCTTTTCCGTCGTAACCATGGAGGATAGTGTTTGTCACCGCCTCATCTGCGGCCAGCTGCACATCGCTGATCATTTCAAAAGGAAATCCCTCCTCCTCGAGCAGGAGTGCGATCCCGTCAAGGATGTCCTTCAGACCTGACAGGTCGGCGGGGATTGTCAGGTCTATCCGGCCTTTCATAACAAAACCATGGTTCCGAGCCTTATCATAGTTCTTATTTGTCTTCGACAGCCTTCAGGACCATCAGGGTGATATCGTCCGACTGGGTGCAGCCTGCGACAAACTCCCGTACATCACGCAGGACCGAATCCATTATTTCCCCTGCCGGGAGTTCACGGGCCCGGATTAACGCTTCACGCAGCAGTTCTTCTCCGTACATCTCCCCGGCTTCGTTGTTTGCTTCTGTGATACCATCGGTATAGAGAAGTAACGATATCCCCGGGAGACAGGAAACATTCCTGTTCCGTATACTGTGCCTGGTCCAAAAGACCAATCGCGACCCCGGTTGGACCGAGCTCCTCTATCGCCCCGGTCGCGGCCCGGTAGACCATCGGGGGGTTATGGCCGGCATTCGCATAGGTAACCTGCCGGAGTTCACAATCAATCACTGCGTAAAAGAGGGTGACAAACATCCCCGTCTTCGCCTCCCCGGATATGATACTGTTCGCGTCCCGGAGCGCATCCGAGGGGTTGTGGTGCCAGAGTGAATTGACCCTCATAATAACCAGGGACAACGCCATGAACAGGGCAGCAGGGATCCCTTTGCCCGAGACATCGGCGATAATAACCCCCGCACGGTGATCTTTCCCGGGGACCACGGCAAACGGGATCACGTCAAAGAAATCCCCGCCCACCTCTTTTGCCGGGATGCTCGTCGCTGCAATGTCAAACCCGGTAAGCGGCTCGATTTCCGACGGCAGGAAACTCTTCTGGATATCGGAGGCAATCTGGAGCTCGGTATTTTTTCGTTCGATTTCCCGGAGGTAATCATCACGTTCCGCCCGTGTCTTTCGCTCCTCCTGGAGATTTGTGATAATAAATGCGAATATGAGCATTCCCGTCGCATTGGCAACGATCATCGGGAACGCGACGCTGCTGACCAGGGCGAGCGCCATGGCAAAGGGAGTGGCGATAACAAGCACGAGGAGCATGTGAAACGCCTCCATCATGACCGCAAATTCAACGGAAATACGGATCCCCACGAACTTCTTATTATTGAAAAGCCAGATCAGGCCTCCGAACAGCCCGGCGAGCACCGTTGCAAGCGAGCAGGCATAAACGGTAAACCCTTCGAGTGTCAACCGGTATGCGGCACCGATAAGACCGGCACCGAGCCCGACAACCGGGCCACAGGTAAGACCCGCAACCATCGGCCCGAGGTCGCGGACGTTGATCGGGGCCCCAAGTATCGTGATACCGGACATTGTCCCGTATATGGACAGTATACCAAATATCAGCGTAAGCAGGATTTGGGCTTTTATCGTCGGATGACCGTCAAGTGCGTCAGTGAAGATCCGGTGCCGGGTCAGCAGGTACGCAACAACGACAATGACGCAGATCATCTGGATCAGGACGAGCAGGTCATTGAACATAGGGAACGCCATAATAAAGGACTACATGAAAGGTAGTCGGTAAATGCACTAATAATATACGTTTGGAGTATACTCCCGGATTCAAACGAGGCCCGATGGCCATCCGAAGACCAAGTCTTTTCAGGGTATTTTTTAAACAGGAATTGTAGCAGGTAGCATTTCCAAAATGGCATTACAGGAGTGGTTTTTGGCAGGAGAAAGGGATTGACTGCCATAGGTTTCATTATGGTGTGCTTATAAGTAACCGGATCACACGTATAACCACAGAAGGAG
This sequence comes from uncultured Methanomicrobiales archaeon, assembly GCA_963815625.1. Lineage (GTDB taxonomy): Archaea > Halobacteriota > Methanomicrobia > Methanomicrobiales > Methanospirillaceae > CAIKOD01. The sequence continues at coordinate 350,185 of CAWFHG010000005.1, forward strand.
ATGGGACCAATGGACACCACCACAAGCCACAAGGAGGGTGTGGCCATCATTGCACTCTTCGGCAGGATCGATACCACTGCGGCACCGCAGCTGGAAAAGGAATTAAATACCCTGATGGGGGAAGGAAAACGAAAGATTCTCCTGAATTTCTCAGAAGTGACCTACATCAGCAGCGGCGGACTCCGTGTTCTCCTGTCCACGGCAAAGAAACTGCAGGAACCCCGAAGATAAGTTCGGGCTCTGCTGTCTTGCCCAGGAGGTGAATAAAATCCTGAAACTCGCAGGGTTCACCACCATTTTCGCCATATTCTCCTCGGAAGGGGATGCGCTTGACGCATGGAAGTGATCTGCTCGAAAACCAGTGCTGGCAGCCGGTTCCCGGCGATGAACATGCAAAAATCTTCCCCTATATCAGGAAAGTGGATACAAACTCCTCTAATTCTTATATTATTTCCACGCCGTCCGCGATAATCCTTATCGACCCGGGTGGATTCATCGAACAGATGGACCTGCTGGCTGCGGAAATCGAGAAGGCCCGGACAGAAAACCCAAGACCGGTTTTTATTTACCTGACCCACACCCATGTCGACCATTTCGTTGTCATACAATCCCACCCGTTCTTTTCCGGGCCGGGACGGGCCATTATTGCAGCCCATGCAGCGGGTGCGTGCGAACCTTGAGACCGGCGACACCAGCGCTACCCAGGCAGACCTGTTCCAGATCTCACTCAGTCCCCTGCACGTGTCACTTCAGTTATTCGGACCCAATCTCGAATCGGAGACTGAATTTTTTGAAATCTGCCCGCTGGAAGCCCCCTGTGTCCGGGTCCAGGAGAGTGATATCCGGATCGATGACCACGTACTCCTGAAACGACAGGTCATCGTTTCCGGGCCCAGGGACAGGATAGAGGTCTACCATCTCCCGGGCCATAGTCATGACAGCATCTGTATCCGGATCGGTGGCCTGCTTTTCATCGGCGATTTGTTGTTTGCAGCAAGCCCGGGAATTGCCGGCCTTCGCGGCTGGAGCCAGCAGGAGCTCCTTGCATCGCTTCACAAAGTCCATTGGCTCCTGGAACACGAAGATATCCGGATCTGCTGCCCGGGACATGGGCACCTGATATCTTCCACAAGTGCTGAAGCGGTCTTCGCAAACATGGAGAAGGAGACTTATTTCCTCACGGAGATCCAGGAGATCAATCCGGAGTGGGCCAGGCAGACGGCCCGGTATGCAAACGACCTGATGAACCAGGTGGCCGAAACCTTTACCATCATGGCAGGGAGGTGCTACCGTGCAGCCCACATCCTTGAAGAACTTGAGGAGACCGGTGAGGCAGAGAGCCTTTCAGGCATGGTATGCCTGGATACGATAGATGCGATCCTTGCCAATTTCCACCAGTTCAACGAGGACTACCGGAAAGGAAAACAACGTGATGTCCACCTCGCCCTGAAAGCAGGACAGATCACGGCGAAACTTGATGCGATATACCAGACAGGCCAGCTTGACCTGGTCATCGACCCCCACCTGGTCAGGCGGGCAGCACGGCTTCTTTCGGATTATATGACTCTGTTCCGTGGTTTCCGGCCGACCATCGAGCGGGAGGAATTTGATCTCGACACCATCGTGGGCAAATGCATCCGGGACCTTGTTTCACCCCCCTGCAGCGATGAGGAACTTATGACTCTCGCCGACGACGAGGCCCGGTACCGTGAGGCACTTGTGAAACGGCTCGTTTATGTACCGGTTTTTGAGGACAACCCGGTCTCGTTCGACCCGGCAGAATACCCGTTTGCCGTGGTTGCAGACAGTGAACGATTATCAGACCTGCTTGCGGGTATTCTCGAAGACCTGGCCGGGATTGGCGGACAGAATATCACGGTCAGCAATTCGAAAGAGAGCAATCGTGGTTTTGTCGTCATCGGGGCAGAATTATCAGGACCTGATACGGATTTCCCGGGCGAACGGCTTGATTTTATGATAAAAGAATGCGAACTTGCAGGAGGATTTTTTTCCTGTGAAAAAGAAGGGAATGTAATTTCCATAGCGATCGAGTTACCGGCGGCATGAACCCCTGTCCGGCACTCCCTGCATTTAACTGAGTTTTTCTTTCCTGCTCCATTTATCGACATTGAGCTCTCCTCATGTCAGGTGTTCCCTCATCACGACTGCTGTGTATAAAGTAGTCAGATTTACCCCCGGCATAACGGAGTTATCAGGGGAAATTACTAACAAAATTATTTTCAATATCCATTCCCTGAACCATCCTGGTGTACTTATAAGTATAATGGATCAACTGGTACTTACGTAAGGAGATGGGACCTACGGACGCCGACATAAGCCATAAGGAAGGTGTGGCCATCATCCCGATCACCTGTTTGATCGATACCGATGCGGCACCGCAACTGGAGAAGGAATTAATGACCCCGACAGGGGAAGAAAGACAAAAAAATTCTTCTGAATTTTTCCATTGTGACTTTCATCGGCAGTGGAGGAATGCGGTTGCTCATTTCGACGTCAAAAACATCAGTGACCCGGACGTTACGTTTGGATTCTGTTGTACCAGCCGGGAGGTGAAGAAAATCCTGAAACTCGGTTGGATTCACCACAATTTTCGACACATTCTCCCCGGAAAGGGATGCACTTGACGCGGGGAAGTGAGCTCCTCGAAAACCAGTGCTGGCAGCCGGTTCCCGGTGATGAACATGCGGAAATCTTTCCCTGTACCAGGAAAGTCGATACAAACGCCTCTAATTCGTTTATCATTTCGACCCCTTCCCAGATCATCCTCATCGATCCCGGCGGTTCCATGGACCAGATGGACCTGCTTGCAACCGAAATTGAGAAGATCCGGACGGTAAATCCAAGGCCGGTATTTGTTTACCTGACCCATACCCACGTCGACCATTTTGTCGTGATGCAGACTCACCCGTTCTTTTCGGGACCCGGGCAGCCCACCAGTGCCGCCCACGCCATGGGAGCAGCCACCCTGCTGAACGCAGATAACGCCACTACCCAGGCAGACATGTTCGATATCCGGCTCAACCCGATGCACGTACCGATACAGTTTTTTGCTCCGGATTTCGAACAGGAAACAGAATTTTTCGAGATTTGCCCGCCTTCTGCTCCCTGTGTCCGGGTCATGAAGAGTGATGTGAACATCGATGACCACGTCGTCCTGAAGCGCCAAATCGTGGTTTCCGGGTCCGGGGACAGGATAGAGGTCTATTCTCTCCCGGGTCACAGCCATGACAGCATCTGCATCAGGGTCGGCGGCCTGCTTTTCATCGGGGACCTGCTGGTTGCGGCAAGTCCGGGGGTTGCGGGTATTCGTGGCTGGAGCCAGCCGGACCTCCTCGCCTCACTTCATAAAGTACACTGGCTCCTGGAACACGAAGACATCAGGATCTGCTGCCCGGGACATGGACGACTGATATCTTCCACCAGTGCTGAAGCAGTCTTTGCCAACATGGAGAAGGAGGCCCGTTTCCTTTCTGAGATCCAGGAGATCAATCCCGAGTGGGCAAGGCAGACTGCCAGGTATGCAAACGAGTTGATGAACAGGGTAGCGGAAACCTTCACGATCATGGCCGGGAGATGCTACCGGGCGGCCCATATCCTCGAGGAACTCGGGGAGACCGGGGAGGCTGAGAACCTGTCAGGCCTGGTGTGCCTGGATACGATCGATTCGATCCTCGCCGATTTCCACCGGTTCAACGAGGATTACCGTGCAGGAAATCATCGTGATGTTCACCTTGCCATGAAAGCCGGGCAGATAACGACAAAGCTCGAAACAGTGTATAAGACCGGCCAGCTCGATCTGGTTATCGACCCCCACCTGATTAAAAGGGTAGAAAGGCTTCTTTCAGATTATATGACCATGTTCCGTGGTTTTAAGCCGACACTATCGCGGGAGGAATTTGATCTCGACATCCTCGTCAGCCATTGCATCGGGGCCCTTGATTCACCTCCCTGCAGCGACGAGGACCTCATATCACTTGCCGACGACGAGGCCCGTTACCGGGAGGCACTTGTGAAAAGACTCGTCTACGTACGGGTTTTCGAAGATGACCCGATCTCGTTCGATCCCGCGGAATACCCGTTCAGCGTCGTTGCTGACAGGGAACGATTAAAAGACCTGATCGAAGGCATTCTCGAAGACCTGGCAGGTATCAATGGACATACTATCACAGTCTGCGATTCTAAAGAGAACAATCGCGGTCTCGTGACTATCAGTGCAGAATTCCCTTGCCCTGACATTGATTTTCCTGGGGATCATCTCGGTTTTATGATACAAGAATGCGAGCTGGCAGGGGGGATGTTATCCTGTGAAAAAGAAGGGGAGGTAATTTCCATCGCAATAGAACTGCCGGCAGTGTGAAATATTCTTTAAAAAACGACAATTGTATTTTCAGTTTTTTTACTATCCCGCTTCGTCGATGTTCTTTTTAATTTTTTTACGGACATAGAAGAAGGACTCCATGGACTTTATTCAAATCTATTTTCGTCAATCCCTGGGTTATTCCGAATTTAATCACGCACCCAGGCTCAGCCTGCCGCTTTGGCGGACCCGGTCGGGATAGGGACTGCTCCTTTGGGTCTCTAAAAGCTAAGGAGCCTTGGGAAACCATGGCCAGAGATTCGGTAGGTTTAGGGATAGTCCAGGGACCACTGAAATTTTCAGGAACTCTACGGATAAAATCCTGCCCAGGGAATATCAGATCAGGAGTGGGGCAATCAGGGGGTGAAAAACCCCTCCTGTCCCACGTATCTGCCCTTTCTTGGCGTTAACAAAAAGGATTTTCAACAAACCCGGAATTCATAAACACAGGTCATTCACATCCCGTTTTTACGGGATACCATGACATAGATGATGGAAAAGACCAGGATTATCATGTAAATTCACCGATTGTTGTCTGCCGGGTCCCTTTCGGCTCAAACCCTGAAAGCTTCAGCCCGATAAGCCGGAATTTTAATCCTTCGGGGAACTCCGGGAGAAGGCGGTGTGAAGTCTCCCTGATCCGGTCGGGATCATCGACATACCGTTCAAAGGTCTTTGACCGGGTACGGGTGTGAAAATTCTCGTCACGTAACTTCACCGTAATTGTCCTGAACCGCAGGTGCTCATTTATGAGAACTTCATGGAGTTCCTCTGCCATATCATCAAGGGTACGCAACAGTACCGATTCCTCACCCGTGTCGTTTTCGAACGTAATCTCCCGGGATATCGATTTATAGCCTTCTTCCTGCCTGACCTCCCTGTCGTCGATCCCTTGTGCGAGGTCGCGGATCACGGCCCCCCACTTCCCAAACAGTCCGGTTAACTCCTGAACATCGATGCTGGCAAGATCCCCGATCGTCCGGATCCCGAGTTGTTGCAGGGTTTCGCGGCTTTTTTTTCCAATCCCGGGAATTTTACCCACAGGAAGAGGCGAGAGGAACTCACTCACACATCCAGGTTCTACAATGGTGAGCCCGTCCGGTTTCCGGTAATCGGATGCAATCTTGGCCACAACTTTTGAGGGGCCTACCCCGATCGAGCAGGTAAGCCCGGTTTTTTTCCTGATGGCCTCTTTCAGGGCGACAGCCGTGGTACGGGCAGATACATAGTCCCCGACTGACGAAATATCCAGATACGCCTCGTCGATGCTCACCTGCTCAAACCGCCCGGTGACGTTCCTTGCGATATCCATCACTTCTCCGGATGCCCGGACATAGAGGTCAAAATGGGGGCGGACGAATATACCTCCCGGGCACCGCTCGAAGGCCTTTGAGATCGGCATCGCCGAGTGCACACCGAATACCCGTGCCTCGTATGACGCGGTGCTGACCACGCCACGCCCTTTGCCATCCTTCGGGTCAGCTCCTACGATAACAGGACGGCCCCTGATTTCTGGGTGTTCCCGCATCTCGACGGCAGCAAAAAAAGCGTCCATGTCTACATGAAGGATAATCCTTTGTGGTGTTCCAGGTGCCGGTTTCGCAGGAAGCATAGAGATACCCCGGTATCGGGAGGGTTCACAGGCAATCAGGACCGAAAAATCACCGGTCGTTTCCATCAGTCCGGAAGTCCGAAAAGACCCGTGCGTATACTTATTGGATAATTTTCCTTTCATCGGCATTAAACAGGAGGTCGGTTAAAAAAAGACAGTATAGTAAATTCAGGTATCGCTTTCCGGCATGAGGAACATTGAAAAATTATGCAGGGAGTCCTGAAAGGATTCCGTTAATGTGATCCATCACTTCCGGTGGACGCAACCTTATCGCGGAACGCTGCAGTTCAGCGGGGATGACTGCATCGTGAAGGCGGGTATGACATAGCGTGCAAAGAACAAGGAGATCCGATGCACTGTTACGAACCTTCTGTCCGACGTCAGTATCCGGTGATTGAATAGGGTGAAGTTCAAGCATTGCATGCGGGACGGTATTCCCGCACGATTCGCAGCAGTTACCAATTGCCTGCTTTACCAGTATTTCATGGTGCTCAGATGGAAGACTCAGAATAGTCATAGACCCCCCGTTTCGAATCCCTGACTTAGAGTATGCTTTGGTGTTGAGATGATAAGCGTTGCGATTTGATCGATTTCGTCTTTGTCCCCTGAGGTCGGGTGAGTTATAGTTACAGCCCGGCGGCTGCGACCTGCACAATACAATCCGGGCGGTTTTCTTTTGGCTGGTCGCTCACCGGAAAACTGAAACATTGGTTATGAAAAAAGCAATTCCAAAGCCGGGACAGGATTCCGCCGGCATCAGGTGGCGATCATAAGATCGTTCTGTATAGGTTCTGATATTTTCCGGAGACTGCATGATATAACCCGACGGAGCCTCGTTATGGCGGGAAAAGAGCGGGGTTACAAGAATTTCCAGGTGACCCGATACCTTTAACGGAACGCATATCTCCCGGCCGGTAGCGATCTCAAATCGCGCTGCCTCCCCCCGCGATAATGCCTCACGCCGTCCGGAGGGAAGAATATTACTGCTGAACAGGTTAAACGGGACCCTTCCCGGCCCTGGAAACCCCAGCTCCCTGCAGGGATTATTGACTTCCGACAACCAGCCCTTTTCATCGAACATCGCAATCGCCACCGGGGAATGCTCGAAGATCCCCCTGAATTTAACTTCGCTCTGCACGCGGGCTTCCTCTGCCTTCCGTATCCCGCTGATATCACGGATTGATTCGATAGCTCCTGCAACAGCCCCCTGTTCATCAAACAGCGGGGTGGCAATTCCCCACAGTGTTTTCTTTCCGGAAGGCAGACTGGCCTTACATTCCGCGATCAACGCATTTCCTTTTCGTTTAACCTCTGAATATCCGCAGTTCATGACCTCTTCATCGGTGGAAAAAATAAGGTCAATCAGCAGGGGCCGCCGCTTCCCGTAAAAGGCCAGGGAATAGTCAGGCTCGTTTCGCCCGAGCATCTGGTGAGCAGGAACGCCTGTCAGCTCTTCCATTGCCCTGTTCCAGGCGATCAGGTTACCACCCCGGTCAATTGCCAGCGTCGCGTCGGGAAGGAAACTGATAATATCGGAGAGCCTCCGGATCGACTCCCGGAGTGAATTTTCAGCCCTCTTCCGTGCTGTCGCCTGGATAATCATGTTCTCGAGCTCGACAAACTGTATCTTCGGTTCATTGCCTTTCTGCAGGTAAAAATCAGCCCCGTTGTTCAACGCCTCGATGACCGCCTGTTCATGCGAACGGCCGGTAAATACGATAAAGGGGATCTCATTTCCTGATGCGCGTAAGTGTTTAAGGAGTTCTATCCCATCCATGTCGGGCATCTGGTAATCGGAGACAATGACATCGTAATTTTTTGTCACTAACAAATCGAGGGCCTCACCTGCTGAAATCGCTGTCTGGACCGAGATTGTTCCCTTCTTTTCAAGGAACTCCCTCGTTACCCCAAGCAGGTTCCGGTCGTCTTCGATGAGAAGGACTGATATCATTGAGAAATATCCTCGTATTTTCTGTATTCCTGCCCGCTGACGGACCTGACACCAGGTTCGGCTCACCGGACACTCCTCACATATGTAGATGAATTCCCTGCAAAAAAACCTGCTGAATTGATAACCTGGCAACCTTCATGACCAAGGAGTTGCAACTGGAAAAAGCAGGACAATAATTACCCTGTTTTTGATATAAGGAATTTATTTCAGGATTTCTTCTGCACCGGGTAATTCCTCGGTACAAGGTAACCAGTTCACAATGCACTCGATCTCTCCCGGGGTGAGCCCATACAGCTTGTAGACAAGGGTGTCAATCTCATTGTCACATTCCGCCAGCAGTTCATTACCTGGGTGGATGTTATCAGATAAGGAGCCGCTGCAGAATTTGGCAAGATCACAACGCTTCACAACCAGGCGGGAAATCTCCGTTAAAATTTTGTTATCGGGACCGTCTTCTGTTTCCGGGACCCGTACGGGAAACTTCATCAGGTGGTGAAGGAGGTTCCCGGACATGCCTTTTTTACAGGCCGATGAGAGGATGTAGAATTTTGCGAGGCGTGAATTCAATATCCCGGGAAGTGCGGGATCGTAACACGGAATGGCGAGAACATGGGCCCCGGGAAAAACCCCCCGTGGGCCGATCGCCCATTCGGGACCTCCTGACGACCCGGCGGCCCGGGTTAACAGGGTTTGTACTCCCATGAACGAGGGGGTTCCGGCATCGGGCCATTCCCACCAAAACCCTTTGTCCTCCTCAGCTTTATGATTTTCCCGGTTCCTGGCAAGGATTTTTACTATGGTATGATGGTGGTGGCGGAACCATTCACCGGCGTTCGGGGCCTGTCCGGCGAGTGTCCTGGTAGTACCAGGCGGGATCCGGACAATATACCATGAAAAAGAAGGTAACCGGTACCGCCTTATCTCTCCGGCGGTCACCAGAGGATGGATGAAAGTCCCCATTACCGGGTCATTCCGAAGAATTCTTACATAGTCACGCCTGCTGACAAGATACCCCCCATTATCGTCGTGCTCCGCGAGCGAATATTCCCCAAGCACGTACCGGGCCAGTGGTGTTCCGGCCGAATCGATCTTCTGCCTCACTTCCGCAGGAGGAACACCTCTGAACATCCACGGGCTGCTGCCAAGGATTTTGGGATCGACGTTGCAGATGGTACGATAAGAAAAGGATTTCCCGACCTCCGTTCCGGTTTCACCCGCCTCCATCACCCGGAAGGGGTGTCCTGGAGGGCGATTTGCGACAGTGATCTGCAAAGCATCGCGTATACCTGCAAAGACAGGGATGTTCCCGAGGCTTACGACACGTTCCACCTGGTAACCGGCGAGCCATCCGCGAAAGAGAGCGGCATCGCGGGACCGTTGCCAGCCACCGGCAACAATCCCCGAGAACACCCCGCCCGGCCGGGTCAGTTTAAGCCCGGATTCAATGTAATAAGACGTGGCATCGTCAGGTTTTCCCGACCGGTAGTGACGGCACAGGTAGTCCTGCAGGTCAGGCCCGGCAAAACGGAAGCGATGACGGGAACAGGCCAAATACTATGTCGAACCCGCCAACTGCTGCCGCAGAAGGAAATTCATCGCCGATCGCAATTCCCGGGACCGGGCAGTTCTTCCCTGAAGAGGGCACCAGCGACGGTCGTTCTTCGTAGTCCTTACCGATGAGGATGTTCCCGCACCTGATATTCCGTGACAGTATAACCTCCAGCGGCGCGGGAACAATACAACCTGATCTGCCGTGTTCCGGATTTTTCAGGAGATACGAGAGGATAGATAACCTGGAGACTTCCACCGCTGCCGGGTCGCTGTCAATACCATAGAGCGAATCCCCGAGGACACGGATTTTTTCATCCCATGTAAGGTCCCACCGGCCATCCCCGACCTGGTAAACCGGAATTGGAAGAGCCCCGAACCGCTGATAACCAGCCCGGTCCCCGGTAAACTCAACCACGGGCAACAGTCCCTGCACTTTCCTGGAGGCAGGATCACGGCCTTCTTCGAGAAGCGGGACGAGGTGTTCACAGTACCATGAAAGGTGCCAGTCGCAAAGGACCTGGTACATGGCAAGAAGGATACGGCCAGTGCCGCAGGCGGGGTCGATAAGCCGTATTCCAACATTTTTAGGTGTCTTACCTGTCAACTGCGGAAGAACGAGGTCGCGTGGCAGCTTCCCGGATGAACCAGGGGTGGTAACAGGGGCATTCCGGGACCGGCCCGGGACGGGTACTGTTCCCCGACGACCATGCGGCCGTCATGGGATAACCGTGCAGAATACCGCAGAAATGCAAGGAGAGCCCGTTCGTGTGAATCGGACCATGGATCCGCCCATTCATCGTAAAATTTCTTCTCCATCGTTAACGAAACAAGCCTGTCAGCTACGTCCTGGTCGATGGATAATGCAATCCAGGCTGAGATCCGGCCAGGAGGGGCCATTACTGCAGTTCATTCCGCATGGGAGGCCGCCGTTTTCTCCCGTGTTTCTATTCAGGAAAAGCGATGACAGTCCTCCGGCAAGACCATGTATACGGGTCTGCTCTTCGACAGAGCCGGAGGGGAACACTCCCGCCTCTTCAAGAAGCCTCGCGGCAGCCAGGGAAGAAAGGAGGGTCGTGACTGCACTGGTGAACTGAACAGGCGTTATCCCGTGGTTCCGGGCAGCAATATTCCGTCCGAGGGCTTCCCTGATCCTGCCCGTCACCGTTGACGGGACCTCGTTCTTATCCCCGTTTAGTTCTAACATTCATCGCCGGTCTCATAGATATTGAGGATCTCGTCGGCGACCTCCTTTCCTTCACGGGACAAAATCTCACCGATCAGGACATCCGCATGCTCAGGGGGTATACAGGCAACACTTTCCTCTCCCGACCTCATTTTTTCCACGAGGTACGCCAGGTCACCATCGGTGAGCCTCATCAGGCGCTGTTTGAAATCCTCTTCATTCCGGGAATAGTGGTTCGCAACAGGCGGCAGGATAGATCTGAACTCGACCCCCGAGCCCGAACAGATCATCTCCTCGCATTCCGGCGCAAGAATGCGCAGGATCTTAATATCCCTCTCATCCAGTTCGCGTGCCATGGCACATTTCCTCTCCATCCATATCTGCCGCAAGGGTGATGAGCTTTCGTCTTGGGTGCAGGATGGATGGAAACAGATTAAAATTTCCCGGTCACCTTAACCAGATTCACGTGATGGCAGGGTGACAGTAGTATCCAGGAGCCGGGGAATTTATACGAATAGAAGGTTATTAAGGAGAGATAAGATAATCAGCGCGCAATCAGGGCGATATGCTCGTCCGCCTTCTGCTCGAGTTCCACCCGCTTGTCGAGGCCGGCAATATCGCGGATCGCTTCCAGCACATGGACCGAATCCTCAAGAAACGAGAGAAGGTCTGTCGGGTACATCTCGATCCCGTATTCATCGAGCAGATAACTGCTGATCTGCCGGTGTTCGAGGCCCCTCTCCCTGAGCTCGATAACAAGTGTCGCAAATTTTTTTGCCGGGCAGTCACAGAGCGGGGACTCTTTACAGTCGCATTTCAGGAAATCATCGAAAAATGAGAGGAGCTGGCTCCTGACGGCACGGGTCGAGGTAATCAAAGTTTAACCGGCCCGAGATCGCTTCAAGGGTCGTGCCGTGAAACGCAGACATCGGCAGCCGGTATCCCACAAGCCGTTCAAGCTTTTTTGCGCTTCGGAACCGTGCCTTTTCTGCAATCAACTCTCTTCCCCGGTCTCCTCGTCAAAGTTTTTCAGGGTGGTCATTGCCTCGTTCATCGTCTCGATCTCAATCAGCCATTCGTCGAACAGGGTTGGCTGCTCGATGTCATCCTTGACGTATTTCCCGCAGCAGGCAGCCCCGTTGATTACATTGGCACCGATATTTGCTCCGATTTCGAGGGCTTTCTCCATGTCCTCGTCGATCATCTTCCGGCCTTCCTTGACGAGGACCTTGATGTCGGTCGGGTACCCGCCCTCGATGAACTTCCGGCAGGATGCAAACAGGACCAGCATGGAGAGCTGGAGCGATTCCACGATCTCCTCGATCTGGTCCTGCGGGGCCTCGGACATGATGACCGCTTCCACCTGGGCGAGTCTGTCGAGTGTCTCTTCCTTTGGGAACCGGCCATTCTGGTAGAGCTTGATGATTTTGAGGACTGATACCGTGATATCCTGGCCGAAATTATAGAGCGCCCGGAATCCTTCGGGCATCTCTTCGGCATCCTCTGCGACCTCAAAATCTGATTCTCTCAGGCGGTTCAGCCAGTTATCCCAGCGTTCCTGGTTATAGAATATATAGAACAGTTTCATCGGCTCCGGTGCAGCAGCCGATTTTGCTTTTTTTGCCATTCTGTACAACTTAATTCTCGCCAATTAAAGAATTTTCTGTATAGAGCTGATAAAAGAGTGTAAATGGGCAGGAATATCAGGGTAATGCGGCCCTGATTCCCGGTGATTGGGGAAAAGACAGGAATTGCCAGCTGGATCCCTGAAAAATCAATCCTGAAACTGGTTTCCGCCAAAACCCTGCACAAACTTACAAGGCAGATAAGTCACATACTCTTCCCGACACAGGGATATCCGAATCCCTGGCGGGTGCTGTGGTAGGGTTGGAAGAACAGGCTGTTGTAATGGTCAGGTATGGTGAGCTTTTCCTGAAAAGTGAGCCGGTCAAACGACATTTCATCGGTCTCCTCGTCAGGAATATCAGGCGCTCTCTTGACGCTGCAGGCCTGTCCTTCACGTACGAGACACCACGGGGAAGAATACTCATTTATGGAGATGATCCGGATGCGATCGCTGCCGAGGTCGCAAGGGTATTCGGGGTCGTAGACGTCAGTGTCGCAACGATCACGGAAAACACACCCGAAGATCTTATCAGGGCGGCAAGGACTCTTGGACAGAAACACCTCAGGGGCGGCATGAGGTTTGCTGTCAGGGCGAAACGGCAGAAAGGATCGGGAGGGCCCGACAGCCAGGAACTCGGCAGGGTCATCGGGAGCGGACTGCTCGATGATCAGCCCGGGGCAAAGGTCGACCTTACGCACCCCGCGTACGAAGTCTTTGTAGAGGCACGTGATAACGGCGGGTTTGTGTATGATCACAGGATCCCTGCACCAGGAGGGCTTCCCTTCGGGACACAGGGAAACGCACTGGGCCTGCTGTCGGCCGGGATAGATTCCCCTGTTGCTTCCTGGCTGATGATGAAACGAGGATGCGGGATGGTCCATCTCAACATGGATGCAGGGAGATGGGCCGGAAGTGCGACTGCCGCCGGTGCGGTGGAAAACCACCGGAGGCTCTCGCTGTGGGTAAAAGGTTACCCTCTCCGGATGCTGGTGGTGGACTCCTCGCCGCTCTACGATGCAATGGGCGGGCGGTGTCCCCCAGCGCTACATATGTGTCGTCTGTAAGAGGTTCATGTTCCGGGTCGCTGCAAAACTTCTGCCCGTGGAACAGGCAGAGGTGATCGTGACCGGTGAAAACCTGGGCCAGGTCGCTTCGCAGACCCTCTCCAACCTTGCGGTCATCTCTTCGGCAGTGAACGTGCCGGTTATCAGGCCGCTCGTGACCTATGATAAGACCGAAATTATCACGATTGCCCGACGGATAGGGACGTTCAACCAGAAGCCGGGAGACCTCTGCTGCAGGGCAGTCCCTGCAATGCCGTCAACCGGGGCCAATCTTGCAGAGGTGATCAAGGCCGAAGAGCAGATCGATTTCGATCACCTGGTGACAAAGGCGGTTGAACGGATCAAAGTGGTCACGGCCCTGAACGGGGAAATTAGTGTGCATGAGAAACCGTAAGTGTGGCAGGGCTCCTTCCATGCTGGCATGTCTTGTCGGTGCCCGCAATGTTTTACTCAGGCATGCGCCCGGTCTCTTCTATAAACAACCGGGAAAAAAAGGGATTAAAATCCTTTTTGGTTGAGCATATAACTGGCTATAACCGACCGGTTCAAGCAATGAACCCGCGATATCTTCTAATTTTTTTATACCCTGGATCTTCTTAGTACTCATACAATAAAGCCACCGTTATGGGATACCGCAAGTCCCGTAACAAGGGCTGATTGAGGAGAATAAGAAATGAAACTGCCACCTTCCTCATGGATAGTGCTCCAGCTGCTCAGTGCGGGCAAAGCCTTCACGAACAAGGAGATTATTAAACTGACCGGGCTTTCTCCCCGCACGGTCAGGTATGCCATCCAGAAATTACGGGAGAACCGCCTTATCGCGGAAGAATGGAACTTTGAAGATGCACGACAGGTCAGGTACCGGAAGGACGATCCGGAAGGTATCAGACCTGAGGAGAAAAAGCACGGTTGCCAGAACCGCCAGGTAACAAAGGGCAGGTCCTGTGCCGGGACCTGAAAAAAACCCGGACATTTGGACATCGACCGATTCATGACAACCCGTCGCCGCTGTGCCCCATGGAGAAGTGGAAATGGTGGACCCCGGTCACGCCATAGCCCTCACCGGAGATCGAGACTACGAAACGTCCGCCGGTAAGGGCCGGGTTTAATGAAAACTTACGCATAAACAATAGTAAACGACCCTTACCATCCGTTCTGTATTCCGGCGAACAATTACTGATGCCGGTCGCCTGCCCTGGCAGGACAAAGATGCCCGGGCCGATTTTCTGCAACCCCGGACATCGCGAGAGACCTGGATGAACTTTATCTCCATTTTATGATTGTTTCGGCATTCAGGTTATCCACCTGTTGCCGGCTGCTCAAAACTTTTATCATCTCTTCTACTTACCTGCAAGGTATGTTTCCCGGGTTTGAGCAGGCGGTCGATGGAGGGAACAAAACGGCATGGACCGACTGACGCTACGGAACGTCCTCCTCTATTTCACGGTCGATATCGGCACGTTTGTCTCCGTCTGGTTCTTCGTCCTGACAAACACCCTCCTGACGTTCACCATCACTCAATCCCCCATATCGCTTGGGATCGTAGGGTTTGCCCAGAATATCCCCTTCCTCCTGTTCAGCCTGTACGGGGGTGTCATTGCAGACCGGCACGACCGGCGGCGGGTTGTCCTGTTCTTTAACGGCTGCCTCTTCCTGATTACACTCGGAACACTCGCCCTCCAGCTGCTGCACGTCCTGACGCTCCCGATCATTATTGTACTTACCTTTGTCTACGGCACTATCTGGGCATTCAACCTGCCCTCGATGCTCGCTCTCGTGAAAGACATCGTCCCTGACCAGCGTGAATTCGCCCGGGTTATGGGTGCCGCAGCTTCCAACGGGAAGATCGGGCAGATGGGCGCTGCATCGGGCTTCGGGTACATTTATGCCATCTTCGCAGCAGCGGGGGTATATGTCACAGGGCTCATCTTCAACGCGGTCGCGTTCTGTGCCGTTCTCCTGATTAAAACGAGATCACGTGTGGTCCGGAAGACCGATATCCCGGTCCGGGAGCAGATCGCAACCGGGATACGGTACGTGACCGGCCATCCCCCGCTTCTCCTCGTTATACTGCTCGGAACTGTGGTCAGCACGGTCTTTGCATTCGTCCTTTTCGAGCTCCCGGTCATCGACGCCGATTTCCTCCATGGGAATAAGATGTTTTTGAGTGCCCTGTACTTTGCGGGCGGACTCGGAGGACTCACGTCGGGGATCTACATGCTCAGGCGTAAATCCCCGGCAGGGATCCTCTGGTTCATGGTCTTCTGCACGTTCCTCTCAGGGACTTCGGTTATCATCCTCGGGTTTTCCCATGACATCATCCTTTCGACCCTCTGCACCGCGGGAATCGATTTCGCGTTCATTGGCACGATGGGCGTGTCGAACACGGTCCTCCAGCTCCTTACCGACGAGGATCGCAGGGGCAGGGTCCTCGGAATCAACACGATGGGAGCGTGGGGAGTTATGGCGGTAATGCTGGTCGTCCTCGGCGCCATTGCCAGTATGTGGGGGATCACGTTCGCGGCAACCCTCTCCGGGCTGCTCTGTTTTATCGCCGCCGGGATTTACCTTATTTCTCTCCCCTGGCAGCGGCCCCTGCTGAAGGCACTCTACACGGAACGGGGGATCAGCCCGGACGATGAGCTGATTTGAAACGGATGGCGGATGCGTCCCGGAATTCAGCGCTTCTTCACCATTAATGCCAGGATTGCATCGTTGTATTGTTGGAATGGGGTATGTCGTTCCAACGAGGTCGATGTGAGGTTTTTTTATTGGTTTGTTGAAGCCCAACCGTTTTTCTAAAAAAAAGAAATACGGGCTCTGTAGAAATCCTGTGGATAATAAAAAAGTTAACCGATCTGCTTAGACAGGAGGGGGTTTCACCCCCTCCCTGCCCCACCCCCATTAAGATATTCTTTGGGCAGGGTTTACCAGGATCCAATTAAATTAAGAGTTGTTTGGGGATAGTCTCTATCCCAACCGGGGTCGCCACAGCGGCGGGGCAGTAGCCCCGGGAGCGTTGGAAAATTAAGGAATAGTCCGAAATTGTACGGACATATTAGAGCATTTCTACAAAGCCGAAATACGAAGACAGGAGGGGTTTCACCATTCCCTGTCCCACCCCGACAAGATATTCACTGTGCAGGTTTCCCAGGAAGCTCATTAAATTCAGAGTCCTGGGGATAGTCTCTATCCCAACCGGGGTCGCCACAGCGGCGGGGCGTAGCCCCGGGAGCGTAGATAGATTTCAGAATAATCCGAACCTGATTGAAGGTATTATAGCATTTCTTCAGAACCTACTTACTTTTTCCCCCCTAAATATGACACCTGGCTCCCTTGTTCTTCTCGAAGTATTGCTGGTGATACTCCTCGGCCTCGTAAAATTCTCCTGCAGGAACAACCTGGGTGACAACCGGCTGCCGGAAACGACCGCTCTTTTCTAACTGAATAATTGCAGATTCTGCTGCCGCCCGTTGCGCTTCATCATGGTAGAATATCGCAGACCGGTACTGGCTCCCGAAATCGGGGCCCTGGCGGTCGGATGTGGTCGGGTCATGGATCCTGAAGAATTCGGTAAGGAGCTGCTCATACGATAGCAGTCCGGGGTCGTATGTTATCTCCACGGCCTCCGCATGTCCTGTCGTGTCCGTGCAGACGTCCCGGTACGTCGGGTTTTTCATCTGCCCGCCGGTATAACCGACTCTTGTCGATATTACCCCCTTCATTTTGCGGAATGCTGCCTCCACACCCCAGAAACATCCGGCAGCGAACGTTGCTTTCCGGTAACCTGTGCCTGTACCTGCATCGGTCATTTGTACATCAATCCGATGAGTTCCTACCCTCTCATCCTATATGGGAGTTGGCATCGGAACAATGGCCCACAAAGGCAGGAATATTTGTATTTAATAAGCGGACAACAAGATAGGTGTGAAACATTATCGTCCTTTCGCACATCCCGGTGAATTGCCCGGACTGACCTGCAGGACCGGTGACTGATGAATACGTAACAGTATCGAAGTCCGTTCGGTAATAAAGACATTCCAGGGTTCGCGTGTACTGGACGGTATCAGTTTTTCAGTCGGAAAAGGAGAGGTATTCGGGTTCCTCGGTCCGAATGGTGCAGGAAAAACCACTACCCTGCGCATCCTTCTCGGCCTGCTCAGGCCGGATTCGGGAGAGGCGCTCGTCCTCGGGGAGTCCCTCGATACCGCCGATACCGCACGGAAACGTGTAGGAGTACTTTTTGAGAATAACGGTCTCATCGACCGGTTCACTGCCCGTGAAAACCTGATGTACTATGCCGAGCTTTACGAAATCCCGGACCCGGTGAAAAGGGCTGCCGAACTTCTCGAATACGTCGGCCTTTCAGACCGGGGAGACGACCTTGTCGGTGTGTTTTCAACCGGGATGAAACGGAAACTTGGTCTTGCAAGGGCGATCCTCCACAAGCCTGAAATCCTCTTTCTCGACGAGCCGTCGTCGGGACTGGATCCGGAAGGGCAGAAGATGGTCCATGACCTGATCGTCGGCCTCTCCGGGCAGGCGATGACAATATTCCTGAATTCCCATAACCTTGACGAGGTGAGCAGGGTCTGTTCCAAGGTCGCGATCCTCCACCATGGGACAATCAGGGCGTATGATTCGATCGATCGTCTCAGGGCAGGCCCATCCGGTACCGAACTTGAGGTCACCCTCTCAGATCCGGAGCAGGGGGAGCGGGCGGTTCACCTGATCAACTCCGTGGCTGGCGTTACTTCCAGCTCACAGGAACGCGGACATATTCTTGTTAACCTTTCCGGAATGGCCGGGTCTCCGGTGATCGAAGCGCTTGTCAGGGCGGGCTTCGGGATTGAGGAGGCTGTGAAGCGGAAACGGACCCTCGAAGAGATCTATCTCGACGTGGTCCGCGAGGCCGGCGGCATGCAGGACGGCCGGGTACCCGGGGCGATATCAGATAAAAGGAGGGGAGCTGAATGAAGGGCGTCTTCGTCATTGCTAAAAAGGAAATCCGCCAGTTGACGCATAACACGCAGACTGATGGTCTCCGCATTTATCATGGCGTTTGTTTTCGGGGCGATATCGGGCCCGGCGTTAATCGCTACCGGGGGAACGGGCATCGTTATCGGGATTGACACGATGCTTTTCACGTTCTCCCTGATGATCGGGCTCCTTATCGGGTACGTCCTTTCAGGGCAGACATTCCTTCGCGAAAAGCAGGAGGGCACGATCGAGACCCTCCTTGCCGGGCCGCTTCCCATAAAGGAGATCTGGCTCGGTAAAGTAATCGGGGTGCTCGTCCCTGCGTACGTGCTGACTCTGATCTCGACAGTCCTGATGATCGTCATTGCAGGCTATATGAGGGGCGGGATCCTTCTCCCTTCAGGACCGATTATCCTTCACCTTGTCACCGTTGTGCCCGCATTTATCGCGTGCGGGGTTGGTGTCCTCGGGTTCATCCAGTTGCTGCTCGGAATGCGTGAAAACCAGATCATCAACGTAGCGGTGATATTCGGCCTCATCTTCCTGATCAGTTTCTCCCGTGAACTCCTCGGGCCGGGTTTTGCCATTTCATGGGCAGGGGAAGGGATCAGCCTCGCCATCACGGTCGCCCTTCTCTTTGCAGTCAATGCAATGACGAGGTTCCTCGACAAGGAACGCATTGTCCGATCAATTCCCTGATATCACATGAGGCGAGGCAGAAAATACTAAAACAATCGTAAATTTTAGCAGAATGTCCGGGCCGTGACTGGAACCCAGAAAAGTCAGTGATTGCCATAAGATTTAGAAATCACTCATTTTACCGGGGCCGGGTGGGACCAGTTCATTATCAACAGTTATACAAATTTTTGAGGTCTTTCGAAAATAATTAATATTTCGCTGCCTATAACCGCCGATTTGGTCAAATTTCAACAGTTAACTTTATTTTAATTTTCCGATAAGTAAATACTAGGTACGGTGGGAAATACCGTCACTCATACGTGTTTCAAATGATCCGGATACTTCTCGTTGACGATGAGCCTGCCCTGCTTGATATTGCCCGTATTTTTATCGAACGTGATCCGGAACTCAAGGTAACGGCCTGTTCTTCTCCATTCGATGGCCTGCGATTACTGAATAAAGAGCGGTTCGACGTGATCATCTCGGATTACGAGATGCCGGCAATGGACGGGATCGAATTTCTCAAAAAGATCAGGGCTGACGGGAATAAGACCCCCTTCATTATCTTCACCGGACGCGGAAGGGAGCGGGTGGCTATCGAAGCGCTCAACTACGGGGCTGATTTTTACCTCCAGAAAGGCGGCGATCCGAAATCACAGTTTGCAGAACTGCGAAACATGGTCCGCCAGGCCTGCAAGAGAAAAAAAGCAGAAGAAGCCCACATTCGCACAGAGCGACAGTTATTTGATATTATAAATTTCCTTCCCGATGCAACTTTTGCTATCGACCGCGACGGAAAAGTGATAGCATGGAACCGGGCGATCGAAGATATGACAGGTGTCCCTGCCTCCGATATGCTCGGGAAAGGAGATTTCGAATATTCCATACCATTCTATGGAAAAAAGCGTAAAATACTGATAGACCTGCTCTATGAAGAGGATGAGCAGATCCGGAACCAGTATTATAAGGACATTACCCGTGACGGGCATGGAATAATTGCAGAAACTGAAGTTCCCGAACTAAAAAAGAAACCCACGATCGTCTGGGCCAAAGCCACGCCGTTCTACGATAATGACGGGAATGTGATCGGCGCCATCGAGAGCATCAGGGATATCACCGATCTGAAACAGTATGAAATGACAATCCTGGAAGGTAAAGACCGCTTCCAGGTTCTTACCGAGATGCTCCCCCAGAGCGTGTTCGAGGTCGATACGACTGGCCGGATCCTGTATGCAAACCAGCGGACGTTCGATATGTTCGGGTACCCCCGTGCTGAACTCGGGGACTGGGCGAATATTTTTGCAATGATCAGTCCCGAAGAGCATGAACGAGTCAGGAAAGGCATGCAGGCGCTAATCAGGGGCACCGGGGAGCAGGGAGCAATTTATACCGGAGTCCGTAAGGACGGGGTTACCTTCCCCATCCAGATATTTGCATCCCCCATCCAGGAGAACGGTGAGATTTCCGGTCTCCGTGGCATCATCATCGACCTGAGCGAGATCAGGGCTGCCGAAGAGCAGGTCAAAGAAAGCTGGCTGCTTTTCAAATCGCTGGTTGAAAATATGCCCGATGGCATTTTTATTCTTGACTGGGACGGGACGGTCCTCTTCGCGAACCAGAACGTGGCAGAACTTATTGGCCTGGCTGTGGAGAAACCCGTCACCGGCAGGAACATATTCGACTTTATTGTTGACGAAGGGCTTACCACTGCACGATACCAGCTGGCGAAGGTTAAGGAAGGACATCCGCTCATCGGGGAGTACCGGATTAAGACCGTTTCCGGTGAAAAACGGTGGATAGAGGGGAGGGGACGTATCACCGGTTTCCAGGGACGTTCTGCAGTCCTCCTGATAGCGAGGGATATCACAGAGAGACAAAACCGGGAAGAACTGGCCAAATCCCAGATGAACTGGAACGTTGCCTACCACCGGGCACTCCTTGACCTTGCCAGGATGGATCTCACCTGGTTTACTCCCGCCGTCCGGCATATCCTCGAGACCGACGCCGCGGTACTCGGGGTCGAGCGTGTCAGTTACTGGGTGTGTGACGACGACCGGAACGGCATAACCTGCCATGATCTTTATACAAAAAGTACAAATTCGCACGAGGAGGGGGGACACATTGATACGACCGCGTTTCCCGAATACTTCCGGGGTATCGGGCAACAAAGACTGATCGCTGCCGACGACGTGAAAGAACATATTTTCACGAAGGAACTGCTGGACGACTACCTGAACCCACGGGGTATAACATCCATGATGGATGTCCCCATATGGTTGAACGGCCACGTAATCGGCATCCTGTGCCATGAACATACCGGGACACAACGAACCTGGACCGAAAAGGAACAGGAATTTGCGACGTCGGTTGCAGATTATATCTCGCTTGCTATTGAAACATCAAAACGACGCCAGATCGAAGAAATACTCCGGGAGAGCGAGACCACGACAGGGGCCCTCCTCGATGCGACCCATGAAGCTGCAATCCTTGTAACGACATCAGGGTATGTCCTGAAGATCAACGAAGTGGCGGCGAAATGGTTCTCACTGAATATGGACGATATTCTTGAGACAAACTTATACCAGGTAATGCCGGAGGATTATGCAGTCGTGCTGAAAGAACGGACCGCCGAAGTGATCAGGACCGGTATTCCGTTGTCCTTCGAATTTTCAACCGGTGGCCGGATCATCGAAAATTCCATTAATCCTATACGGGATACCGACAACCAGGTCAGGCGGCTGGCCATATTCTGCCGCGATATCACCGGCAATAAGACCTATGCCCTGGCCCTTGAGGAGCGGGAACGTTTCCTTAACAATATTTTCTCAGGTATCAGGGACGGCATCAGCATCCTCGACGGCGACATGCGGATCATCAGGGTCAACCCGGCAATGGAGACATGGTATGCCCACCAGATGCCTCTGGTAGGAAAGAAGTGTTACGAAGCCTACCACCTCCGGAATGAGCCCTGTGAAATCTGCCCTTCCCGCCTGACGATATCCACGGGAGAACCAAAGACTGACACGGTCCCGAAGATAGGTCCCGGAGGTACCGTCGACGGGTGGTTTGAACTGTTCAGTTTCCCCCTTATGGACGCCGGGAGCGGCGAACTGAATGGTGTCATCGAGTATGTCCGCAATATCACGGACCGGAAAGTGGCTGAGGACCAGCTCAAAGATGCCTATGCAAAGCTGAAAATGGCACTTTCCATCGCTGAAATGGAACTATGGGAGTGGAATATCGTCGATAACCGCATCGTTGAACTCCCTGCCCGTGATACTGCATCCGTTTCGGGACATGCATTTCCGGACAACCCGGCCGATTTCATGAAAGTCGTCCACCCTGAAGACAGGGAGCGCCTGGAATCTACAATAACAGGTGTAATTACAGGGTGGGAATCGGATCCGGGTTTCGAAACCGAGTTCCGCCTGGTGCTCCAGGACGGGAGGGTTGAATGGATGCGTGCTGTCGGCCGGGTGATCGCTGACGACTCCGACCGGCCCGCCCGGCTTATAGGGGTCTGGTTAAACATCACCCGCTACAAGCAACTGGAAAAAGAACTCCGTGAAAACGAGGAACGCCTCCAGCTCGCCATCGAGGGCGGCGATGTCGGTATATGGGAATGTGAAGTTACCCCCAGCCCGGAAGTGATCGTAAGCCAGAAAGTACTTGAGATCCTTGGATACAAGGAAATGCCGGTCCATTATAAAATCGGCCAGATTGACCCGTATGTCCATCCGGATGACATTGAAATGGCCATCACCAACCTTACAAATTTTCTCTCCGGCAATACCCCGCTCCTCAACCATGAATACCGTCTCCTCTGTAACGACGGGTCCTACAAATGGCTGCTTGTTCCGGGGAAAGGTCATTCGTTACGATTCGGCAGGAAAACCAGCCCATGTCGCAGGGACAATCCTTGACATCTCTGAAATGCGAAAATACCGCGAGATGATCGAACTGGCGAACCGGCGCCTGCATCTTCTTAACAGCATAACCCGGCATGACCTCTTAAACCAGCTCGACGATACTGAAGGGGGCCCTCGATCTCCTCTCCGAGGAGCCGGCCCAGCATAACACGACACCATTTATCGCAATGATCCGGAAAGCTACCACCGCAATGGAACGCCAGATAACCTTCACGAAAGAGTACCAGGATATCGGGATAAGCGAACCGGTCTGGCAGGACCTTTCGGAATCCGTCACGCGTGCGGCCAACCTGTTGCATAACGAGCGGATAACCATCGACATCCATGTCGGAAAAGTCCGGGTACTGGCAGACCCCCTGCTTGAAAAGGTGTTTTACAACCTGATTGACAATTCTCTCCGTTATGGTGGCGAGCCGCTATCCACGATCCAGGTCCTCGCCCGCGAGGATGAAAAAGGGCTGGTTATCATTTTCGAGGATGATGGCATCGGGATCACGAGAAAAGATAAATCCAGGATCTTTGACCGTGGTGTCGGACAGAACACGGGGCTCGGTTTGTTCCTCGTCAGGGAGATCCTCTCCATTACCACGATCACGATCGAGGAAACAGGCGAGGCAGGGTGCGGTGCAAGGTTCGAGATCAGGGTGCCACGCGGCAGGTACGGGTTTGATTACTGCAAAATCTGAAGGGTAAGAGCAGTTTATTTAAAAGGTCTTCTTTTTTTCGGCTCTGTAGAAATGCTCTGATATGTCCTTGCAATTTCGGACTATTCCTTAATTTTCAAACGCTCCCGGGGCTACGCCCCGCCGCTGTGGCGACCCCGGTTGGGATAGAGACCATCCCCAAACAACTCTTAATTTAATGGGATCATGGTAAACCCATGCCCAAAGAATATCTTAATGGGGGTGGGGGCAGGGAGGTGGTGAAACCCCCCCTGTCTAAGCAGATCGGTTAACTTTTTTATTATCCAGGAGGATTTCTACAGAGCCCATTTTTCAGGATAATCAGATCTTTCATTATTTATTAGGAGGTTATTCCTGTCCGATAGATCTCTTTCAAATCGATATTCCAGATCCTATGTTATTCTAATAATTTATCGCGTCCCGGGGTCTCCGGTACCCGGGGCTTTGGCGTCTCATGGCAGGAAGAGAAGGCCGGCATACCTCTCCAAATATAGGAGAAGAGGCTGTCATTGAACCATCAGCCCCGGGCATTTATGGTCAGCCGGTTGGAGAGGTTGGGCGGCTGGATGGAAAACCCTTAAAGTCCCGTGATTTCGTCTTTTTGTTAAATAGCCCGATGATGTCTCCAGGGCCATTATTTCTTCGATCTTTTAGAGAAAGGTTGAAAAAGGTGCGGGTAACAGGAAAAGTATGAAAGTAATTACTGCATGCAGCATATCCTGCCTGGTCCTTGTTGTTATGATCGCGGGATGTACGAGCATCCCCCAGGTCCAGCCTGCAACACCTGCACCAACGAGTTCAGTTATTGTATCAACACCGGTACCTACACCTGTTTCAGACCCCACCCTCCTCGGGACATGGAACCTGAAATCCATGGTGCTCCAGGGAGGATCGGCATTTACGTTCCCAACTAATCTCCAGATTACTGCGACATTTGATAAAAATGGAAATGTGGCGGGGTTTTCGGGCTGCAACAACTACAATGCACCGTATACGCTTTCAGGCCAGCAGCTCTACACCGGAATGGGTATGACCATCGGACCGATCACATCCACCAAGAAATTCTGTGAGGGTGCGAGCGATACGGAAACGACATATCTCCAGATCCTCCAGAACGCCCGGACATACACCGTAAATGGTAACGGCCTTACAATCACGAACAACCTGAACAGCATGCTGGTCTACCAGAGATAATTTTTTTACAACATTTTTTGGGGTTTATCCAAAGAGATCGCTTTGGAATACCAGATAAAATCGATGAGATACTCACGGGCTTGTGCTATTTCTGTACGCGGACCATGAATGATCATTTTATTGTAACGTCAGTCACACACTTCAGCAATGTACGGGACGTACAAAGACGAGTTCGCTTACCAGGGTCCTGACCTCTCTGTCTCCATCAGCGGGTCGGCGGGCAACAGGCGTTATTCCCGCGAATGCAATGGGACCCGGGTGGAGAAAAACCTGGCATCGGATGTTGAAAATATTATCATCAATCCGGTCGAGCCGGTGAATCTCCCGGATGACCTCACGCGGCACCTCGAGATCGTGTTTGACCCGGTTGTCGTGCGGCCGGGTGACGAACAGGTAATATACCTGACATTCCCGATCGAGACGGGAGTATTCCTCGAATCCGGCGGGAATTACGATGTCCTGGACATCTTCTCCCTCGTCCCGATAAAATATTCACTTTACGGCCTCCCTGAATCGGGGTGTATTACACGATGGTACCGGAGTGAGGTGTTCTCAAAAATCCCCGCTACTGATAACCTCAGGGAAGGGGTAATGGAACTCGTTATCCGCAACTCAGGGCCTGCCTGGACCGAGGTATCCCGTGCTGTCTTCGTGAACACCAGCATGCACCTGTATTACGGCGATATTGTCTCAATGTCTGCAATACTGGAGATCTGGAACCCGAAAATGGCGGAGACGAAGTTTTTGCGACGCCCGGTGAAAGAAGGGCTGAAAGCCGGCATCGAGCTGTACACGGCAAGGAAAATTCCAATCGTGCAGACAAGCGGGTACCTGATGGAGCATGGTGTCTCATGACCCCCGTCGAACTGCTCAGTTCCTTTATAAACAATACGGTCCCTGAACTCAATTATGAACCCAAGCCAGACCTTATCGGTTCAATTTCAATCGCCGAAATCGTCGTGTTTTTCTTCATTATCGGAATTTCATATGTAATCGGGAAAATAATTGCGGTCTACCTTAAGAAAAAGTATTCCCACAAGATGAGGAAAGACCGGCTGAACCTGCTCACATTGACCATACAAACGGTAATCATGCTGATAGGGCTGTATTTTGCTGCCCCGGCGATGCTTGAACTATCGTTGATCTTTGTGGTAATCGTATTCGGTGGCCTGATTCTTGCCTTTGCGGTTTCAAGCTCGAAAATTGTCAGTGACTTCATTTCCGGGCTGGGACTGTTATACGAACACCCGGTCCGGAGCGGGGAATATATAGAAGTTGGAGATATCTGCGGGATTGTTGAAGAGGTCCGGCTCCTTTCAACCATCGTAAGAACAGATAACGGGGTCTATGTCCGGATCCCGAACGATGAAATGTATTCGACAAAATTAAACAACTACTATGCCAATGTCGCAAGGCGGTTCGACTATGATGTCGGGATACGGTACGAAGACGATGTTGGGAAAGCAATAGAAGTACTGGAAACATTGTTTGACAACTATACGCATATCCTGAAAAGCCCGGCACCCGGAGTCTTTGTTTCTTCATTCAATCCTTCAAGCGTGAATATCAAATTATGGCTCTGGCTCCCTTCGGAGTGGGTGACTACCATCGACGGAGCCTCATTAAAGACAAATATTCTTTCAGAGGTCAAGACGACCCTTGAAGAAAACGGCATCCAGATTGCCTTCCCCCAGCAGGTCGTCTGGTTCGGGGATGAGACACTCCAGGCGGCTAAAGACAGGCGCCACCTCTGATCCCGGTCTTTAGTAAACCGGGGAACAATACAATTAATTTTTATCGGCTCCCGACAATCCATTTTTCCTAACGGTTTTTTTCACAGATTGAAAAACCAGATATCAGGAGCAGAGTTGATCGGTATGAACAGGAATGTAGTTTTAAACGTGTTAATCGGATTAGCGATTGTAATCCTTGTTGTATCGCCGGCATCGGCGGTCATCCAGGAGATCGTCTTCCGCGGGACTATGGCATCGATGAACCAGACCGCAGGGACAATCACGGTAAATGCAGGGTATACGTATGGCTGTACCTTCGCCAACAATACTTCAGCCTGCAGCTGGGACACGATGCCTGCGGAAAACCTGACCGGCACGGTACCGGACCCTTCCGTGTTTACGGTCCTGAAAGCAGGTGATCCAATCGTCGCGACGAGCATGGGTGGAGCAGGGGGCTCCTGGATCGGGGTGGCAAAGGTCTTCCCGACACCGGGCATCGAGAACTGGCTTGCGACGGATATTATCGGCGACCCTTCCTCGTTGCCGGTGAATCTTGCCGCCGATTACTCATTTAGTTACATTACCACCCCCGAGTGCGGTAACTGCACCGGATCGGTCTGTAATGCACTGACCGCCGGGGTCACCCTGAACAGTACAGACCGGACTGTCCTCGAAAAAACCCTCGGCCGGGGAGAGAAGGTCGTGTACAACGGGCGGAATGATAATTCAAGTGTGATAATTACATTTGTACAAGGACAGGCACCCGCGGACCAATGCCCGGGCAAGGCAGGAATGGTCGGGTTGCAACCGGTCTCGACCTTCATTATCCATGTAAACCAGGGGCTTGCCGGACCGGTCCCAACAGTAACATCCCCCACCACCACTACGGCAGTCACAACAGTTACCTCGAAAACAACCACGCTCCCGGCTACGGTGCCGGTGACGTCAATCCCGGCGACAAAGGCAGCCGGATCCATAGTAATGCCATGCATTGCACTTGGAATTCTTGGGCTGGTTATTGTTGCCAGGAAATTCTAAACCCATTTTTAATTAATGTAGTAGTATCCCCGCCAGCGGGTAAAATTTTTCAGAGCAGTGTTGCACTTGAAAATTCACCAGGATTTCCTCAAATCCGGATTGGCTCAACAAATATGTGTTGTTGAAATGCTCAAAAATCTAACTCCCGGGTTGATATTTTAAAATTTTATCACATTCCAGGGCAAAGTAGTTGGACCGCGATTAATGTACCAAAAAAACGAACCGGTTTTCAGGAGGTCATATTTATGCCCGGGGGTCCTACCTGGCATGTGGTTCCTCCCCCGCCATAATTAAGTCCGATAAATGTGCAATACCCACCCGAACACGCGACAGATCCCGCAACATAACTTCCCATCAACTGGTTTTTATTTCCGGGTTCCTTCATCCATGAGTCTATAGCCTGCTTTTCAATGCCCCTGGTGTACCCGTTCCACTGGCCATAAGCATTCTCAACGACGGTGTCGTCGATCGCCAACCCGTACAGGGTCTTCAGGGAATTGGCACAGGTCCCGGTCTTTGGGTTGACATAGGCAAGGTACTGGTACTGCTGCATATCCCGGGCACGCACAAGCGAGAGATTGTAGAGGCGTTCGTCAAAATACAGGGGTCTCATTCCATTCCGGAAACGAAGCTCATTGAGGTACGCCAGTGCATCCGAGGAATCCGACTGCCTTGATGCACTCTTGAACGTGTCTTTTGAGACTGACTGCAATAACGATCCCCCGGCACTCACGGCGCCTGTAGCCGTATCGGTCACCAACAGGTTTATCGCCGGTATTGTAAGGACAAGAGCGAAAATTATCACGACTGCGATGAGGATTTTTCGCCGGGTCGTCCCGAGGAACCCTTTGGGTTTGCCCGTTTCCGGGCTTGTTATTTCCTTGTTCGTTGTTAACGAGTACTCCTGGAGGTGAAGGTCCTTCACGATGGCATCCATTTCCTCAGGGCGGAGCGTGTATCCGGCATCGATAAAACGAAGTTTTTCGGGCAGGCTTTCAGCAGTTACCACCCGGAACCATTTCACCCTCCGGAAATCTATCTGTCCCGGGGGGTAAACACTTCCCTTGCAGAAATATGCCCACGAACCAATCTTTTTCAGGTTGATCTCACCGATATGGGGAAAATTAGCCCGGCAGATCATGATCATCCGGTCTATGAAATCCTGCCGGTGGATTTTGGCCTGGATGAACAGGTTAGGAAGGGTATGCATACCGTCCTTCGTTTCCACCTGCCATTTTCCGTTCTCAGTCCCGTGAACAGTACCCGGAAAATGCCTTCATATCGAGAATAAGAGGACCGTTCCGGGTGAGGACCACGCAGTCCAGCTCACCGTTTGCAACGAGGACATTGGTCAGGAGGTAAACCGGCTCATCAGGGAATTCTTTAGCGACAATCCGGGCTATCTCCTTGAGCTGGTGGTGCTCATGTTCGAATTTTGTCTTCTGGCCTCGGAAAAATCGAATTTCCATACCTGCAATCCCGGATCGGTATTTTTCCAGTCCTGACTTCTCACGTGTCGCGGCTTTACCCATAAGTAATTGGCAGTTATCGGAGGGTTTAATTGGTAAAAAAAACCCACAAAACTAGTTATTTTATTATCCAGATTCGTATATAAGCACTTCTCTATTGCACATGTCCCACCCGGATATCGTCAGCTGTGATGTATTACCGTAACCTTATGATCTTTCGGAAAAACCGGCATACATCGTGAATTCAATGGAGAAGGCGTAGTCCCGGATCCGTTCAAGAAAAAAAGAATGTGACGGGTGGTGTCATATGTTAAAAATTGAGAGAATGGGCGGATCAGGATTCAACATGGACCCGCTGATTGGATACATCCACGTAATCGATGGATGTTACCGTATGGATACCATTTGCATTGGAAAATGACAGGGGATAATAGTCTGGTACAGGCAGGGACATCTGTGGGTTCCCGGAATATTCATAATTTAATTTTTTGAAGAATGACTGCGTTGGCACGGGATTCACGGGCAGATAGTTATCCCTGTATCCTGATCCGGCAGGAACCGGAGAAAATAAGCTCACGCTTATTCCCAGATTTCCGAAATTCCCTATCACCGGATACGTTGAAGTTGATTGCAGGTTAACGGAATAACCATACGCTATTCCACCATAATCCCAAAAATTGGAATTTGAAACGGACGAGGCTGCCACAGGAGTTACAACCGCCAGCGCGAGGATAACTATCGCGAAGACTGCAGTCTTTGAAAATATACCAGGATATCTGAAAAGCGCCATATGTTCCCTTCACTTTACTTTATGTTTGTTTTCCGCTAGTGATTAATTAAAACTTTTCATGTGTGCATATGCATCGGGAATACTGTCAGGATCAGCCTGCATGTCCAGGGAATCGATCCGGATCCCCGAATTTTGTTAAAGGGTATATTTGTTCAGAATGAGATCGGTTATCACCCAAAAATACTAATCTGCTCCTTTCACCCGGTCTCCGGCAGATTTGATAAAATTCCCGGGGGTAATAACACGGCATGGCTGATATTGAAAAAAGAATAAATTCGAATTTAAAAATATTGATGAATTGACCTATATCAGAAATAGAGGAGAAATGTAACGGGATTGGTAACCGCCCGGACACCAGATCATTGACACCGGGGATATGAATATTACTCAACATCACCCTGTTCACGGGAATTCAGCACAGAATAACACGTTCCCATCTTTTCATAAAACTGCTGGTGACACTCGTCGGCCTTGTAAAATGTAGAAGCGGTTGCGATACGGGTGACAACTCCTCCGGGACAAACACCTCTGAGCTGTAATTCATGGATATACTCCCCTGCCAGCTTTGTATCCCGGTCATGATGACAGAAGATTACCGGATCGTACCGGGTCCCTTTAAGGTGACCCTGCATTCTTTTGCAGGGATCATGATGTTTGAAAAAAATGTCAAGGAGTTCCCTGAACGAAATAATGCCCGAATCGTAGGCGACCATAACCACCTCGGAATGTCCCGTCTTACCGGTGGAGACCGTCCTCGTAGGTCGGGTCCGGTGCCGCTCCTCCCATATAGCCCACGGAAGTGGCAATAATTCCATCGACATGCCGGAACGCCGCTTCCATGTCCCAGAATGACCCTGCACAGAACGTGGCGATGCCGGGTTTTTTCTCTGTTTTTTCATCTCCCATAGTAACCGACCCCGGTCATTATAATCCCGACAAAATTATCCGGCTGGCATTTTTACCCGACATCATCGATTTTAGCACACCGGGTCCGGGGTAGGTCCAGTGGCCGGCGATGTAAAGCCCATGGGTATACGGTACTTTCTGCCGCCACATCCTTGGCCTGCGCCAGCCGTACGCCGCTCCCTCGTCATTCCCGGTACAGGAACGATAACTTACGGGCGTTGCAATTGCCATGTCTGCAATATGCGATGACAGCCCCGGGACGACCGCGTCAGCCCGGGCTAAAAGTGACCGGGCATACTGTTTCTTGAATTCTCTATATTCAGCGGTTTTTTCATAGTCCGCTCCTGAATGCCAGTTATCCTCGTACATAAACCTCACAGGGGCCATGATCTGGACCTGCGAATGACCATCAGGAACACTTCCCGGAACGGATTTCGGGAAATGGATGAACAATGAAACGTTATCTGCATCATCAGAGGAGAATAATGCATCTTCTTCTACGGCCGGGTTCAGTACGCTTACTGTTGATTCCCTTCCTCCGATCATCCCGGGGGACAGGGTGGTTTCCGCCGTAACGGTGAAGTACGAGTCTGAAAGGGGAATTTTTGCGAGTTTCTCCCTGAACAGGCGTGGGGCCGACTTGTCGGGAAGCAGGCTGAAGAACAGTTCCTTCATGTCGATTGCCGACAGGACTACATCACCGTTGATTGTGCTGTCGTCTGCCAGTGTCACGCCGGTAACCTGTCCGTCAGAGACATTGACCGACGTAACTTTAGCACCGGTCCGTATCACCCCGCCATTTGCCTTTGTACATTCGGCCAGGGTTTCTACGAGCGATTCGATTCCTTCGTCCGGGTAAAAAATATTGTCTTCGGCAACGTTGCCGAGCAACTGGAGGAGATCGAGGGCACGGGCTCCGCGAACAGGTGTAACAGACCGGAGCGCAGCCCGAAGGAATCGCATCTCATTGCCCGGAAAAACCGAGCCCAGGAACTGCCCTACCGGCATCCTCCCGTATTCCATGCTTTTCGGGAGTTTACGCTGCATGGTGAGGCCAAGGATTACACGTTTGAAAAATGACATCAGTTCCGGGCTCTCCAGGGGCAACGCCCTGGTCTCGTGATAAACCCCTCGCGACAATTCAATGAGCCTGCCGATGCCCAGCCGTACTTTTTCAGGCGGGTGCATCCATGGCCAGTCCGAGGGCTGATTCTTCAAAGATTCCCCGGTCTGAACTGATGATCAGCTTGTTTCCGGGATGAGGGCCTGTTACCTCGAAGACCGGGTTAAAGGGAGTGAACGGGACCTCTGCAGCCCCGAGGTCACGGAGTATCCCGTTTATCAGGTCCGGATCGTTTACCATGTGAACAGCCGGCGGAATTGTTTTTCCATCCGACGGATAAGTCCCGCAGCAGCCGCCCGGCCGGTCCTGCTGCTCCAGCAGGAGGACGGATTTTCCCGCCTTCGCAAGATAGGCAGCCGACGTAAGCCCTCCGAGCCCGCCCCCGATCACGATGATATCCCAGTTGCTGTCACCAGTCATACAAAGAACTCCCTGGACCTGCCCGATATTGAAAAATTCCTGGATATTTCCCTGGTTTTGTAAAAAATATTACTTGTCATTCCCTTCACCCGATTATATAATTCTTAATAATCATCATCCTTTTCCCTGCCGATGAAGTCTTCGTCATATGATCCCTGCCGCAATAGAATGAAGCATTTCATTTATCGGCTTTGTTAAAAACCCTGCGGGTTTGAGGGAAATACGTAGAATCAGGAGGCTGTTTCACTCCCTCCTGTCTAAGCAGATCGGTCAACTTTTTTATTATCCACAGGATTTCGACAGAGCCCGTTTATCCAAAAAAAATTGCCCGGTTTCAGACAATGAAAACAGAACAATAAACCCGCTGAATTGTTACCGGCAACAGAATCTGGCCAGCAGTATCAGGTACAATCCAGATACTTTTTCCCTCCCGGGGTCGATTCCGGATGTAATCATGGATGAGAATGATATCCCGGATGCCACGAAATGGCTGATCGCAAGCCGTCTTGCGTCCCGTCTTCCCGTAATGTACGACATCGCCTTCCGCAAAGTCGTTGGCGATACCTATGACGAGATCGAACAGGACATCTGGATCGAGACAGGAAAAGAGGCAAAACATGTTGCCGATGCATTTAAACTCCCGGTAAAAACAGCGCCCGATCTTGCAAATACCTACCGGATAATATCAAAGATCTTTTTCTCCCCGGACTACAACATGGAGCATATCAAAATCGATGGAGAAAAATCGGTGGTGCGGGTCTCGAAATGCCCGTTTATTTTCAGGGAACTGGAGATGCGGGGCAACACCGAGCCGCTCTTTTCCAAGTGCCTTGCATACAGTATCTCCACGATTGAGAGCCTCAATCCTGAGTACTCGCTCAGGTTCGTGCGGAGCATGTGCATGGGGGACAAGGCATGCGAAATGAAAATCGTCAGAAAAGAAACCCTTACTGACGAGAAGAAGCCGGTCCCGAAAAAATAACCTGAATCTCGGGCAAACCGGATCATCGCGAGAGCGGGAGCCCGTTATCGATGGCGATATCCTGGAACGCCTTCGCGGTGTACCGTGCCTGGGCATCGGTCATTCCATAGGTATTGAACTTCCAGACCTTCGTTGCACCGGGGATCGTCCCTGCAATGCCCTTCTCTTTCAGGGCACTGCTCAGGAAAAATCCGCGTTTTTTATGGGTCCGGGCCACCGTGTCGAACGATCCGGTCGTGTCGATCCTCGTAAGCGTGTGCTTTCTCGGGTACTCGGACTTAACGATAGTCCCGGAAATGGCGAGGAGGGCATCAACGATCGTCCTGCCGTTTGCGAGGTGACGGTCCCAGTGTTTCACCCGTTCCCGCACATGAGGGAACGAGGCCATCATGCCGACCAGGGTGACCCCCATCAGGGTGCACCCCATCATCTCGACCTCCTTGATCCCGAATGTCCGTTTCGTCAGGTCAGCCTGGGCTTTTGTCGTCCGGAACACTTCTCCGGCACGTTCTTTTGTCGTCGCCAGGACACCGGAAGGGGCGGGGGATGCCATGCTCTTGTGGGCCGAACCGACAACAAAGTCCGCACCGAGGTCACGGCCGTCGACCGGCATGATGCCGACTGTATATGCCCCGTTATAGAGCACGGGAATGTCGTTCTGCTTCGCGACTCTGATGATCCCTTTCACGTCGTGTTCGTTACCGAACTGGTAATCGAAATGGTCGATATAGATGAGTTTCGGAGGCCTCCCGTATTCACGCCGTACTGTATCGATTTTTTCCGCCGCATCATCGGCCGTAATGATATTTTCCGGACTTTTCGGGATCTCCAGGGGGACCCCGCCATAGGCTTCCACGGAGAGGAATTCGGTGTAATGCGACAGTGAGGTCAGGAGCACAGGGTCGCCTTTTTCAATATAAGTCCCTGCAACAGCCTGGAAACCTCTTCGTGCGCCGGGTACGACGCGGGCCTCGTCCATGTTCAGGAACGACGCGAGGTCCCGGTGAAACGCATCGATCGGGGGGCTTTTTATCATGTCGAGGCGGTTTGGTTTCCTGCAGTTATCACAGACCGAATACCCGTCGCCGTAGGCGATGACCGCCTTCATCGCATCCGCAGTGAGCCGCCCGCCCACCTGGATCGGGTCGATATTGATCGTATTCTCGTCGATGTCCCTTACATCGAGTGAAAGCCCGCACTTCATTTCACCATCTCCTCCCTGATGACCTTCACCTGCTCTTCGAGTTCCGCAAGCGTTCGTGTCACCGCGGCCCGCTGGCTCTCATCAAGCTCGTGGACGGGTGCGGTATCGCGGAGGATGACCCTTATATCGGTGAGCAGGAACATTGCCCTGAATACTGAATCGACGGCCCGTTTCGACATTAAATCACCATACTACTTTTCGATTACTTCAGCTGTATTACCAGAATTTATATTAGTCGATAATATGCCTGCTAATGGTTATCACAGAAATGCATCCCTGATTCCTGATGCGTTTTTTTTCATTTCCCACTGTTAAGGGATTATTCTAACTCCCTGGTTACATTAATCTTATATACTTACATAGCAAGAATCGATGTTTACATAGCTATCGATCAAGGTGGCAAAGGTGAATAAAAAAGTATCGATAGGTGTGATCATCATAGCGTTGGTGGTCCTCAGTATTGTCTCCGGCTCAGTCATGGCTGCTCGTCCTGTATGGGCTGGAAGTGAATCTTCCGTTATTAGTGTGCAGACTTCATCGCAGGGAGATGGCATTTTCCGGGCACCCACCGAACTTGTTCTTCAGCAGGGCAGTGGTAACCTGAACCCCCCGATCGGAAGCGGGGATCAGATTTCAACGGTTGTGTATACAAAAAACACGGTGGCAGTAAATGGAATAACTGACGATTCAATGAACACAAACATTAACACCGGCAACGTGGTGAACGGGCAGGAAAATGTCCAGACTGACAGGATTCTCACGTTCGACGGTGATGATGGCGGCGGGATGGTCTCAGGTGAGAATGTCATCGTACAGACAATCGCATCCGGGGGTACGGGTTCGATGATTTGTCCGTGGGAAAGCATGACAAATGCGACATTGCCTGCCGAGTGTGAGACGGTCCAGGCAGGCAGTAAGATGGACGTTTTCGAAGTCTCAGCAAGTTCCGGGAGTGGCGTTCGGACTATTGCGGATACACCCGGCACAACGGTATCGCTTGATTATTCAATTGATGCACACGGTATTAACCAGACTCCGGGCAGCCTGGAGGACGCGGCAATTGGTAGCGCCACGGCGTACGTCGATGGAAACGTAATGGAGAGCATCGGCAACGGCACCGCACCGGGAAGCGACGTGGTGTTCCATGATGTGACGTCTGTTGATGGACTGT
This sequence comes from uncultured Methanomicrobiales archaeon, assembly GCA_963815625.1. Taxonomy (GTDB): domain Archaea; phylum Halobacteriota; class Methanomicrobia; order Methanomicrobiales; family Methanospirillaceae; genus CAIKOD01. The sequence continues at coordinate 385,851 of CAWFHG010000005.1, forward strand.
TTGACCTGTCGAAGACGGTAAGTTACGACTCGTCTCCAAGCGTCATACGTGTCAATTAACTTTCGTTCTGCAATCACAGAGACAAAGAGTCCGGGTTGAGGTCTCATCCTGGCTTGACCGATAGTACCCGGAACGGTCATCATCCCCACCACTCCCACATTTTTGGAAATAATTGACAACAGGATTATTGCATTGCAAGTGCGGGGGAACCTCAACCGGCTTTGGAGAATCTGCAACTGATTTTAGTTCCCGGGCTTTTTCCCAGAGGCGAACGGGTACGGTGACAACTTCTTTACCGGTCCGGATTCGAAGCCGGATGAAAAGGGCAGGTGAAAATGGCAGGGACTCAGATCAGGTGAGACCCTGGTCAGGCAATGCCCACCGCCATCGGACTGGCCAAAAGGTTCTGTTACAGGCCCTGAGTCTCTATGAAGAAATACTCCTTCCCCGCAATAACAACAGGGTAGCCGATAACGAATGTTGATTTTGAGATGTTAACGATAGTGTTCTCACCCGCGAGGTAGAAACCGCCGGGGCTCGTATATTTTTCAACGAAGGCGGTGTTATTCTTCGTCAGGTTCCAGGTACCGGTTGTGTACGCGGTACCGTTGGGGTTACGGTATACGAGAGTGCCGTTGTCGTACCATGTGAAGGTATCATTTGCGCGGAGTTTATAGTCGGCCAGGTATGCCTGCACGGAAGTATTATTGAGATCCAGTTCCGGCTCCGTTCTATAGGACAGGACTTTCCACGCCTTGTTCACGAGGAGCTGGCGGGGGCCGTCGGCCTGCACCACGGTGGCCACTGTTGTCACAGGTTTTTCTGTAATTGCAGGGACGGAAGTCGTCGCTACGACCTGGGTGGCTTGCACGGGAGAGGGTTGTGCGGCAGGCTGCGGTCCGGTACACCCGGCAAACATTACCAGTGTGGCTACGATGAAGACTAAACAAAACATATCTCCGTACGTTCATAGATTTTTTTAATGAATCAGGAATTATAACAATTTCCTTTTGAACCCGGGAATTCAATCGTGCCATCAAAAGAATTCCCGGGGCAGGTTCCCCGAACTCTTTCCTGATCCCGACAGAATCAGATTCAAGGCCTTCCAACGACGATCGTATTGTCCGGCACCCGGCTCTTTCGTAGGATCTACAATTTTTCCCTGATAAACGATGAGTGCACCTGGAGGGGTGTTCCCCGATCCCTCTCAGGGCGCCCCTGACCTATGAGTTACCCTGCCGGGCTTCACGGGAGGTTAGAGAGGAATTGCAAACACCAGGTCGGTTGATTTCCATCTTCCCGACTCAGCGGGTCACAAAAAGACAAGGGGCACTGCATAAAAAAACCCCCTGCTAACCCTGTTCGGACAGCATGACGTTGGCCGATTCAAAAACTTCTTATTCGTGAAACGAATCAATCATGTAATGGCAAATACTGAAGGGCTCGAGAAAAAGAAAAGAAAAAAAAGTGGGAAGAACAATTACGGGGTGCCGGTCACTACCGAAAAGCGGAAACAATTATTGCAAAAACTGGCGGAGGAGGAAGGGACACCGATATTTGTTATTGATCATGAAATAATCCGCCAGAATTACAAGGAGTTTAAGGAGCGGCTGCCTGATATCCAGGTATATTTTGCAGTCAAGGCAAATTCCAACCCGGAAATTGTCAGGACGCTGTTTGAGATGGGCAGCAGTTTTGATGTTGCATCCATGCCGGAATTCATGATCGTCCATGAATATATCAAGGATATGCCCGACAAGGAACGGCAGGACTGGATCTGGGATAAAATAATCTATGCAAATACCATCAAGCCGATAGAGACATTGAAAGCGCTGGATCAATACAATCCCCTGGTCACGTTCGATAACAGCGAGGAACTTAAAAAAATCAGGCAGCATGCACCGCACGCGGGCCTTGTGCTCCGGATACGGGTCCCGAATACCGGTTCGGTGGTCGAACTATCCTCCAAGTTCGGGGCAGACCCTGGTGAAGCGGTCGACCTGATCGCCGAGGCATTCGACATGGGCCTCGTGGTGGAAGGGTCTGAGCTTCCATGTCGGGAGCCAGTGCACGAATTTCGATAATTACGTCCAGGCCCTCCACCTGTCTGAAAATATTATCAGCGAGACAGAGACAAGGACAGGCCGGAAGATCCGGATCCTCGATATCGGCGGCGGGTTCCCGGTTAAATACCACCCCGAAGTGAAGTCCTTTAAAATCCTTGCAAAACAACTCAATACCGAAATAAAAAGGCTCTTCCCTCCTGACATGCAGATCCTCGCGGAGCCGGGAAGGTTCCTGGTGGCCAATGCCTGCACCCTCGTCGCAAAGGTAATCGGCAAGGCATTCCGCGATGGAAAGCCGTCTTATTATATCAACGACGGGGTCTACCATACCTATTCGGGACAGGTTTTCGACCATACCATGTACCCGGTCCTGGCTTTCAAGGAAGGGGAAACACAGATCTCGGCCGTGTTCGGACCGACCTGTGATGCCTTCGATACCATCACGTTAAGTGCAGAATTACCGGAACTTGACATCGGGGACCTGGTCTATTCTGAAAATATCGGGGCGTATTCCCATGCCTCGTCCACCTACTTCAACGGGTTCCCCCCGGCAAAAGTGGTGCATATCAACCGCTGATTTTTTTTAATCTGGTTTTTCGATTGTGGAATTTTCTCATCTAAAATTCCATGAAAACCAAATCGCACTTTTTGAGAATATTGCAGAATTTACTTTCGCACCCGGGGCTTGCGCCCCGCCGTTGTGGCGACCTTAATCGGGATAAGAGGTATTCCCAAAACGTTTTGAATTTAATAGGTTTCCTGGGAAACCTATGCCCAGGGAATATCTTATTGAGGGAGGGGCAGGGAGAGAAGGTGAAACCCCTTCGGTCTAAGCGGTCCTATAATATTTTTCATTTTCCATAGGATTTTTAGCCACAAATCCCAATTAGTCTTAAATGGAAAAAAACAATAATTTTCACAAAAAGCGGTGAAAACTTGAAACAATATAATGTTGGATTGATTCTCCTCCTGATTTGCATCTGTTCTGCCGGATGCGTGATCAGTCCACCCCAGGTGAAGCCGAATTCTACATCCGGACACCAATTACATTTTTCAGAGGGGGATATTATCACGAATGATCCATCGAATCTGTGTAGTGGACAATTCGTCGAGTATTATCATAAGCCGACTGATTCTTATGTCCTTAAAAGCGTACGCCGATGTACCTATCCCGGTAATTCTTCATGGGAATGGTCCGGAGAAATATCCCGGGTTCCGGTATCAATTATCGATGGAGATTCTTACGTTAACATAGGACATACCTATGAAGGCAATATCCTCGGACCATACCGGACAATTACCTGAAAATTTTACCATAGACGGTTGAGATCCAGGATTAACCTTGTATTGGAATTTGTCCACCATTTTAAATTGGTAAAAATCCGGCTCTGTAAATGCTCTAATATGTCCTTTCAATTTCGGACTATTCCTTAATTTTCCAACGCTCCCCGGGGCTACGCCCCGCCGCTGTGGCGACCCCGGTTGGGATAGAGACTGTCCCCAAACACTCTTAATTTAATTGGATCATGGTAAACCCTGCCCAAGGAATATCTTATTGGGGTGGGGCAGGGAGGGGGTGAAACCCCCCTCCTGTCTAAGCAGTCCGGTTAACTTTCTATTATCCACAGGATTTCTACAGAGCCAAAAATCCACCATAAAACAATAAAAAACAGGATACCGGGAATCCCTGTCTTCTTGTGACCGTCCTCCAACCCAGTTCACCGGAAATAGTCGACGATATTCCGGAACAGTCTCATGTTCAGCGATTCCGTGGGTAATTCCATACCATTCCGTTTCATCTGTTCTTTCCGGAGAGGCCAGTCATAGAGGTTGACAAACTCCATCGCCCGCTCGGGATGTGGCATTAAACCGAGTACTTTGCCGTCCGCAGACGTGATGCCCGCAATATCTTCAATCGACCCGTTAGGGTTGTATGGATACTCACCGTTTGCAGGGGATCAGGTCCTCCCGGCAGTACGTGAACGCGATCATATCATGCTCTTTGAGGCGTCGGAGAGTATCCGGTGAACAGGAGAAGTTTCCTTCCCCATGTGCAACAGGGCAGAAGATACGTTCGATCCCTTTTGTCCAGATATTTTCCGCTTCCGGCTTCAGGGTAACAAAACGGCATTCGAGCACGCCTTTCCGGTTCGGCATAAGAGCGATATCCCGGGTAAAATGGTGGCCGAACGCCGGCACAAGGCCGAGGTTTGCAAGGATCTGGAACCCGTTGCAGATGCCGAGGACGAGGTTGTCACCCTCAAGAAACTTTTGTACATCCTTCCAGAGGTTGTTCCGGACCCGGTTGGCATATGCGTTGCCGGCCCCGGTATCGTCACCGTACGAGAAGCCACCGGGGAACACCAGCAGGCGGTACTCTCCGAGCTTCGGTTCTTCCGTCGATCAGATCGTTAATATGGACGATATCCGACCGCATCCCGGCCCTCAATAATACTTCCTGCGTCTCCATCTCCGAGTTGATCCCGAATCCGCTCATAATGAGGGCTTTTTCCTGGATCACGTCCGGACCCTTAAAGACGTCCCTTGCAGGCGATTGTTTTCCAGGGACCTGTGAGGTGGACATGGTTTTTCAGTACTCCTTAAACGGGGCTTTGTAAGCATGTTCAAGTTCGCTGACCGGGATATCAAGCAGGAGACCATTCGCGGTAATATGCAGGCGATCCCCGCCGACCCGGCCAAGCAGGACCGCATCTTCACCCATGGTCTCTTCGAATCCTTTCTGGTTATCAGGAGACACGGTCACGACGAAACGACCAAGCGACTCCGAAAACAGGAAATAATCGGCCCGAATGCCCTGCGGGACCAGACAGGTCCATGCCGAGGCAGCCTGCAATGGCAGTCTTCGCAAGTGCAACCCCAAGTCCCCCGGTTGTGACCGGGCAGGCCGATGCAACCAGGTCCAGCCTGATGGCATCGGTCAGTCGCTCGTATCGTGCTTTTACCGCCAGGGGATCAAGGGCTGGTACATTATTTCCCGCGAAGCCGAGGTGTGCAAAATATTCCGATCCGCCGAGTTCTTCCTTCGTTCCCCCAATTACGTAGACCAGGTCGCCTTCGATTTTTGCATCCATCGATACCGATTTGACCACGTCATCATGGATACCAATCGATGAGACCAGGAGGGTTGGGGGGACCGAGACCTTCACAGGATTGTTATGCCGCGTCAAACCCTGAAAAATCGTTGTACATACTGTCCTTGCCGGAGATGAACGGTGTGCCGAATGCGGTCGCAACATCGTAACACCCTTTCGCCGCTCGTTTCAGCTGCCCGAGACGTTCAGGATCATCCGACGAGCACCAGCAGAAATTATCGAGAATCGCAATCGATTCAAGCGATATCCCCATTGCGATAAGCCCGCGGATCGCCGTATCGATCCCGGCGGCAGCCATCCGGTACGGGTCAATCTCTGAATACGAAGGGAACATGCCCTGTGACAGCCCGACACCTTTCCCTGAACCGGGCACAACTTTTGTCAGTGTCGCCATCGCCTGCACCCGGCCTTTTCCCTGAACCGGCCCGAGTACATGACCGCCCTGCACGGTATGATCGTACTGGACGGAAATAAATTCCTTCGAGCAGATGTTCTTTCGCTGAAGCATCGCGACCAGGGTATCATCGAGGCGGTCGGGGACAGGGAGATGCGGGTTCAGGATACGTCTTTTTGGTGTAACGGGTCTTCAGGTGTTTTTTCGGCAGGCCGTCGTGCAGGAACGCAAGCTCTACATCCATAACCAACATCCCCGTGGAATTCAACGACGCACCTGCCGGAGTCCGTAAATTCCCCGATGACCGTCGCTTCGACTTCCCGCCGCCCCATCAGCTCCATGAAGATATCCAGGTTTTCCGGGGGCACGGCGAGCGTCATCCGTTCCTGGGACTCGGATATCCAGATCTCCCATGGGGCCATCCCCGGGTATTTCAGGGGGACTTTTTCGAGCAATACGTGGCACCCGTTGCACTCTTTTGCCATCTCGGCAACCGAGCAGGATATCCCGCCCGCCCCGTTGTCCGTGATGCTCCGGTAGAGTCCGAGGTCCCGGGCTTCCTTGACGATCACATCCGAGAACTTCTTCTGGGTAATCGGGTCGCCGATCTGCACGGCGGTGACCGGACTCCCGGGGTCAAGGGCTTCAGATGAGAAGGTGGCCCCGTGGATACCGTCTTTTCCTACCCTGCCACCGACAACGACGATAAGGTCCCCGGGCTGCTGCCTGTTTCTCGTAGAGCTTCCTTCCCTCCCTGTTCACGAGGCATCACCCCGACCGTCCCTGCAAATACGAGGGGTTTTCCCACGTACCGGTTATCGAAGTATACCAATCCCTGCGGGGTCGGGATCCCCGAGCAGTTGCCCCCGACACCCACACCACGGACCACCCCGTCAAGGATCCTCCTTGGTGAGAGGATCGGGTTTGTCCTGTCCCTGCCGCGGAACAGGGCGGGGTCGGTATCCGGGTCGCCGACACAGTAACCGTACACATTGATGCAGGGCTTTGCCCCGAGCCCGAACCCGATCGTGTCCCGGTTGACACCGACGATTCCCGTCAGGGCACCGCCGAACGGGTCGAGGGCCGAGGGAGAGTTATGGGTCTCGACCTTGTGGGTCACGAGGTACTGGTCGTCAAAGATAATTGCACCGGAGTTGTCGGTAAATACCGACAGGCAGATATCGTTCTCTCCTTTCTCTTTCCGGATTTTTTTGGTGGCGGCCTGGATATAGGTCCTGTAGAGCCCGTCCGGGACATCGTCATCCATCGCCGAGGCAAAAATGGTGTGTTTGCAGTGCTCGCTCCAGGTCTGGGCAAGGGACTCGAGTTCCACGTCCGTCGGGTTCCGCCCCTTTGTCGTGAAATAATGCCCGGATCGCGTGCAACTGGGCGAGGTCAAGCGCCAGGGGTCCCCGCCGCTGATGGGTCAGGGGGTCTTCGATTCCCTCTTTCCCGAGCCGTGTAGAGTTCCTGGTCGGTAAGGTTGAGTTCCACTTCCCCGGCAGCCGGCAGTTCGTGTAACCGGACACGCGGGACAAGCAGGTCCATGCCCGTGGTCCCGTATTCCTGCCGCGTCTTAATATGTACACGGTTCACGAGCGGGTTTGCAAGGGTCGACGCAAGTTTCTGCACGAGTACCGGGGATAATTTCCCGCACACAAAAAACAGCTGTGACGTATAGACTGCAACGTCTTCCGATTCCTGGAAAAAGTCCCCGATTGTCTGTCGTGCCGTCGTCCCGACGTTGTCTGTCACACCAGGCAGGAAACCGACTTCGATCGCGAAATCAAAATCTATCAAGGTCGGTTCGTCCACCAGAAATTCCTGCACGACCGGATTGATCAGCTGGGAACCGATCCGGTCAAGCTCAGCCGCGGTAAAATCCCGCACACCGGTCGCGATAGTATAGACGTCGACGAGGTGGAGCCCCGATACCGGGAAACCGAGCGAACGTATCCGGTCTGTCCGGGTCTTCAGACGGGGATCGTTTGTATAGCGAACCTCGATCCGGTGAACACAGGATGCCATTGGTATCTAAGTTGATCCGTGGTTACAAAATAGGTATCGAAAGAGGGTATTCGTTTTAAGATAAATCGTTTTTCCGGCTCGGTAGAAATGCTCTAATATGTCCTTACAATTTCGGACTATTCCTTAATTTTCCAACGCTCCCGGGGCTACGCCCCGCCGCTGTGGCGACCCCGGTTGGGATAGAGACTATCCCCAAACAACTCTTAATTTAATTGGATCATGGTAAACCCATGCCCCAAAGAATATCTTAATGGGGGTGGGGCAGGGAGGGGGTGAAACCCCCTCCTGTCTAAGCAGATCGGTTAACTTTTTCATTATCCACAGGATTTCTACAGAGCCGGTTTTTCCGATATTTCACCTTGACCGTTCATAAATGTATTAATGAATTTTTATGAAAAATTAATTGAGGACCTTGAAAAAGAATGTGACATCGCAGAAAACTTACAGACCTCTTGGAAAAATCCAATGAAAGAAGATTTTATATTTGAAATTCCGAATGAACCCATTATGAAATTCCTGCCCCTTTTAATATTAATTGCCTGGAGTATCGGGTTAGGTTTTGGAATTGCATAGGTTTTTACAAGAATTGCAACTTTTTTAACACGACCTGACCCTGTAGGTTTGGAGGTCATTGGGGATTTGACTTTATTGGATTTACACCCCCTTTGACTGTGTTTAAAAGTGCAATGTCCATTTCGATTATGCGTTAATGCCAGTATCCCCTGACAAACAGGTCACGGTTCCGGATAACCGGTGTAAGAAAGTACAGCATCAGGGGTAAGAGGATGAGGCAGACAATAAAGTTCCCAAGCAACCATCCGAAAAACACTGTGCCGGTTTCGCTCCAGGGGATTACCCCGCCCACGGCGAGACTTACAGAGCCCCAGAGCGCCCCGGCAAGGTTGTTCAGCACTACACCGGAGATCAGGAGAATTCCGATATCCCGGGTATTCCGTAATGAAGGGTCCGCCCCAAGGAACCGGAATGCAAGGAGTGGGATCAGTACCTGCCAGAAATCGGCAAGTGACCAGTAAAGGCTGACACCCGGGGGGATGCCACTCAGGATTCCAGCCCCGATAACGCATCCGGCATACGCAGCAGCTGCCCCCCATATTCCGAACCAGAGGCCGAATACAATCATCAGGGCCACGACAACATACAACGCCGAAGCACCGGGCGCCAGCTCAAAGGTTAGGACCGCGAACTTCGAAACCAGGGAATTAACAAAGACAAGGACGAGAAACAACACAATATAGCGGTAAAGTGGCGGATTTTCCCGTTGGACATTCCCCGGACCAGTTCCAGAAGTCGTCATCGGTACGCTGTTTAACGTGTCAATGCAGACCGTATTAAGATAGCGCACGGACTGGCGAAGGAAAAATTTTCAAAACCTGGTCACTCCCCTCCTGGATGTCCGGCAGCTCATTAATAACATCCGCCAGTGATGATGATCAGTATGGCAGGGAACAGCAGGCTCCGGAAGCTGGTTGGAAGTCCCATCGCGAATCGGGCTTGGGGGCGAAGGCGTCCTCCGTACGTACCGGTATGGAACAGGAAGCACAGGCAATGCTTGAGGCAGCATACCAAAACGGGATCCGGTATTATGATTCCGCCCCGGCATATGATGGAAGTGAGCTGTATTACGGTCATTTCTGGGGCCGCCACCCGGAGTGGAGAGAACATTCATTCCAGACAAGCAAATCCGCGAACAGGGATGCGGAGAGCGCAAGGAAGGACCTTGAGCGCACACTCTCCAGGATGGGACGGGATCATCTCGGTCTCTGGCAGATCCACGATGTGCGGGACGCATCCGATATCCGGAAGATTGAAGGCCCGGGTGGAGCGCTTAATGCATTTTACCAGGCCCGCGAAACGGGAACTGCCAGGGGAATCGGGGTGACCGGTCACCATGACCCTTCAGTCCTGCTTCATGCGGTCACAAACTGGGACATCGATTCGGTGCTCCTCCCGGTCAGCCCCGTCGAAACCGTAATCGGCGGGTTCATCGACAGGGTAATACCTGCCGCCCGGGAGCGTGGCATCGGGGTGATTGGCATGAAAGTACTGGGAGCAGGAGCCTATATCTCCCCGGATGGGGGGTTTTCTTCCGGGGACCTGATCAGGTTTGCCCTCTCCCAGGACGTGGACCTGGTCATCTCGGGATGTTCAAACCCGGGTGAAGCAGAATTCCTCGCCAGGCAGGAACAGGCGTTTAGACCGATGGATGAGGAGGAGCAGTCTGAAATGGTGGAAGCCGTCCGCCCCTATGCCGAGGAACTCGCCTATTACCGGGGAGTTTTCTGAAAAATATGGTCGTAACCCTCTTTTTTCACATGATAAAATCAGGGCTTGTTACCGGATCCAAATAGTTGTGTTTTATCATATCCGAATTGAAGCATTCACCATGGCACTTCGTAATTGTCCCAATTGCGGAATACAGGTCCCTGACTGGGTATGTCACGTTACCCTGCATATGCCGGATAGGGTGAGGAAATGAAACGTAAAATCATCAGTATCGATGAAAACAAGTGTACCGGATGCGGGCAGTGCATCCCCGACTGCCCGGAAGGAGCCCTGCAACTCATCGACGGGAAAGCCCGGCTCGTAAGCGACCTCTTCTGCGACGGTCTCGGGGCCTGCACCGGCACCTGCCCGGAAGGGGCGATCTCGGTTATCGAGCGTGAAGCCGGGCCTTACGATGAGAAAGCCGTCATGGAAACAATCGTCCGGCAGGGCGAACCAGTAATCCGTGCCCATCTTGAACATCTTGCCGGTCACGGGCAGACAGACCTGTACCGCCAGGCGATCGATTACCTGACGGAGCATAATCTTGCCATCCCGGAACATAACAAGGGAGCCTGCACCTCAAAACCTGCCGGACACAATAAACCTGACTTTGCAGGCTGCCCGGGAACGGCCGCACACAGTATCGCCCGGCAACCCCGCACCGGGCCTCGACAACCATCGGGAACCACCAGCTCGGAACTCCGCCAGTGGCCGGTCCAGCTCAGACTCTTAAACCCGGGCGCCCCGTATTTTGAAAATGCCGACCTCCTGGTATCGGCGGACTGTGCCCCGTTTGCCTATGCAGGGTTTCACCAGGAGATCCTGCGGGGAAAGATCCTGATCATATTCTGCCCGAAACTGGACGCCGATATCGAAGGATATATTTCCAAACTTGCAGATATCCTGTCCCTTCACACGATTAAGTCTATCACTGTCGTACACATGGAGGTCCCCTGCTGCAGCGGGGTGCGTTACGTGGTCGATCAGGCACTCGAAAAGTCGGGGAAAAAGGTGCCGGTAAAGGATTATACGGTAACGATCAACGGCGAGTTGGAATAAACGATTATTTTTTAATGATATTTCGAACAAAATTGGAGTTTTTTTTGCAGAGAACCTTATGTCGACGTGCTGCTCTTATATTCGACCGGACAACAAAATCCGGGATTTCCCGTTTTTCCCGGAACACACGTCTACAATCTATCCAAAACGTACGTACATCACTTCATCGAGCAGGGTACCATTTTTCCAGATGGCGTTTTTATGAACAGCTTCCCTGGTAAAACCGCATTTCTCCAGCACACGCATCGATGCCGGATTGTTTGAGAAAATCCCGGCCTGTAACCGCACGATATCGTACCGTTCAAACGCTACGGGGACTAGCGATGATACGGCATCAGTTATAATCCCCTGCCCCCATAAGTCCCCGGACAGCCAGTACCCGATTTCAGCCGATCTTCGCCTGACATCTTCCAGAAGGTGAATGCCGATTCCGCCAACGGCTTCACCACCTGCCACTATTGCAAGAAACAGGTTGGGACCAGGGCTGGTCGCCATCGCTATAAACCGTTTCGCATCATCGTGTGTATAGGGAGAGGGAAACCCATCCCTCATCATTCCTGCAATATAGGGGTTGTCCGCGTGTTTTACCAGCGAAACAGCATCGGCAACGGTCCAGTCGCGGAGAACTGAACTCCTTGTAGTAATTCTCATGATTGGTTATGAATTGGTTTCTCATCTTCATTTATTTAAGGAATGGACGATCCTGATGAACTATGGATCTATGGAGACCTGATTCGGAAGAAATCATTTTTCCTTCTGCTTTTGGTTTGATCCGGTTGATATGGATTGAATCCGGGGCCGGAACAAAAGTAGTGAGGATTCTCCTTCCCGGTGACCGGTCTGCCGGCACGGCCAGCTCGTCCCGGAGTTCAACAGGGGCATCTTCCGGTAACGGCGGAGATCGATACCCTGGTCAGGGATATCCAGTCATTCCTCTCGGGTAATAACGTGGTGTTCGGGACCCGTATCCTTGAACTCGACCGGTGCAGGCCTTTCCAGAAGCGTGTCCTCCTTGCTGAATATGCAATTCCAAGAGGTTTTGTGAGCACCTACGGCCGGATTGCACGACATCTGGATGTCACCGGAGGTGCAAGGGCCGTGGGAAATGCCCTCGCCCATAATCCCTTTCCTATTGTCATCCCCTGCCACCGTGCCCTGCGATCGGATGGTTCCCTTGGAGGGTTCCAGGGCGGCCTGGACATGAAAAGACGGCTGCTGGAGATGGAGGGAGCACGGTTCCAGCCGGACGGGCGGATTGTGCCTGACCAGGTGTGGTACTAAAGCGTGACAATTCCCGTGAGGAAAAATCAGGAATTATGGTTCCATGAACAGGAACAGTCGGGTGATTCCCATGATGAGACGATTATCAGTTCATTAATCTTTTTTATCAACATCTGGAAGGATTTATACATCAGGCGCCCAGTTAGTGACGTGAAGTTCGATCCGAGGTACTGGATACTTGTTGCCGCTGCAATGGTTTCCGCTACCATTGCGTCCGGCTGCACGCTCTATATGATGCACGTCTACCCGCATTGCATGGAATGCAATTCCGTGGCCGCAGCGTGTTTCAGGCTGGTAGGAACGATCCCCAGCATGGTCCTCGGCATACTGGCATTACTTCCCCTGATGGTCGCAATACCCTATATTTTCAGGCAGAACGAGAAACTGGGCCTGATACCGGTGCTGATTATGGGGTGCATCGTCGCTTACACTGCTTTCGATGCGGTGAACGATGTTTCAGCCATCCTGGGATATCAGCAGGCGTACCTGGTCGCCCACACAGTCCTCAGTTCTACCAATAACGTCACTGGAAGTGTTGTCGGTACCGGGACATCGCTCTGTTGATGAATTTTAAAAACAGGGATACAAAAACATGTGCTTGTTCTCCCATCAGCGGTTCCTGCACTTTCCCAGGTCTTACTTTTCCAAAAAAATGAAAGGCGGGTGGAGCAGTTCATCTCCGGGTATTATGAATCTCACTCCGTTCACTAGCCGGTCGGTATAGATACCGGAACCAACAAGCCATGTATCATTTACCGGTGCAACATAGCAGAGTTTCAGCCCGGCTGTCCCGGTATCCGGGTTGAGGTAATCGACGTACACGAACCCTCCGCCACGCTCTGCTTCGGAGATCTCCCACGCGATAATTTTTACCCCGTAGGGATCGGAAAAATTCAGCCGGTTTGTACCGATTAATTCCGGCTGGAACGGGAGGGCGAGTGTGGTCCCGTTATAGTCATAGGCAAAGATATACCGGTTCCCGTCTGCAAAAACACCGTTTCGATCGTTGAAGTCGGCAATCGCCCTGTCTGCACCATGCACCTGTGCATACCCGCGGGCCTGCTTCACCCTCTCAACAAGTGCATCCCGTTCCGTGGTATTGAACCTGGCAGAAAGTTCAGGCAGGTAGATACCCGCCCCAATGAACCATTTGTCATCTACCGGCAGGACATGGGAGATCTTGAACTCTTCCCGGTAATTGTCCTCGGGATTCGGGTAGATGTAGTAGAGGGAACCACCGCCCTGACGGGCGAGCTCGATCATCCGCGTCAATAAATCTGACGCCGTTGGAATCGGAGATCCCGGCCCGGTTTGTCCCGAGCAGGCCCTGCTGGTAGGGCAGGGCGAGAGTCGTCCCGTTCATGTCGTACGCGAATATGTAGAGGTCCCCCTTGATGAACGTCCCGTTGGGGTTATTGAACTCTGAAAGTGCAGCATCCTTCCCGTGTTCCTTCGCATATGTGGCAGCCTCCTTTACAAAACGGGTGAGATTTGCATAACGGGCATCGGTTGCATTCTCCCGTGGTTACCGGATTCCCGGTGGTATTGACTTCAGTTCCCGCTTCGGCACTGGTGACTACCACACGCCATTCTGCTCCGTCAATCCCTGCCGTGTCCCAGACCGCTGTCTTGGTGACATTCCTGTTCCAGTTACTGTCGTGGAAGGTGTAGGTCCCCGAACCGGACGGCTCCTTCACAATCCGGGTAAATATCTCCCGCAGGGCGGGATCCGCATAGGCCGGGTCCGACAGGAGGTTTGTGCCAATCTCCTCTTTGTGGGTGTCGAAGATTATGGTCCCGTCGGTTTGTGCGACCCAGACATCATAGGCCGTGCCGCTGGTCGCCTTTTCGATCTGCCTGCTGAGGAAGGCCTCCGGGGTATAGGTGATGTCGGTATAGCCGAGATACTCACCTGAAGAGGAAAAAACAGGGTAACTCTGCGAGATCCCGGTGAACCCTTCTGCCATCCGGAAGACCCCGCTGACAACCGGCACCCGTTCCGTATTCGCCTTCTGGACCTGCGGCTGCCAGCTCAGGTTCGTACCGACCACCCCGGCGTAATTCCCGGGCACCGCCGTCATAACGATGCCATCCCGCGAGATCACCAGCGAGGAGACAGCCCACGGGAAATGCAGGAGATTTTCAGCCAGGACCTCCTCTGCTTTCGGACCTGAAAGGCCCGTCGTGGAAAGGGCGAGGGAGTTGTTCCTGATTCCTGCTTTGAGATCATTGAGGCCTGCGTCTATGGACGTGGTGAGCTGTCCTGCAACCACCTTCATTTCGGCAGTTTTCGGACTTGTCTCCGGCTGCATACATCCGGTAAGCGACACGGACACTGCCAGGATACAAAGAATCACCGCAACTTGTAACGCCTTCATAGAATTCGTATTGCCCGTACATAACAATGAATATTGTTAATTGGTATGATGAGAACACAGGGGGTTTGAGCCCGGCCCCGGGAAGGGATGATTTGTCATAGTGGAGCAGCCCATATGCCGGATCTACCTGGAAGAAGGGTCCCAGGGTTGCGACGATGCAGAATTAGGATCATTGTATCCTGCTTTCATACAGGATCGGGACAGTCGGCAGCTGAAACCAGGCCCGGCAGATTCTCCCGGAAATGATCGGCCTGGAATTGCAGGTACGGGTATCTTACGGGTACGTTTATGGATGGCGGGAGGCGTATTCGCCATCCAGAATCCCGAAATATGCAGACGACCGCCAATGATCCCGCAGCCAGACGTGTTCACGGAGCGTGCCCTCGTATTTTAGTCCGCATTTCTTCATTACCTTCGCAGAGGGATGGTTCATTTCATCGCATTTCCCATAAATCCTGTGCAGGGAAAGCTTTTCAAAACCAAACGCAAGGAGTTGGTTGAGAATCTCGGATGCATACCCGTTTGCCCAGTATTCTTCGAACAGGACACATCCGACCTCGGCGGTGCTTTTCAGATCGGGGTCGATGTCGAGAAATGTCAGCCCGGCAAAATCTCCTGATCCTGGTATCCTGACTGCAAGGACGTACGCCATCCTGTCGGCCCTTTCTGATTCATCAATCCCGCGTTGAAGGAAACCGACCACCTGTTCGTCGTTCCCGAGACCGAGAAGGACATACCGCATTACAACCTCGTCGTTCGCTATCCGCCGGAGATTTGCGAGATCCTGCGCTGCCAGGTCTTCGAGGATCAGGCGTTCCGTTTTTATACAAAAACCCATGGTATTTCCCTGACGACTCCTGAAATACTATCGCTTTGGAGAGTTGAAACCTTTTCTTTTCATCATTGTCGCCGGAATGAGACCTGAAAGTGTATTCATTTTTTTTGCAGGCATGTGGCCCCTTATTCTTCCACTGCAAGGGACAGGAGATGTCTCCGGAAGAATTGCATCGCCTTTCGTGTCCCTTCCCTCGCCCGATCGCTGTCCTGGTAACCCATCGTGATCGTCATCCTCCCGCGGAAGGTGCTCGTGGCGAAACAGGTCGTCGGCATGTAGCCTCCCGGGTAACAGGCATAGGCATCGGTAAGCCCGGGGACTTCCGGAAGCGTCATCTGCCCGGGATTCGAGATGAAGATATCTGCCATACCTGCTTTCTGCATCTCTGCCATCTTCCTGACCATCCTGTCAATATTCCTGCCCTCGGGGTCACAGTTACTGTCCATCTCAACCTGTTCGGTGATGCCGATCCGTCCCGCCTTGAGAGCCCTTGTCTCCGCGATGACCCGGGGAAGGACGTCCTCCATCCCCTCCCCGGCTTTCCGCCCGATGATAAAAGATACATTCGCGGCCTGGTTGCTCATCACCCGGGACCCGTCGTTCAGGTGCTGGCGAAGGTTGACGGGGAAGAAAATGGGAATCGGATCACAATGACCTGTCAGGTCACTTATGGAGAGGTAATAGGCAGCCAGCACCACGTCGTTGATGCTGCCCCCGAGCATTCTCACGTGTGCCCGGACTGCCGAAAGATCCCCGAGGCTGACCAGGTCCCGGTGATACGAGGTTGTCCCCTGTGAAGTGCCGAAAGGATCGGGCCACATGGGGGTTATGACCTTCATTTCAGACGACACGGATTTTTCTCCCGGGTCCAGTCCGCGGGTCCATAGCGTATCACGTTCCGGGATCCCTCCCTCTGCCGGCCTGATGCTGCCCGGTTTTTCGTATTCCTCCAGGAGCTGTGTGGCAGAGGGTATGGAGACCGAACGCATCGGCAGCGGCATGGGCAAGGTTGATGACGATTATATCACCGGATGGTCTCCGCAGCAGACGCACCCTGAACTGCAGCGACCCGTACGGATCTACCGGTCCGATAACATGGTGATGATAGTGTTCTGTGCATTCCACCACCTGCAGGGGTGGGACACGAACCGGTTCGATCATTTCCCAGAATGCCGCCCCCTTTCCCCGGACAAGCCGGCTGTGAAGGATGGGGTGGGCCAGGAGGCACGCCTGCGCAGCATCTTCGAGCATGCAGGGATCGAGCCTCCTGTTGAATTCCATCACGGCACAGGGAGTGGCATCACCCATGATTCTGACCGAATCGGTGAAAAGGTCGAGGGCAGAGGCCTCACGGGTGTACATATAAAATCAGGAAGGTCTGGATTAATAAATCTGTACCTCAGTACATTTCCGGATCACTCTGATTTACCATCCCATGAAAGAGGGATTTCCCCCGATCGATCCGGACGAAAGTTGATACCCGGAATAACAAGGATCTAAACTGCCGTGAGATTCCTGGCTCCTTCATTTGCAGCGAACATACCGGAGCTTGTAGTATCCGCGAACCTACAAACCCGGTCATTAAAAAAAGTATTATTTACTATGTTTTCCTGGTACCATTGATCGGCTTTAAACCGGGCGTAGGACTCTCCTTCCCTGTTTCCTGTACCACTTCCCATTTCGTGGGGGGCTCCTTCCCCGTCAATATAGAACCCGAATGCAACCACCCTCGGATCACAGTCACCACTGCATCCGGCGCCACCCTTGCTGGAAATTCCGAATGCAGGTTTTTTTCCACCGGATCTTACAACATTCTGATCGATACGGGTTTTCCAGGCGAGAATTTCATCCGGTGTTATGGGATTCGAGTAATTCCTTGCGATATAGACAAAATTGGCACCGGAACAGGTCATTTCCGTGGCGTAATACTGATGTTCGCGAAAAACCGGAGTGGGAATTGTGAAGATAAAAAGAGCAATCAGGAGACATGCCCCAAATAAACAGCATATAACAATTTCCCACCATTTCAACAGCATGACGACCCCCAGGTTATTCAATCCGGTTTTTAATTATGACTCTGCCTGCTGCTATTTGATACTATTCACGAATCCCCATGCATAAAGGGGGAAGACTGGGGTGGAAAAGCCCCGAAAAACACAGCCAGCTCCGTGTAGGAAACATAAGGTTATCCTCTTATAACCGGGGAAGAAATACACCAGAATATGAACGGACCTGCAGGTAAATTACGAATAAATCGTGGGCGGGTATAGCCATGTGGATGACAACCGGGGGACTCCGGCTCGTCGCAGGGATATTATTGTCTGCCATCCTGGTCACGGTTTTTTTGCCGGTTGCCGCAGCGGATTTAACGTCCGGCTGTACGAGCTGCGGGATGGTCTGGAAGGACACCTGCATCCCGTTCGAACGGAATAACGAGACTGCCTATAACGAGGAACTTCTCGCAGCCTTTGCACCGGTAGCGGCAAACCAGACAGGAATAGCGGATTTCAGCAACCAGTCATGGAGTTCGGCGTTCCTCTCTGCCCATAATCTCTTAAAAGAGCGATATGCCTTCACGCAGTGGCGGGGCGTCGACTGGGACAGGCTTTACCAGGCATACTCACCGGCAATCGCCAACGCGGAGAAAAAGCAGGACAAGGCCGCATATTACAGGGCCCTTCGGGGATACATGCTCGGAATCCCTGACGGCCACGTGGATATCCTGCCGTTAACCGGCGACTTCGGGGCAAAATATGCAGATATCGGCGGGAGCTACGGGTTCGCCGTGAGCAGCCTTGATTCCGGAAAGGTCATCGTGAGTTATGTCGCTGATGGGAGTGCTGCTGAAAACACGGGGCTCCGGTTTGGTGATGAGGTGAGCACATGGAACGGGAAGGAGATTCACGCGGCCATCAACACCACCCCGTATACCTGGGCGGTGAAAAAGCCCTCGACCGCCGAAGGCATCCTGCTCCATAAACAGCGGTTCCTGACAAGGGCCCCGGTCGGGGCAACTGCAACGCTGACGGTTACTAATGCGGACAGACTCCCGGTCACGGACCGTGAACCTGACGGCTTATGACGACGGGTACGATGACCTGAAAAAGACCACCACGTTCCTCGGGAAGCCGGTCAACGATTACGGAGCTGAACGCTCCTGGGAGGATATCAAGTCCCAGATCAGCAATGATACCGTTACATACCGGACGCTGCCCGGCGGGTATTCGTATATCGCGATCTACGGGGAATCATATGAAGTCTACCAGCCATTTAAGTCCGCCATGCTTTCGGCCATCGCAAACAAGACGCCCGGCATCGTGATCGACCTCAGGTTCAACAGCGGTGGTGATGACAACCTCGCGTCCTGTTTTGCCGGGTGGTTTGTGAGAGAGCCGGTCTTCTACGAGTATGCAACGAAGTACGATCCCGGTTCACACAGGTTCGCGATTATATCGGAGGCATGGACGGCTCCCCGGCCGGATGCATACCACGGGCCGGTCGCGGTGCTCGTCAGCCCCGACACCATCAGTTCGGGTGAAGGTCTCCCGATGGTGTTTGCAAACACAGGGACCGGGAAGATCATCTCCTGGTACGGGACCAACGGGGCCTTCGGCATGAACGGTGTCCAGGCCATCATGCCGCTCGGCCAGTACCTTTTCTTCCCTGACGGTGCATCGCTCGACAGGAATGGCTCGATCCAGGTCGACAGCAACGCTTCGCTTAAGGGCGGAGTGTCCCCGCAGATCAGGGTACCGGTCAACGGGGATACCGTCGCACGGTCGATGGCTGGCGAGGATGTCCAGCTGACCTATGCCCTGCAATGGCTGGACGAACAGCAACAGAAACCCGTGACTCCGGCATCACCTGCAGTCACGGTAATGCCAACACAAAAGTCTCCGTCGGGAATTGTCGCTCTCCTCATCCTGTTGGGATTCTTCGTTGTGATAGCGGCACGGAGGTAATTCTTTTTTATGAGGTTGAAATCCTGAAACATACACAGCCTTTCCTTTTTGTCCATTCTGCTTCATGGGGGGGTCGATGCTTTTGCAGGACCTGGTAATTTTTGCGCTTCGGACAATATCAAAGCCCAATGCTTCTTCCGCAGTGCAGAATATGTGCAATACGAAGGGAATCCTGGAATAACCCAAAGGGAAAGGTTTCTGAAGGGAGAAGTATAACGATCTGGTAATGATGCCGGCAGAAGGATCGAAAGTCCTCCGTTACCTGATAGTTGCGGGACTCTTCTTCATCATAATAATCGGGCTGAAATTTACCGCGTATGTTTTCACTATCATAGTCATCTCCCTTATTCTTACGCTGCTCGCTTACCCGGCAATGGAACGGATGAGAAAAAAGGGTCTTCCCGATATCCTTTCGGTAACGGCCCTCACCTTCCTCGCGGTTGTGTGTGTCCTGGTACTCATCGCCATTTCAACGTACTCGTTCGGGGTCCTGGTACGGGACCTTCCCCTGTACCAGGAAGAACTCAATATGCGGGTCACAGAACTCACAGGTTTCCTCGCGAACAGCGGGCTTCCGGCAACTACCCTTCCCCCGACCCCGGACCTGACTTCGGTTGTCGGGGTTGTCCTGTCGTCGCTGATGAGCTTCGGGGACCTCCTGCTCTACCTCTTCTTTATCGGGGTCACCACCTTCTTTATGCTGCTCGAGGCGCCGCATTTTGCAGAACGGCTCCGTCTGCTGCCCGGGGTGGACCTGGAGCAACTATCACGCCTCGGCAACATGAGCGGTTACATGATCGACTTTGTCGTTGTCAGGACCGAGACGAACCTCGTTCATGGGGTCATGTTTGGCGGTGTTCTCTACGCAATGGGCGTTCACGCCGCCCTGCTCTGGGGAGTGCTGACCTTTGTCCTCGCGTATATCCCCTATTTCGGGCTGATCATCGCGGCAATTCCGGCCATATTCTTTGCCTGGCTCCAGTTCGGGATCTGGGGTGCTGTGGCTGTCATTGCGCTGGTCTGCATCCTGAACCTGGTCGTCGAGAACCCCGTTTTCTCTTATTTTTCATCGAGGAAATTCGAGATCCCGGCCCTGCTGGTGATACTCTCGGTAATTTTCTGGGGCTGGCTCCTCGGCATTGCAGGGATGGTCTTTGCCGTACCCCTCACGCTGATGGTCCTCATACTCTTCCAGTGCAGCGACGAGCTCACCTGGGTGAACGTCCTGCTCGGTGCCGAACGGATATTCGGGGGCGGGAAGGAGAAAACCGAGGAGAAGTGAGTGATGGTGAAGTAATTGTTCCGGGAACCAAGATTACGATACACGTTACTATCAACCGGATAAATCGGGTTGATTTCGGGGATCAATCCTGGTCTTCCGGTTGCCCCGCATAGCAAAATTTTTCATCCGGGCGGGTATTTACCGGGTTAGCGATAAAATCCGACCGGACGAATCGGTATTGATTGTTTTTCATATCGGCTGTGCGTTAATGGCACGGGGAAGAAGCCTCTGGAGAAGTATATCCGGTATCTGTTTCGAGGTATGGACGGTGAGATCGAAATACGCCTGGTTATCACGGTCCCCCTTGTAAACAAGGTCTATCAGGAAAATGGTATCCACCAGCGTTATCGGACCCAGTGTAGTGACAACCGCACGCCGTTCTCCAATAACCCTGTCTTGTCCGTACGCTAATTTCTCACGGTTACCATCGATGTCCGTAATGAGATCGCCCTGGTACGAGAGCACGGCGATTTGGGAATTCCCAATCGTTATTGTCTGGCCCTCAGGGAATGTAACACTGTACGACGTAGCATAGGGTAAGGTGTTACCCGGTGTAACGGTTGTCACCGAGACGGATAGCGTGAGATACGCTGCCAATGCAACAATAACGACGATAACAATTAAGGCAAGAACAATTTTGACAGCGGTCCCAAATCCACCCTTTGTGTGGCGGGCATGCTCCTCTTCCCTGCCTATCTTCCGTCCCTTTTCCAACGCCAGTTCACGTTCCCTCTGCTCTTTCAGATCCTTTTCCCGGGCTTTTTCCACCGCTAATTCGCGTTCTTTCTGCTCTTCCTTCGCTTTAATCCTTCCTTTTTCCTCGGCAATTTCCAGTTCCCGGGCCATTTCATCAGCACTTGGCGTTTTATCCGTCATATAATCCTACCACCTCGTAGTGAGATATTTCATCCCCGTTCTTTGATTTTTTTGGTCTCTTTTATTAAGAGTTGGAATCCGGAAAATTGAACCGGATCCCGATAATCTGTAGGAGGTACCTTGGCATCGTGAGGGAATTTATTAAAACTTGCCCGGAGTTTCAAATTTTGATAAACAATTTGCAATACAGCAGGTACTGTTAAAGTGGAAAATCGGTATTATTTAATGATCTATGACCTGTACCGATGTCATTTGAGATCAAGATCCGTATTACAACGATCACATGTTGCCCGGACCTTTTAGAGAGGTCGTAATATTTCCACCAGGACGATATACGCATTTTATAATGGGTAATTGGTTACAGGAACTATCATGGACACGAAAGAAGCGATGATTATCCTTTTTTTAATGGTATCAATTATTGGTGTCGCTTTGGTATCCTGATGGGACAAATTTTGTAGGCAAACCATCCCTTGTACCGAATTCAGACAAGTGTTTTAATCCGGGTATTCAACCACTGTATCAACGAGAACCATCCTCTTTTTCATCGAGGCATTGTCATATTACGCACCAGCATCGGGTTAATGACAGGAAACGATCAGGAATGATGCAGGGTCTTCGTCACCGGATGTAAATTCCAGGTAAGAGTATTTTATACCTGATAAACGATAATTGTCTGAAAGCTTATCCCATCTTGGAGGGGTATCAACGTGATTGAAAAGAAGACTGGATTATCAACAATTCTGTTCCTTTCTGTGCTATTATTGTGCTTTGGGGCCATAGCGACGGCTGAAACCTATAATTATGCCGGATCTGATGGTGACTGGCAGGGCCAGCTGACATTGACGGTAAATAGTGATGGAAGCGCTCTCCTGAATGGAGCATCCGTGGTAGGAGGGACAATTGAGAGCATTGCACCCGAGTCTGAAACCTATGGGGACGTTTCCGGCCATTATGTAACACAGGAGCTGGTACTGACCGGGTCCCAGGGATATGCAGGTACCGGCGTTGTAGACGGGAATGGTAATTCTGCAGGCACCCAGGTATCGTTTACAAACGGTGAAAATGTGGCGGTAGCCCAGGAAGCCACTGTTTTCTCTACGTTATTCCCTCATATTGTTCCTTCCGGGTCATCGGGACCATATGGTCCACCGATGGGTTTCAGGGTCAGTGCTCAACAGGTGATAGGAACAGGGAATGATAATATATTCGGACCCTTTATGCCAGGTTCGGACTCATATTTTGAGACCCTTTTCGCGAGTACAGCAGACTCATAATGCAGATGGTTCAAATGCGGGAGTGAATGCACAGGCCGTTGCGACCGATGGTGAAAACACCTCCCTCTTTATTATACAGGACGCAGATACACAGGGATTCTGGCCGGTCCGTTCGGGTGGATCGTATGGGATCCGATACGGGTCTACGACCACTGCTATCCAGCATGTAGATATAGAAAACATCTCATCGGCAACTGTTCAGGCTTACGCTACAAACCCCCAGGTCTCTACAACCGGGTCCCTCTTCATGTCTGATGGTAACCTTTCGTTCACCGAGATTGCTGCGACACGACAGGGGATCAACATTGCAGCATCGGAATATGGAACCGCCCCCAACCCCGCCAATGTAGCGGTGGTCGAGGCTAATGGGTTGATTGTAGGCAAATCCGGCGGGTCCAGTGTTGTATCAACTTGCTCAAACGGCGATTTAGCAACCGTTACCTCGTCATTCTCGATAACAAACGGGTCCAGGGCTGACTATCCGGCGCTTGATTTCAATCTTATCGGGTTAGCAGCAACAAGAAATCCGGCGGACCTGGTATGGGCCCGGACGAACATCACCAATGATGACACGGTGCCTTTCGAGGTACCGGTGAATGATGATGGGCGTTTCACCATTTCGACTAACAGCCATAACTCCCAGGGCGACTCACAAAGCCAGGTCATAGAAACCGGTTTGAAAACCCCGTTGGAATTTATCGGCGCCGGTACAGGGGTACTTCGGACAGCTGTTCACACGTTTCACTGGCAACGCCAGTGGAATAGCGCATTATAACCGTGGTGGTGTAAGAACACATGAAATCAACAACAAAAATTTTTTCAATGGGCCTCATAGGAATGGTTGTTGCCCTGCTCTGTATCGGAGCGGTGACGGCAGACCCGTCGGTGAAACAGACCCCTGAGATCCAGGGTTTCACCACAACGACCGCCATGGATGTGGTGGGACTGGCCACCGAGAATGATGCAGTCGCATGGCAGATTTCCAACCAGAACCTCAGCTCGACACTTGCACTTCCAGGTCATCTGATACAGGACGGGCCTTTCATCGTTGACTGGCCAAATTTTGTTGCAGGAAAACCGGACACGCCGGGACAGGTAGTATATACCACCGCATATTCGGAGGATACCAGTGCGGTGAACGGTGCCACGACTTATATCAAGTCAATGTCGGTGAATACCGGGAACAGGGTCATCAGCCAGAGCAATCTCAAGGCAGATAAAACCGTGACTTTTAGCGGGATCGAAGCAGGACAACTCATTTCATCTGAAAACCTGATGCTGGATGGGGCGGGCCAGCTCGACTTTACCAACAACCGCATGCTCTGCCCGTTCGCTGCTTTAGACAGTACCTTCATACCGGCGTTCTGCAATATCGTCCAGACCGGCAGTTCCGTGGATGTGACAACCGGCAAACTGGTAACAAGTACAAGCGAAGGTTTTGTCGCAGCGACGGCCGATGTCCCGGTCACCGTTTCGCATAGTATCAGCCTGACCGGAACAGGGAGTTCTCCGGCTTCTGGTTCAGCCGCAGCATACATAAAAACGCATACCCAGGAAGGACGTACGAAACTGCTCATCGTATTCCCTGAGCTGGGTGCAAAAGTGTACACACAGGATAAGACGCAGGATCTGACGTATTCAGAAACCACCAGCGTAACGGGGACAATCCCCATGTTCGCAAAAACAATGAATTATCAGTCGGGAAAACTCCTGGTCTGATTCTTTTTTTTACTTCATTCAGCCGTTATATACGTTCCCCGAGGTAACGGTAAAGGATCCGCCCGTATTCACTGACACCCTGGCTGTCTTTCCTGGTTCGCACCGTATCGAGTCCCCGCCGGAACGCATCGACCACGGGATCGGGGACATCTTTACTGAAGATGAAATATAACTCGTTTTCGCTCAGGGTGTAGACAATCTCATAGGCATCGGGATTGACCGAGGTTCAGCTGCATCTGGTGCCGCCCGGCAAGGTCACCGGTCGCCCACATATCGATCTCCCCACTCTCCATCATCCGGAGGAGTTCCTCCGGATTTTCACCCGGAATGATGTTGGATGCGTTCACGCCCCGGGATGCAAGAAGGTCGTTTTCAATGGAACTTCTTACCACGCCAATCCTGTAACGGTTCAGGTCAGCCGGTGATTTTACGGTAATATTCCTTTTCATGGGAGAGAAAACAACGAACCCGGCCTTCGTGAAAGGCCCGGCCCACTTGTACAGGTTCTCACGTTCCGGTGTGCGGACGATGGAGAAGAGAACCGTATTGTTCTCCTGTGCCGCACGGAAACCGTCAGCCAGCGGGACGATACGCACATCTGCCCGTGTACGGTTCACGCCCAGGTCCCGGAAGACCGCATCCAGGATATCGACAGAGATCCCGGTGGCGTTTCCATTCTCCGCGAAGTTATAGGGGGCCCATTCCTCGGTCAGGTACTGGAAGCTGCCCGAGTCCGGCAGCGGGGTCGTACCTCCCGACGATCCTGTCATAGGCGCTGATCCCCCGGGCATCTTTCTCCTGCTTAAGTGCATCGAGTGCCTGCTGGAAGGATTGTACTGTAGAATCCGGGACGTTCCTGCTGAAGGCATAGTAGATATCAATGGCCGGGAAGGAATAGACGACTGAAAACCGGTAGTAATTCCCGGTAACCTGTTCGGTAAAGTACCTGCCTGCCGGTTCCGGATAAGCCCAGAGGTCGATCTCGCCACGCTCGAGCATGGAAATAAGGATTGTAATATTATTGGCAATCACCAGCTGGTCTTCAGTTACGCCGGCCTCACGGAGCTGCTGTACCGCCAGGTCGTCGGCAACCGCCCCGATACGGTATCCCTTAAGATCTGAAAGGCTCCTTACCGTTATCCCACGGTCCGGCAGTGCAAACAGGACCTCCCTTACCGAGCTGATTGGCCCGGCCCACTTAAAGGAGGTCTCCCGCCCGGGGTTCCTGGCAATGGCAAAGATCACGGCATTGTTCCCGGTGAGTGCCGCCTGGTAACCTTCAGACCAGGGAACGATCTGTACCTGGTCCCTCGACACTTTGTCCCCCATTTTTGCCGTGATTGCTTCCAGCAGGTCGATGGATAACCCCTGAAGGGTCCCGTTTTCGATATAGTTGAAGGGAGGCATGTCTTCCGTATAGTAGGTCAGGTTGCTCATGGAAACGGCGGCCGACCCTTCCTGAGCGGGTTGCCCGGTCAGGCATCCCGATACCAGCAATAATCCCAGGAGAAACGCGATGGGATAAAGAAACGAGGGGGTATTACGCATTGTCATGTATTTTTCCGATTATTGCAATAAAGAGTTTGAGTTTTTCTCCTCCGGTACAGGAACTGTACGACGGGATATGAATCAGGATATGGCAACAACCAAGAAGAAGATTGGTGTTTTTCTCACCGGCAACCCGGCACTAAAAAAAGATTATTCGGCTCTGTAGAAATGCTCTAATATGTCCTTACAATTTCGGACTATTCCTTAATTTTCCAACGCTCCCGGGGCTACGCCCCGCCGCTGTGGCGACCCCGGTTGGGATAGAGACTATCCCCAGACAACTCTTAATTTAATTGGATCATGGTAAACCCATGCCCCCAAAGAATATCTTAATGGGGGTGGGGCAGGGAGGGGGTGAAACCCCCTCCTGTCTAAGCAGATCGGTTAACTTTTTTATTATCCACAGGATTTCTACAGAGCCGGTTATTCGACAAAAAGTGGTTGCATTGGAAGTATTATCAGAGTATTTTCTTACCTGCATCGGCACCGGGTCTGACTTGGTAGACGTCGGAAATCTTCATGACTACCGCGGATTTCGGTGTAAGGTTAGGCCTGAGTTCTTTCATCCATGCCACATCCTCTGAAAAAACCTTGTCATTCGAATGGATGGTCACGGTACCCTTGATCTGGTAACCTCCCTTCTCTCCCCAGTAGGATATCGCGGCCTTCGGGTTCTCTGTCAGGTTCGCAAGGGTCTTATGGAGATACTGGTCGGAGATCAGAAGCGTTTCGTCGTCCAGGAGCTTGAACGCCCCGATCGGGACTGCATTCGGGGTGCTGTTTTTTGAAGATGTCGCCAGGAACACGATCTTCATCGCTGCAAGGGATTCCTTGATTTCGTCTGTTAGTTTTACCATATGGTTTTTCCTCATCTCAATACTGCTTCAGAAGGGCTATTAAGGGTTGGGGGTTCCTGCGAAGGGAAGCACCGGAATTCAATTCAGGAAAGAGATCCAATCCTGATACAATGGCAGGCCGGATGAGGTATCCCGGGGACGTTCGTGTCCCCTCCAACAGCAGTCCCGGTGAGTTAAAATCAGGAAGCCTGGCCTGTATACCCCTGACCGAACCTGATGCAGACCAGGCGGCACGGATCTACAGGGACGTTTTTCTTGCGGATGAACCTACGACACTCACAAAGTCACCGGACCCGACCAGGTTTTTCCATTATGGACGTCTGTATACCCGGTTTCTGGCCGGGAAAAATCTCAGTTTCCTGTGCCGCGATGAGGAGACACACGAGATTGCCGGGTTCATTTTCTGCATCGATATGACCGAGACAGCCGAGAGCCTCGGGGAATGGGCGACCCTGATACAGGAGGATTTCAGGGAAGCGATGGTCATGATCAGCGATCTGGAAGACCGGTATATCAACCTGGCAGAGACATCGCCGGGATCGGTTTTGCACATTTTCCAGGTCGGTATCTCCCGGGAGTACCGTGGCAATGGGATTGCACAGCTCCTGATCCGAAAGGCGCTTGACAATGCACGGAAACACGGGTTCAGGCGTGCCGTCGCGGACTGTACCAACCCTGCTTCCCGCCGGTCATTTGAACGGTGCGGATTTCATGAGGTTGGATTTTCCTCCTATGAGGAGTTCAGCCTCGACGGCGACCGTTTTTTTGCGGGATGTGAAGGGGGAATCTGGCTCATGACAAGGGATATCTGATTGGTTTTGGTCTTCAACCTCCCGAATGGGAATAAGAATTAAAATACGGCAAATTATTGCTTTAATTGGATTTAACCCAATGGAATAAGCATGATTTATATATTTAAAGTAAAGAAGGCAAAAATGACCTCTGTTAAAGGGCAGGAAGAAGAGTAAAACGAGGTTGTCATGGTAAATATGAAAGGGGGGAACGTATGTGGGATGATGATGATAAATGGGGCAGATATAAGCTGGATTAGGTATTTATACCGATAAATGACGAGTTTGGGATCGGATAGCGATGTTTTGATTTGCCTGAGAAACACTCATAAGAAATAAGGAGCCATCCTGCAACCAGGTAGAGAAAATTGCCATACTATTCAGAAGAAGAATCGCACGAGCTCAGGCTGAAGGTCGAGGGGATTGTACTGGAATGGCCGGGGGTTTCAAAGAAAATGATGTTTGGCTCTCCGGCCTACGTTATAGGAAAAACCTACTTCGCGATGCTGGTAACCGGAGGAATTATCCTGACCAGGCTCACGGAAGCGGAGAAGGAACGGTTGCTCAAAGAGCCCAACGTGGGATATTTCGAAGGTCACGGACGTGTCATGAAAAAATGGGTCCATATCCCGGTTTCTTCACCGTCAGACTATCGACTTATATGTCCCCTCTATCAGGTCCAGTTATGAACATGCCCGGGACGAGGCAGCCTGAATACCCGGGGATCTATCCCTCAGCATAAAACCCAGGGCATGCCACCCCTCGTTGGAGTAGTATCTCACAACAGTACATTCCAGGACACTCTTCCCTTACGACCTCGCCGGGAGGCTTCGCCTGGATTATTTTGGGGGGGAGGACCGCACTTAAGGTTTGTGATATTGGGAAGGGCCGGGCCGATGCAGATTTCAGGTATGGAGGAGAAGGGATCTACCTGCCCGGACGGCGGGATGCGATCCACTATGGATCATTCCCGTGCCACCAAATTTTCATTGATTCAATCGCCACGTCACTGGGCCCGGGAATTATCTGCATGATTCAATTCAATTTCACTGGAGCGACGAGAGTATCGTAACTGTATACTTCACCATTCTCCCGATCAATCGTCTCCTGCCAAGAGAGCATTTGTCAATCCAGGACGCAGGAGGAAGAACGTTACAGGACAGTTCAATTCAAAAATCTTTTCCCCTGGTGGGCAAACCCGTATTCTATGAATAGCAGGTACTTACTCCTCGCTGCCACGTTCCTCATTGTGGCCGTCCTTATCGCAGGTTGCACCGGTAACGTCAATCCGGGAACTGCGACAGCATCCCCGGCCACGCCGGTTCCGTCACCATCCGGGGGGACTGTAGTAACGCCCGGTACACAGTATTCATCTCCTGCTACGATCACGAACACCCCGGAACTTGTCGCATTCGTTGCCAGCGCCGCAGCGTACGCCCGTGAGAACGGGAGAGAGAAGGCGATTGCCGCGTTCAACGATCCGAACGGGAAATTTGTTACCGGACCGACGCACATCTTCGCGATAGATTACCGTGGGAATGTACTTGCCGATGCGCTTGAGCCCGGAATCATCGGGACCAACATCCTGAACATGTCCGATCCGTTCGGGACGCCCATCGGTCAGAACCTTGCAGAGACCGCACGGTCAGGCAGGGGTTACGTAAGTTACTCCTATCCGAATGCAGCCAGGAACCAGACCGTCGAACCCCAGATCGCTGTTGTCGAGGACGTTGACGGGACATATTATGTCGCTGCCGGGATGTTTGCCTCGGAAGGTGCGATATATCCCTCGGTGGTATTGAACACGTCCGGGACACAGCCCGGTGTCGATGACCTCGTGGCGTACGTGAAGGGGGCCGTCTCGTACGCAAGAGCGAACGGAAAAGAGAAAGCCCTGCAGGTATTTTCAGATCCGAAGGGGCAGTTCGCCCGGGGGGAACTCGTCATGATGGCATTCGACTATAACGGCACAAATCTTGCCGCACCACCCTATTCACCTGAACTCACGAAGTACCGTATCAACCTGTTAAATTACAATGACCCCGACGGGGTTGCCACGATCCGTGGGTTGCGGGACATTGCGAGGAATGGAGGAGGGTTCTTCTACACGGTCGCGAACGTAAAGGTGAACGGCAAAGAGGTGTATATGCCGAAGATCGATTATGCCGAGCCGGTTGACGGGGAATGGTGGATCTTCTCGGGCGTCATCGTGCCGGGGTATACCCGAAACGGCGCGGGCAACCTCACCGGCATCCAGGTCAGGAACCATTCAAGAGCCGATCTCTACGACCTTGTGAACCAGGCCGTCACGTTTGCAAAGATAAACGGGGAGGTGAAGACGCTGGCGGAGATCAATAATACAACCGGACGGTTCGTTCATGGCGACCTCT
Organism: uncultured Methanomicrobiales archaeon; assembly: GCA_963815625.1. Taxonomy (GTDB): domain Archaea; phylum Halobacteriota; class Methanomicrobia; order Methanomicrobiales; family Methanospirillaceae; genus CAIKOD01. The sequence continues at coordinate 415,993 of CAWFHG010000005.1, forward strand.
TCGTCTGGGCGGAATCAACCAACGGGACACTCCTTGCCGACCCATTCTGGAAGTCCGGGATCGGAGTGAACTATATCGATTATGCCGACCGGTACGGTATGAAGACCACCCGGGTCGGGATCGATGCGATGGAGAACGGCACCGGGTTCTCTCATGCGCTGTTTCCGAATACCGCATCGAACGGGACCGCTGATATACCGAAACTCATCTACATGAAGGCCGTTGACGATACGTGGTGGATCGGGAGCGGCGTGTACGGCGTGGACGTGAAGTAAGGAGACATACCTGTCATCACTACGAAATACAACTGGTACGATATCAATACCGGGCTGGAAACAGGGTAAAAAGTTGTTAAAAATATTTTTCTGCACCGGGTTCAGGTGAAATGAGTCGGGGGCAACGCGGCTGTTTTTCATCCTGGTGAGCAGGGGAAGTCCTGAAAAAGGATTGTTACTCAACCTTTCCCAACAGGTTTATTCCGGCAAAAAGACCAGGGCCTGATAAAAAATTGGCAGGCTGCCGACAGGGTACAATATCATCGACGTTCGGCAAGGAGCCAGACTGCCTTGTGCGGAGCGGGCCTCCCGATGACTTCAATTGTTTTCAGGTCCTTTATGATAAATTCCGGGGAAAACAGGTCCCGTATTTCTTCTTCGGACGAGAAGTAGAGGGTTGTTCCGGCCGGGGTCGGGCGATATTTGCCGGTTCCGCCAAATTGTGGATCCTCTTCGGAAAAGCAAACAGACAGGTAGCGTGCTCCTGTGTTGAGGAGCCGGCAGAGGTTCCTGACATACGTCACACGGTCTTCGGGATATATCGTGTGCAACAATTCCCAGTCGAAGCCGAAGTCAAATTTTCCCCGTATCTCATGCAGGTCGCCAAGGAGGTCCCCGGTAATAAACCTGCACGGGACACCCCGTTTTTCCGCGTTTTTTGTCGCGATTTTAATTGCCGTCGGGGAACTGTCGATCCCTGTCACGTCAAACCCGAGACCGGCCAGGTACATGGCATAGTTGCCGGTCCCGCAACCGAGGTCAATGGTCTTGCAGGGGGCGATTTTCCCGCTCTTTATGAGACTGACAAGGGCATCCGGCGGGGCCTCATAATTCCAGGGAATTTTATCCGGCGGGGTAGTCTGGTAGAGCTTGTCGACGTCGTATTTCATACTCTAACTGATAGGAACAGGAATAGATAATGATAATCCAGCAGTCGCCGCAGGATATTCGTGAAAAGCTGGAATCAGATATCTGCGGGTTTGCCAGAATCTAACCGGCCGGGCTGAATGTTAAATCACCAGTAGGGAGACCCGGGATCCAGGAAAACTATAACGGAAACACGGAAGACGACGGACGGATTCCGGAAGTTGCCGCAATAAAATTCAATTGCAGAATGAGTTGCAAACGGGGAAGAAGGTACTAAATATAAAATATATTTTTTTATAAAACAGATAATAACGGAAAAACAAAACACACAGTTCCTCCAGTGTGTATGCAGGTGTGATCCTCTTTTTGTTTACCGGTGTGTCTGTGATATTGAAAGTTCCGCAATTGAAATCCTGATTCTTGTATTAATGCCCCTGATTTCTCATTTATATTTTATACAATCTCCGATTGCATTGCGGAGGTACTATTATTCAGGCTCTGTTGAAATGCTCTAATACTATCTTGCCGAGTAGGATTATTCCGAAATTTATTCACGCTCCAGGGGCTCCGCCCCGCCGCTTTGGCGACCCCGGTTGGGATAGAGACTGTCCCCCAAAACTCTGAATTTAATGAGCCTTTGGGAAACCCTAACCGAATGTTTATCTTGTTGGGGGTGGGGCAGGGAGGGGATGAAACCCCTCCTGTCTTCGTATATCTCTTAAACCCGAAGGATTTCAACAAAGCCGTTATTCATTTAATTTTCGGCTCTGTAGAAATGCTCTAATATGTCCTTACAATTTCGGACCATTCCTTAATTTTCAAACGCTCCCGGGGCTACGCCCCGCCGCTGTGGCGACCCCGGTTGGGATAGAGACTATCCCCAGACAACTCTTAATTTAATTGGATCATGGGAAACCCTACCAGAATGTTTATCTTGTTGGGGGTGGGGCAGGGAGGGGGTTAAACCCCCTCCTGTCTATCGGTATAACTCTTTTAAACCCGACAGGATTTCAACAGAGCCCTAATTTTCCGCTAACCAGGGAAACCCGGTTGCAAGATCCCGGGACCAGAGGCAGGGAAGGAGGACCTGGGCCCGGACACAATATTTATTATCCGGATATTCCTATTGCACTTGTTGGAGAGGAAATAATGGAATATAACGGGAGTATTGTATGCGAAAAGTAATCTCAAAAGACGGCACGGAAATCGCCTTTGAAACGGCTGGATCGGGACAACCGGTAATTCTGGTCGACGGTGCATTATGTCATCGCACGTTCGGGCCAATGGGTCCGCTCTCGAACCAGCTGGCAACCCATTTCAGGGTCTTCACGTACGATCGCCGGGGACGTGGCGAGAGTGGCGACACCCTGCCATATGCGGTGGAGCGAGAGGTGGAAGATATCCAGGCCCTGGTCGACGAAGCCGGTGGTCCGGTGTTCCTCTACGGCATTTCATCCGGTGCCGCACTCGCACTCAGGGCTGCCAGCCAACTGCCGGGTGTCAGTAAACTCGCGATGTACGAGGCTCCGTTTAACGACGATGAATATTACATCCGGGCACTGAAGGACTACACCGGGAACCTTACCGAACTCCTTTCGGCAAATCGTCGTGGTGATGCCGTCGGGCTCTTTATGAAACTTGTGGGGACGCCTGCCGGGGTTGTCGCGGGAATGCGTAATACTCCGGTCTGGGCAGGTTTCGAAGCCATTGCGCCAACACTTGCCTACGACAACGCCCTGCTTGGCGACGGATCGGTGCCGGTCATGGTAGCTACGTTGGTTAGTGTGCCCGTACTCGTAATGGCAGGCTCAAAGAGCCCCGTGTTTATGCACGAGTCCGCACAGGCGATTGCCGGGGCCGCTCCCCATGGACAATACCGGATCCTTGTGGGCCAGACGCATGACATTGCTCCCGATGAGATAGCCCCTGTTCTGATTGAATTCTTCGGCCGGAAAGTGACGGAGTAGTCTGATGAGTCACGTGGAGATGACAGGCAACCCGTCCCCCGTGGGAAGGCATGTGGTCCGATGCTAAAATCGTCTTCGTCCCGGCATTATCACATCTGCTATCCACCTTGTCTCAATGGTGATCGGATAACGATCGGAGGCCGGTTGATACTATATTCTATGCCTTACCCGCCGGATATCCAGATTTTGAAACTACGGGATATGTTTTTAAATAATGGAAATGAAGACCGGCAACCAGCGAGGTTTGAAACTATGCCAAAAACAGAAAAAAGGGCCGAAAATGCTGAACTGACCATTACCCGCATCTTCGACGCACCTCCGGGGCTCGTCTGGAAAGCGTGGACCGACCCGGACTTAATGGGGCGTTGGTGGGGGCCGAAAGGGTACACCGCCCCGGTTATCAAAATCGACCTCCGCGTCGGGGGAAAATACCTGTACTGCATGCGGTCTTCCGAAGGCCAGGATGTCTGGAGCACCGGCGTGTTCCGCGAGATCGTTCCGTACCGGAAAATCGTTGCAACGGACAGCTTTGCCGATGAGAAAGGGAACGTCGTCATGGCCTCTCATTACGGGATGACCGGGGAATGGCCGGCCGAGTTGATCGCGACCGAAAAATTCGAGGAAGAGAAGGGGAAAACGAGGCTCAACCTCAGGCACGAAGGCTTCCCGTCTGCCGAAATGAGCGGGATGGCGAAGACAGGCTGGAACGAGTCCTTTGATAAACTCGACATCGTCCTCAAAGAGGAGAAAGAACACTACAGTAAGAACGTCATCGTTGCCGAACCCGGCACCCAGGTAGCCTTCCTTACCCGGGTCTTTGACGCACCGCCCGAACGCCTGTTCAAGGCATACACCGACCCGAAGCTCATTCCGGAGTGGTGGGGACCGGCCAGGCTGACCACGAAGATCGATAAAATGGACGCACGGACCGGTGGAAGCTGGAGGTTTATCCAGCGTGACCCGGAAGGAAATGAATACGCGTTCCATGGTGTCTACCACGAGGTATCCCCGATGCGGATCGTCCAGACATTCGAATATGAAGGGATGCCCGGCCACGTGATGCTCCAGGTAATGACACTTGAAAAACGTGACGACAAAACAAAGATGACGGACAAGTCCATCATCGAATCGGCTGACGACATGGATGGGATGCTCGCATCGGGAATGATGGACGGCTGGATCGAGACGGTCGAGCGTCTCGCCAGGCTTGTCGAGAAAAAATAAACGGACGAAAACCGGTTTATTGAAGGAACCGGACCGTTTTTGGCTGAAAAATTATAGAGAAAAAGCAGCAACCAGAGAATCTGACAGAGGTACTGATACCATGAACAGGTTAATTCATTTCGAGATCCAGGCAGGAAACCCTGAACGGGCTGCGAAGTTCTACAGGGACGTGTTCGGCTGGGAGATACACGAGTTGGTCATGCCCGGCGTGCAGATGAAAGATGAAAACCGTTACTGGCTTGTGACAACCGGGCCGGAGAACGAACCCGGGATCAACGGGGGCATCGTGTTCCGCCAGGGACCGGCACCGGCAGACGGACAGGCGATTACAGGTTATTTCTGCACAATTGGCATTTCCGACCTCGCGGAATCCACGAAAAAGGTGCTCAAGTCCGGCGGAAAAGTCGAAATTCCACGGATGCCCATCAGGGGTATCGGCTGGTGGGCGTCCTGCAGGGACACCGAGGGTAACTTCTTCGGCATGATGCAGGAGGACCCGGACGCGGGATAAACGTTCACCGATCGTTCGGGACAGCCGGTTTGTGCAAACCGGGTATGTTCCGATCGTTTTCGTGGAGGTTGCCCGGACGGGAGACATGAGCGAAAAGGAGGAGATGGTGGTTTGAGAAGAATAATCGCACAGGAAATGGTGTCCATCGACGGTTTTTTTGCGGGGCCGGATGGCGGGATCGACTGGTTTGTCTGGGACGACGTCACGAGAGACCTTTCGGTAGCCACGCTGTCTGAGGTCGATACGCTGCTGTTCGGACGGGTGACCTACGAGATGATGGCCGCATACTGGCCGACGGCCGGGGACGAAGACCCGGTGATTGCGAAGGCGATGAATTCCTTACAGAAGATCGTCTTTTCACATTCACTGAAAAAAGCGGACTGGAATAACACCAGGGTAATCAATGACGTGGTACCGGAAGAGATCATGAAGATGAAACAAATGCCGGGAAAGGATATGGTGATATACGGAAGCGGCATCCTGGTCTCGGATTTTGCCCGGAAAGGGCTCCTCGACGAGTACCGGTTGATCGTCAACCCGGTCGTCCTCGGGGCAGGCAAGCCGTTATTCAAAGGCTTTACGGCCAAACAGAAGATGAAACTGCTGAAGACGAAGGCCCTTGGCTCGGGAAATGTCCTCACCAGCTATGCACCTGTTTAATAACGGAGAAAACCAGGGACTGGGTTAAACGGAGCGATGCAACAATCATCCCACACCACGAGCGAGATGAATACCAGGGATTTTCCTTGATTGGGGCATTAGTATAATCAGTGATGACCCCACCGGATATCCCCCGTCTCAGGCTTTTCAATTCCGGATTAACCGGTTCCTCTTTTACGAGCCCGGCCGAAGCGGTCACCCATTCCGGAGCGGTGCAGGCACAGGACTTTTTTGCGGCTACCTGGAGTCTCGGGCTCCGTATTAAGAATTCAACCCGGGATACCATCGAAACGGCGTACAACGATGGCGAAATCCTCCGAATCCATGTTATGCGTCCCACGTGGCATTTTGTGATGCCCGAAGATATCCGCTGGATGCTCGAACTTACGGCACCCCGGGTGAAGAAAGTCCTTTCCCACTACGACCGGAAACTCGGGCTCGACGATGCCCTGTATGCACGGAGCAACGCTGCGATCGTAACGGCACTGGAAGGACATTCCTACCGTACCCGCCAGGAACTGAAGGAAGTGCTGGCGGACTCCGGGATCGTGACAGATGTACAGAAGCTGGGCCATGTCATCTCGCGGGCGGAGCTGGACGGGCTGGTGTGCAGCGGACCGAAGCGCGGGAAACAGTTCACGTACGCCCTCCTGGACGAGCGGGTCCCTGAATCACGAAACCTGAACAGGGAAGAGTCGCTTTCTGAACTTGCACGCCGGTATTTTGCGAGCCACGGCCCGGCCCAGGTGCAGGACTTTTCATGGTGGTCCGGGCTGGCCGACAAGGATGCGAAGGCAGCCCTTGACCTGGTCAAAGCAGAATTCGAGCAGGTTACGGTTGGTGGAAAGACCTACTGGTCCCCTGCTGATGCGGAGACGGAGGTCCCCGACCCACCCCGGGCCCTTTTGCTCTCGATCTATGACGAATACTCGATTGCCTACCGGGACCGGAGCGCTATCAGTGATAAGCGGGACATCGAGCGGATGATCTCCATGGGGAATGCCCTCACCGCCGTTATCGTCCTCAACGGAAGGGTGGCAGGCAGCTGGCGGAAGTCGGTGAAGAACAACTCGGTCGGGATCAGGTTATCTCCATTCCACCCGCTTGATGAAGATGATAAGGAGGCAGTGGAAAGGGAAGTTACACGGTACGGGAAGTTCGTGGGTGTTCCTGCGGAGATCGTTGAACAGGAGTGAATGAAAAATACACACTTCGTCCCCCGGGGTGTGTGATATTGAGCCTGGGTACCGGACCCGTGGGCAATATATTCCCTGCTACCTAACACTGACGTATGTCAGACATCCTCGTCACCTACGTAACAAAAAAGGGTTCGACGGGCGAAATTGCCCAGGCTATCGGAAAAGAGATCCAGGCTGCAGGCCACACAGCCGATGTGATTGAAATTACTAAGGTCACAGCACTCTCGGGATACAAGGGTATTGTCATTGGCGGACCGATGTATTTAGGCCATATAGACGGCAGAGTAAGAAGATTTGTTTTGAAGCACTCTGCCGGGCTTGCAAACGTGCCGGTTGCGGGGTTCGTCGTCTGCCTTGCGGCAGCATCGAAGGACCCCGAGGGGATGGCATGGGCGGAGAAGGCACTGCATAAAGCCCTCGACCCTCTCCCCCTTGTCGCGGAAGCGATCTTTGCCGGGAAGCTCGACCCGGAAAAACTCTCGTGGTTCCAGCGGTGGATGACGAAGAACGTGAAGTCCCCGGTTGGCGACTTCCGGGACTGGGAAGCAATCGCGGCGTGGGCAAAGGAACTGCCCGGGAAGATGAAGGTGTGAGAGACAGACGGGAAAATTTCCGGATGTTATACATCATCTTCGGGAGGGATTATGGCAATAAGGAGCGGGATGATATCGGGAACGACTTCCCATGCGATCATTTTTATCGTTGATTTATCCCGGTCAAGCGGGTCATCTTCAAACATTGCGTCGGCAGCATCGAGAATATCCCATGGAATATCCAGCAGGATATTCCGGGTTTGTTTATCGACTCGTTTTGCCGAGACTGCCAGCCAGCGGACATTGAAGCTGAGTGCATGGAATGCCATTTCATCCAGGTCGATAAATTCAGGAGGATTATCACTGGTGACCTTCACGATCACGCGGGCAGAAATGAGCATATCAAGGAGATAAGACATCTGGCGTAATACCGGTGGTTTACCGGAGAGCATGCCCTTCCGGCGGATATAATTCTCGCTCCGGTCTACAGAACGGCGATCTGCCAGGTCAACTTTCCGGCAAAGGAGCGTTTCAAGTTCCTCCTGCATGGTACTGATATCAAAGAACGAGGTTTTTCTCATCGGGAGAAAACTCCACCATCACATCGATATCGCTGTCAGGACGGAAATCGTCCCGCATGATTGAACCATAGAACCGGAAAGATTTCAGATTCCATTTCCGGCAGAAGTCACGAATAATGTCCTCCGGTACGGATTGGTGGCGGTTGGCAATGCTAATCCGGGGCTCTTCCCCGGGGTGGGTCGCGATGCTCATCCGGCCAGTCCCTCGGCCCAGTTGAGGATTTCCTGTGCCAGCCTGACCGCCTGGTGGTATTCCTCTTTTGTTACCGGGGTTTCAATACCCGGATACCGGGTATCCGAGGCATACGAGGTGAGTGTGACGGCGTTCCACAGCGGTTCGGGAATTACGATACCATGCTGTTCCAGTCCAGACAGGAGGGCGTTGATATCATGCGTATAGGGATAGGGTATTTTCCGGGCTACAAAAACCGCCTTGACTGCTTTTTCTGCTGCCTGCTGCGCCTGAAAGCAGAGGTCTTCATAGAGGACACCCGGTGTTTTTACGGATGACAGGGCAAGGGAACTTCTCGCACGTCCAAGCCAGTCTTCCGGGTTATCAGGCGACCGTTTCTTCCCTTTCATATACTACCATGCCCTCCCGCATTGCCGGGCATACGACACTGAACGGGGAGTTCCGGTATTCCTCTACCTGTTGCGGTGTGACGACGACGAGGTCGATTGACCGGGCAATGCCACGCATTTGCCTGTAGATCATTCCGGCGACCTTGCGTGTGTTGTACCTGCCGGCCTTAATCACGAGAAAGTCAAGGTCGCTGTTAGGACCGGTCGTGCCTCTCGCAGTGGAGCCGAAAAGGAGGACCCGTTCAGGATGAGCTGCATTTACGATCCGTTCGACAATTTCTTCGATCCCGGTCTGACGGGGTGATGTCGTATTTCTCATGGACTTACCTGATTCTCCTTTTCGCAGTCACAAAGGTTTGATTATTTAATTTTTTGGTCGTTTCCTGGTTTGTGTATTTTGTAGTTATTGAAAGGATCTATGTCGGGAATTATAATAGGGTTTGTGTACGGCGGGATGCATTTTAATTTCTTTGTAAAGGTGGTTTTCTGATAGAGCCGAATCACCTGAGTAATGGCGTTGATCGGTGGTGAAATCTCCGGCACCCGTGTTACGCCTCCCATGTATTTCGCGGACCGCAGACGGAGGGATGCGGTTATCCGGAATTTCCAGGTTATAGGGGAGGCAATTAAAAACCTCCCGGACGATCTCAAAAAAGATTACCCGAAAACAGACTGGAAAAAGATTGCCGGGTTTCGGGATGTTCTGACTCACGTTTATTTTGGGATAACGGATACAATCCTCTGGGACAACGCCAGGAATAAATTGCCTGGTCTGAAAAAGGATATCCAACACATTCTCAAGGACAGGGAAAAGTATCCCTGACAGGCAGGTTGAACACCGGACACCAACATTTTCCGCCCGAAGCAACAGGCCGGGTTGTTGGATCACCGGCTGTTGACGCGTTCCTGCAGGAATTCTTTGCTGCTGATCACCCGGACCCTGCCGGATCCGTGACACCGGTATTGTTCCTCGGCCAGCACCTCCGGCCACTCCTTGTGGATCCCCCGGGTCAGGTCCCCGAGGATGGTCACCCGGGCGCCCCGTGCCAGCCAGCCCTCCATGGCGTACCGGTTGCAGTAGTCCGCTGCAACGCCCATCAGGGTGACATCGAGTGCTGAAGTGCCCGGCCCGGGGCTGATCCCGCTGATGAACTCGTCCCGGCCTGTGCTCTCCCGGGGATTATGAGGGTCGCGGACAAAACGGAAAAGGTTCTCATATGCCATCCTCCGCAGGGGATCTTCAATCCGGATACCAGACGCCTCGTTCTTTTCCCACATGCTGAACTGGTTCTTCATAAGGTACCGGATATCAGGGAGCCCTGAAACATCTACTGCCAGTTCCCAGTCCCGGGTTCCGTACTCGCAATGGATCGGGAACTGCCTGCTCTCTTCCGACCCGGCATATTCCTCGGAAAAATGCGTGTCCATCACGACAAACGTGTGGTCAAAGAGCCCGTCCCGTGCCGCCCGAAGGAACGCATTTGCAGGCGGGATGATAATGTGGGAACCCCGGATGGAAAGGCTGCCGTCCTGTTGCAGGAACCCGTTCTGCATGTCCCCGATGTCAAGGATCCTGATCGTTCTCACGTGAGATCCATTTTCTATTGTCCCGTGTACTATTTACTCCTGCCAATTGCCGGAAGTCGCATGGTGATTACCGACCGGGACAGGCAGGCGGGACACGGCCGGTGGGAGGCCCTGGGACCAGCGACAAATTTCCCCCGGTTAGCTCCGATGCATGTCGCGTTATCAGCCGACCGTACCACCGTTTCAGGAACCTCGAAAAAAGGACGGAATGAAAATTTGTCGAATAATCGGCTCTGTAGAAATCCTGTGGATAATAAAAAAGTTAACCGATCTGCTTAGACAGGAGGGGGTTTCACCCCCCCTGCCCCACCCCCATTAAGATATTCTTTGGGGGCATGGGTTTACCATGATCCAATTAAATTAAGAGTTGTCTGGGGATAGTCTCTATCCCAACCGGGGTCGCCACACCGGCGGGGCGTAGCCCCGGGAGCGTTGGAAAATTAAGGAATAGTCCGAAATTGTAAGGACATATTCGAGCATTTCTACAGAGCCGGATTTTCCGGATTTAAAAAAACGGGTCACTTCCGGCCCGACACGGCAAACATCATACCGGTAAAGGTGAAATTCCCGGCAGCATCTGCGGATTTCAGCTCCTGTTCCCAGGCCTCCACTTCGCCCTGTGACAGTACGGACTGCTCCACTGCAGCCGCCAGGAACTGGTTCATATTCAATACCCGGTACGCCAGGGAATAATCATGAAAGACCAGGGGTTCGGGATGTATCACGACATCGCGGAGGTTCCGCTCACGGAAGTAGCGGTAGAATTTCCGGCCCGACGAGCCGTCAGGGAACTGGTCCGCACAGAACCTGAAAAATTTCCGGGTGGTATCGCGGTTACCCGGGTCGACGACAAACGTCTCCCAGTCGGGGTCGACTGCCACCAGCGTCCCCCCGGGCGAAGTACACGGATTAGTTCGTCGATTCCCTGCCCGGCGTCGGCGACGAGCTGGAGGGTGCGTTCTACCCTCACCCCATCGAAACTGTTGTCAGGCAGGTCCAGGTCGCAGATATTTCCTGTCCTGAATGAGACCGGAAGGCCCGACCCCGCCGCCTTTTCCTGCGCCCGGGCAACCATTCCCGTGCTGATATCAATTCCCGTGACGTGACCGGAACTCCCGACACGTGCCGCCATGCGGAGCGAATCATAACCGGGCCCGCATCCTGCATCGAGCAGAACGCTTCCGGCTTTCAGTCCCAGGTACTGGTACGAGTGTTCCTTGAACACCTGTGTTTCCGGCAGGGAATCAAAGTATTCGAGGTACTGCACGAGTTCGTCGAGCCGATCGGCTTTATCGGGATCGCGGAATTCCGAGGAGAGGCTCTTTTTTGTCATCCAAATAGTATCGGGAGAGCGGGGTATATTGGTGTTAGGATATGCACCGGGGTTAACCGGTTTCTGCTCCATTACCCGGGGTCTGCGTTGATGAGACTCACGGTTTTTCAGGATATATTGTGTGCAAAATTCCTATTATTGCCGAATTGAAATGTCACCTGTACCTTATGTAGGTCACCGGGGTGATCCCCGGAAACGAACCTGCACAGGACTCCCCGTTTCTCCCGCGTTTTCCGTTCAATCGAAATGCCGTCGGGGAACTGACAAAAGGCAAGGAAAATTTCATTCCAGGATGTATTACTTTCACCCCGCCAACCACCATTTTATAATTCACTGTATCCGGAACTATATCCAGGGAGTGTTCTCATGTTACCAAAAGTCATACTCCATACCGCCACAAGTCTCGATGGTCGTATTACCGGATTTCCGGCAGACCTTGAACTCTATTATGCGCTTGCTGCACAATGGAACCCCGATGCAGTCCTTTTTGGCAGCGAGACGGTGCTTGCAGCAGTCCGGGACAATCCTGCGCTGGAAGTGCCCCCGGACCATGAGGAGATGTTCAGACCTCCGGATGGATCGCCCGATCCCCGTCCCCTGCTGGTCATTGCCGACAGCCGGGGGAGGGTACGCTGCTGGGACGCCATCCGGAAATGGCCCTACATGCGGGACGTTTTAGCCCTGTGTTCATCCTCAACCCCGCAGCAATACCGGGACTATCTCCGGGAAAGAACGATCGGTGCCATTGTTGCCGGCGATAACCATATCGATATGCGTGTCGCACTGGAAGCACTGAACCAGGATTACGGGGTTAATACCGTCAGGGTTGACAGCGGGGGGACCCTCAACAGTGTGCTTCTCCAGGCCGGGGTTGTTGATGAGGTGAGCGTTCTTGTCCATCCGTACCTTGCCGGTGGCCTGCCAGATCCAACTATGTTCGACCCGCATAAGGCCGGTTTTCATGATCTCCAGGTCCCCCTGACACACGTTCATACGGAAGTGATGGGTAACGGTATCACGTGGCTCCGGTATTCGGTGAAGAAAACCGGAAAACACGATTAAAAAAACATATTATCCACAATCGCTCATTTTAGTGGGCATGTCGAATTCAGGCAACAACAGTGTACCGGACACGGAAGAGAACCGCCAGATCTGCAGGAAATACTGCACCATATGCGAGAACTACAAGCGTCATTCCCTTGGAAGTTACCAGCCAACCGAACTTTTCTGCTCATGCGGGACGTCTTCGGCCCCGTCGGTGAAAGAGATCGGCTGCTTCTGCCCGGCCTGCGAGCCTCTTCGCGAAGCACCACCTCCGCGGCGGATATTTCTGTGCTGTCAGGCACTAGAAATCCAATCCGTTGACCTTTCTGACAGTAAAACCCAAAAGACCAGGGCATGAACGGATTAGCTTCGATTACGTATCGAAAAATAAGATCTGCTCCAATGCCACAATTTTGGTTTTCATCTTTTCATCAGTTTCCATCTGATCTTTTTCGCTGATGCAAATGAGACGCTCAATTCCGGATTGAGTATCGGCTAAAATCAGCCATATGGTGCTTTTGCGGATCGTTGTTTGCACTTTCTCCAGGAACACAGACACCCACAAAAAGAACAGGCCATGATGGGATGGATACTATGGCGTGTGTTCTTGTGAAATTATGTAAAGATAGATCTATAGCTGATGTATGTACATACATAGAAGACTGCAAACCCGGATCGGAGTCAGGATATTTCTTTTTTAATTTTGCATCCCTCCGATGCAAACCTGTGAAAAGATGAAAAGATTACATCCATTCATCCGCCAACATCCCCGCCAGCCGGGTTCCTCTTCCATCTTCCGGGTCCCAGGTCTCCGTGATCTGGGTGCGTCTGGCCCGGAAAAAGGAAAAAAATCGTGGATAAAAAAAACGGGTGTTTTTCAGTACCCGGTCTTCACCGCCGGGGTGACGTTGATGTCGAGATACTGCCCATCCGCCCTCGTGTAACGCGGCCAGGTGACATTCATCCCGCCATTGGGATTGCCTGTTTTTGCAAACCTGGTCCAGAGGTCCACCACCATGGAGATCACGGCGGGGTCTGCTCCCATCTCCGGTCCTCTTCCGAACAGCAGGTACATCTCGCTGCCATGGAATGCCCCCATGTTCAGGCTGGGGATGTTATACGAATACCGGTACAGGTACGTATCCGCGTTCAGGTCGGACATCGATCCGGCGGCGAACTTCGCGGAGTCTGCAAAGTCATACCGGGTCATGATCTGGGACAGCCTCTGCTGGACTTCCGCGGTTGAATTGGCGGGGTACTGCAGGAGGACCGCATCTGCATCCTTCCCGAAATAGTTACGCACGAACGCGACATACTCGGGAACGGTCATGTTTGCATTCGCCGTAAGTGTCAGCCCTTCATTGGCATTCGTCCCGATGAAGAACGGGACCGGGTTCTCCCGGTGCTGCCGGAACAGTTCGTCTACGGAAGCGGGGAGCACCACACCGTCGATCGTCGGCTCAAATACGAGGTTATGCGTGTTCTGCCAGGCGGAGGCAGGCCAGGGAGTGGCGTTTACCAGGACATCGGCACTCACGTTCCGCATCCGCCTGATTGCATCGGGCCCCGAATACCCGAGGCTTTGGGCGTACCCGACCCCGATCTGCTCGGCATCTGCTTTGGAATGGGCGTTGTCGAATACCGCCCCGTGGGCCCAGAAGGGGCCGCTCTCAACAAGCGCCTGCCGGTAGAGGCCCCGGCTCCCGGGGCTTACAAGGTGGATGAGGACGCTCTCCCCGCCGGCGGACTCCCCGAATATGGTCACCCGGGACGGATCGCCGCCAAACGCCCCGATGTTGCGCTGGACCCACTGAAGGGCGGCCACCTGGTCCATGATCCCATAGTTGCCCGAGCTGTTGGTCAGGGACTCATTGTCGAGGTCCGGGTGGGCAAGGAACCCGAGAGGCCCGAGCCGGTAGTTGGTGGTGACCACGATCACTCCCTGGTCCGCAAGGGTGGTCCCGTTGAATAAAGATATATTGCCCCCACCCTCTATCTGTCCGAATGCGCCGCCATAGAAAAAGACCATGACCGGCAGTTTCGCGTCAGTATTCGTTGCAGGGGTCCATACATTCAGGTACAGGCAGTCCTCGCTCTGGCCCGGCCGGGTCTGGGGCGGCTGGGGAGGATTCGCCGAAAACGCAGTCGCCTGCCTGACACCGGTCCAGTTTTTAACCGGCGCCGGGGGTCTCCACCGCAGGTCTCCTACCGGCGGTGCCGCGAAGGGAATACCGAGGTAGACCCTCAGATCGTCCTGCCGGAGTCCGGACACGTATCCGTTGTCGGTCTTCACAACCAGGGAGTCTCGCGGGAGCAGTTCCGGTTACAACGGCCTGCGTCGTTGCCTGAGTTGTCGCGGGCGCTGCAGCCTGCTGCGGCTGCGTGCATCCGGAAAGAATAACGAGCCCAATCACAAGGGCCACGATGAGCGGAAGAAAATCAGATGATTTCACGGGTCTTAAATCCATTTTAATGTTCCTAATCTGGATTGTATCCCGATAATTGCTGATAAGCCTGACGGAATCGCTCCTTCCCTCCCGGTAGTTCCGCTTTTACGGTTACCCCGTGAAACGGGTATACGCAGGTCTTTTTGCTCCTCATTTTGCCGGACAATTCAGTTCCGGATGACCCGGTATTCCGAGGTCACTTCCCCGACCTCGGCAAACATCGCTGCGATCGGGCAGAGACGGGTAAGGGTCTGTTCGATGATGGTCGAGACCATCGCTTCGTCAGCTTCGGCCCGGAGCACGATCACCAGGTGAATGTGATCAAAAAATGCGGGCATGGTCTGTTTACGGGTCCCATGAATCCCGATCGTCAGCTCGTCGGGGACAATGCCCTGGTCGGAAAGCGCAAGAACGATCTTCACACCGACGCACCCCCCGAGCGAACCGATCAGGTACTGTATCGGATTTGGCACCTTCCCGGTCCCGCCCATGCCCACCGGGATCTCCATCGGGAACGTGATATCGCCTGATCCTGTCTGTGCAGTAAACACCCGTCCCCCCATTGTATGTGACGGTCATATCTATCGGCTTCCACTCCATCCGCGTCTTGTCCCAGGGGATTTCCGAACTCATACCCTATCGGTTGTCCCTGCTGACTTATTAATCACACAAGCAGGATGGTGAAAGATTTGTTGCGGACCGCCATCGCAGGGATGCGGTACCGGAATTTTCAGGTTTTGGGATCCAAAAAAGGGTTATTCCGTTAAAAACGACGTATTATTGCCGGATTTCGGGTAAATCCCCTGCAAATGGCAGGATTTAGGGGTGAGGGGTAAATACGGCTAAATTGACCTCTGTTAACGGATAATGCAGGCATTTTAGGCCAGTTATTGAGGGAATATATGATGAGGGAATAAGGAGGTGGCAAAAAGATGATAAATCGGTCATATTTACGCTGGATTGGGTAAATATCGCCAAATTTAAACGCATTTCTGATCGGAGCAGGGAAGGATACGATTACCGGTCCTCGCGAATGGCCTGCCAGCCGGTGCCGTATTACCAGATTTCATCATGCAAAAAATTCATAAAATAAAAGTACGCACGTCATGAACTTCGAAGATATTACCTGCATCGAGGATTTGGAAACCGTATCAGAAGAATCTGTATGGCAGAATTTTGAAAGGCTCGCGGCTTTCATCTTCGAACAAAATAATTTCAGGGTGAAGGTAAACACCGTAAAAACCCTGAATAAAAAACGAAGGCAGTATGACGTTATCGCCTGGAAGAACGACCAGACTTTTCTGGTAGAATGTAAGAAATGGGCGGGCAACCGCTACCGGTTATCCGCATTGAAAAAGGCTATTGAACAGCATAAAGAAAGGACCTCGTTTTATGAAGGTATCACCCAGGTTGAAGCGATTCCTATCATAGTCACCCTCATCGAAGAGGAAATTCATGTTTATGAAGGAGTTCCCATTGTGCCTGTTTCGAAACTTGACGGTTTTATTAACGAATTAGATAATCACTTGGATGGAGACGGTTATTGCATTTTTGAAGAGGAGATACTTTCGGATGAGGATATGGAAATGGAGGTTGAAGATTTTTCAGGGATGGGTGAATGGGAAAAGTAAGGAAATATTAGCGATAAATTATACCCAAAAAAGAAATTCATTTAATTTTTTATTCAGGTTCGTTAAAAAAAATCTGGAAGCTCAATAGAATCTGGATTATCGAGGTCCACAGGCAGTCGGCAAAGGCAGAAAATTAACGACAATGTTCCATTATGTTGTGCTCAAGATGAGGAGAGGTATTACTTTTAGAGATTTTCCCTTATATGACAGCCAAAGGATCGTTCTTTGCAATATTAAAATTATAGAAGCACTAAATTCTTAATTTCATATTTCCAGATAGGACCTAAAGATTTAACATCAAATTTATTATAACCTGTACTGCGATAGGTTAACATAAAACGATCATTTGTTAAACAACGCAGGCCCATTGCGAGCGAATGTGGCTTTGGTCCATAGGGCAGAAATGTAATGTTGAGTTCGTTTCTCTTTTCAATAAGAAAGTCTAAATTTTTCCATGCTTCGATCGCATCGCCATTCTGGCTGTTTGGCACGTAAATACATCGTCTGTTAAATTTAACTCGTCGATGAATTCTCGCAGACTTCAATTTACTAATAGTATCATATCTTGGCTGATACCCAG
Source organism: uncultured Methanomicrobiales archaeon (assembly GCA_963815625.1). GTDB lineage: Archaea > Halobacteriota > Methanomicrobia > Methanomicrobiales > Methanospirillaceae > CAIKOD01. The sequence continues at coordinate 433,014 of CAWFHG010000005.1, forward strand.
GATAGGGAAATAGCACACCAATTTTTGAAACCCTATCACATTCATCTATTGAACCGATATAATTCTTCTTTTCAAATCCAAATGATACGACAAAATATTCTTTATCATTAATATTGTGATTTTTACCAAATCCAGGAATTACATCGATGTCCCATTCTCCCTTTGAAAAAATTTCATCATTATCAGCAGAAAGACCGTAATCTCCCTCCGAATAATAAAACGTAATACATTCAGATATATCATTATTTATACAAAATTGGAGAACTTGAAGAAACACAACTCTAGGACAGACTAGATATGTCGAATCCAATTTTTAGTGGTTTTCCCAAGGATCGGTATTCATTACGTATATGTTGTAATAAAAGATCGATACAATCGGGCTGTTTGGATGGGATTAATGCCTTCAACTGTACAATTAATAGTGTTTTTGCTTTTTTTATCTTTTTTAATAAAATTTTTAATTCTATTGAGATATTCATCAACCCAACCTTTTTTTCCGTCTATTAAAAAAGACAATAAAATACATTTATTGAATTTAAAATCGTGCGAATCAACCTCAATAATTTTAGTACAGTGTTCTTCCCAACCCGCAGTGAATATAAAAAGATCGTAATAATCATCTATTACCTGGTTCGGGGAATATCGTATGGAATTGCCCCACAAATGACCTTCAAAAACTCGAGTCCATGATTTTGTCCATTTTGATAATTTAAGTTGTTTTCCCCGCCCTTTCTTATTTAACCTTACTTCTTTGGGTTTAGGTTTCCGTTTTTGATTCTTTTTTAAAATTTTATCAATTATATTGAAATAATCGTCTTTTGAGGGACTATTCACAAATATTCAATAAAATTTTTCGATCCAACTCTAATTCGTATCTCGGTCCAACATCAGTTGCACGGTATGAAAAATTGAAAAGTGGAGCAAATAATTTATGCAATCTTATTTTCTGTAGAACTATACTTTGATCCTTTGGATCTTCTTTTTCATCAATAACTTTAATATAATACTTTCTAACACTTGCTGTGAAAACTATTTTTTGTAATATTTGTTTTTCTTCCACCGAAGATAATGCTGAATAATTGATAATATAGGTCCCTTTTTCTGTAGTAATTAATGCATTTGGACTATTCGTTTGGAGAATATGGGTAAAATTTCCTAAAAAGTGAACTAAATTTTTTATTTCTATCGCGAAGGACGATCCTCGCTCAATTTCATTATATTTGAATTTACTTGCTGTTAAAACACCAATTTCTTGATCATCAATGCTAGTTGTATTTTCTAAAAATTTTTCCACCTTATATGAAGATTTTTCATAAATAAACCTCATTTGGCGGAGATAATCGCGAATATTAGAATCACTCATATTTATTACGATTTTATATCCGGCATAAGGCATTCGATAATCTGTCGTACCTTTTGTTTCAAATAATAAACTTAACATTGCACTCACAATTTTTTTATTGAAAACAGTTTTTTCCAATATTAGGAACTCATTTTTTTTTCCAAAATAATCATTAATATCGATATTCAAACGCTGCGCAAGATATGCTTGGGTATACAGTGGGGAACGGGGTAGGCCTGTTCCTCCCAAAACTGTGCATCAATGTTAACCATTTCGGTGTAAAATCATTCTTTACGAAATCAATAAAATTTTTCCGCTTAATAGAGATAGATCCACCGAGTTCGTAGTTTACGAGTTCATTAATTGAATAATCCCCCAAAATTTGTTTAAGGTTTACTTCAAAATTTGCTTTTCCTAATAGTCTTTCAAACCGAAGTTTTGTAACTTCCTCGGTAAATCGTAAAAAATTTTTTTGAGTTTTATAAAATTCATCTAATGAGATAATATCCCTATCATCATGGGTTAATGGATGATTTGGAACAAATGTAGTTTCTTTATCAATAAAATCATGCGTGGATGCGAAAACGAAAGTGGTATGCTCTTCTTGGGAGGCAATAAGGGTATTAAGTGCTATAATAAACTCATAGTCTAAACTTTCAATGCCGTCAACACACACTTTTACATAGAATTTCCGTTCATCTTGGTTACATAATTCTAATAATAATTTTGATATTTCACTTAAAATGGATCCGATTGGATGTATAGATAATTCTTCAAAGGATTCCTCAATAGGTTTTTTTCTTGAATCATTCCAAATCTTTTCGTAAATTGCCTTTATCGATTGTTTAAGGTCACCAAGACTATATTCTCTCGTTGATAGTCTTCATTTTCAAGAATTTTCCATTTTTTTCGTTAATATTTTGAGATTGAACCAATTCAAATTTTCTTTCAATAAACACATGAATTTCAGGACGAATCTTGACAATTTCATTTACAATTTGTTGTTCTTGTTCAGCAGAATAGTTGAAATATTGTTCAGTACGTAAACTTTCAATCGCTTCAATTAAATAATAAAGTGATAAATATTCTAGATATAACGAAAATAATCTTCCTCTTTCTTGTTTTATTTGCTCTTCAGATTGATTAGTATTCTGTACCCATGAATAATAATTTTTCAAGATATACTTTTTACTAACATCGATATATACTCCAATAAACCCCTTTGAAAAAAGATCATTACCTCGAATTTTTATTTGGGACTGTAGAGATTTATTTGACAATCGTTCTTTCCAATCTAACGCACGTAACATTGTAGTTTTTCCGGATCCACGGGTACCAATTAAATAAATACAACGGTTTCTCTCTAATTCGTCGAATAATGAAGGTAACCAAAACAAATGGTTGATTTCGTCCTCCCACCGATCTGTTTGAAACGGATTTTCTTTCGTTGGTTCACTCATTGAATTTTTCTCCTTACTTTGCTGCGTGCTATATTCTCGGGATTGGTTTTAAATTCTATCAACGTTCTCCAGTACAAGTCAGTAATAATTGAAAATATTTGTTCAATTGAAAAATCATCCCCTATATCACCATCATTCTTAAGGATATTTAAAAAATCGTCTAGAAATACATTATTAGGAATTGCATTTATTTTATGAATGATCAGACGTTCTATCGGATTTAATGATTCAGCCATCGACAAAGAATCATGAAAAAAAAACCTACGCACACTACTGATTAACTCACATCCCTCCATTTTAAAATTATGGATATCACAACCGAGAGGTGATTGTTGATCATCTGCGGCAAACTTAATCTTGATTATATTATAACCATAATCTTCCCCACTTGCCCGAGTAAATTGAGGAAACGAGAGAGGCGCGGATAAAAAAACCATTTTTCCACCTACGATATCCATTATATCACAGACTACAAGAATGGATGTGACCATGAAAAATGAGAATAGGTCTGTGAAGTGATTCCAACTTATCACATATTAAACCGGCATTCAATATTTGGTCGTTTTCCCTTGCATGGTGATATTGACCAATGTGAGAAAAATTATGATGCGTGAAGATTACAGGAAGGCAATCGAAATTATCTTGAATAATCTCACAGATTTGGTTTAGAATATTTTCGTTAATAAAGGGAATATTCAATAAATAATTTCGATTAGCATTAGAATCAGGGTTATCAACAAGTGCTATTATCGCATCTTGACGAGATTGGGGTAAATGTGTAATATTTCCAAATTCGAGACACGAATTAATATTTATCAAGAGCAATTTTCCATTTTCATTTTCAATTCTTTCATAAATTACAGAATCAATTGCATATTCGGAAAAACGATTCTCCGTTAATATGTTACAAAAAGGAATGAATCTCCTTCTTAAATTGTCAGGATCATAATCATAATTCGAACACAAATCATGATTTCCAGCAGAAATTTTCAATTGTGATTGTGATATCCTTTTACTAAAGTTATGAAATTGGAGTTTTATATAATCAAGGCAATCTTGATACCCTTGACGATCACCTTGCCTACAAAGGTCTCCTGTGAAGATAATATCTCCAAAATTTTCTCTCTCAATAGTATCATAAAGTGATTTTTTTATTTGTCGAACAAGGAATTGAATTAAATTCGATTTTTCAGCCTCGGATAATTCAGACCAATCGTAGCAACCAATATTTCGTGGATTTGAGGGGGTTTGATGGATTTCTTCAAATGAAAAGTGAATATCACCTATATGGAGTAAAGAGATTGAACCCATCGTAAGCAATATTCATTGATTGCTTGAGACCCGATATAGTTACCGAATTTTGTTAACCACGATACTCAACAACCCCAAAAGAATGGTAAATAAAGATCATCCACCTTGGTCTCGCCACCTTCAACCGCCTCAACCACGAAAAACGAAACAAACCTCCACAAGTTGAAGTTATATCCCGTCGGCAATAGACAACGTATCCTCGTCCATACCGGTGACCTTTTCGCCACCGTAAAACCGAAGACCCGGGCCCGGGCAAATTTGTTTCGATCAATTATCTGAAAATCAGATCGGCTCCAATGCCACTCGTATGATTTTCATATTTTCGCCAGCTAAATCAGGTTTTTTACACGGTCGCAAATGAGACGCTCAATTCCTGTCTGGGGTAATGGCCAAAGAAAGCCATTTATTGCTTTTACGGATCTTGTTTGCATTTTCTTCCGACACACATACACACACAAAAAGAATATGGTATCATGGGATACTATGCTGTGCGTTCTATTACAAATCTATAAAGATAGATCTATAGCTATGTATGTACATACATAGAAGACTGCAAAACCAGATTAGAGTCAGAATCTTTCTTTTTTAATTTTTCATCCCTCCGATGAAAACCCGGTGCAAAAGTGCAAAGATCCAACTCCTCCTCGTTCTTAGTGACGTTACAGGGATTTATGATTAAAGACATGATAAGAAGAAGATAGAGGGCATAATTTACGGATAATCGAAGTAAATACCACCGGATATGACAGGGATCTTACACCTGGGACAAGGTCTTGTCACTTCGTCAATGATTGTCCCGGTCGACGCCTCTCAACCCGCCAGGGCCTCTTCCTCATCCTTCAGCATCACCGTCCGCCACGACACCCGCCCGTCCTCGACCGCTTTCTTTATCAGGGTCTCCTCCCGGGTAAGTTTTCCCTTCCCCTTCTTTACTTCAACGAGCACGACACTGATCAACTCCCCCTTGTCATCCTTGGCCGAGGTATACCCGTCAAATACCACGAAGTCGATCGGGTTGCCGATGAACCGGGCGTCGGCCGGGGAAAACGGGAACCCCGGTAAGAACGGGGCCATCTGCTCGGAGATCCTGCCCTTAAGGGTGGAGCGGGAACGGTTGACGGAATCTTTCCGGATCTCCTTCGTGCATTCAATTCTCCAGCGCTCCAGGTCGTTCCTTGCCCGGCCTTCGATGGCACTGACCTGTTGCCGGAAGAAGAGGTATGCAAGAAGAGCGCCGAGAACGAATGCGATCGCCGGGATGAGAACGTCCGTAAATGCCATGCATCTCATTTCGGCCGGGGGGTATAGAAGGGATACGTATGCAGGGTGAAGGTGACCGGTCCGGTCGTAATGTAATCGGCGAGCGCCATCTTCGCATGGATGTACAGCGAGGTGATGGCCTTGGCCTGCACACCGTTGGCGTTCAGTCTTGTGAGCGCCGGGACATTTTCATTCCTGCCATCACTCCCCTGGAGGTCGGCTGCGATCACCCGTACCGCCACCCCGCGTTTTGCGGCTGCTCATGAATTCCACTTATATTTCGATATTTGACCCGTTGACAACAGGGAATCAATTTTTTTTCTTGGTATAATCGGGAAAAGAGGGAAGTTCCCTCCCCCTCGTCACACCCGGACAAACGTTTCGTAAATGCCCGGCCTGAGCATCATGGGCAGGACCATCTTCCGGATGGAACCGTCCGTCCCGGCCTGGAAGGTCACTCCGTCGTAGTAACTCATCTGGTATGACGGGCACCGTGCATAGAAGTCGTTCCCATCAAAATGCGTGAGGTAATACACCGTCGGGAGTTTTCCAAAGGTGACTGTCAGGTTCCCGTCCTTCTCGGCAACCGTTGCCGTTCCATAGACATCGCTCCTGAACGTGCCGGTGTACGCGGAAAGGGGGAGTGCCGGAGCTGCGCTTTCCTTGACGGGCATGGCAAAGGCACTGGCGGTGACATTGGTGGACTGCCGGTAGCCGGCCGCAGCTCCTGTCAGGCCGGGGGAATCCTCGCGGCCGAAATACCGGTTATAGAATTTCCAGGCAACGCCATCGGGAAGACTCGGCCCTGCAGCATTTGAAAGGACAACGATTCCCAGGTTCTCCGACGGCACCAGCAGGACCATCGCGTGGTTGCCGTACGTCTCGCCATTGTGCCAGATAACCGGCGGGTAGCCCGGGACTTCCTCGTAGAGCCAGCCCTGGCAGTAATAGTCCTTTGTATCATTTGTACTGTTCATCACCTGTACTGCAGGTGTCCGCGGCGTGTGAAGGTAGTTCAGGTTCTCCCTGCTGATGAGCCGGGTCCCGTTATACGTCCCATCCCCCATCTGGAAGATCGCCCAGTTCCCCATGTCTTTTACGTTCGAATTGATACCACCGGCAGGCCCCATCGCATTGGTGAAAATCATGTACGGCGAGGAGTCCGCAACGACCGGCCCGTAGGTGCCGTCGTCCCTCAGGTCATTCCAGTGGAGGGAGACGCGGTCGGGGGATGCCATGAATGCGTCCCGGCCGGTCGAAGCGCTCTTCATGTTGAGCGGTATGAAGATCCTCTCCCTGAGATTGTCCTCCCAGCTCTTCCCGCTGGTGTTCTCGATCGCCGCTGCTGCAACCAGGAAGGGGGCGTTCTGGTACATGTACGTTGTCCGGAAGCTGGTAGCCGGCTCGACATACCTGAGGGCGTGGATCATTTCAGTCCGGCTGTACCCGAGCCCCCCGAGCTCCGTACCCCAGTGATCGGGAAGACCGCTCCTCTGGGCAAGGGAGTCCGTGATCGTGAATTCTTTTGTCACCCACGGGTCCTTCATCTGGAAATCCGGGACATAGTCGATCACCGGGTCGTTCCACTTCATCCGGCCGCTGTCCACTTCCATGGCAACGAGCGCAGTCGTGAAGGCCTTGGACGTGGAACCAATCTGGAAGACCGTGTCGGCCGTCACCGGATCGGATCCCCCGGCCTTTTTAACGCCGTATCCTTTGGCAAAGACGATTTTGCCGTCTTTCACGACGGCAACGGCCATTCCGGGGACGCCCCAGTCGTTCAGGCTCGTTTTTCAGCTATCTCGTCGAAGCTTGCGAGGAATGCCTCGCGCCTGGCAGTGTTCTGGAAATCCACGGCCGCACGAGAGGATGAGACACCAGCGGTTCCTGCACTGGTGACCTGCGGAGTTCCGGCCGGCGTGCCGGCTGGGGACGAGACACAACCGGCGATAAGGAGTGCACCTATGCATACCAGGATGATGGGAAGGATCAGATATTGTTTCATGGTGAACCTGCTGAATGTCGTTATAAACAAGACGGGGAATATGTCATGATTAATATTGGGAAATGATCTTACTCCATGCCACAGGGATACAACCCCTGCACAGGGAGAATCCACTCCGGATTGAAAGGAAACAAAATATCCCGATTTTTAAACGTGGATTAACCCTGTTTCCTGTTTGGGAACGTGTACTTCGGGCAGTATTTTTTCCGAATCTATTGAATTCCGGATGTAAGAAAATGGTAGATGAAGATTATCCACATCGCCCCGACACCCATCTGGATCCCGCTGCCTTCCAACAGGCTCGCCCCGGAGAGCGGAAATGACTCCCGCGAGAAGCAGATCTATGATAATTTCCTGTCGGCAGTGGACAATATAATCGGGGCAAAACCCGTCCGGTAAAAAAAGTGACGGGGGTCAGTAATATTCGTAGATCAGCCCGGCGATGCTGCCAAGGTCCGTACCTACCGTAGTTGTCGTCACTCCTTCGGTGAGGGGGACATTGTTGACAAATTCGGCGAATACGAGGCGTTTCCCGCTCTTCGTGTCGACATACCCGGCCAGGCCTTTTGCATACAGGAGGCTCCGTTCGTTGATGTAATCCAGCCACGGACCGGTGCCGGTCTTTGCATAGACATGGCCGCATCCCGGGTTGCCAGGCCTGCAGTGCCCTGCGAGAGTTCCGTCAACCCCGAGGATCGGTTGTGCCTTGATGAATGCAGCGGCGTACGGTCGCTTGTTCACCAGGGCCAGGAGCTGTGCTGCCGTCCTCGGCGAAGTCCGGTCCACCCGGTCCCCGCCGGCCCCGTCACCAAGCGCCAGTGCGGACGTGTCCAGCCCGAGAGACCTGAGGGCTTTTGCCTCCTTTGCCATCCCGTCATAGTATCCGGTCTTGTTATCGGAGAGAGCGAGAAGCATGACATAATAATTGGCGTGCATGTTCTGTGAGACCTTCAGTGTCAGTTTCACGTCCTCCGAGAGCGGCGGGGAGGTGAGCTCCGCGACCTTCCTGGCACTGCCGTAACTGCCGGTTGCGGGGAGCTTTGCAGCAGGGTTGCCACCCGAAGGTGCTGAAGTCACATTGACACCCTGCCGTTTGAGTGCCTCGATGAAGAGCGTCCGGGCGAATGCCGCCGGATCGGTCACCGAATAAGTATTGTTGACCATCCCGGCATCGGCTGCGATCGTACCCGAGACAACGATCGTCCCGGCAGGGTTTTCAGCAGTCCCGATGGCGGTGAGCGACCCGGCAGGCCCGGTCGTCACCTGGTTGTCAAGGCGGTAGGCAGCGGTTTTCGGGCGCATCGCAAGCGACGGTGCCGTGCCGGGTGCACCCGGAGTAATGCTGATATCGACCATGTTGTCGTTGATGACGATCGGCGAGAGGAGGTCCATGTACTCTCCCTGGAAGTTTTTGAACAGGCGGTCATCGATGACCACGTCGGACACCCGGGTCACATTTGATGCCTTCACCTGCCTCGCAAGGTCGTCGAGACCGGCGAGTGGGTCCGTAGTCGTGAGCATTCCACCCGACTCACTGTGGTCGACATCCTTAAACTCGATGGTGCCGTCAGGAAGCGTGCGTCCTCCCATGTTCGGGTCACCGCTCGCTACGAGGACAAGGTTCATGTCGTTCCCGGTGCCATTGGCAGCAGGTGTCATAAAGACCGGGGTTTTGAACCGGTAATCCGGGCCGAGAGTTTCGAGCACGGCTGCCGCAGTGAAGAGTTTGGTTGCCGATGCGGGGATGAACATCTGGTCCGGGTTCTTCCCGTACAGCATCTGGCCGGTGGACGGGTCGACGACAATGATCCCCCAGCCTGAATGTGCATATTCGGGGGCATTGGTAATATTGGCAAGCTTCGTCTCAAATCCGGATGTGCTGGCCGGGGCCTGGGTATTGGCCGGGGCTGATGTTCCGGTACAGCCTGCAGCGATGATGAACAGGGCGAACAGGATAACGATGGAGAGTCCGGTCAGGTACCGGCGTGACAGATCGGGAGCCATACTATCAAACAGTATCTCCCCATGGATATATTATAAATAATATGAATTGATTTTTTCCGGCCCATCGCCGGAAATCTGTTGTTATTTTGAAGATGCTACAGTTATTTTCATCAGCGGAATGTAAATCGTATCATTTATCGGTATTTAAATTAATTACCGGATAGTCCCATCATGTCCATGAAACACATCGTTTTCATCCTTGTCATCATCATTGCACTGGCCCTTGCTGCCGGATGCACCCGGTCCCCGCAGGCCCCGGCAGGGCAACAGGCGGTCCCGGCATCCCCCAATATCACGATGACGGTCCCGTTCGGGCCCATACCGGTCGAAAGTACGAACGGCGTGAACATTGCCTACGAACTCGAGCTCCATGCTCCGGACAACATGACCCTCCGGCCGGAACAGCTCGAGGTGATCGATGCGGCGACCGGGAAAGTCCTTTACACGCCGTCTGCCGGGGTGCTGGCCCGGAGCTTCCTGCAGGCACACGGTCCGATCCCCCCGGAAGATCTGGCAAACGGTTCGTTCGAACCTGTCATCCCGCGGATCTCCGTCTGGTTTGTGACCGGCAACGGCTCCGTGCCTGACCGGCTCATCCACCGGCTCACGTTCAACCGCACGGCGGACGGACTCCCCCCGTTGACGGTAACCGGCGGCGAGGTCGCGGTGAGAAAGGACCTGTTGCCTGTTGTCGTCGGGTCACCGGTAAAGGGTGCAGGCTGGACGGCCATGGAGACAACGTCGCCCACCACCCACCACTTTCTGGCTCCCATCACCTGGAACGGGGTCACCCGGACCCCCGAGCGGTACGCCCAGGACATCTTCCTGGTGGACCCGGTGACCGGCCAGGCAGCTTCCGGTAACGCATCATTCGCAAAGAACTTTTTCGGGTACGGCAGGGAGGTCTATGCGGTGGCCAACGGTACCGTTGCCGATGTCCATGACGGTGAGCCGGACAACCCGATCATCTACCGCCAGGAGTCCCTCTCGTTAGCCACGCTCGCCGGAAACTCTGTCATCATCGATATCGGGGACAGGAAATACGCCTGCTACGGCCACCTGGTCCCCGGGTCGATCCGGGTGAAGAAAGGCGATGCCGTGATTGAAGGGCAGGTCATCGGGCTCCTCGGGAACAGCGGGAACACCGATATCCCGCACCTCCACTTTCAGGTCGTGACCGGCACGCCTTCGCTGCTGGGTGCCGAGGGTTACCCCCATGTGTACCGGTCGTTCACCGTGACAGGGCAGGTGAACAAGACCCGGGCCGATGAAGAAGTCGATGCGCAGGGGCTTTCCATGGACCAGCTCTGGTCGGAATTCGGCAGGTATGTCGTCTTTACCAACCCGTTACCCCAGGACAGGAAACTGATGGAGGACTGGACAGTCGTTACCTTCCCCTGATCCCTTTTTTCCTTCGGCCATCCCCGCCAGTCGGGGATCCCTGGCAATCCCCCCAAAAAAATCAGATGGAGACCCTGAACAAACGTCCACGGAAGATCCGGATGCGGTGTCGCAGAAGGTATTCCGGTCATACGGAGCTTCCCGGGAGATTATTTTTGCCCTCCGAAAAAAATTCGCATATTTTATCGTTTAAAAAAATAATTACCAGATGTTTCTATCATGTCCATAAAAAATACTTTTATTTTATTCGCTCTTGTGATCGTACTCATTCTCGCCGTGGGATGTACCCAGTCCGCACAGGTCCCATCCGGGCAGCAGCAGGCTCCCCCGGCACCGAATATCACGATGATTGTCCCGTTCGGACCAATCCCGGTCGAGAGCATGAACGGCGTCAACATTGCCTATGAACTTGAGTTCAGGGGCGCCGGGAACATGACCGTTAAGCCGGAGAAGGTCGAGGTCATCGACGCGGCAACCGGAACCGTCCTCTACACGCCGAATGCGTCCGTGCTCGCCAAGACTTCCTACCCGGCAGTCTGTCCCGCCGCCGACAGCGTCCGAATTGCAGAACGGAACGTCAAAACTTCCCTACCCACGTGTCTCCATCTGGTTTGTGGTCAGCCCGGATGCCGTGCCGGACCGGCTCACGCACCGGGTCACCCTGAACCGGACCTCTGAAGGGCTCCCCCCGCTCGTCATTACCGGAGGGAACGTTACGGTCCGGAAGGACCTTTCGCCGGTCGTCGTCGGCTCCCCGGTCAAGGGGCCGGGCTGGGCTGTCATGGAGACAACCTCGCCCGTGGTCCACCATGTCACCTCCCAGATCACCTTGTCCGGCGTGACCCGTGTTCCCCAGCGCTATGCGCAGGATTACATTTACCTGGACCCGGCAACCGGAAATGCCTATCACGACAACGAGACGATCGCCCGGGATTATTACGGGTTCGGGAAGGAGCTCTACGCTGTCGGCAACGGGACTGTTGTCTTTGTCCAGGACGGTGAAAAGGACATTGAGATCACCACGCAGAAACCCCCGGCAACTTTTGCAACAGCCGCCGGAAACAACGTGGTCATCGATCTCGGGAACGGGAAATATGCCTGCTATGCCCATATGGTCAACGGCTCGGTCCGGGTGAAGGTGGGAGACCACGTAACAGAAGGCCAGGTGATCGGGCTGATGGGCAATACCGGCAACTCCGATGCCCCGCACCTCCACTTCCAGGTCGTTACCGGGACGCCGTCATTCCTGGGCGGCGAGGGTTATCCCATCGTGTACCGCTCGTTCAACGTGACCGGCAGGTTCGACGAGGACACCATCCGCGAGATAGCCTTTGACAAACCAATCCCCCAGGTGAACCGGCTCATGGAGAACGACGTGGTGGTCACCTTCCCCTGATCCTCCTTTTTTCTCCGGCACGGCCGATTCACGACTGAACAGCAGTCATTATCCCGGAAGCAAATCCAGGATGGTGAGGCAGATAAGAGATATTAGGGTATTAAAATTATCAGAACGTGTATGAAACACCCACCTGTCATTCTTCTCCTCTGTCTCCTGACCTGGTACCGCTGCAGCCCTTTCATTCCCTTTTTCCGCACCTCCCTTCGGCAAGCCTGTTACTACAAATCTCGTCTCCCTCCGGTCGAACGAGCAACCGGGCCATCCCGGCACCGGGTGCAAGGGAACCCCCGAAAAAACGGATATCCCGCCTTATACCTGCCGTCAGTGTGGATTTAATCCCCCGGACGGTGCAGTCTGCAGGCAAAGCGCTTCAGGACAGCGGTACAGGAAAAAAGTGAAGTTCTTATTCTCTCGTGATCGTGACCTTCGAATTGCTGAGCGTCATCTCGGTCGGGTTGTCCGGGCAGGTGTCGCAGACCGTCCTGGGGAACTGTATCCACCCGTAGAGCGGGGCTGCCGCATCCCCTGAATCCGGCGTGACCGGGATATCCATGTCGTTCTGGATGATGTAGCGGTACGGGTCGAGATCGCCGAAGTAATAGGTTTTGAACTGTTGCAGTTCGGCGGGGGTCGCATTGTACGCCCAGTCCCCACCCTCGGCGGCGGTCACGTCCACCGGGATCCAGCCGTAGCCTTCAAGGTAATATTCGGCCCAGAAATGGGTGCCGGCAGGCCCGTCGATCATCTGGTAGCCGCCGGTCGCACGTGCAGGAATTCCCAGCGACCGGAGGAGGGCGACAAAGTACACGCTCTGGGAGGCGCAGTCGCCGATCCCGGTCTTCAGGACATACAGGGACTCAGGGGTGCCAGTGATATCCATCCAGACATGGGGGGCGTGGCTGTAGGGATGGGTCAAGACGACGTCCCAGTAGACCTTCTGCGCCATGAGGTAGGGGTTGGTCTCGTTTCCTACGATCTCCTGCGCCTTTGCCTTCATCCCGGGAGATGTCACGATGTTTCTCGAGGGCGCCGTGTACTTCCTGAATTCCGGGGAACTCGTGTTGTAGGGCAACACCTTTGCGGGATCGATCGTGAAACGCTGCTCGTGCTGGACGAAGCGGAAGCGGGCCGAGACATTGAGATACGGATCTTTGATCGCGTCGAGTGGGATTTCCAGGTACACGAGGCCGAGGTCCGCACCGGTGCCGGTCGAGGACTTCACGTACCGGGCGGGTTCGACGGAAACAATGGTCACGTTCGTCTGGGAGCCGGACTCGATTGGCACGGGCATCCAAACTTTCAGCGTGCCGTTTGCGGGGAGGTCCCCGCGGGGGATCGACAACTCCGTGATCCCGTTGAAACTGACCGGGTCCCCGTATGGCCCGGTGCCGTTTTTCCACGGTGCCGTGATCAGCGGCATCAGGTTGTCGTACATCGGGGTATGATTCGCCTTTGCGTTTATTTCCTGCATTATCGAATTGTTATGGAACAGGACATTATTGACGGTCTCATCGAAATACCAGGTTTCCCCGTCGCTCTGGAGAGTCGAGGTCATGGGCATGTCCAGGTACGCGTTCCGTTCGGCGGCCGGGATATCGTGGAAGGTCTTCGCCATAATGGCCTCCATGGCGCTGCGATTATACGGGAAATTTACGATGATCCCCTGTGACCGGGACTGCATGTCCCGGGCTTTGAGGAACGAGGCATGGTCGCCTGCCACGGAGTAATTCTCCTTCGCGAGGGTGAAATACGTCTCGGCCGCGTGGTAGTTGTTGTCCTGGTACTCTTTCTCGCCCTGTGCAAAGAGGGCGTCGCCTGACGATTCCGGCGAGGATGTTGATGCTGTCTGCTGCACGGCCGGGTGTTGTGCAGGGGCCTGCTGTGCCGGCATGCTGCAACCGGCGGCGAGGAGGAGACATATGCACACCAGGATGACGGAAAGGATCAGATACTGTTTCATGGTGGACCTGCTGGTTACACGGGTATAAACAAGACGGGAAATATGTCATGATTAATGTTGGGAAATGATCCGGAGGGGGAAAAATTCCCTGGTTTTTCCCGGCCGGGCATTCCAGGGGGGGTAGACCCTGGCCTGAATAATGGTGTTTCCGAGGTGCTGGAACGACTCCACGCTGCCGGATTACGAAATCACAGCCAAAAAAACAGGTTTTTGTTACTTGCTTCCTCCAATGTATACGTCGAGCAACATTTGTGATGTTCCATCCCTGAAGGTACCTACCGCCATTACACGATTTCTCGAACCTGCAGTACCCGGAACTAAAAGTTTGGAACCCATTTTTGAATTGAGTTGGTTGGGTACAACGACACCATTCACTGATACCGTGATGAACGACAGATCACCCATATCAGGACCTCCATTATTCGTGACGGTAATCGTTCCATTACTGTTAGGTATGGCAGTTACTGCAATGCTTTTACTTTTTTTGGGCGATATTCCCGGATATTGAGTAGTGGCCGGATTACTGATACCGTTTGGATCATTGATACCTGCCGGAGTACCGATGAGGGTCGGACTATGTCCGGTAGCTCCCATCATGGCAAAAAAACCAAACAGCATTGCTAATCCAATCAAAACGAAAACGAAAATTAAAAATACCGCAAAAACGCCGAAAAGAATCATTCCTGTCGTACTCGTTGACCGACAGGGCTTTTTCCCGGAATTTATTGTCCCGGCTGTTTTATAGGCGTCGTATATTCCTATAATCCAGACTATGATACCCGGAATAAGAAGAAATACAGCCCCAATCAAAGTCCCGATCAAAATAGCGAAACCCTTTCCGACTTCCCCGTTGTATACCTGGCCCAGTCCGGGAATGAAGAAAGAACAAAGTGCTGCAATTACGGGATTTTTCTTTTGTTCTGGCATTGCAGTCCCTGGTTCCTGTAACCGCATTCCACAGGAAGGGCAGATTCCGGCATCGTTATTTTTTAATTCAGATCCACAGTTCCGGCAGAATCCGGAGGAAGAGCCAGGCGGATTAATATTTGGAGCAAGTACCACGGGTTCTGTACCCGGCCGGGAATGTGCCTGGTTTTTTAATTCCTCAATTCTTTTCTGAATACTGTCCGCTTCAGCAGTTTTCCCAAGTTTTCTCAACGTCATTCCTATATTGAATAAAACGTCCGTATTGGTTGGATCGATATCGATTGCTTTACCGTAGCAATTCAGTGCCTCATCGTAACGACCTTGTTTAAAAAAGTCATTTCCTTTGTTTTTATGTTCCTGAACACTATCCGGGGGCAATTCCCCCGCCTCATACACCTTCGTTATGAAACGGGCGAAGAATACCATAATGAATGGAAAACAACAGGCCTGTAGTACACGTCCCACGAAAGGAATCAACCCGATCAGCCCTGTAACCATGTTGAAAATAAAGCCGATTACCAGGAGGATGACCAGGGCGACGATATAGTTCCCCCACCCGATGCGGCCGATGGTCCCACGGATCTCTTTATAATTCCATCCTTCACTCATTTTCCCCGTCCGTGAAAACCTGATTGCCCCGATCGTTAAAAAAAGAATCGCAACAATCGCAAAGATAAAGGCTAAAACGGCCAGAATCAGGGAAAAAAGAATTATCCCCAGTCCTCCCGGAGAGAATGGGGATGAGTCCATGGTAAGGACCATTAATACGCCTAATAAAAGAATAATCAATGCAGGCAGGAACCAGATTGTAGTGATAATATCAAGTTTAATTCCTTCGATGAGGAGCTGGCCCCAGTTATTGAATTCAGGAGGAATTTTTCCACCGCGATATATACGGACTGTATACCCGGTGATGAAAAATGAAAGAAAGATTACAATGATCGCCAGCATGATGATATAAGCCCAGGGGATCAGCTCCCAGTGTATCGTCAGGCCGGTTATAATTTTTTTAACATCGACAAAATACGGAATGATAAGGGGCATTAGGGCCATCGGCAGACCCAGAAGTATTAAAATTACCCATCGCGTCCATTTTCCGAGAAGAGTTTCACGTGTAAAATTAACAGAATCAGATACAATCGATTCAAAATTCATGGTTGACTTTCTAATTTTATTGAATAAAAAGAATTTCCTTTTTGCGGGAGTTTTTCCCCGTGAACCCGTATAATATCCTTTTATGAAAGAAGTGTTGTGAAGGGCCCCTGAAAACCAGTAGTTTTTTTCGGATTCATTGAATTCCCGACTTAAAAAAAGTCAATCTTCCTAATACGACATATTATCGCCGGATTATGCATAAATCCTCTCTAAAAGGCAGTATTTGGTAATGTTAAGTAAAGAAGGCTATTTTAGGCTCTGTTAACGTATAATGAGGTCATTTAGCCCGGTTATCAGGGGTATACATGAGAAGTACGGAGTGATGTGGGAGAGAAGAGGATAAAAAGGCCGTATTTGTGAGGGATTTGGTAAAAATCGTTAAATATTGACGCGTTTGTTATCGAGGAGGAAAAGAAATCGGTCCTCCAGGAACAGGCTCATGATTCGAGAACAACAATCCCCCTTCACTTTCACCCCATCCGCCACACCAATATATCCCACCCCTGCAAAGTGTGACCTATGCCAGAGCTCGACAACTATTTCTTCAAAAATAATTCCTGGTCTTTCTCAAAACACCGCGTCTGGAACCGTTGCCAGCGCCAGTATTATTACGATTATATCGCTCCCTATCTCAAGCAACCTGCACCTGTTGACTCCAATCAAATCCGGTTGCTCAAAAATTATAATTCCCGGTTTGTATTGCAGGGCCAGATCATCCATGATATTCTCAACGACCAGATTGGACTCCATTGCGATAACAAACCGATGGACCCGGCCGGCGCAATGAATCTCTATTCCCGGAAGATTACCCAGAACAAAATGATGGCCGACGAGCTGTTCACCGAATACCGGCATGGCGAGCCGGTCGATGCACATTTTTTCACAACAATTGAAGAAAGCGGGAAGGCATGCCTGGACATGTTCTTTAAGAATATCTGGCCGGACTACCAGGACCGGGAATGCCTTCGGCACGAGGAATACGACAGGTTCACGATCGGGGATGTGGATGTAACGGTCAAGGTGGATTTTGCCAGTAAGATACAGAATGGCCCGATTGTCCTGACCGACTGGAAGACCGGTGCAGACAATGACGAGTATGAGACCGAACTGCAGATGGCAGCGTACGTGCTCTGGGCGATGCAGTATTACCAGAAAAGTCCCGATGAGATCAAGAGCGAGCTCGTCTTCCTGAAAACCGGGGAGAAGAAGCCATATCCTTTCTTCGAAGAGCAGTTATGCGAGATACAGGAAACGATCAAAACGGATTTTGAAGCGATGAACGTGAGTTATGAGTACGAGGATTTTCCGGCGAGACATCTTACGAGGGAGTGTTTGAGCTGCCGGTTCGCTACGGTTTGTCCGGAGGCGGGGATTTAATGGAGAAGATCAACGTCCTGGATAAGGAAGTCGCCATATACGTGCAGAACGATGAGGATTATATCTGTATCACCGATATTGCACGATATAAGAATGCCGACAAGACGGACGATCTTATCCAGGAACTGGCTCCGTAACCGCAACACGATCGAGTTCCTTGGTATCTGGGAGCAACTCAACAACCCGGATTTTAATCCCGTCGAATTCGACGGGTTTAGAAAACAGGCCGGTCTCAACAGTTTCACCCTGACGCCCAAACAATGGATCGAGAAAACCCACGCCCGGGGTATCATTTCGAAACCAGGACGGTACGGAGGCACATTCGCCCACAAGGATATCGCATTCGAGTTCGCTTCGTGGATTTCGGTTGAATTCAAATTGTATCTCATCAAGGAATTCCAGCGTCTCAAAGAAGATGAACGAAAACAACTCGGCTGGGACATCCGGCGTAACCTCGCGAAGATCAACTACCGGATTCACACCGATGCGATCAAAGAGAACCTGATCCCGGTGGAACTTGACAAATCACAGATCAACCAGGTATATGCATCCGAAGCCGATCTCCTCAACATGGCCCTCTTCGGCCACACCGCGAAAGAATGGCGGGACAGTAACCCGGATAAAAAGGGCAACATCCGGGATTATGCCGACATATCCCAGTTGGTCTGTCTCTCCAACCTCGAAAACCTCAACGCCCATTTCATCAGCGAAAACCTTCCCCAGCCTGAGCGTCTGGCGAAACTTAACGCCATAGCCATCCACCAGATGACCCTGCTCACCCAGGATAGTAACATCAGGACTCATCAGTGGGGGAAAATAATATGGCGTTCTATCCTGGTTTTTGGGATCGGTACTGCTCTTATTCAAGATAAATATCATTTTCATCACTTCGCAGAATTGTACTTAAACATTGAAGATTAACGAGACTCTGTGGACACATGGAGCTGAATCCGGAAATAACCAGGAAAATTATTGAAAGAAATCATCTGCGAGAAACAGTATTATCCAAAAATGCCACAAAAAATTCAGATTTTTTAAGAAGGAAAGACAGTAAACAAGAATCACATATCAGGCTACCATTTTCAAGGGATTCTGATCGGATTCTCCATTCAAGGGCATATACAAGATACGTAGATAAGACGCAGGTATTTTTCCTGGTGAACAATGATCATGTAACACACAGGGTCCTTCACGTTCAGCTCTGTATCGAAGATTGCAAAGACAATTGGTCGATCTCTCGGACTTAACGAAGATCTCATAGAAGCAATTTCACTTGGACATGATATTGGCCATGTCCCCTATGGGCACCTGGGAGAGAAAATTCTGGGTGAATGCTGTGAAAAGCACGGGCTTACAAAATTTTTCCATAATGTCCAGGCAATTCAGTTTCTCGATGTCATTGAGGATAAGGATCTCACCATTCAGGTTTTAGACGGTATCCTTTGCCATAATGGTGAAAACGATATAACGAAACTTAAACCCGAAGGCGACGCAGACTGGGATTCATTCGATTCAAAATTGGATGGTATCAGCAGGGGAAACGATCATCATGCCCATGACTTACGAAGGATGTGCCGTAAGACTTGCTGATACGATTGCTTATCTGGGCAGGGATTTACAGGACGCGATAGAATTAAGGTTGTTGACGAAACCGGATATGCAACAGTTCCCTGGGATTTGCAAACGTCTGTTCAATATAGAAAATTGTGACAATATAAACTGGATAATTCTTGACACCCTGATTAAGGACGTAATTAATACCAGTTACGATAGCGATGAAATCTCATTTTCGGATCCTTTTGCGACATGTGTCAAGGAATTGAAGGAATATAACTACCGGTCATATTTACCTGAATCCCAAGTTGCACAAAGAAGACGAAAAAATCAAAAATATGTATATGTTTTTATTTGAGAGATTTTTAGCAGATTTAGAAGGAAAAAAGAAAGAATCATCAATATTCAAAAACATGCTGGAACCTGACTGGATCTCTGAAGAGTATAAAAATTCAGCAAATAACGCTGAATTGGTAAGGGACTATCTCGGAGGCATGACGGATAGGTATTTTAATCTTGTTTTCCGGGAATTGGTTCTGCCCCGGGAGATTACTTCAGATTTCGATACTGGTTAGGAATGATTGAAAGGGATTAATGAAAAAGCAACATCTATCACTTTCACCCCGCATCCCCCACCACCTTATATCCCACACAAGTCCAAAAGAATGGTAGATGAAGATCATCCACATCGCCGACACCCACCTTGGTCTCGCCGCCTTCAACCGCCTCGACCCGGAGAGCGGGATGAACCTCCGCGAGAAGCAGATCTATGATAATTTCCTGTCGGCAGTGGACAAAATAATCGCGGCAAAACCGGATGTCCTCGTCCATGCCGGTGACCTTTTTGACACGGTAAAACCGAAGACCCGGGCCTATACGACCGTGCTCGAAGCGCTGGAACGGCTCCATGCGCCGGGATCCCGTTCATCGTGATCGCCGGGAACCACAGCATGGTGAAGACCCGTTATACGGCATCACCTTTTGAAGTCCTCTCGTACCACCATTCCAGGATCAAGACTGCTTACCGCTTCCGGTACGAGCATGTCGAGATCGGTGACACGGTCTTCCACCTGATCCCGAACATGCTCAGGCCCGAGGACTACCGGGCTGCGTATGACCAGGTCGAGATCGCAAAAGACCGGCACAATGTGCTGGTGACCCACGGTCTCGCGTCGGCCATCAAGGACAAACGGCTCGCGACCGTCGCAGAACACGAGCTGGACAGCACGATCCTCTCGGACAGGTTCGACTATATCGCCCTCGGCCACTACCACCGGCAGGTGCAGATTACCGACAATGCATGGTACTCGGGGTCGCCCGAATACATGGCGTACGGTGAGATTGCCGATACGAAAGGAGGTCTCCTTGTTGACCTGGATCAGATGTCTCGATGAAGACAGTCGCGACTTCTTCCTCTCCAGGAAGCATGAACCGGCTGAATAGTTCGAGTGTCAGCCATTTCGCATCTCCCGAAGACCCCGATGATCGACCTCGGGACGATCCCGTGCGAAGGCGTGCATGTCGGGGATATCACAAGCGAGATTATCGCCCGGATTACCGACCGGTGCATCCCGCCGTTGTCGATGGTGCAGGTGACCCTCGATGGCATGTCCCGCGAACACGGGAAAGGGATCGATTTGAAGGAACTTGCCGGGGTAAAGGAGAAACTCCTCGACCTGAAGATCCGGTCTGCCACGAAAGACCAGGGAGAGATCTCCCCGCTGCAGCAGGACGTAAAAGCGATCGATTACCTGCAGGAATTCTCCTCGTTCGTCGGCAAACAACAGATGAGTGCCCGCCAGAGGGAATATGTCGCCGAGTGCGGTCTTGACTTGTTAAGGACCGTCATGGAAGACCACAAGGGGGATTCGGATTGATCATCGACCGTATCATCCTGAAAAACTTCAAACGGTTCCGGAACCAGGAGATCAGGTTCAGGGACGGGATCACCGGGATTGTCGGGAACAACGGGACAGGGAAGAGCAGCATCGTCGAGGCGATTTTGTTCGCCCTCTACGGGGTGCAGGCGACCGGGATTTCCGGGGATTATATCGTCTCCTCGTTTGCGTCCCAGAAAGAGAACTGCGAAGTGAGGCTGGACTTCCGGATCGGCGGCGATAATTACACGGTCATCCGTGATTTCAAAAAAGGAAAAACGGTCCAGCACGATGCACGGTTCTACCGGGGGACGTCGCTCCGGGCGACCGGGGTGAGCCAGGTCGAGACCGAAGTCCGGCGGACTCTCGGCATGGGGCCGGTGGACTTCAGGAACACGATTTATGCTGCCCAGAAAGACCTCCTGACCCTGCTCGAAAATACCCCCGGCAAACGGAAGGAATGGTTCCTCAAGGCGCTCGGCATCGATTTCCTGAAGACGGCGAGCGAGAAACTGCTCAAAGAGCGGATCGATAAAAAAGAGAACGAGCTCCGGACGAAAGAGGGGGAGTTAGGGGGTCTCGTGGGGAGACAGGACCCTGAAGAACTGAA
This sequence comes from uncultured Methanomicrobiales archaeon, assembly GCA_963815625.1. Classification (GTDB taxonomy): domain Archaea; phylum Halobacteriota; class Methanomicrobia; order Methanomicrobiales; family Methanospirillaceae; genus CAIKOD01. The sequence goes on from CAWFHG010000005.1 coordinate 454,656, forward strand.
CACGCTCCGGTCATCGGTCGTCACGTTCCAGGCTGCAATCGGGGAATTGAATAAGCAGCGGGAATGCCACCTCCGGAAGAAGACAGAGGTCTCGGCAGAACTGGCCCTCTTCTCCGAGAAAAAAACACAGTATACCCGCCTTGTTGAACAGCAGAAGTCCCTCGTCAATGAGACCGGGGGACTCGAACGGCAGCGGGACCAGGTCAGGGCCCAGCTCTCCACGCTCGCAGGAATGGAACAGGAATATTTGCAGCTGGAGCAGCGGGTCTGCCTTGTCGACGAGAAGAGGAAACAAGCTGGAATCAGTCCGGAAACAGAAGGCTGAATCTGATCAGCTCAAAGCGGAACTGAGGTTTCTTGAAACCGATTCCGGGAATTTCAGGGCCAGGGTCGATACCACCCGGATAAAGATTGCGATGTTTGACGAGGACGCAGAAACGGCTTGCATCGCTCCGGAACGGTATCAGGTCGCTGATGCAGATCGGGCCGGATATTCCCGACAGCGACCTGGAAAAGGTGATCACTCAACGGGAAGCCGTGTTAATCCATACCGTCGGGACTCTTTCAGCCCGGGCAGCGGGTCTCGAAACCGAGAAGAAAAAACTCAATGCAGACTGGAATACGATAAAAAATGCCGGTGCAGATGGCGTGTGCCCGCTCTGCCGGCAGACGCTCGGGAGTCATTACACCAGTATTGAAGAGGAGTTCACGACCCGGCTGGAACAGATCGCACAGGAGGCATTGGAGGTCAGGGATGAACAGGGTAAGGTTGCGGTCGAGAAAAACCGGATCGCCGACCAGAAACCCGCACTCCACGAAATCCGGAGCATTTCCGAGAAAA
>CAWFHG010000006.1:0-317305 GCA_963815625.1 uncultured Methanomicrobiales archaeon
AAAAATAACCAAATTTATTCGGGTGCCGGTACCACCGGCAATAACCGAAACCGCTTTTCTATCCATAACAGGCCTGCAAGGGAGATAACACCAAGCACCGCGACATAAACCTCAATCGGGATAAAATACAGGGCCCCGAGATATTTGAAATAATAATTGAACAGGGGAATGGAAACATCAGTAATCACCTTCAGAAGAACTGACAACCAGGGCCATTTATCGATAACAAACCCCTCCACCCCATCCGCCACACCGGTCCCGGGGAACTGATGCATATTATCAGGTATAAGAAAAAAATGTAATGTAATCCGGGAATTTTAGTTTATGAATCAGTTTTTAAAATATATCGGAATTGGATTGCTGATTGTTTTCATCCTGTGGAATGTTATTTTCTCACTCCTGGTATACTCTGGTGGCGGTTGTGCCCCGACATATGTCGTCCAAAAAATCGGATCCGTTTCTATGGACACTATTTCCAGGTCTGATAATGTGATGCACAACGATCCGCCGGATATATCTGAACATCCTGGATTAGTGGACGCATTCAGCACCGGGAAAAGGATACTGCTCCCTATCGGCACGGTAGCAGATTTGATACCAGGAAGTTTTTTTGGCTCAAAATACGCAGATACCAGGATCCAGATTTGGGAACGCGGATATCTGGAAAAAAACTATAATAGCGTATGGGAATACAACGGATCTTACTTTAAACTCGTTTCAACCCAATGTTAAAACAACACCGATCTGACATGCCAAGTCATCTTTCAACAGGCCTGACGGATTTAGGTTTGCTCCTTCCAACAATAGTTCCATCATTTACCCACCCGACCAAACCACGTCTAAATATGCATAGTGTATATTTACATCATATTTTTTAAATTGGATAAACTTCAGTTAACCTACGGCCGTGAATCGATTCAGATGTGGATACGTCCGGATATCCTGCTTTTGATAAGAGCACCGATGATTCCGCCCGCAATCGCGAGTGGAAAAGAGTATATAGCGAAGGCAATCGCAACGATTATTCCAAGCCCGGCAACAAAATTATCGGTAATCTGAGTGATCTGGACCAAAATGACCGTCACCACAATTCCAATTGCGATTGTACCGGTAACAAGCCCGGAGTAAAACCCCGTCCTTATTTCTCCAGGTGAGAATATACCGGAAATCACTCCACCCGCGAGAGGAGATATCAGCAGGATTGCAAACATCGATCGCAGAACTAGTTCCGGAACCCCATCTTTCATCTCTGTTCCCAGGATCAACATCGGAAACACGCAAATCAATACCCCCAGGATAATACCGATCAGTTGGTTTCTCTGGAGAAGTTTATCTGATTCTGATTCCGGAGTGAAAAACATTTTTCGAAGTCCTTTTCGCAGGGTATTCCCGATTATCCCACCTACGGTATTGGGTAGGATCACTATAATCGCATAAAATAACACGGTCAGAAGCATTATGCTGGGATTTTGTATGCTTCTGGAGCCCGGATTGTTTAAAATCGTCGAAATAATAATTCCGGATTCAGCAGAAAGTCCACAAACGAATCCGGCGATTGCTCCTCTGGTAACCGGCCCCGGTGTGAAGTAACCCGCAACCACTGCCGCACCAATAAAAATAATGATAACGGCAACTGGGTCCGGGATTGCCTTAAACGATATGAGAAAAAAGGTTATTGCAATTATCAATACACCAATAATTAACCCGATCCACGGTCTGAAGATTGATGTAATCGTCATTTTTCAAAAAATAATCGAATTTATTCAGGTACCGGTACCACCGGCAATAACCGAAACCGCTTTTCTATCCATGAACAGGCCTGCAAGGGAGATAACACCCAGCACCGCGACATAAACCTCGATCGGGATAAAATACAGGGCCCCGAGATATTTGAAATAATACGTGAACAGGGGGATGGGGCCATCGGTGACCGTCTTCAGGAGAACTGACAACCAGAGCCATCTGAGTTCCCCGCTCCGTACCGCATAGACCACGAGAACGACCGCAAATACGTGGATAAAAAGCGTGAACAGGCGTTCGATGATGGGGAACGGGATGAGTGCAGGGGAGAACTGGGCAAGGACTTCCGGAGTCAGGAGGACCTGCATCTCAGGGACCACGAGGAGAGCCACGACGTTTATCAATGAAAAAAAACCGAGAACAATCGCCTCGGCCCCGCCAAACCCGATCCCCAGTGCAACCGCCTCGTTAAACCCGGACCTTGAGAGCGACGTATATTTCACGACGAGGTACGTGATACCGCTTTCAAGGAACCCGGTCCTCAGGCCGACGTACAACGACATTATCACGACAACCGTGAGCACGGGCAGGTTTGCGAGCAATGCCGCCTGGATGGGCTGGGTGATCGTCAGGTCCATCGCCAGCTTGATCCCTATTGCAACTGCCCAGAGTATCCCGCCGATCAAAAAGTACCTGGAGACCGGTCCGGTATTTCAGGTACCAGTACGCCATTGCACCGGCCCCCACCGCGATCATGCCGATCCCGGATATCAGGTTAAGTCCGCTTATCGGTATAGTGCACCTCAGGTTACAGAGTAACCATGTTTGTATTTATTTGAGATCCCCATTGGATACACGATCGGAAATCCGGGAGAGAAAAATTAACCAGCTGAATTGAAATAATGGAGAATGAGAAGATAATTCACCTGATGCCAAATTAGAGGAAAAGGCAAAACAATAGTCAGGGACCTGAAGTATCGGTGACAGGTGATAGTATTGGATAATTATGGAACTGCGTCTTTAATTTACCTGATTGGTGCAATCATTGCTGCCGCCATCGTCATAATCGTAGCAGTTATCGGCATTAGTTTTGGCCTGTACCATTTTACCGGAACCCAGGGAGCCGGCGAGACGCTCGATAATTATGCAAATGCACAACGGGAACAGGTCGTATTCACCGAATATCACCCCGATATTATCGGACAGGGGAATTGGGACGGGTATTATCTCTCATCAGACGGACGGAGGTTTTATACGAATTCAAAAATAACCTCGCAGAATTTCGAACTGATGGCCGGGTACCGGTAATCTCGTACAAAATCGTGCTGAACGGGTTTCCTGACAATGCATGGGGTATAAAAGAGGTGATTGGTATGGTACAACCACCCATTGGTGTGTAACATATTCCATGAAAAGATCCGGAACAAATATTCAGATTCAATTCATTTGCAAACGGCAGTCACAATTGCAGGAAGTCGTCTTACCACCGGCAATAACCGGAACCGCTTTTCTATCCAGAACAGGCCTGCAAGGGAGATAATCCCCAGCACCGCGACATATGCCTCAAGCGGGAGAAAATACAGGGCCCCGAGGTATTTGAAATAATACGTGAACAGGGGGATCGGACCATCGGTGACCGTCTTCAGGAGAATGGACAGCCAGAGCCACCTGAGTTCATCGCTCCGTACCGCATAGACCACGAGAACGATTGAAAATACGTGGATAAAGAGCGTGAAAAGGCGTTCGATGATGGGGAACGGGATTAGTGCAGGGGCGAACTGGGCAAGGACATCCGGGGTCAGGAGGGCCTGCATGTCAGGGACCATGATGAGAACCACGACGTTTATCAATGAAAAAAAACCGAGAACAATCGCCTCGGCCCCGCCAAACCCGATCCCCAGTGCAACCGCCTCGTTAAACCCGGACCTGGAGAGCGACGTATATTTCACGACGAGGTACGTGATACCGCTTTCAAGGAACCCGGTCCTCAGGCCGACATACAACGACATTATCACGACAACCGTGAGCACGGGCAGGTTTGCGAGCAATGCAGCCTGGATGGGCTGGGTGATCGTCAGGTCCATCGCGAGCTTGATCCCTATTGCAACTGCCCAGAGTATCCCGCCGATCAAAAAGTACTGGAGACCGGTCCGGTATTTCAGGTACCGGTACGCCATTGCACCGGCCCCCACCGCGATCATGCCGATCCCGGAGATCAGGTTAAGTCCGCTTATCGGTATAGTGCACCTCTGGTTACAGAGTTACCATGTTTGTATTTATTTGAGATCCCCATTGGATACACGATCGGAAATCCGGGAGAGAAAAATTAACCATCTGAATTGAAATAATGGAGAATGAGAAGATAATTCACCTGATGCCAAATTAGAGGAAAAGGCAAAACAATAGTCAGGGACCTGAAGTATCGGTGACAGGTGATAGTATTGGATAATTATGGAACTGCGTCTTTAATTTACCTGATTGGTGCAATCATTGCTGCCGCCATCGTCATAATCGTGGCAGTTATCGGCATTAGTTTTGGCCTGTACCATTTTACAGGGACCGAAGCAGCCGGCGAGACGCTCGATAATTATGCAAATGCACAACGGGAACAGGTCGTATTCACCGAATATCATCCCGATATTATCGGACAGGGGAATTGGGACGGGTATTATCTCTCATCAGACGGACGGAGGTTCTACACAAATTCAAAAATAGCATCCCAGAATTTCGAACTGATGGCCGGGTACTCGGTAATCTCGTACAAAATCGTGCTGAACGGGTTCCCTGATAATTCATGGGGTATAAAAGAGGTGATTGGTATGGTACAACCACCCACTGGTGTGTAACATATTCCCTGAAAAGAACTGGACACATAGTTCTGATTCAGCTCATTTACCAACCAGTTTCCTGAAAATACCTGTCGCACCAGCCTCGTCTTTCTGCGATCCAGCTTGTGGGTTAGCGTTGACGACTGGCTGCATGTAAACGGTTTTAATCTGAACAGACTATGGTCATATTAGTGGGGGTTGGAATCTGATGGAAAAGAAACATCTCTATGTTCTCGTGATCGCAGCAATATTCGGGTTGATGCTGATTCTACCGGCGTCAGCAGCAATTTCATTCCAAAAATATTCGCCAACAGGCAATACAATGTACAAACCCGTTGCAACGCCGATTCCCTCATTCCCTTTTAAAAATGTCCCTGTTATTGTTCAGCCGCAATTGATCCCGTGGAAACAAACACCTGGCGGATCACAAATTCCTGTTTCACCGGGATTGTTTAATAAAAGCGCCATAATTAACACATTTCCGACGGGAATTCCAATATACTTGCCAAAAAGCATCCGACCCTCATTCTTTACGGTCACCTTGACGGTATGGAACGCAGATCACACAAAGACGGTCCCCGGTGCATCTGTTGAATTTATTGAGACCTGGAGCAATTCCGGTGGAGTACCATCAGGCGTTGAAATCTGTGCCATGCAAATAGCGACTGGTACTACAGACTCAAATGGAAAATTAACGACGAATATTCACATCAATCCGGATGCTGATGTAGTAACGATCCAGGCAAAAGGCCCTGTAATTTCAGAGAATGGTGAACAGGTGTATATTTCGGTTCTGAAATTTTATCGGTACAAATCACATTCAATCGATATTCCGCTGGATGAAAGATACCGGCTGGTCCAATATCCGAACGGCATTTCTTTTTGGTCGGCATATCTCTGATACACCGGTATAACTGCCGGACATTCAACCATCTATTCTAGCGTGTCCACGATTTCTCTCCCTGGATAATCAGTGCCATACTTTCATGCCATCCGGATCACCTGATTCGGGGAATCGGCCACGACCCCGATGACGATCGCGAATGACAAGAACGGGGCGGCGATTTTGCTCATAAAAAAGCTGGAAATTGTAAAGCGAAACGAAACGTGGTCTGCCCTATGAGATATATTTATAATATACTACATGGAAGAATACTTCCATAATCTTATTAATAATAACAGCCTATCGTTATTGGTAGCGTTGAAAATCACTAAAAAATCCAAGGACTCTGTTTCAGGAACAAAACGACTGCAACCAGGGTTCGGAAGAGAAAACCAGAATTTCAGTAAGGAGGATTTGTCCATGAAATTAATTCGTGCAATTGTCAGACCCGAATCGACACAACGGGTCATTGAGGCACTGGAGAGGAATAGCATCTACGCCATGACCCGTATGAATATCACCGGCCGGGGTAAGGAAATGGGGATTACCCAGGGATCGGTCAGGTATACTGAAATACCAAAAGAAATGCTGATGATTGTGCTTCCCGATAGCGAAGTGGCCCACGCGGTTAAAGTGATTGAGCTGGCAGCAAAGACCGGCACAAAGAAAAATCCTCTCGCCGGTAATACAGGCGACGGAAAGATCTTCGTCTCCGATATCGAGGAATCACATACCATCAGAACGGGTGAAGCGGTGAAAGAGACGGGATGCGTATGAAAGAGATCATTGCGATTATCCGTCCTGAACGAGCGGAAAAGACAAAAATTGCACTCGAGTCCATCGGTGTCAGGGGAATTACCTTTGTTAACGTCACCGGGCGGGGAAGGCAGGGCGGAATTATCCGGGAACCGGACCCGGAGCGCACCCTGCGGCGGAAAGTTGGTGCGTATATTCTGCAGCAGCGGGGTGTAATCAGTGATGCCGGTGATCCAAAATACTCCATCCCCGCGGAGAAGGAAATCGAACTGGGTTTCCTCCCGAAAAAAATGCTTTCGTTGGTAGCCGATGACGATGAAGTATCCCTCATCGTAGATACTCTTGTTAAAGTCAGCAGAAACGGGCACCAGGGCGACGGGAAGATCTTTGTCTGCCCGGTGGTTGATGCCATCCGCATCAGGACCGGGGAACGCGGGAACCAGGCACTTTCATAAAATCCGGTATATTTTTCCGAGAATGCGACAAAACGGAACAATTAGGTCTATGAATCTTCAGGTACACAGAAAACGAGGCAGAGTTTGCAGTTCAGCCAGTCCGAAATCCTCGAAGAGAAACTTGTTACCTTATTACCCCATGAAAATAATTGTAACCCCGGAAAATTGTTCGATAGGAAAAATAGAGACCTACCGAATCCCCTCCGGTGGATTTTTCTTCCCTGCGACCTTTATGGCATAGATCAGGCCGATTGCCACAAGAAATGCCAGAACCGTCCCCCCGACAATTGCCAGGATTCCTCCCGCAGAACCTAATCCCTCACCGAGAGAATAATCGGGCATCGGGGCTGAATATGCAAACTTCCCCTCCATATTCTCCTGAATTTCTGCATCGGGCGGGGTAGGCCCGGTAAGCGATTTCTGTCCCTGGATAATCAGTGCCGTGCTTTCCATGCCATCCGGATCACCCGATGCCATGAACACGGCCACGACCCCGATGAGGATCGCAATGACAAGACCCCCGATAATCAGGGTTTTATTGTCGATCATGCGACCGCACCCGCCTTTAACGGTAATACGCCCTGGTCAACCATATCAGGCCTCACGTTCATAATCAGGTAAATCGCAGCGACCGTGATAATCCCTTCAACCACCCCGATAATTGCATGGTACAACCCCATCGCGATCATCCCTGCTTCGAGCGGGAAAGTCCCGGCAAACCATAGTTCTACCGATGCACAGATCGCCGGGACCAGGCATGCGAGCCATGCGGCGACAAATGCAGAGACCGGCATGCTTCCCGTGGCGGCCTTCAGCCCTTTGAAACTGTAGAACCCCACGAAACCACCGACGACACCCATGTTGAGGATGTTCGCTCCCATCGTCGTGATCCCGCCGTCGCCGAACATGACTCCCTGAACAATCAGCACCAGGGTAAGGATGAATACTGCGGCAAACGGGGAACCAAGGATAATCGCCACGAGTGCCCCACCAACAAGGTGGCCACTCGTTCCCATCGAAACGGGGAGGTTGAATGACTGGAGTGCGAAGATACCTGCTGCCAGCACCGCGACCAGGGGTAATTTTTCCTCGTTCAATTCATTCTTTGCCCATCTCAGGGAGAGATACACAAAGACCAGGGCGATAATCCAGTAGATTGCGCCCTGCCAGATCGGAATAAATGCATCAGGTATGTGCAAGATTACACCTCATCATACAATTATAAAATTTCGTAGCACTTCTAGTGTAAAAAAGATTGTGATTTAATATTTATTAAGTAAAGTTAACATCTTATTTTTTATGGCGGACTCTCACACGACCCCTGATTTTTTCCCCGGTATATGACGAACAGGAGTCCATATTTGTGGATAAATCGGGACATGGGTGGATTAAATCTGTATTCCAATAAAAAGATTCCTTCTACGCCTGGAAAAATATTGGATACATTTATGTTAAATAGTAATACTTAGTGTGAAATTAAAAGATAATCTTTATTAAAAATCGGTGCTATCTGGATCACTATGGTGATGAATAACATTGAGATCAAGGATGCCAACCAGTCAGCTTTCCTTATGCGGGTCACAACGGAATATGCACAAGCCGTACCGGGACTGAATCCAGAGGGAGGGTGGTATAGGTAATACCGTTTTGCCCGGCAACCCTCTCCACACAAGATCTATAGACCTATAATAAGGCGCGATCCTCAGAAATAAAAATAATCTAATTTTTGAAAAGAATTGCTATCTTTTCGACTTTTTAATAAAGGTACAACCGGCTGAAAGAAAAAAGACATTTTTGGATATCCAACAGAAATGAAAATTCCCGTGATCCGAAATCAGAGCAACCGGCTGTCTTTTCCCTTTCCGGTGGTCAGCATCTTTACCACCATCACACGGAAGACCGCGTTGCTTTCATTTATCCAGGTGTGGGCAATCATAGCGGGACTCTCCACGACGGTATCCTTACCGATACTCTGCCGTTCATCACCGATCTCGACAATCCCGGTCCCTTCAAGCACATAGAAGAATACGTCGACTGGCGTAACGTGTTTCTTTAGCGATTCTCCGGGTTTGAGTGTAATAACAACCGCAGATGTGTCCGGCGATTCGAAGATCTTTCGCACATCGACATTGTGCGGGTTTTTAATCGACGTTAGTTTTGCAACTTCGGTAATTTTCATGGTTCATTCACTTCTCGATAGGAATATACGGAATAAACGTCAGCAATTCCGATTTCAACGTTTCCATACCAATTCGTTCCATGAACCGTGCAGTCCGCTCATGGTTTTTTGCATGGCTCCGGTAATACTCCGAAAGACGCTGTGCACAATCCACCGCTTCACCGGGAGTCAGGTCCCACGCGATAAGATCGCCGAACCGGGGCCGAGTGCCGCCGTTGCCACCAAAGAAGACCATCCAGCCCTTGGTAGTCCCGATGATACCGATGTCCCGGGTGTGGCTTTCACTGCAACAGCGGGGACAGCCGGAGACGCCGATCTTTATCTTTGCCGGAAAGGACTGTTCCTTAAACTGGTCGTCAATCGCCATGGCAAGCCCGATCGAGTCCTGTTTCCCGTATTTGCACATTTCGGTACCAAGGCAGGCATGGACAAATTTGACACAGGGAGATGTCTCGGGTTTTGCGAGGGGACCAAGATCAGTTAAGACCCGTTGCACATCTTCCGGCTGGATTCCGGCGAGGATTACTCTCAGGCCCGAGGTGAGTTTCAGGACCGGCACGTGGTATGTCCGCCCGACCCTGGCAATTGTTTCGAGCTGTGCGGGCGTTACCATACCGGCCGGTATCCGGGTAGCGACCGCGTAGGTTTTGCCGTCCCGCTGAAGGATCGCTCCTTCGGTAGAATCTGTCATGGTTCTTTCACGACTCCGTTGATTTACTTTTGAGGATTTTATTTTTCCGGTCTTTTGTCCCGTCCCCGCCGGGCTCCTTCCCTTCATGCGCCAGTTCAGATGCATGTCCAATCATTTCTGAAAACAGCCTGCTCTGGACGCAGGTGATGAACGGCAACGTAATAATCGACCGCCATCCGGTTTCCGTCCTGGTTGTAAATGAGCATGGATTCCTGGTCGTCTGCAATAAGGATACATTCCAGCCTGAAGGTAGCACCTTCGCGGCTGATCGGCACGGAAAATACTTTTTCGAAAATATTCTCACCGAAAAAGTCCCGGACCTGCCCTGCTTCGTAATACTTCATGCCGTCACGCATGACAAGACCTTCCGCACCACCGTTCGGGAACAGGACTCTTACCTCCCGGTCCTTCGCGACTGACAGGATCGGGCCCTGGAATTTTTCGAGGGTCTCCTTGTTGAAACACAGGACAATCAGGGAGGAAACGACACCTTCAACCAGCCGCTCAAGGTTCCGCTGGATGGTCCAGTCGCTGTGGACGTACCAGATCGGCGAATAATTCTGCCGGGCGTCCACCGACAACGCTTCAAGGGCCTTTACACTTTCAGAAGCCGCCGAATCGAGATCTTTTTTTAAGAAGGAGACGACAATGTCCGGCCGGACGGCACGGTACATCAGCGGGCTCCCCTGTCGTATCTCGATGAAACCCCTTGCATCAAGGGCATTAAGGACATCGTACACCCGCGGGCGGGGGACGCCGCTGACTTCATGGATACTGCGGACGTTTGCCTCGCCGAGCCCGACGAGGGCCACGTAGATTTTTGCCTCGTATTCCCTGAGACCGAGCCGGGCAAGGTTTTCAACTGCTTGATCCATTTGTTACTCTGTTAGGGACAACATAATTAAATAGTTACCTGTCAAGCATACTGTATGACACAAACAGCAATCGAAGCCGGGAATATCGCAACGGTCCGCAGATTTTTTGAGGTCGGGCCATCGAAAGGCGACATTGCGGCGGCCGATGCACTTCTGGCCCCTGAATTTTCCCTGCATACTCCCCTGCCGACACCGGGCCCGGGGATCGAGGCGATGAACAACGTTATTACCACCTGCAGGGCCGCGTTTCACGGTCTGAATGTGACCATCGATGACATCATGGCGGACGGCGATACGGTAACGGCCCGCTTCACGGCCCGCGGTGTGCACGAAGGGGAATTTATGGGCCTCCCCCCGACGGGAAAGCCAATCGCCATGACTGGCATCGAGATTTTCCGGGTAAAAGAAGGGAAAATTACCGAACTCTGGGGCGAGGCAAACCTGATGGGGCTGATGCAGCAGCTCGGTATTTTACCGGTCCCAGGATAATCGGGCAGAGAAAACAAAAGGAAAATACAACAGGGTCTTTTCACGGGAAGGAAGAACTAAAAGAATGGACCTTCACAGCGAATTGTATCCGGCGGGCATACCTGATATAAGACCGGTTCCCGATCCGGGTAATTGAATGTCCAAATTCGCCTGTTCCAATACCTGAGGGTCCTCCTGCCTTCCGTTCCATGATTTCGCCGCAGCGAAATTCTCTCGCGAAGCCGAACGGTCACGGACAAAGACGTACCGGTAGTGAGGTCCCCCCCTCAGGCCTGGTAGGGCGGGATGTAGGAAGGATCGATCCAGGGGTGAAAATGCGGTCCGGAAAAAAATACCAGGGTATCAGGGTATTCTTGAAAAAAAGACAGGGGGATTCAACTCCCAATTAATTTATACAAGCGGGTCCGGCTGCTGCTCACCCAACGCTGGCAATCGTGTCGTCTTCACCAGGATTTGTTCTTTCCCCTGATCGATTTTTCTCATGATAAGATCTTTTCCCTTCGTGGTCATGGCAAAGATTGGTATGGAGATCCCGGCCTGCAACAGGGCTTTCTTTCCCGCAACTTCCCTGATCGCTCCTGATGCACATGCAGTAACTAAATCCGACGAGGAGGCAAGGATTTCTGCTTCATCCCTGGAAAGTCCCGTGACATGCACTCTTTCTTAACCGGCCCGGGCGTTAGGTATCCGGCAATCAAAGCGGCTCCGAAAAAAGAATGATGCCGGAAACGGGGTCTGGAATAATCGCTACGATAAGATAGGTTATTGCGATTATCAGTATTCCAACGATTAAACCGATCCACTGTTTGAGGATTAGTTGGAAAGTCATTTTTAAAACAGTTAATTCTAAAGTATTATAGTCTCTTTATAAAATTTCATAGGAATAACCAGAACATTGACATGCATTATCAGGCATAAGCGGAAATGCGACCGATCGAAGTAAGTAAATCGGGTGGCTCAACTTCCCGGCTCTGGAGGAAGCCCTTGAACGGCACCAACAACTCCGGCCCCTGTCTTTGGATTTTGGGAAAATAAGTAATAAAAATTATTCTGATTCAGCTCATTTGCCGACTAATTTTCTGAAAATACCGGTGGCACCAGCGACGTCCTTCTGCGATCCCAGCAGTTGCCCGGCCATATTCGAAGCTTCAGGGGATGACAGCATGGCCATCTTTGACTGCTCTCCGAGAAGACTGGTGAGGCCCTGCTTGTCCATATTCTGCCCCGTAAACATCTTGCCGACGTAACCGAGGACCAGTGGAGTCGCAATTGCCAGCACCTTGCCGACCACAGCCGGGGGAAGTCCCGTCTTCTGGGAAATTGCCATCTGGACAGGCTCCATCTGGCCACCGAGCAGGCTGCCTGCCATCCCTAAACCACCTGAGCCGGGGTTGTTCAGGAAGCTCCCCACATTGTCCGCGGGGTTGCTGCCTCCCAGTTGCCCGAGCATGCCGGTAATCATCTCCGCCCCGCCGGGTTTCGATGCGGTATCCGCCATGGAACCCATGATCATGGGGATCCCCATGCCAAGGGCAGATTGCACACCCTTCTCGTCTCCGCCAACCGATTTGCTGATCAGGGAGAGGTTATCCCCCGTCGCTACCTGCTTCATCAGGTCTGAAACAATATCCATAATGCATCTTGAGTAGGCTTGATTGAATTTAAGGTTATGTGTAGCGGGTTCTGGTGCGTCTTAGCGACATTTGATGGTTGCACCGCGACTGGTGCGCGACGAGTGCATAAAAAAAATGTTATTAAATTGCCAATCCAAACCGTTTATCCGAAAATTTTTGTATTCCGGTACCACGATAAAGGGATATTTTTAAGAAGAAAAAAGACAAATAGAACCAGATAAAGGCGTAGCGAGGTGATTGTATGCCAACAAGCAAGAAACAATTGGTGAAGCTGAATCAGGTGAAGAAGGCCAAGGCAGAAGAGCTCTCGAAGCAGGCGGCTGCGGGTAGCCAAGAGGCCAAGAAGAAACTCAAGAAGCTTGAGAAAAAGATCAAGTGAGCGGCCTGGGATTTCCAGCTATTTTTATTTTCCTTTTACCGGGCTGTTATAAACAACATTACTTGTAAGGCGCAAAATTCTCGTTTCCGAAGGGTAGCGGAAGGCTCAATTTTCAAATTTAAACTATCCGACCTCTGGCAGGGTAGTTGAAAGCTTCGATGCATGGGATTCGAATCCGTTGCTTTTCGTCCATGGTCCCGATCTTCTGCACGTGGCCTTCCCGCCGTTACTACCATGGTGAGGAGGCCCGGAATAAAAAAAAACGAATTGAGGTGAGGACCCGTAGGAGAGAATATGAGGAGGCAGTCTTCATTTTTCAGGAGAACTGCAATAAAAGAGTAAGGGGAAATTAATTAACCAGATGTTTGTGACCTTTGGGGAAATCTGTTCAGGAATAATCATTGAAGGGATCATTCATTATCCAAATTTTAAGATTTCTGAAAAAAAGGTCCTGAAAAATTAATTAAATGATCAAGTAAACGAGCTCCACCTCTCCCGTCCATTCACCATGAAGTTCCCAGCCGCCCCAACATGTTCCGATGTCGAATGAACATACCCGAGTGCAGTAGTATTCCCAATCCCAATCATAGATCGTGATCCCGCAGCAAAGCTCCCATAACCATTCCCAGACGATGAAACATCCATCGCCAGCGAATCCGGCAGTTCAGTATCACCCTGGCTGATTCCACCAACCGAATGATAATTCAGAGTATCAGTCATAAACATCCCCGATGCCGAAGCATATTCACAATAGGCCTGACGGGTAAGATTAGCCCCTTCAACATCAAGCGAATCCGATCCACAGGTCACACCTGCAGCAGGTGATCCACAGGAATAAACCATCAACGATCTCCGAGAGGATCCCGGGTGCCTGGCTGTCCACCTGCTGACCGGTCGAGAACTCAAGGGTATCCTCCGATGACAAAGATCTCTCACCAGAGTAAGTCCCGGGACCGGCCACCAGGACCGATCCCGCATACCCACCCTGCAAGACTTCCTGCCCGATTCCGAGCGGTGGTGTCTTCGAAAGGTCCCCGTCCGATGCGGTCCAGGTCCAGTCGGATGAGCTGGATAGCATCTGATCTCCGGCTGCCGACATCGATACCTCGCAGGAAGCAGCCTGGACCGGGGTAATCCCGGTACATGCCACCCCAAGCACAACAGCCGCGAAAATACAACCACCGATGACCAGTTTCCTCCGCTGCATCAGTCGCTTAATCATTTTGCCTCCGTCTTTCCCGAGCCCTTGATGAGCCCGTATTCGATGTCATACCAGGCAGACGGGACCGTGATCGTGTACGTGTCAAGTCTCTCCGCTTCGGCCTCCGCCACCTGCCGGAGCAGACTTTCCTGCTCGATCGGTGAATGGTCGAAGGTGAGCCATCTCTTCGTGCTGTCGGTCATCTTGTATGACCGGCCCGGGACTTCCGGCGGTGCAGTGGTCACCGTGTCGTCGGTCGGGTCAAAGTAGCTCAGTACCTGGCTGGTTGTTGCTGTTGCAGCTGTTGCCGTTGCCGTTGCTTTCGTCGCTCTCCTGTGCTGCACGTATGCAATGAACGCAGCAGCGAGCGTAATCAGAATTTCAATGAGGTTGGTTAATTCCGGATCCATGATGTTCTCCTTTCATTTTCTCATGCTCCGCACGCAGGGCCTCGAACTCCGCACAAATTACCTCATACTTCCCGATTTTCTCATAGATCAGGAAAAGCGAAGGGTAAAGCGGAAGTACGACGCCGAGGATCAGGGCCGTAGTTTCAATATCCATAGTGGACCTCCACGAACAGGGGAGACCAAAAATAGAAGGAGCAGGGATTGTTCGGCTCTCCCGTGTTCAGATGGCTGTTCAGGCGAGTGCGGGCTTTGTGTTGGCCCAGGTGTTCACGCGGGCGACAATCGCATTGTCCTCGTACGAGGAAATGGTGACGGTCTTCCGGGTGAACGTGACGGTATAGTCCTCGCCGTTCGCGTCGTGGCAGTTCAGCGAGATGGAATACCCTTCGCTTTCAGTGTCCTGGATTGCGGTCCCCGCCGATTGCGGTCGCAAGTGCTGCATTTCCGACAAGTGCGGTTGCTGCTGCGGTATAACCTGCAACGGTCGATGCCTTTGCAGTTGCAGTACCCATGTTCTTCAGGGTTGTCGGGTTTTCATAGACCACACGGATCCCGAATGACTGTGAACCACGGCTGACGCCGGGATGAGTCGACACCGGCCACGATATGGTCCACGCACTGGAATGCGTTGGTATCGATGACATCCTGGACAAGGGTGTTCAGGGTCGCTACATCAGCAATCGGGGTCGTAATAGTACGGACCGACCGCTTGACATTTGCCTTCTGGACAAAATCTGACATTTCTTTTTCTCCTGCCCCATCCTGGGACATAAGAGAATTGGGGTGGATTTGGAAAAGAGGGGAGGGAAACGTCGCCTGAAGGATTTGGGCAAAATGGAATTTTTCACCTGATTGGTACCGGACAGGGAATCACATCAAATTGGGCTGGACCGGCGTAAAAAATTTGAGACTGTCAAATATTCTTACATGGCTTCAAGCCAGTCCCAGGCTTCCTCGATCCTTCCTGCTCTGAAGAACCGGACCGACTGGCCCATGATGAAACCAGTAATCTTCACCATCATTGTCATCCATTCGTCCCAGGAATCGTCAGCAACGATCGCGATGCGTTCGACTTTTGACATCTGCGGCCATCTCTTCATTTCTTCCCATGCACCCTCCTGGGTCCAGCCGCCGAAATATTCGACCTGTACGAGAAGCCGGATTTTTTTGTACTGCTCAAGGGCTCGTTCCAGTTCCGGCATCAGGTTATTTTTGTAGTCTTCTTCCGTGAGCTTCCCGTAAAGACGGAACCAGAATATGTTTCCCCGTGCTGCTTTTTGTTCGATCATTAGGTACCCCCTTTGGATCCCGGATTGCTTAATAATTTTCCACACCGGACATCCGTGTCCGGGGAAAAATCTTAACCTTGTTTTTCCTCCCGCTTTTTTGCCAGTCATATGAAGGGCACCCGAAAATTATCAAAAACCCAAAAATCAAATAGACATTTTTCAGGGACAAGACCTGTACAGGATGTTTTTTCGGGGAATAACATATTCATAGCCTGATCCGGCACGTCCCTTTTGGAATGTAATTCTCAAACCTGGCACCTTTTCCGGGGTTCCCGGGTCAAGGATGGTCCGGCCTGATATACCCCTTTCCGGTTCCATTTCTCCGGAAGAGAAAAGTAAGTTGGTTATTCGTGTAAATGGGAAGCTCCGGTCTCCTTTTTTTAGAGAATTTCCCGTTCCATTTCCTTCGGGCACGATAAGAGATTTGTACTGTATTACTTGCTAACGGGAAAGTATTTATTACATAATGTTAAACATACTTTACATGCAGGGGTCTGACCCTGCTGAACAGACCAGGTAACATGTGAGGTGAGAGCAGATCCCACAAAAAACCATGATTGGATTTCAGTCGCCCCGGGCAGTACCTGGCATGTACATCGGCCATGCCGGTCTCTGCACCGGACAGGGCTGCACACCGGAAGAAAGTCGCCCGGTCAGGAGTGACCGTGCATCAGGTTGTGAAATTCTGCCACTCTGGAGATCACATATACTGTACTATCTCCAGCATCCCAGCCTGATGTCCGTAAGGCCGCAAATGTGACAGGTGCAGCGGAAACGTGCCATAACAATATCGTCGCCCGAAATGCAAATCCTGCAGGGATCACGGCAAAATGGCCCAATCGACGGGCTCGCTGTGTCAGCGAAAGGACAAGGATGCTTATCCGGGCGATGACCTCAAAGTCAATGTAAGAAAGGAGTGTGGAAAAAAAACCATAAAACTGCGTTAAATGTAGATTTACCCAGAAAATAGGAAATTGTCACCCAGAGTAACCAACGCTCTGGTTTCAAACCACCATCATACTCTAAATAGCGTCGGAATAACCCCCTTTCAACGAAAATCCAGGGGGACCTCCAAGTCCCCCTAAACCATTTATTTTTTTTGTTTTTTCATGTTCACCGGATCACGACTGCGGCCGCATTGCTTCTTATCCGTGCATAAATCGGGTAGTTTCTAATTTTTTTAGCAGCATCGGGGGAAACAATTATATAATATAAGATGTAATAGAAATTTAAGCAATTAATAGAGGCGCAATTTGAAATCGTCATCCAATTGTCATTACGATAACAGAAATAAGGACATGATTTGCTTTTCGAAATTTTGCATGCGGGAACGGTGTGCGGTCAGGCTAATTCGCAATTTACAAAAGAAATAGGCAATTTTCAAATTGTGTTGCCCATTAAAATAAATTTTTTTTCACCTGGTGAGTTCATCCGCCACGTGCCGGCTTTCACCAGGATGATATACCAACAGTATTGGATTAACACAGATCCTGCCCGGAATTTCGGGGAAATTCCTGGAACACACCGGAGCTGACTTTTCTTTGTCCGGGAGAATCCCTGGCATTACTGATATGAAAATCAATGAAATTCCAGAAACGGGACCGGATTTGAGACCGATGTGCTGACGTGTGAATTCCGGTGATTGTGATGCTTTACATACAATATTAGAACTCCACATTCAATTTCGATCCTATTTTGGTCATTTACAAATTTTCCGATTATACGGACAAGTACCGGGCTTCTCTGATGGTGAAAAGACCGTTAAGAATGACAATGCATATCCAGCAGTAAAAAAATTTAGTTACTGAAAAGATTTCATGACACCTCCCAATGGACCAGGTCCGGTGCAGGATGAAAGGCAGGCCTCCGGTGCCCGGACCAGTGTAGCGGAAAGGAGCATATCACTATACCTGGTCCCCATCGTTATCGGTGTCTTTGTCACGATTCTCCTATGGCTGGTCAGCCAGTATAATTTTGCCCTCTACCATACGACCGTCGAGTTCGCCACTATTGCCATTTCGCTTGCGATCTTCCTCCTCGTATGGAATTCCCGTAAGATTATCGACAACAACTATCTCCTGTTCATCGGCGTCACGTTCATCTTCATCGCCGGTCTCGACTTCCTCCATACGCTCGTGTACCAGGGAGTAGGTATTTTCCCGTACGGAGGCGGCGTCCTGTCGACACGGTTCTGGATCGCCGCACGGTATATGCAGGCGGTCACCCTTCTTGCGGCGCCCCTCTTCCTCCGAAGAAAGTTAAGACTTGACGTGGTTGCGGTTGTCTACCTTGTTGCAGATATCCTGATTGTCTCATCGATTTTTTATTTCCAGGTATTTCCTGCCACGTATATTCCTGAAACCGGACTTACGCCCTTCAAGATCATCAGCGAGTATATCATTTCATTCATCCTTATCGGGGCGATTGTCCTCCTCTACCGGAACCGGGATTCGTTCGACCGGGATGTCCTCAACAACCTCGTTGTTGCCATCCTGCTGACAATTTTAGCAGAGTTGTCCTTTACCGAGTATGCGAGTTTTACCGATATCTTCAGCCTCCTTGGTCATGTCTTCCGGCTCGTTTCGTTTTACTTCTTCTACCGGGCGATCATCCAGGTCGGGCAGGAAAAACCCTACGCCCTCCTCTACCGGAACCTCAACGAGAGTGAGAAAAAGTACCGGGCACTCTCCGATCTTTCGCCGGATGCCATCATTGTTGTCCGGGATGGGATCGTGCAGTATGCAAACGAGGCCGGGCTGCATTTGTCAGGGATTGACAAGATGGAACAATTCATCGGGTCTAATGTCCAGGATTTTATTCATCCCGATGACTGGGCAGAATCCGACGCCCGAATCGCAGCAGTGCAGGAGAAGCAGGTCATTATACCGCTACGTGAGCTCAGGGTGATCCGGAACGGGAAGATTGTCCCGGTCGAGGCTACGAGCGGTCCGATCGCCTGGGAAGGTGAAGATGCCGTCCAGGTGGTTTTGCGTGATATTACCGAGCGAAAACGTGCGTACGAGGCGATTGCCGAGCTCAACCGGGACCGGAAGACTATCCTCGACAACATGCCTGCGATGATCTGGTACAAGGACACGCAGAACAATTTCATCCGGGTCAACAGTGCTGTGGAAAAGTACACAGGTCTGTCTGCCGACATGTTCGAAGGGAACAATGCATCCGCAATCTTTCCCGACGAGAGTGACCTGTACTACCAGGACGACCTCGGTGTCATGAAGTCAGGCACACCCCGGTACGGGATTGTAGAGCGGCTGACGGTAGCCGGCGGCGGGAAGATCTGGATCCAGACAGATAAAATACCCCTGCGGGATGAAAAAGGAAATATCACGGGTATTCTGGTCTTCAGCCTTGATATCACCAAACGAAAGCAGGCTGAAGATGACCTGGCAAAGAGGAATGCAGAACTTAGTCATCTCAATGAAGAACTGACAGAAACGCACGAAGAACTCCAGCAAAATCTCGACGAACTCTCCCAGCGGGAACGGGAACTTTCCGATAACGAGGCACGGCTGAAAGAGGCTCTTGCCGAAAAGGAGATCCTGCTTTCGGAGATCCATCACCGGGTCAAGAACAACCTTACCGCGTTCATCTCGCTCCTCAGCCTCGATGGGTCCTACGAGGAGACCGACGCTGGCAGGGCACTCCGGAAAGACCTTCAGAACCGCGCCCGGAGCATGGCCCTGATCCATGAGACCCTGTACAGGACGGGGAAATTCTCGAACGTGGATATGGATCTCTACCTCACCACCCTTATTGGCCAGATTTCAGCCTCCTATTCAGGTACGGTGGCGGTTCAAACCGAAATAGATGTAAAGGGAATGGCCCTCGGCCTTGCCAGGGCTACTACTGCCGGGCTGATTATCAACGAACTTGTGACAAATTCATTCAAGTATGCATTCCCTCCCGGGTATGACTGCATGCAGGTAAGGGGAGAGCCCTGCAAGATCCGGATCTCACTCAAGGAGGAGGACGGGATAAATTATCTCAGGGTATCTGACAATGGCTGCGGTCTGCCGGCGGAAATTGATCCTGCGACCACAAAATCACTCGGCCTGAAACTGGTTGCATTCCTTACCAGCCACCAGCTCCATGCGGAAATCGAGGTCCGTTCTGATAAGGGGACAGAGTTTGTTTTCCGGATGAATAATTAGAGGACCCTGGTTAACCGGGGAATCAATAATCAAACCTGAGGAGAATTCGAAAATTATAATCAGGATATTTCCGGGATAGACCAAATGCGGGTATAATTTGTTTTAACCTTCTTAAAACACCCCAAATTCCCAGGATTATAGAAAATCTCCTTTTGGGATAGGGTTCTATTACACCTCCTCCCCCATATCTCCCGTCCTTGCTCTTCTAAATCGGCCGGATTTACCCCCTTTCTTACATGGTACCAAATACTGCTATTTCCAGCGATTTTGTCCGGATTCCACCAATAATCCGCCTTACTTTGGGACCTATACTTGTCCGGGTCCACGTAAATACCACCGTTTCCACCTCGGAATTGCCCTTTTCCTCAATATGGCTGGCTGGAGGGGGAAACATTTGTGTGCTTTCACTATTTCAAAAACGGCAGGGCGGATAACGTGAGCAGGGGGTCCTGAATATTCCAGACTGGAATCCAGGCACGAGACCATGGAAGGAGGAGATGGGTTTATTATTCCCTAAATTGATGGATACTGAAAAGGATATACGTTTTAAGAGGAAAGAATATGAGTCGTTCCGGTACTAACTTTGTCGGCCAGGGTAGCACCCCCGGTATGGTCGGGCAATTCATGGTCAATTTCCGGGTGCTGGTGTATTTCATCGCATTGACGGCAATAATTTTCTACGTTGACGCGATAACACCATTGGGCCTGACCGTCTGGATCCTTTATTTCATCCCGCTTATCCTTACATTATTTCTGACCTGGAGATATGCGCCGTTTTTCGGAGCCGGGATCTTCATCATTCTTATCGGGACCACTTTTTTCCTTTCCCCCCGCGATATCCCGCTGCTGTTCGCTTTTGTTGACCGGGTTTTCTTCTCGCTCGTGCTTCTGATGACGGCAGTTTTCATCTGGAATCACAAAAAAAGCGAGGAGGTGTTCCGGAAAAACGAGGAACGGTTCCGCTGCCTGGCGGAATCTTCATCGGATGCAATGGTCGTGCACGTAGATGGAACGATAGTCTATGTCAACCGGTCGGCACTTGTTTTGTTCGAGGCCGATAGTCGGGAAGACCTGGTCGGAAGAGAACTGACTACGCTTGTTGATGCTTCGGACCGCGATTTGGTGAGAAGAATGATTGACGAAGCCATGCGAGGGACCACTGCACCGGTAAGGGATAGTCAGGATGACAGGAGCTGGCGGTAACGGGATCCATGTAGAGATGCTTGACGAAAAGGTGACATGGGACAGGACACCAGCGGTCCTGACGATTATCAGGGATATTTCGGAACTGGACGAGTCCGGAAATACCTGATAAGAGTTCTCGTTATCACCAGTCCTCATGGGTTTTTGTTTTCATAAATCTGGGTGATATTTACCCGCTCGATCGCAAGGGCGACCTGGTTGGCAAATGCAGCCAGGAGACGGGACTGCTCGGGGTTTATTACTCCATCAGGTTCGGCCGGCTTTACCCCGAGAATCCCGAGCTTTCCCCGGTTGGTGCTGAGCGGAATGTACCGTAAACGTGACGAGTGGAGGGTATCGGTATCATACCCGGAGATGGTATCGTGTGAAAATGCCCAGGTCGCCACGGCGATTTCATTGGCGTCCAGCACAAGGCCGGGACTCCCGGGATGTTGCACGAGGGAGCCATTATCGGATATGAGGAAAACGCATTCCCAGCCGAATATTTCCCCGATATGCCTGGTGACTGCATTCGTTACTTCACTGATATCTGCGGCTATCGTGAGGTCCTGCGACAGTGCAAAGAGGGTGCTGGTCTCTTTTTCACGTTCCTGGGCTGCAAATGCATGTTCCCGTACCCGGGCAACGAGCAGGCTTATCACACCGGCGACGACAATCAAACCGAAAAATGTGATGACATACTCAGAGTCGGAGACCCTGAAACTCAGGTAGGGCGATACGAAAAAGAAGTCAAAGGCCAGTACCCCGAGTATTGCACTTACAATCGCAGGACGGAGGCCCCAGAGATATGCCGTCAGCACCACAACGAGCAGGTAGAACATCAGGAGGTTAGTCTGGGAGATATACGGTTTGAGCAGCCACCCGACAATCGTCGTCAGGATAATAAGGCCAATGCACCCCGCATAGCCTTTCGGCGGAGTGGCCGGCAACAGGGGTTCCATTTCAACGGGCTTTTCCGGCGCTTTATCCGGGCTGCTGATTACGTAAACATCGATAGTCCCACTGTTATGGATGAGCGTGTCCACCACTGAACCGAACACAAACTCCTGCCACCGGGGACGGAGCGTCTTTCCGATGATAATCCGCGTGATATTATGTTTTTTGGCATACTCGATCGCGGTATCGGCAACATTCAGTCCGAAAACGGTGGCTGTCGTTGCACCGAGTTTCTCGGCCAGCTGGAGTGTCTTCCAGACCTGCTCCTTCGCTTCTTTTGAGAGCCGGTGATGGGACGGGGTTTCGACATAGATCGCATCCCAGTTTGCATTAATCCGGTCTGCCTGTCGCCTTGCAGTCCGGACGAGCCGTTCTGAAAGCGGGCTTGGGCCGACACTTACCAGTATCCTCTCCCCGGCATGCCACGGGCCCGGGATAGAACGGGTCTGCATGTACGATAGCATCTGGTCATCGACACGTTCTGCTGCACGGCGGAGTGCGATTTCACGGAGAGCATACAGGTTTCCCTCGTTGAAGAACTGCTCCATCGCCCGGGCCGCCATTTCGGGGACATAGACTTTCCCTTCACGCAGCCGTTGCAGGAGTTCGGGCGGTGCGAGATCGACGAGTTCGATCTCGGTCGCTTCATCGATCACGCCGTCAGGTATTGTTTCCCTGACGACGATGTTGGTTATCTGGGCGATAACATCGTTCAGGCTCTCGAGGTGCTGGACATTGAGGGTTGTATACACGTCTATCCCGGCATCGAGAAGCTCTTCAACGTCCTGGTAACGCTTGAGGTGACGTGAACCGGGTGCATTGGTGTGTGCCAGTTCGTCGACGAGCACAAGGTCCGGCCGGGCGGCAATGACCGCATCGAGGTCCATCTCTTCCAGCCTGACTTCCCGGTACTCGACTATCTTTCTTGGAATGATGGTCAGGCCTTCAAGGAGTGCTTCTGTTTCAGCCCTTCCATGCGTCTCTACATACCCTATCAGGACATTTACCCCTTCTTTTTTCCTGAGGTGTGCCGCATTCAGCATCTCGTAGGTCTTTCCGACTCCTGCCACGTAACCCAGGAAAATCTTGAGACGGCCCCGGTTCTTCTGCCGCTCTTCACCCTGTATACGGGCAAGGAGCGTATCGGGGTCCGGGCGAAATTTCGTGGGGACGTCCATCGTATGTTACACTCCTAATGAGAACGAGTAGCATATCAATGATCTTAATACCGATGAATGGAGCGATGAGCCCGCCGATACCGTAAATAAGAATATTATTGCGAAGTGCCTCTTCGGCCGACATCGCCCGATATGCAACACCGTGGAGGGCGAGCGGGATGAGGAGAACGATGATGATTGCATTGAAGATTACGGCTGACAGTATACCGTTGTGAAGTCCAAGGACATTAAGGGCAGCGATCGATGGGTAGACCGAGATAAACGCGATCGGGATAATAGCAAAATATTTGGCGATATCATTCGCAATCGAGAAGGTGGTCAGTGCCCCCCGGGTCATAAGCAGTTGTTTGCCAATCTCGACGATCTCGATCAGTTTTGTCGGGTTGGAGTCGAGATCGATCATGTTCGCTGCTTCACGGGCCGGCTGGGTACCGGTGTTCATCGCAACCGCGACATCGGCCTGCGCAAGGGCCGGCGCATCGTTGGTACCATCACCGGTCATGGCGACCATTCTTCCACCGGTCTGGTACTCCCGTATCAGTTTAAGTTTACTTTCGGGGGTGGCCTCCGCGAGGAAATCATCCACTCCCGCTTCAGCGGCGATGGTGGCAGCGGTCAGCCGGTTGTCACCGGTGATCATGACGGTTTTAATCCCCATCTTCCGCAACTGGGCAAAGCGTTCCTTGATCCCGCCTTTTACGATATCTTTTAAGTGGACAACGCCAAGTGCCTTGCCGTCCCTGGAAACAACGAGAGGTGTACCACCTGCCCGGGCGATAGTATCCACTTCCTGCCGGAGTTTATCAGATACGGTGTTTCCTTCCGTTTCGATATAGCGAAACATTACATCGGCCGCACCTTTTCGTATATGGAGTGCCCCCTGGTCGACCCCGCTCATCCTGGTCTGGCTGCTGAACGGGATGAACTGCATTTCAGTCCCTGATTCAGATGCTCCCACGGTCCTGCCGCGGAGGCCGTATTTCTCTTTCGCCAGTATCACGATACTTCTGCCTTCGGGTGTTTCATCGGCAAGCGACGCGAGCTGGGCTGTTTCAGCGAGGTCCTTGATATCGGTCCCGTCAACCGGGATCAGTTCGACTGCCTGGCGGTTGCCAAGGGTAATCGTCCCGGTCTTGTCCAGGAGGAGGACGTCCACATCGCCAGCCGCTTCGATGGCCCGGCCCGATGTCGTGATGACATTGCGCTGGATCAACCGGTCCATCCCGGCGATGCCAATCGCACTGAGGAGCCCGCCGATAGTTGTCGGTGCAAGACAGACAAAGAGTGCGATCAGCACGGTGATCGTTACGGGTGAACCAGTCCCTGCCGCTTCCACGCTGTAGACCGAAAACGCCCAGAGCGACGCACATACGACGATAAATATTGCCGTCAGGCCGATAAGCAGGATATTCAGGGCGATCTCGTTGGGGGTTTTCTGTCGTTTTGCTCCTTCGATGAGGCCGATCATATGGTCGAGGAACCCTTCACCGGGGTTTGCGCTGACCCTGATGACGAGCCAGTCGGAGAGAATAGTTGTTCCTCCCGTGACGGCACTCCGGTCTCCACCGGATTCACGGATTACCGGTGCACTTTCACCGGTGATGGCACTCTCGTTTACCGATGCAATGCCATCGATCACTTCCCCATCGACGGGGATCGTGTCACCGGCTTTGACATAGATGAGATCGTCCTTGTGCAGGGACGATGAGGATAAGATCGATGATATATTTTTCATCAGGCTCCGATCCCCGCTTAAGAGTATAGTCGGGACTGAGTTTTTTTGCCTCTGTATCACGCCGCATCTTCCGGAGCGATTCGGCCTGTGCTTTGCCCCGGCCTTCGGCGAGCGCTTCGGCAAAGTTGGCAAAGATCACCGTGAACCAGAGCCATGCCGAAATGGCACCGATGAATCCGGCCGGTGCCTCACCGTGACCGGTAAGCGCCTGCAGCCAGAGCAGGGTGGTGATGATGCTGCCAATCTCGACCGTAAACATGACCGGGTTCCGGATCATTGTCCGCGGATCGAGCTTCAGGAAGGCATCAATCACCGCCCGCTGGTAGAGACCCGGGAACTGCCTGGACGGTACGGATTTGTCCGGGATCAGACATGGATCATCCCTCCGGCCGCCATATTGAAAAATTCAGCAACCGGCCCCAGCGACAGGGCAGGGATGAAACTGAGTGCACCGACAACGATAATGACGAATACCAGCCAGATGATGAAGAGCGGGCGGTGGTCACGGAGTGTTCCTTCGCTTACGGGAACGATCTTCTTTACCACGAGAGAGCCGGCAAGTGCGAGCGTCAGTACCGCCACGGCATACCGGCCGACAAACATCGCAAACGCGGTCGCAAGGTTATAAAACAGGCTGTTTGCCGACAGACCTGCAAAGGCGCTGCCGTTGTTCTGGGAAGCTGAGGTGAAGGCATAGAGGATTTCAGAAAACCCGTGCGGACCGGGATTGAAGACACCGGCTTTTCCCGGGTCCGAGAGCACGGCAATGGCACTGAGGCTTAAGATCAGGATGATGGGGATAAGGATGATGATCGTGACAATCTTCATCTCCCGTCTGTTCGATCTTCTTCCCGTAGAGTTCCGGTGTCCGCCCGACCATCAGCCCGGCAATAAACATGGCGAGGATGACAAACACGAGCATGCCGTAGAGACCTGATCCAACGCCGCCGAACACCACTTCACCCAGCTGTATATCGAACATCTGGACAAATCCGGCGATCGGCATGTATGAGTCATGCATCGAGTTGACTGCCCCGCAGGAGGTAACCGTCGTTACGACAGAGAACAATGGCCGAGGGGACGATCCCAAACCGGACTTCCTTGCCCTCCATGTTACCTCCCGGCTGGGAGAACCCGGGGACCTGGTCGATACCAAGCGGGGTGAATGCCGGGTTACCACCGAGTTCCGAATAGATGGCAATACCCATCAGCGGCAGGAAAATAATGGTCATCGCGGTCAGCAGGGCGATCGCCTTTCCGCCCGGAACCGATCATTTTACCGAAACTGTAACAGAGTGCTGCGGATATGATTATGATCGCGATGGTTTCAACAAAGTTGGAGAATGGTGTCGGATTTTCGAACGGATGGGCCGAATTCGTGTTAAAAAATCCGCCACCATTGGTCCCGATATGTTTGATGGCGACCTGTGAAGCGACAGGCCCGAGGGGGATGGTCTGGGTGGTTACCAGTGCACCGGTACTGTCTCTGTACCTGGTCGAGAAGCGGGACCGTAACCGGACCATTGAACGTCTGGGGGACACCCTGGGAAACGAGCACAAGTGCGATGATCAGGCAAATGGGAAGCAGGACCATGATGCTCCGGATGAGCAGTACCCAGAAATTCCCTATGGTGTCGGTAGTCTTACGTGAAAACGCGTAGATCAGCGCAACAAGGACTGCCATGCCGACTGCAGTCGAGACAAAATTTTCCACTGCAAGTCCCATCATCTGGGTAAGGTAACTGACCGTCGCCTCCGGTACATATGCCTGCCAGTTAGTGTTAGTGGCAAAACTCACCGCAGTATTCAGGGAGAGATCCCATGGCACACTCCCTAAGCCTGCAGGATTTAGCGGAAGGTACTGCTGAATAAGCTGCAGGAACAGGACAAAAAGGATGCAGGGTATGGAAAATACCATGAGGGCAACGGCAAACTGCTTCCAGTCCATTTCCTCGTTTATATTTACACCGCCCATTGCGAGGAAATTCCTTTCTATCAGTTCAAAGACGGGAGACAGGAAATTTGGCTGACCGGTAAAAACTTTGGCCATCCACGCACCCAGGGGAACAACAAGAAATGCTACGACGATAATAAAGACGATTACCTGGAGCCAGTCAGAACCCCTCATACCGAAAAGGGGCGGCTGATTGTTCTGTTGGTTCTGGTCGGGTGACAACGGCGTTTGCAGCGGTGCAGAAATGCGTCCGGCACTGAGATCGTCGAGTGCGAGGTTCAGGGAAAGGACATTGACCCGCGGTTCACCGAATATACCAAACTGGCGGGGTTGAATATTGTCGGTTACAAGCGCCTGCACATCCCGGTCATTCAGGTTCCTTTCACGGGCGATACGGGGGACCTGGTATTGGGCTGCAGCAATGCTGATATCCGGATCAAGGCCGCTTCCCGATGAAGTTACCAGGTCGACGGGGACCAGTTGTGTATTTGTCGGATCGGCCTCACGAAGGGCGGTTATACGGGTTTTCACTGCATCAGCGAGCGCAGGATTGTCCGGTCCGAGATTCGATCCGGATGAGGCACCGGGGTTGTAGGGAACGGGCGAGGTTGCTGACGGACGGCCCCAGAAATATTTTGCCGAGGTAAATGGCTGTCCGATCTGGGAGGATCCGACCGTCGCACCATTATGTTCTGATTATATTCCCGTTGGACTGGACCGGAAAAATAACCTGGGCAATACCTGTTACAACCAGCGGGTAGACTATTCCCAGGAGAATAGTCAGTAGTAAAAAGATCACGACCGCTGGTTTGACCTGTTTTTTTATCATGGTTTGAATCGGTTCAGAAGTCATCAGCAGACAGCCTCAACCGTGATACGTATCCGGTTTAGACGGATTGGTGTTCACAGTAAGCGTGTCCGGGTTATTGTATATATGCTCGTTGGTGACCGGCATTCTTTTCCTTCCCGCTTGTTTGAGATATCCGGATATTACAAAGGATTTGGCTTTAATTTTGAATTATTACAATAGAATTACGGCCATACATGGTAAGGAGTGAATATCCGCGGTCTTTGCATTGGTAATTCAGATAATCCTAAATAATAAGGAACATTATTTCCACCAATTGATGAGAGATAATGGCCATCGAAAATATTTGCTGTTGAT
Source organism: uncultured Methanomicrobiales archaeon (assembly GCA_963815625.1). GTDB lineage: Archaea > Halobacteriota > Methanomicrobia > Methanomicrobiales > Methanospirillaceae > CAIKOD01. The sequence goes on from CAWFHG010000006.1 coordinate 28,153, forward strand.
TGCAACAATAACCCCTATAAAACGAACATTTAATTTACCCATGCTCCTTTTTATTAACTTGATACAAGGCCATTTTTACACTTCAAAGATCGAGGATGGGGGAGTTAACGAACGAAAAAAAGTTTCCAATCCAAACCTGTTGAAAAAGCGAAATTTGAATTCGAAAAGGTCCCCTCGGGGATCAAGGGACTTGACGAAATCACGGGTGGCGGGCTCCCGAAGGGGCGGCCGGCACTTATCAGCGGCGGACCGGGTTGTGGGAAGACACTCTTTGCCATGGAGTTCATCGCACGGGGGATAACCGATTACGGCGATCCTGGTGTATTCATCGCGTTCGAAGAGAAGATCGACGACCTGAAGAAAAATTTCAGGTCAATGGGGTTCAATCTCGACGACCTCGTTCGTAAAAAGAAACTCGTCCTCGACCACATCACCATCGAACGCTCCGAGATTGAGGAGACCGGGGAGTATGATCTCGAAGGACTGTTTATCAGGCTCGGCTCGATGATCGACGAGATCGGGGCAAAGCGTATCGCGATTGACACGTTAGAAGCAATTTTCTCAGGATTCTCCAACGAAGCGATCCTCAGGTCCGAACTCAGGAGGCTCTTCTTATGGTTGAAAGACCGGGGCATCACTGCCGTCGTTACGGGTGAGCGCGGGGACCGGACTATTACCAAGTACGGGCTCGAAGAATATGTCGCCGATTGTGTTATCACCCTCGACCACCGGGTAACGAACCAGATTGCAACCCGCCGCCTGAGGATCGTGAAGTACCGTGGCAGCGTGCACGGCACCGACGAGTACCCGTTCCTCATCAGCAGCGAGGGTATCTCAGTCCTTCCGATTACATCAATGTCTCTCACCCACCTGGCAACCGACGAACGGATCTCGACAGGGATCCCCCGGCTTGACTCGATGCTCGGTGCAAAGGGGTTCTACCGGGGTTCATCAATCCTGGTCTCCGGACAGGCGGGCACGGGAAAGACGAGCATCGCAGCGACATTCGTCAATGCGGCATGCAAACGCAAAGAAAAGTGCCTTTTCTTCATCTTCGAGGAGTCCGAAAGCCAGCTCCTGCGGAATATGAAGTCGATCGGGATCGACCTCGCACCATGGGTGAAATCAGGCCTGCTGAAATTCTATGCCGTCCGGCCGACCGCATACAGCCTGGAGATGCACCTCTCGATGATGCTCAGGCATATCAACGAGTTCGAGCCCAGGGTGATCGCCGTGGACCCCATATCCAATCTCTATCCTATCGGCGAGGATGTCCAGGTGCGATCGATGCTCATGCGCCTTATCGACTATGCGAAGTCCCTGCAAGTCACCGGCCTCTTCACCAACCTCTCGAACGATATCGGTGAGGGCGCCTATTCAATCGAACCGACCGAGATGCACGTCTCTTCCCTGATGGACGCCTGGCTCATTCTCAAGAACATCGAAGGGAACGGTGAGAGGAACCGGACATTCTCCGTCATCAAGTCCCGGGGGATGGCACACTCGAACCAGCTCCGCGAGTTCGTCCTGTCAGACAAGGGCATCCAGCTCCTCGACCTGTACAAGGGCAGCGGGGGCGTACTTTTCGGTTCGGCACGAATGGTCCAGGAGAGCAGGGAAATCGATGAACGGCTTCGCAGGAGCGAAGAGATCGATCGGAAGAAGCGGGAGCTCGATAGCAAACGGAAACTGATGGAGAACGAGATCGAGCCTGCTCAAGGAGAAATACGCCCGGGAAGAAGAGGAAATGAATATCCTGATCCATCAGGATGTCACCCGGGGCAAAGAAGTGGCCAAGACCATGGAGGAGATCGCAAGCCAGCGACACGTCGACCGGTGACCCCTGATGCCCGTGCTGTTAACCAATCACGAAACCGAAAAAATACCCGGACCAATTCACAGGAACGGGAGAGATTGCGTGGACCTGCGGTTATACGTTACCAACCGGACTCCCCGTTGCCTCGCTGCATATGAAAACATCCGGAATATTTGTGAGGAGTACGTCCGTGGAAAATACCGGATCACCGTGATCGATCTCATCAAAAATCCAGAGATCGCAAGGACTGAGGATATTACCGCGATACCGACCCTCATCAGGTTACCAAGGACCACAGGGAGGCGGAAGATTATCGGGACCATGACCGATACCCGGAAAGTCCTTGAACAACTTGAAATCCCGGAAAGAGTGGGTTATTCGCCCGGGACATCCCCGGGTTGAACGGTCCGGACTGCATAATCACCGAGATGATCTTTTTGACAACTGCACCAAAAAAAGCAAACCCGAAGACAAGGAGCCAGAAGGAACCGATGAATACACCGAAGGACGACCCACCGGACGAGGCATGGATCCTGAGGTTATACGTGGCGGGGCAGACATCTAACTCTCTGATTGCGTTTGCGAATTTAAAAAAGATCTGCGAGGAACACATGGAGTGTAAATATTCGATCGAAGTGATCGACCTCTTAAAAAACCCCCAGCTCGCCAGGGACCACCAGATCGTTGCCGTTCCCACCCTGATCCGGAAGCTGCCGACCCCGGTCAAGAAAATCATCGGGAACCTTTCGAACACCGAAAAAGTCCTCGTAGGGCTGGACCTGCGAAAGGTGACCTGAGATGCCGGCTTCCGTAAAGAAAAAGGACAAGGGAGATGTCACGGCCGAGTACGAGAAAGCACTTGAACAGCAGAAGAGTCAGAAATACGTGCTCAGGCTCTACATTGCGGGTAATAACCTGAGGTCACAGATGGCGGTCGAGAACGTGAAAAAGATCTGTGAAGAGTACCTGAAGGGGAGGTACGACCTCGAAGTGATCGACATCTACCAGGACCACACAAAGAACCCGGTCGACCTCGTCCTCGCAGCCCCGACGCTGATTAAGAAACTGCCGCTTCCCCTGCGGCGGGTTATCGGGGATATGACACGAAAGGACAAAGTCCTCGTGGGACTCGACCTTGAACAGCGAACCTGAACCCACCATGACAAACGGCACTTCCCGGGAGAGAGACTGAAAAATGGAGGGCCCGGACCTTCAGAAAGAGAACGAAGAACTGCGTGGAAAGGTCCGCGAACTCGAGGATACCCTCGATGCGATTCGTTCAGGTGAAGTGGACGCCATCGTGGTCTCGAAAGGGGATGCCCGGCAGGTATACACGCTTGAAGGGGCGGACCAGCCCTACCGTGTCCTCGTGGAAAATATCAGGGAAGGTGCGCTTACCCTTTCACGGACCGGCATGATCCTGTATGCCAACACCCGTTTTGCCGAGATGGCGAAGGTCCCGCCCGATAAGGTGCCGGGCACCTCGATCCTGGACTACATCTGCCCGGAATATCAGGCAGCCGTGGAAGAGGCACTTACGCAAATCCCTGGACAGGCATGCAGGACACGGGTAAGGATCCGGCAGGGTAAGGGATCGCTCCCTGTCCTCATATCCATGAACCCGCTGGACCATATCGGAGATACAAAGATCAGCGTCGTAATCACGGACCGGAGGAAAGACGAGGACCGTATCCGGATGCAGGCCCGGATGCTCGACGCGGTAGGCGACGCGGTGATCGCCGCCGATACAAAGAATAAGGTCATCTACTGGAACAATGCCGCGGCGAGGACCTATGGGTGGCCTGCCGAAGAAGCAATCGGGAAAGACCTTGTTGAAGTAGCGACACCGGAAATTTCACAGGCGGAAGCACGGGAGATCGTAAAAAAGTTAAAGAATGGTGAAACGTGGACCGGGGAATATATGGTACGTCACCGGGACGGTCATGAATTTCCCATTTACGCAAGCGACGCCCCCGTTCTCGATGACGACGGCACGCTCATCGCGATTATCGGCGCGAGCCACGATATTACCGCCCGGAAACAGGCAGAGGAGGAACTGAAACGCAGGCACGCCGATCTCAATGAGGCATATGAAGAGATCGCCTCCGCCCACGAGGAGTTACGCCGGAATGTCGAGGAACTGGCAATCCAGGAGAAGCAGCTCCAGGAAGCCCTTGCTGAAAAAGAAATTCTCCTCTCGGAAGTCCACCACCGGGTCAAGAACAATCTTACGGCATTCATTTCACTCCTGAGCCTTGAAGGGTCCTACGTGGATACGGAGGAGGGAAAATCACTCCGGAAGGACCTCCAGAACAGGGCCCGCAGTATGGCCCTGATCCATGAGACCCTGTATAAGACCGGGAAATTCTCGACCGTGGATATGGAGGTGTACCTGTCCAACCTCGTCCGGCAGATCGCCGACTCCTACGCCGGAGTGATGACGGTCCGGACACAGGTTGGGGCACATGGGGTGACCCTCGACCTTTCAAGGGCAACCACCGCAGGGCTGATCGTCAACGAGTCTGGTGACCAACTCGTTCAAGTATGCATTCCCCAAAGGGTTTGACTGCCTGGCGGCCAGGGGAGAGCCCTGCACGATCCGGGTCCTGTTTATTCCTGCCGATGGGACTTACAAGCTCACCGTTTCCGACAACGGCTGCGGACTGCCGGCAGGACTGGATCCGGGTTCGACAAAGACCCTTGGTCTTAAGCTAGTGACATTCCTTGCATGCCACCAGCTCAGGGCTGATATTCGGTTCAATACCGAAAATGGGACAGAATTCGTATTTAAACTGAATAATAATGATGTTTCATGACCGGGGAACGTATCCCCCGTTGTGGAAGACGAGTGCCTGATTACCCCCATATATCAAGGAACATTTCCGGACACCAATGATCCCCGGATGTTTCCCGTCACGGTGGAGAATCCGGTAATTTTTTATTGACGTGCAAGCCCAATACAACTTTCCACACCTTGCTTTTTTGATAAAGCTGCGAATTTAAGCATTGATGAATCCAGATACAGGGCCCGCGGGAATTCTGACCCAGGGGATCGGTTCCTTCCCGATCACCCCTGAAAATAGTACAGGTCCCTTGTGCAACAGGCCATATAAAAAAATTGTATCAGATCTTGTTTATGCACTGATTCTACCCACGAGTTGCCCCTGTGAGTTGTAGAGCGAAGCAGTGTCGCCTGCCGGGTTCCAGAAATCAGCACCGTAGGGATAATAGAGCTCACTGGGCGAAACCATCCCTTCCTTTCCGAAATAGACGGTCAGCGTTGAATACGGGTTGAGCACGTAGGTGAAGGTTGTCCCACCGCCAAGGGGGAAGTCGATAAAGGTAAGGGCATTTCCCTGGCTGTCCGTTATCTTCCACCCGGTCATGACCACCGGAGTTGTTCCCGAATTTGTGATCCTCACGTACTTCCCCTGAAGGTTCAGTTCTGACAGGGATATCCCGGTATTCTGGCCAGGTTCCGCACCTCCCGTGGGCGAAAGGGTTGGGAATGCTTTTGAGGGTATGTAATAGGGCGTAGGCGGTACGGTAACCGGCACCTGGGTGGGGAACGCCGTCGGCATTGTTGAAGGCAGGTAATACGGTGTAGCCGGCATAGTGATCGCCTGATAGTTGGATGGATATGCTGGCAGTGTCGCCGGAACAGATGTCACCGTTACGACAGGGAAGGTCGGCGCATAGCCATTGGTATTATACCTCTTAAAAAGGCTGATCCGGTCTGCCTGGCTGAGTGTCGAAGGGAACGTAGTCTGCGCCGAAATCCTCTGTCCCCATGCAATAGCCTGGTCTGCCGGGGCTGGAATGTACCACGCGGTATCATCGGATGGTGTATAAGACGGAGTTGTTTCCGGTACCGTCAGGGAACTGTCAGCTGGCACACCCGGCACGATCCATACGTTCTGAGATTGCGACTTAAACCATGCCATGACATCTTCAAGCGGAGCGGGCGTGAACCATGATGTATCATCGGCCGCGGATACCGGTACGATGGAGAATCCTAAAATGAGGAGAATCCCGAATATAAGGCCAATATTGGCCATTCTATTAATTTTCATTATGATACCTCTTTATATTTTATAAAAGGCCGGATTATTCAGATTCCCTGGCCAATGTTACTTCATTGTGCCAGGGCTACTAATACCCATGGGGGTAATGCAAATTTTGTAATGCAGATGGATAAGAAGGAGATCAGAAGAATCCAATCTCACTAAACGAGAGAAAAAACGGATATTATTTTTTAATTACCGACTTCACTTTGGCCATGACATCCGGAGGAATTGGATCGAGCTTGTGAGCACTTTTGGCATGTTCGGCAATCTTTTTCATGAGTTCAGCTTCAGTAGGAGCGGTTGCGGTAAATGGACAGTCCATACCGGTATCTTTGCATACGAATGATGGCATTTGCAGTGCACCGGGGTATAATTCTTTTACCCCGATTTAAAACTACCCGGATCCTTCAAATTTTGAAATTGATTACACCAACCTCTGCACGACGATTGAGACCGGGTCTCCCGAAATTATGGATAATAAAAGAACTGCTGCCCGGATGTGATAATTTTGAGGGATACTATAATCTCAATTGTTTCCGGGTCTGATCGTCTGGCCCGTGTGAATCTTCCCGGATTTTTTCGGAGTTACCAAAGCGGAATCATTAATGATCAGCAGGGATATGGGTAATTTATGCCAGGTACCGGGGCTCCGGCTCCCGTTCTGAAACGTGAGATCGGTCTCTTCGGTGCGACAGCCCTCGGCATCGGGGCAATTATCGGCTCCGGCATTTTCGTTGTGACCGGTATCGTGGCAGGCGTTGCAGGCCCCGCAATGATTATTTCGGTGGTCATTGCCGGCGTCATTGCGGTATTTTCCGCGATGAGCGTGGCAGAACTGGCCGCTTTCCTCCCGGAAGAGGGGGGGACGTATGCATATGCACAAAGACTTATCTCGCCGTTTGCGGGGTTCATCGCCGGATGGATCTGGATCTTCTCCAACATCTTCGTCGGGGCGGCAGTCTCCCTCGGCTTTGCCCACTATTTTGCAACCATCTTCCCTGCCATTCCGGTAAAAATAATCGCCCTTTTAATCTGCCTTATTTTCCTCGCTATCAATTACATCGGGCTAAAAGAATCGTTATTGTTCAATAACATCCTTGTCACGCGCGAAAGTCCTGATCCTCCTGTTCTTCGTCGCATTCGGACTTGGCTTTTTCAGGCCGGGTAACTTCACCCCATTCATGCCGGCAGGGTCGATTGGAGTCCTCAGCGGAGCGGCCCTGATCTTCTTTGCCTACACCGGGTTTGCCCGGGTCACCATCATGGCCGAAGAAGTGAAAGACCCGGTAAAAACCATACCACGGTCGATCTACCTTGCCCTTGCAATCTCGACCGTCGTCTACCTGCTCGTGAGCGTCGTCGCCATCGGTCTCGCGGGTGCCCCTGCCCTTGCACAATCCGGCTCTCCCCTTGCCGATGCACTCAGCATGACAGGAAGTTCCCGGGCGGTCCTCCTGGTATCGGCCGGGGCGATGATCGCGACAGCAAGTGTATTGCTGACAACTATCATGGGGATATCACGCATCGTTTTTTCCATGGCCCGCAGCCGGGACCTCCCCCTGTTGTTTGAAAGAGTTCATCCCCGTTTCGGCACGCCCCACTATGCTATCGCGGTGACTGGCGCCGGCATGATCGCCGCCCTTCTTCTCGCTGACCTTGCACTGGTTGTCGCAGTCGGCACGTTTGCCATGCTGATTTATTACCTGATCGCTAACATCGCGGCATTCCAGCTGGCACCTGATCACCGCCTTTATCCCCCATGGGTCCCCGCCATCGGGGCGTTAAGCTGCATCGGGCTTGTCGCGTTTCTCAGCCCTGATTCTTGGATCATCGGGTGTATCGGGATATTGATAGGGGGGATGTGGTTCTTTTTCCGAAAACGGGTTGTTACGTGAGGAGGTTCCGCCTGGTCCTGATTAAACGATATTTTGTCATTCCGGTAAACCTGCGTTTCAAAAACAGTGTCACCTAAATCCGGTTTATCAAAAAGAATCTGCGTAACATTGAAATCTTCCGACTGTTGATAAAGCCATAAGGTGCATTTCGTGAAATATGTCGATATTAATAAAATTTATCGTGATTTGCCACTGGACCAGATCCCCTGGAATCATGCGACTCCACCGGATGCATTGGTGGGACTAGTGCAGGAGGGCAAAGTCCGGCCCTGCAAAACCATTGATCTCGGGTGTGGGGCCGGAAACTATGCCATATACCTCGCAGGTCAGGGGTTCGATGTAACGGGAGTCGACAGTGCTCCCATGGCGGTTTCAATCGCGGAAGAGCAGGCAAAAAAATGCGGAGCCGGGTGCAGGTTTATTGTCGCGGATCTGCTTGGCGATATGCACCGCGTGACCGACACATTTGACTTTGCCTTCGAATGGGAATTCCTTGACCAGATATTTCCCGACGACAGGGAGGCATATATCGAAAATGTGTATAACATCACAAACCCGGGAGCGACATATTTTTCCGTTTGTTACAGTGAAAAAGATCCCGGGTTCGGCGGGAAAGGGAAGTATCGCGAGACCCCGATGGGGACCACGCTTTATTTTTCCAGCGAATCCGAAATAAGGGACCTCATGTCCCCGTATTTTATTATCAGGGATTTAAAAACAATCGAAGTCCGCGGCCGGTATGCACCACATTTAGCAGTCTCCATGCTGGGTGAACGGCGGGTATAGTATTCTTTATTTTTTAATAACCGGGAAAACAGACTAAACCGTGATAAGGCACCAATTGCGGACGTGACCAGCGGATCACCATTAAAAAAAGGGAATGGTTATACGTTTTTCATTTTGGCTTTTGCAACGAATCCGTCTTTACTGAGGTAATATAAAAAGCCCTTTTCCCTTACGATCTTCTCGGTACCGACTTTCTTCTTCTTCCCGGTTTTGTTGGATTTCATAGGGGCAGCCCAGATGTAGCCATCCTTGCCGAGGAAATAGAGGTAGCCTTTTTCACGCGTGATTTTTTCTTTTCCGATATCTGTTCCCATTATACACCTCAAAACCCATCAGTGGGTTTAGATAATGAAAATTAAATCTGATGATATAAATGGGCTTCGCCAGAATCACACCGGGATCATAGCATGTGCATGATGAACGGGTGTATTTTTGTCATACCGGTACTCACGAGGCATGTACAAAATCACGGGGAACGGGTTCATGTTCATAAATGATCGTGGGTGATCGACCGATACCAGCACGAATTCTGACAAATACAATCGGGTTCGCTGTCCGGATCTCCCGGGAGATGTGGAAACACAGGGAAAATTGGGATCAAAGAGACGGATCCCTCTTCATCGGCCGGACATCGGCTCCTTCCAGCTGCCCGCCGGCCCATGCGTACCTGTCCCGGATCGTGGGTGGCAGGTCCCTCTCTTCTATCGGGATAAATCCAGACTGGCGGTAAAAATTCACGAGGTTCAATACCGAATGCATGTAGAGGGTGTTCTCACCGCATGCCTCTACCAGGCCACCGACTACAGCCTTTGCGAACCCATGACCTCTCATCGGTTCAGGCGTGTACACTCCATCCAGCTCGAAGCCATCCGGGTGCCTCCTGCACCGGGCGAGAGATACGATGGTATTTCCCTGGTATGCTGCAAATATCCGGTCAGTCCCGGGGTCTCCTTGCGTCTCGTGATACTCCTTCCATATCGATTCTGCAAGCAGGAATTCAGTACTCAGCAGTTCCTTTACCGGAATTCCATCCATATCGTTCATGTAATGGCTGCCGGTTCCGGACCGGGAAATTCCAGAGGGGATGGAGCCTTCGCCAGAACCTTCAATCCGGTAACCGGCTGCCGGGATGTGGATCTCAAACCTGGCACCCTGGCCCTCTTTCCCTGTTTCCTCGATCGACATACCTGAAACTTCGACAATCTGGCGGCAGATAAACAACCCGATACCTTTGTGGCCACCGGAATCGTATTCGAATACCTGGTGCTTTTTCGAGGCGGGAATTCCGAGTCCGTTATCCTCGAAACTGAGGGTAACGCCAGCGTTATCCTCGCGATACCTGACGAGCAGAAGGCCAAAAACCCCTGCATACCGGAATGAGTTTTCTGCGATATGGCGGAGAACGTCCCTGATGAGCGGGTCTGCGTAACATTCAAGGCGTTCGGCCCAGAACCGGACAGATATCCCTCCTTTGATTGCAGACAGGTCAACCGAAACAAGTTGTTCCTGGACATTCAGCCACACGGGAGGTGTTGTCCCAAGGTTCCTGTATGACAGGGACAGGTCGATCCTCCGTGAAATGGTCGACAGCATCTCCCCGATATTTAAAAAATACACATGTGAAAGAGGGTCTTTCACCTTTTTCGCCTGCACGACAATCTCGATGATCCTTGCAACATCCCGCTGGAGATAGTCTGTTGAAATGTTCGACAATAAGTTCAACTTGTCATTCGCGGCTTTCAGTGCGTTTTCAGCCGTAACCCGTGGTGTTATATCGATAAATGTCAGAATGGCCCGGTGATCCGGGATCAGGGCCGCGGAGATCATCAACCCGTGCGGACCTCTTCTCTCCGGCAATAAATGTCGCCTCTCCTGAGAATACAGGCTTTTCGGGACTTAAACTTGAAAATATTTTGTTTCCTTCCTCTTTATCCCAGAATAACGTTACCGGCACGTCTTTGAGATCGAACGGGTCTTTTTTTAAAAATTTGCGGGCTCTCTCGTTTGCTTCCTCGATCACCCACCCTTCAGCCGTGCCACGGACAAGGATACTTCCTGCCCATGAATGGTCAAAGAGTCCCCGGTAAAGAGCCTCATTCTCCCGGAGCCGTCCAGATATCGTTGCAACCAACCATCCGATCCCGATTATCACCCCGATCCTCAGGATTGTTTCAACAAGGGTTCCCGCCCCGGTACCAAGGAAAAGGATGACCAGGGCAAAATATAGCCCACCAATTAAGGCTGAAAAAAGCAGCCCGTACCGGGGATACCGGTATGCAGAAAGGACTACGGGAATATAGAGGAGGTGCGAAAACACAATGGTTATACCAGAGAGAAGGCCTCCAAGTATCAGGCCGAGGGACACTGCAGTACTGGCGACAATTGCGATATTCCACGCTGATTCACCCCGTTTGAGTATAGACAAAACCACGATATCGTCTCCGGTATAAACGGTACATCCAGTGCCGGGGTTTTTCCTGGACGCAGGGTTTACAGGTCATCAAATTGAATTGATGACAGCCCCAAGGGGAAATCCCGGACTTTTACCAATATATCAAAAGAGTGCACTCCGGGAATATAGTCATTTCATTTTTTTCCCGGGTTTTTTTTGTCCCCGGATACCATCCGGAAAAAATTTAAAAAAAATGCCTGTTTTTTCTCTTTTATGAACAAATCCGGCTGAGAAGAAAACTATTATGCTGTAGGGAACGAAAAAACTGGAGTAATGAAGAATGCATTCCATATCATGCTCATCCCGACGCTCGGGTGTCCTTCCAAATGCAGTTATTGCTGGAGTTCCGAGGAAGGATCGCCGGTGATGAGCATTGAAACGGTAAAGGAAGTGGTCAACTGGCTTAAAGATCTCCGGAAGAACCGGATCACCTTTACGTTCCATGGCGGTGAACCGCTCCTTGCAGGGGCTGATTTTTACCGGAATGCATTACCTCTCCTTTCGGATGGTTTAAAGGAGCAAAATCCGGAATTTGCGATGCAGACCAATTTATGGCGGATGACCCCGGAAATTGCCCGGGTGCTGGCCAGGTACCATGTCCCGATCGGGTCGAGTATCGATGGCCCCGAGGAAATTAACGACTCCCAGCGGGGCGACGGATACTTCAGGAAGACAATGAACGGGTACAATATCGCAAGAGAGAATGGCCTTAATGTGCGGTTTATCTGTACATTCACCTGTGAATCGGTGAAGTCCAGGGAGGAAATATTTGATTTTTTCCTCCGGAACGGTTTTGTCCTGAAACTGCACCCGGCATTGCCCTCACTGCGATCGGAAAATCCGAAGCAATGGGCCCTCGATCCGGAACAGTATGGGGACCTTCTCGTTTACCTGCTGGACAAGGCCCTTGAACATCTGGGGGACATGGAAATCATGAATATCAACGATCTATGCAGATGCGTGTTCACCCGTCATGGATCGGTATGTACCTATGTCGACTGCATGGGAACCACATTCGCCGTAGGGCCTGACGGCAGCATTTATCCCTGTTACCGCTTTGTAGGAATGCAGGAGTATTGCATGGGAAATGTCCGCGATCATCCCAGCCCCGAAGATCTTGCCCAATCCGGGCCGGGGAAGCTGATGGCCCGGTACAAGGAATACGTGGACGAGAACTGTGGTGGATGTTCCCATATCAGGGTACTGCAGGGGAGGGTGCCCCTACAACGCGATTGCGCCCACGAACGGTGAAATAAAAGGTGTGGACCCTCATTGTATCGCTTACAAAAGGATATTTGATGAGATCAACGGGCGCCTCGACCGGGAAATGTATGAATCGCCCCCGATGGAACTATCAGGGTTCCGGCCGGGTAATGAGAAAAGAAAAAAACCTGGTGTTATGGCACTCATGCACAGGTCGGTTTCCGACTTTTAACCAGTATTATTTTCCATAACCTGCCTGACAAGCGGTTACCGGAAGTTCCGAAAAAAGGGGAAAATAGCCAGCGGATTAACCATTACGGGCCGGATACCCGGAACCAGTACCGAAATCCTACACCTGCGAGTCCGGTTGGTAAATTGCAGGTAAAGCGCCCAGCACTATATATATACCAAAACATGTTGCACAATTTTTTTTTAGTTAATGAAAAATAACATTCGTTGATTCCAACATTCCGCCTTTCTTTTATTAATCCGGCGAAAATAACGCCATAAAACCCCCAAATCGTTTCGAAACCTTTAATTAAGTTATAATCAACCTCTTAATTGAACCACAAAGGGTTTGTACTCGATGTGAGTCGTAATGCAGCATGAACACTCTCGTGCACTATTACAGCACGCAGGAGGAGGCTAAATTGGACAACATTGTATTTAGCATTGGAATTACTGCACTGGCAGGAGCACTTGCCACTGTAGCCGGTGCTGCGGAAGATGTTGAATCGGATATAGGATCTCAGGGAGATCCGAACTCACAGGTTCAGCTAGCACCGCAGATGGGTTACATTCATAGAATCTATAACAAGGCAATTGCTGGTGAACCACCCGCCTGGGGTCTTTGGATCGCATTGGGGGCCGGGATTGCATGGGCATTTATGGCCATGCAGATCAACCCGATCCTCGCGATCGTCCTCGGAGCCGGACTGGCCACTTTCGTCCAGGGCGTATACTCAACCACTGCTTATTTAGGAAGGACGGCAAGTCTTTCCAAGTTTGGACAGCCGGTGTATATCGATATCATCAAGTCGATGACCACCGTGACCATGGCACATGCATTTGTCGCCATATTTGCAACGGTGACACTCTGTCACCTCATGAATGCCGCACTCGGCCACCCGTTCCCACTGCCCTTACTCGGATTAGTATGGGGTATTGCTCTTGGTGCAGCCGGATCTGCAACTGGCAACCCATACTATGGAAAAGAACGCCAGTACCAGACACAGATGTTCGGTGCAGGCGTCCCGATCTCGGCATCGGGTAACATCGTCCGTTATGCAGAAGCCGGTGAGCGCAACTCGCTCGATAATGGTTTCTTCACCGCAAAGCTCGGCGGGCCCGCATCAGGGGTCTGTTTCGGACTGATCGTATTCCTTGAACTCTGGAGGACCGTTCTCTTTGAGAAAATCGGTGCCGGATGGGGAGCGATCATCGTAGGTGTAATAATTATCCTTATCTTCACCATAATCGACCGCTACATTGAGGTCTGGGCACGTAAGAACTACGGGCCATACACAAAACCGGTGGAGGAGACTTCCTCATGAGCGCTCTTGGAGGTCCGAAGCCAGCAGGAGGCTCAACTGGAATTGCTCCGGTTCCGGCATTAATCTCGCTGGTTATCTTCGTAGTTATCTTCGCCATAATGTACATGTACGGCGGATCACTCGGCATGACAGCCCTCATTGGTATTGTAGTCGGCGGACTCCTCATCGGGTTCGGTGTCCACTTCGTACCAGTCGGCGGTGCACCTGCTGCAATGGGACAAGCCCCGGGTATTGCGACCGGTGTCGCGATGCTGGCGGCTGGTGGCGGTCTCGCCGGTCTCTTTGGCGGTGCATGGGCAGCTTCACAGGGAACTGTTGTCGCTGTCGTCACCGGAGCTATCGGTGGCGGCCTTATGCTTGCAATCACGTGCTTCTTCGTGAACTTCATTTACATCTATGGAATGGGTATTCCCGCTGCATCCGGAAAGGTCAAGAAAGACCCGATAACCGGAGACACACAGCCCGAATACAAGTCCCAGGGTACTGAAGGTCACGGATTACCGTTCGTATCGTTCGTCGGTGGTGTCATCGGCGGTATCCTCGGTGGTGCCGGCGGTACATTGATCTACCTGATGCTGCTCGATGTATACAATGCATCCCTGCCAGGAGTCCTGAAGGCGACCACAGCGCAGATTACACCAATTGCAGTCTCGCTCGCCGGGATATTCGCAATCGGCATCTTCCTTGTTATCGCAGTTCTTGCTGCATACAACATCACAGGAACGATCGAAGGCCCGCACGACCCGAAGTTCAAGCGGTTCCCACGAGATATCATTGCATCGGCAGTTGCATCCGCACTCTGCGGAGTCGTCGCAATTCTGCTGGTGCTGGTGTGAGGTGTTAAAAAATGTCGATAAAAGTTGAAGTTATCGAAGGGGGCGTACCCCACCAGAAGATCCTCATCGCCGGGCTCGTACTCGCAGTGATCGGGCTTTATCTCTCATACCTCAACGTGATTGTCGGGACACAGATGTTTGCATTCTTCGGCGGGCTGGCAGCAATTGCAGCCCTTGTCTGGGGTAGCCACAGCATCAAGATCCTTGCAAGTTACGGTATCGGAACCGGAGTTCCATCAGCCGGGATGATCGCATTCGGGTCAGGAATCATTGCATTCCTGTTTGCGACGAAATTCGGCGCATTGGCACCAATCGTTGCGATAATTCTCGCAGCAGTTATCGGTGCAATCCTCGGGTACCTCGCAAACGAAGTACTCTCAATGCATATCCCGGTGATGATCAGGTCACTCACGGAAATGGCCGTGGTCGGAGCACTGACCCTCATGGGGTTCTCTGCAATGATTTCAGGGTCGTTCACATTCTCTGCACTGACCACGGGGTCCATGCAGGTCCTCGGCATGAGCCTTCCATCGTACCAGGCATCCTACATTGGCGGAGCCCTCATTGCAACGGTATTCCTTCTCGGAGCCATCGCAATCCAGCACGGGTTTAACGCGTGTCTCGGACCAGGGTGGAAACAGGACCGCATGCTTATGCTCACCGCAGAATGCGGGTTCCTTTCCATGATGGTCGCAGCAGTAATGTCGGCGGCACTGGTCAGTCCGGCGGCAGCAATACTCTCGTTCATCGTCGGGCTCCTCGGGTGGTATTACACCTACATGAAGTATATCGAGCTCTCGAAGAGGGACGCAGCCGCATGGCTCGACATGAAACCGATTCCAGATGTGGAGGGACACTGACATGTATATCCAGGTACTTCCGGAATATGGACTCGTTGCAGACCCGATGGTCGGTGTTGTCACAACGGCCGGAGAATCACTTTCCCCCATACTTGATAAGGTAGCAGTTCTTGAGGGAGTCTCAGATGACCTTGTGAACATGCTGTCAGGGGAGGGTAATTTCCTCGCATCATTCCCGGGAAGAGAAAAATCTCTGGTTATTGCGGGCAGTATGAACGCGTTCTGGTATGGACTCGCTGTAGGCCTGTTCATCGCAGGGATACTGGTGTTCCATCTTATTTGAGGTGAAAAAAATGGCAGAAAAGAAATCACCAGCAAGTGGATGGCCAATCGCCAAGGGCGACTTCCATTCAGGAGACGCCAACAGCCCGGTCGCAGTCGTGACCATGGGGTCTCACCTTGATGAACAGGGTATCTGTGATGGAGGCGCCGCACTCTGCGGTTCCTGTAAGACAGAGAACCTCGGTCTTGAGAAGGTCATTGCAAATATCATCTCGAATCCGAACATCCGGTTTATGCTTTGCTGCGGTACCGAAGTGAAGGGTCACTTGTCTGGTCAGACAATGATTGCTCTTCACAAGGGCGGTGTCAAGGACGGCAGGGTTGTCGGTGCAGAAGGTGCAATCCCCTTCATCGAGAACTTAAACGATGCCGCTATCAAGCGCTTCCAGGAGCAGATCGAAGTCGTCAATATCATGGAGTCTGAGGACGTCGGGGCCATCAAGGCCAAGATCCACGAACTCACGGCACGTGATCCGGGCGCATTCCCTGCAGACCCGATGATAGTCGAGGTCAAGGAAGCCGCAGGCGGAGAAGAGGCGACCGGAGAGGTACAACCGCTCTCAGGAGAGGTGGCACTTATCCATGCACGGATGAAGATAATCGAGAGGATGGTAACCGATATCGGATACCGCGACAAGTTTGCCGCGGGTGTCTACGGCGGTAAAATTGAAGGTCTCATGATCGGCCTCCTGGTATCGTTTGCCATTATCGGGTTCATGTTGATGGGGTGATAAAGATGGCAGAAGAAGTTAAAACAGCAGGACCCATCCGGATGGTCGCAATAGACAGAATGGTGGAACAGATCCGCTATAAGGCACAGATCCTTGCCCGAACCAACAAGACCGAATCAGGTGTTATGGACTCGGGAATAATAGGATTTGCAATCGGAATGGTCATTGCCCTGGTCCTGATCGTGGTACCGGCATATCTTGTGGGGTGAAAAAAATGGCAGAAAAGAAATCACCAGCAAGTGGATGGCCAATCGCCAAGGGCGACTTCCATTCAGGAGATGCCAACAGCCCGGTCGCAGTCGTGACCATGGGGTCTCACCTTGACGAACAGGGTATCTGCGATGGAGGCGCCGCACTCTGCGGTTCCTGTAAGACAGAGAACCTCGGTCTTGAGAAGGTCATTGCAAATATCATCTCGAACCCGAACATCCGGTTTATGCTTTGCTGCGGTACCGAAGTGAAGGGCCACCTGTCTGGTCAGACGATGGTTGCACTTCACAAGGGCGGTGTCAAGGACGGCAGGGTTGTCGGTGCAGAAGGTGCAATCCCCTTCATCGAGAACTTAAACGATGCCGCTATCAAGCGCTTCCAGGAGCAGATCGAAGTCGTCAATATCATGGAGTCTGAGGACGTCGCGGCCATCAAGGCCAAGATCCACGAACTCACGGCACGTGATCCGGGCGCATTCCCTGCAGACCCGATGATAGTCGAGGTCAAGGAAGCCGCAGGCGGTGCAGAAACAGCTGCTGCAGGTGTGAACCCGCAATTCCTTGAGATCGAGAAGAGACTCGACAAAATTGAAAAGAAAATAGAGTTTACTGATGCGGAAATTGCCCAGCGCACCGGCAGAAAAATCGGTCGTGATATCGGTATACTTTATGGACTGGTTGCAGGATTAATGGTATTCGTCATGTTGTTAGTTTTGCTGCCGAAACTGAATGTGTTAATGTAGTGGAGGTGAGAAAAAATGTTCAAATTTGAAAAAGAACAGCAGGTCTGGGACTTCAACGGCACCAAAATAGGCGGACAGCCAGGAGAATACCCGACAGTGCTTGGTGCGTCTATCTTCTATAACAAGCATGAAATCGTGCTGGACGACAAAAAGGGTACTATCGACAAGAAAAAGCTGAGGCCCTCTGGAACCGGTGTCAGGAGCTCTCCGATGAAGTGGGAGTTCCACACTTTCTCCAGATCCTCGCTGAATATCCTGAGGCGTTTGAGAGTTACATCAGCTGGTTTACCGAGCTTGATGACAAGACTGCATTCCTGATGGACTCATCGGTACCAGCCGCACTTGCACATGCCTGCAAGTATGTGACCGAGACCGGTGTCGCTGACCGGGCAATCTATAACTCGATCAACGGTTCGATCCAGCCTGAAAACATCGAGGCATTGAAGAACAGTGACGTCAATGCAGCAATCGTACTCGCCTTTAACCCGGCCGACTCTTCGGTCGTTGGCAGGGAGAAAGTGCTCGTCGAGGGCGGTGTCGCCGGACAGGCAAAGGGAATGCTGCAGATCGCAGAAGAATGCGGTATCACCCGCCCGATTCTTGATACTGCTGCAACCCCGCTCGGCCTTGGTTCAGGCAGTGCATACCGTGAGATCCTTGCATGCAAGGCAATTCACGGCTACCCGACGGGTGGTGCATACCACAATATGACCGTTGCCTGGACATGGCTGCGCCGCTGGAAAGGGACGAAAAAATCCCCCTCAAGACAAGCAGAAGGCTATAAGGGCAACGATGCACTCCTCGAGCAGATGTCGCACCACTACCTTGGCGGTATGGACGGCATGCGCCAGGCAGCATGGTCTGCCCCTGATATCGGCTGCAACATGATCGCAAGCACCCTCGGTGCCGACTTAATCATGTACGGACCTATCGAGAACGTCGAGGCGATGATAACTGCACAGGCATACACTGATATCGCAGTCCTTGAGGCAATGCGTCCTCTTGGTATCGATGTCAAGGCAGAAAATCACCCGATCTTCAAACTCATTTAATATTTTTTTTCATCACTTTTAGAAAAAGAGATATTTAATTCCGGCTTATTTTCCGGGTTTTAGTCCCATCATGCTATAACCTTACAGCGCTAATACTAGTATATCCCAAAAATAAGAGGCTCCATTCGCCGGTATCAGCCGAAGGAATGGTATGAGGGACTTCTTATTTCATATCGGTCATGCATTGAGACTACCATCAGAACCATACACAATGACGAAGGAATCTTTAATCCCTACAATTATCGGATCGCGAAGTGGCTACGCAATCCGGTTCTCATGCCCATCATGCAAAAATGAAAACACAATTCTCTACAACATGCCAAAGCCCTACTATAAGGAGACTCGTGAGGCAAATTGTAAACGATGCAGGACTCGATACACGGTTCTTGTGCCCGATGAAAATTCCAAAAGGGTATTAACTCCAATTTGAATTAATTTTCCATCGCTCTCCAGGCGCAGCCTGTTTTTTATTTTTAGTTGTTAATTTCCAAAATTCCTGAACCATACATTTGTTTTGAGACACCGGGGTTCCAACAGGTTCTTTTAATTAAAAAACCTCCAGATCATTATGGAGCTGGAACTTACGGGAACTGATATTCCTGCCAGAATCCGCCAGATGACACGTGCGGAGGCGGATACCGCTATTGCCTGGGCCGCAGAAGAGGGATGGAACCCCGGTCTGCATGACGCGGATGCTTTTTACCAGACCGATCCTTCGGGTTTTTTTTCTATCGAAACCGAAGGCAAAATGATCGGCAGTGTTTCGATCGTCCGGTACGACGATAACTTCATGTTCGGTGGGCTGTACATCGTCCATCCTGATTACCGGGAGATGGGAATCGGCCGGGCAGTGTATGATTTCGTGATGAAATTCGCCGAAGGATATAACCTGGGGATCGACGGCGTATTCGCCATGCAACCGATGTACCAGAAATCAGGGTTTATTTTTGCCTACCGGAATATCAGGTTTGAGGGTGTTGGTGAAGGCACTGTCGACAAAACACTCACGCCACTGCGTGAGGTCCCGTTCCCCCGGATCCTTGCCTACGACAGCATGTTTTTTCCCGCTGTCCGGGAAGGGTTCCTGAAGCATTTCATTTACCAGCCCGATTGCAAGGGATATGCGAGTATTGAAAACGGATCCCTTTCCGGGTATGGCTTCATCAGGAAATGTTTTAACGGATATAAAATCGGACCCCTGTTCGCAGGTAACCCACAAATTGCGGAAAAAATCTATTCGTCCCTTTCGGCTTTTGCCGAAGGTGTGCCGGTTTTCCTCGACGTGCCGGAACCAAACGCTTCAGCAATGGCTCTCGCAAAGAAACACGGGATGACAGAAGTATTTGGAACGGCACGGATGTATACCCGGGAAATTCCAAAGTTACCAATTCCGCAGATATTCGGCGTTACAACGTTCGAACTTGGATAGTACACAAAAAACACGAATGAAATCCTGACAAAAGAAAACAATGTGTCCGGTTTGTCCGCTCACAGATAGAGCGGCTCAAACCCGGATGTCCCGACCGGGCCAAACTCATTTTTAATCTTCGGATCGAGGTTGCAGACCGGGCACCGGTAATCATCGGGCAATTTGGAGAAGGGAGTCCCCGCCTTGATACCCCTGTGTGGTTCACCACGGTTCTGGTCATACACATACCCGCATACACTGCAGATAAATTTAGTCGGTATCCACTCGTCGAATCCCCACTTTCCGATCTTTCCCTTGCCTTCCATACCGCAGATTGGGCATACATAGGTCTCAGGGAGGTCTTCGAAGGGCGTCCCGGCAGGGATCCCATTATGCGGCTCTCCCCGGAGCGGGGAGTATACATAACCACATAATTTGCATTTATATCGTTTTACTTCCGCCATGGTTGTAACACCACAATTTGCAAGCCCGTTCTTATCAGGAACAAGCCTGATACAATAGTGAATAGTAACTGGATCTCATAAATGTAAAGCTTGCGGTAGTGCATGAATACCGATGGGTCAGACATTTTACATGCCTGCTTTTTGCAAAGATCCATAAGGATAATTATCTTAAAGGTTCCAATGGGTTTCAAACCGGGTGTAACGGCGTGATATGAGGGATATTCTCTATGGATTTTAAAAAGACCGTTTTGTTAATAATTATCGTCGTAGTGGCCGTCTTATACATTGCAAATATTTCAGGGTTGTTTGGACAATCAGGGGTTCCGGCGGCAAATACCAGCAGGGTGCTTTCTTCTGTGGAAATCAGGGATTACCAGGGTGAGAAGTTGTCTTCAATCACCGACTTCCGGGAAAACTCTATAAAAGGCCCGCAACACGTGAATATCAGCACCTACAAGCTGGATATTGGCGGGCTGGTAACCACGCCCCGGAGCATGACGTATGATGAAGTAAGACAACTGCCAGGGTACCAGAAGGTAATAACCCTGCATTGTGTCGAGGGCTGGGACGTAACGATTCTCTGGGAGGGTGTAAAAGTAATGGACCTGCTTAACAGGGCAGGTATCAGTCCTGATGCCAATACGGTGATTTTCTATGCATATGACGGTTATTCAACATCCTTGCCGCTGGATTATATCGAAAAGAATGACATCCTGCTTGCCTATGGGATGAATAACGTGACCCTGCCGGAAGACCGCGGTTATCCGTTCGAGTTGGCAGCCCAGGACCGGTGGGGCTACAAATGGATTAAATGGGTAACGAAAATCGAGCTTTCCAGCGATCCGAACTACCGGGGTTACTGGGAACAGAGGGGTTATTCCATTGGAGGGGATGTAAATAACTCGTTCTTTTTCTAACATCCGGAACCCGCACGGAAAGGTAACTGATGAACATCCGGTGGTATCCAAAACATGAAGGACCGTGACGTAAGGCACCTGGTCGTCTGGCTTCTCGGGGCAGTGACGATAGCCTTCCTTCTTTCAGGCTTCGGCATTACGTCTTCTGATCTCGTAACGCCGCTTACACTCGGCTTACTTGGCAAATCGGTCTCCTACCAGTTGCATACTTACCTCTGGGGGCCGTTCCTTATTCTCCTCCTCCTCCATATCTATCTGGGCCTGAAACGAAGTTCGCACAATTAAAACCGGGGTAATAATCGTGATGAGAACTAGCATTATAGTTAAGAATATACGCTCAACAGGACTTCGTTATGGATGAATCCCGGTTCTATAACAAGGAGGTAGAGACACTTGGCCGCGACGATCTCGATTCTCTGATCGACGAACGGATCAGTTATACCATTTCCTATGCCTCGAAACATTCGCCATTCTACCGGGACTGGTTCCATACTAACCATATCAACCCGGGCGATGTCCGGACCCACGAAGACCTGCTGTCCCTCCCGATCATTTCCGGAAAGACTGTGCGGGAGAACCAGCCACCACAGACACCTGAATTCCGTTTTCTCAGTGCTCCCCTTAAAGATATTTTTACCATTCACGAGACGAGCGGGACCTCCGGGGTGCCGAAGAGCTTTTTCCTGACCTATGAGGAATGGCTCAGGTATGCAGAAAAATACGCCCGGATTTTTATTTCACAGGATTTTCACGCGGGGGACAGGGTTGTTGTCTGTACTACGTACGGCATGAACGTCGGGGCAAACACCATGACCCTCGCCGCTCACCGGATTGGATTTACTATGATCCCCACCGGCAACTGTAACTTTCCTGTACGGACACTCACCAATTACCGCCCGACCGCAATTATTGGTAGTGTGTTCAAACTTCTTCACCTTGCACAGAGACTTGGAAAAGAAGGGATCAATATCCAGGACCTGGGCCTCGAAAAACTGGTTGTGGGAGGAGAGGGTTTTGCGCAGGAAGCACGGTCATATGTCAGCGAATTGTGGGGCTGTGGGATTTACAATACCTATGGGAGCACGGAGGGCAGTATGTGCGGGGAATGTCGTCAGCAGGCGGGGCTGCACGTTCCTGAAGACCTCGTTCACCTCGACATCTATGACCCGGCAATGGCGGCGTTTGTGAGGGAAGGGGCTCGAGGAAGGGCGGTCCTGACCACTCTGTTACCGGTGGGCGCGAAATGCGGCACACTCCTGATTAACTACGATACCGAGGACACGACCTCGGTAATTTCGAGGGAACTATGCTCCTGTGGCCGTACCCATATGAGAATAATGAACCCACAAAGGGAGGCCGATACCGTATGGGTAAACGGGGCTCATTTTAACCGCATTGATATCGAGCGGGGTGTATTTCAGCCTGAAAATATGCAGTACCTTACCGGTGAATATGAAGCATTCCTGTACACCGGCCAGGACGAACGGGAGACAATCTTACGGGTCGGTCTCGAATGCATAGACCCCGACCACTGTGATACACGGCGTATTGGTGACTCATTCCTTGGTTCCTTCCTTAAGGGACACCCGCTGCTCACGGATGCGCATGGGGACGGTACATTAAAAATCCTTTTTTGGTTTACCAAACCCGGCGGACTTGAACTGAATACCCTGAAAGGTCGTCCGAAACGACTCGTGGATCGGCGTTAAGGATCTGCCATGAATTCCGTGGCAATAAAGGATTAGCCTCGTCGAATGGTGTCCCGGAACTGATCCAATCGACGAATTATTTAATATGAACTACATATGATGTAATGCTCTTGATATGGCACCTGGCTTTATTGTTTTGCCGGACCCCCCAGAAACTGGCATCAACCCCCTAGCAGGTTGTCCAGATTCAAGAGCATTTTCCGGACTCTTGAAATTGACTCGCTAATGAAATTTTTATTTCACCGGCCAATTCTGGGCCTGATCAACTATTATGACGGGATATCAGCGGATCCCGGTTTTATTTGTTTATGATAAACTGTTTTTTCATATCAGGACATTTACAGGACCCGGGAGACCACTTGTTTTATCCGTGAAAAAATGTAAAATACTGCTGGATTTATGACTGATACAGTCTCTGCAATAATTTACTCTTTCGGGGCCCTCTTTGTTATCCTGGATCCCCTCCTGTCCGTCCCAATCTTCACTGCAATGACAAAGGGACAGTCAGATGCGGAAATCAGCAGGCAGGCTCTGATTGCGATCGCCGTTGCCGGTTTCCTGATGTACATCTTCCTTTTCTTCAACTTCCTGATCTTCGATGTACTCCGTATCAGCCTGCCGAGTTTCCAGGTTGCCGGGGGTATACTCCTGTTTATACTTGGTATGCAGATGTCACTTGGCATTGATATCGGAAAGTCGAAAGACCATTCGAAGACTGTTGCTGGCGTGGTAATCGGGACACCGCTTCTCTGCGGCCCCGGTGCTATAACAACAGTCCTGCTCCTTTCAAACGATTATGGGATGCTCGTGCCGGCTATTGCCATCGGACTGTCACTCCTCGCCACATTCCTGATCCTGAAATATTCTGCCTATATCCAGAAAATCCTCGGGGACTGTGTCACGGATATTATGGCGAAGGTGCTGGGAATGCTTGTTGCGGCCATCGCGGTAAAGATAATCGTTGACGGGATAATTGCCCTGGTCCCATCAGCCCTCTGACCTTTGCGGGATATTAATAGAATTCTGAATCAATCATTTTGCTTTTTTAAAAAATTCCCTGGCAGTTAAAGAACAAAATAATTGTGACGCCGGTTCCAACCATACCGCTGAAAAAACTTCAGATGAGCGGGTAATTCAGGAAAAAATCAATGGAGTGTTTAGATAAAATTTATGATATCCGTTTTTACCGGTGGTGAAATTCGTGAGACATCAGGCTACCCACGCAGTGTAGCCTTTTACACGGGTATTTTAATGGAACGGGTCAGATAACGACCATACCTGAATTGATATTCTACATCAGTGTACCTGGGGTCAGGTACCTATTTCATGATCAATTTCGATGAAATTCAGGCTATTTTGGGAATATAAACCAGATAATGCTATACACAAAGACCAAAGGAGCCATAGAATTTTTTCGTGGATTCCAAACCCTGATAATTGGCGTCACCCCGGAATTTACAAAACTACACATCCCGGATCTCCCGGAAACAACCGGATTTTCATTCCAGTTAGGATGTTTTATCCATGAAACAGGAAGATTAGTGAGAGGAGAACAATGAAAAGCGAGATCGAGGACTGTCTGAATTACCGGTTCAACAACACCATGTTGCTCGAACGTGCCCTTACCAGGAAAGCTTATGCAAATGAACAGGCACAACGGGGAATTTCATGCCAGGACCAGGAGATATTCTGCACACTGGGCGATGCGGTGCTGAAAACCGTGCTGATCGATATCCTTATCCGGAACGGTGTAGCTACCCCGGACATGATTACCAGGAAAAAAATTGAACTGGAACGCGAAGAAAACCTGGCGGCAATAGGTCGTGAAATCCATATAGGGCCTTACATCAAGCTCGGCAAGGGAGAGGCCAAACATAATGCAGGTGAACAACCGTATGTCCTCGCGGAAACACTGGAAGCAGTAATCGGTGCAATTTTCCTTGATGGGGGGTACCGATGTGCTGAAGAACGTATCAATGAATGGTTCAGCAGGCAATGTTGAATAAAAAAATTTAATGGGTTGATCCAGCCTGTCCGAAAATAAACCAAAATAGACAAGATCTATAAGATAGGTATGAGAGGATACCCGGAAACCGTATTTTTCATATCAGAATGTCTCGAAAATGCATTCCTGACGCGGCTTTCGCAAACCTGCCGGATTAGAGAGAATTTTTTGGCTAAATTGTCGTGTTATAAAAGAGAGAATATCCCGGATTCGGATTTCTGGTATTGGAGTGTGCACCGGTTATTTTTTAATTGCCTTGATGAGGTCTTCTTTCTTTGCGTAATATACCTCTATCATATGATCAGGATGATATCGCATCTTTGCCTCACGAAGTCCTGATGCACCCATATCACTTTCCCGGTTTATGTACATGAACCGGTCAAGAAGGAGCTGGGCAGTTTCTTTATTGATTGCCTTGTAAATACCTTCACAATCAGGCAGGCCCTTCTCAAAATGCACGAGTGCCGTGGTCTCGTTAAGAGGCTCAAACAGCGCCATTGCACCGATTGATCCCTTTACCCTGATGGCAAGTCCCATAAGACCAAGATCGGTAAAATGCGAGATCGCAAAAAAAACTGCATCTTTTTCATGTGCAAGGATGGGTTCGCTATCACAGTCTTTCCATTCGCACCACCGGATAAGAAAATCCCGTACCTCGGTCAGGTTTTTTCCCGTAATCGGCTCTATTTCCGGCATACAATTCCGCTGGAATTTATTCAGATGGTGCCTGATAGTCAGGAATTTCTTACCCGGGAGGTCTGCCAGGTCGCTCGTCCGGTAAAGATACTCGAAGTAGTTACGGTCCGGATAGAGGGGTAAATCGGGGTATAAACCGGTTATCCACGACTTCGTCGGGTCATCCACCAGCACGAGCGGTTCATCTGAGCCTTCGGCGATCGCAAGGTCGATCACATCGGCGAGGACTTCAGGGTCCCTTGGACCTATCGGGGGACGAAATGAGGTTTCTTCTTCGATAGTGCTTGACAAGAGCAGATTTCCCTTAACGTACGCGTACTCATAATGTGCATAATGATTCCAGCACACCATGTTCGTGAAGGTATTATCGCTGTGAACCTGGGGATATTTACGGTAATGATTAACGAAGAATTCCCTATCACCAATTGTTACGGGTCTGAAATCACGTTTGGTTAGCATTGGATTTTTCTCCTTTTTCAGGTCCCTTTAATATCATTGGTACATAACCTTCCATCCTCCTGAACCCTGATGGTATATAGAACTGCTCTGTCCCCGGTGCCGCAATCAGCGCTATCCAGGTAATACCCTTGGACTGGCAAAAGCTGACAAGTGTAGAAAGAAGTCTCCTACCGATTCCACTTTCACGGAAGTCTTTTGTCACGATGAGGTCCTGGATATAGGCATCTGAAACACCATCTGATAGTGCCCTTCCCATCGCCACGGCGGCGCCGGTATCCCGGTCGACAGCAACGGCAAATGCCAGCGACCCTGAAATAAGGGGAGTAAGATGAACCGGGTCCCACGCTTCGTCCCACCACCCGGCTTCACTGTACAATGACCGGATATCATCGGTATTCCATTCTTTAACGAGAAGCACTTCAACTCTTTCCAACTTCCCGGCATTGTCCATGATTTCACCCTGTTGTCTTTGATTACTGGTTGCTACTTATCCGGGATTAAACCATATTAAGAGGAACATGCCCGCATACAAAGTTTATATCAGCAAAAATAAGATGAAATAACAGAAGATTATAATTTTTTGGATACCGCTATTGCTGTATCTACAATTGCACCGAGCTGTTCGATCCCCCAGTGTTCCGAGTTCAGGATCATATGATAAAGCCCGAGATCGGTGATATCTATCTGGTAATACATCCGGTAACGAAGCGCTTCACACTTTTCCCTCTCTTCTGTGGTCCGTTTCGCTGTTTCCTCGTTAATCACTTCATCCCTGAACTGGATTCGCCGGACCCTGCATTCAAGAGGCGCATTGATCCAGATCTTCAAATCGGCTGATGGTACCATCCAGCCAGATAACCTGCCTTCTACAATAATATTGTCCCGGGATTCGGCAATTTCCTTCTGGCGTTCATCGATCATCCTGTCAAACGATGGATCGCTCTCAGCGAGCGCACCGAATTCCGGAAGACCCATATCGTGCTCTTTTGCCATCTGCCGAAAGACTTCCCCCGCGGAGATCAGTTTAAAATTGTGTTTTTCTGAAAGGTAACGTGCCAGTGAGGTCGTCCCGCTCCCGGGAAGTCCACTCACGGTGATACGCATCAGAGGCCCCCGATATTGAGGGACTTTCTAATCACCTGGCTGATCGCCAGAGAACAGAACATGTACCACAGCATCCATGCCGGGATGGGGCCGAGGACTCCGGCAGCCAATGTACTGGCCCCGAAAAACGGCATCGCGATGGAACTTGTATCCGTAGCAAGCCGGAATAACAGCCAGAAAAAGATCGGCACCGTGAGCAGGAGGATATATGCCATTGGCTTGAACTGCTGCTGTGAGAGTTGCAGCTGCTCCTTCATCATCTTGTCACGTTTTACATCGAGTTTCTTGATCCGTTTTTCATCCTGTGAGAGCTGGGCTTCCCGGTATTCCTTCTGGAACTCCTTCATCCGCTCCTGGGTATCCTGCATTTTTTCGTAATCAATGGTATACTTCTGGATAAGTGATGAATAGAGCGCCGTAACGGTCGAAAGAATGATAATCAGGATGAAGAACGGAATTTTCAACATGTCGACGGCGGGGCCCAGGGCGATATTGATGCCAAGTCCCACGCCATCCCGTATGAACGGGATGCTATAGGAGACGATCAGGACCATCGCCAGCAAAAGGGCGATATATCCACTATACTTTTTCAGGTCCATTTAGTCACCTGAGGACATCGGCCATGTCCGCGGCGGCCCTTTCAAGGAGGAAATCCTGGTTCCGGATAATTTTTACCGTGCACCCGGTCAGCATCGCATAGGAGGCACCAAACGAGCGGTTAAACTGCTGGTGTTCGGCAATGCCTCCTGCACCCTCCATGTCGCGGACCCTTGTCGCATCACTGAGACGCCGGAGAAGGATCTGGTCTTCATCGGTTTCCACGAGCACAATAAGGTCAGGCATCAGTTCCCGCAATACCCATTCCGGAAGACCCGCGAGATACCCTTTTGGGGTTTTTACCGATGCATGGGTATCGATGAGGACATTCCCGGAGATCTGCGAAATTGCCTTTGCAGCAAGTTTCTGCAGGCTTTTCTGGACATCCTTGTCCAATTTGCGCATTTCGTCCCGGTCCTTCACATACCCTTCCTTTTGTGCGACCTCAAACATGAATGTACCAAAATTGAGGGACTGGTAGGTGACCCCTTCTCCCTTGAGCTTTTCGAGGGCACTGTTCACAACGGTGGTCTTTCCCACACCCGGTACACCAGTGATGATTACTTTCTTCCCGGCCATCTCACTCACGTCTTCCTGAAATTTTACTCTTTTCCAAAGAATGTTCGCATGAACGGATACATTTCCATAATCTGCTGGCTGGCAATTTCTTCATAGAGACGGTACGTGATACTCACCGTCAGTAACAGCCCTGTGCCGCTTACACTTCCGATTACACCGAACAGGTTGGCAACGACACTGAGCACTCCGATAAATACCCCACCGATCACGGTTACACGGGGGATATAACGATCGAGGTACTTCTCAAGCACCTGGGGATTTCTCCGGTAACCGGGAATTGACATCCCTGAACCCTGGATCTGCCGTGCCACATCTTTCGAATCGAGGCCTGCGGTTTTGATCCAGAAGAGCGCAAATATTGCACCCCCGACAACGACCACTGCGGTATCGATCCCAAGACGGAGCATGATCTGCCATGGTTCATTGACTATCGGATATGCCCACCACATCCAGTCCTGCGGACCATTCACCGGTGCAAGGAAATACATCAGGCCACTGACCGGCGACGTTCCCGAATAGGTACCAAATATTGTGATCCCGACATTATTCAGGAACAACCCGATCATCTGGATATTCGCCTGCAGGACACGGACAAGGATCATCGGCAGGACAGATGCATAGATCAGCTTGACAGGGAACCTCGCACGAGCACCGCGGACCTGGGCATGCGCCAGAGGTATCTCAATACGGGTGGATTCCACGTATACGATGATAAGGAAAATCACCACGGTCGTGATAAGTGCGAGGAGCTCCGGCCCCATATATTGCAGGAAATTCGCCCCACTGGCGATTACTGCCACAATTCTCGGGAAGAAACCCACAGGATAGGCATCGTTGAGCGGTGCCCAGTTGATAAATCCGTTGACAATTGCCTCCGAAATACCTGCAATAATGAAGAGGCCCACACCAGACCCGATACCCCACTTGGTAACTACCTCATCCATGAATACGATGAGCAACCCGCCAAGACAAATCTGGAGGAAGATAATGAACGAAACCGCGAACAGGTTCCCGCCAAAGAATGCCTGGGCAACCGCCGGATCCGGTATCATAAATCCTCCGACAAGGTTGGGTGCCGCTTCGAGTATGATCATAACGAAGATGAGTACCTTCTGCAGGCCCATGTACAGGACCTGGCCTCTGGCTTCAGAGGTATCGATATGGAGAATGTCAGCACCTTTCAGCAACTGCAGGACGATGGAAGCCGTCACTATCGGCCCGATACCGAGTTGCAGGAGTGAACCGCTCTGACCCGCGAGGAGCGCCCGCCAATAGGAGAAAAGGTCCTGTGATGAGGGAGAGATCCCCCAAAGGGGGACATTAGTCAATGCAAAATACAAAATTAATATACCCGCCGTCCACAGCAGTTTGTTCTTGAAGTGAACGTGGCCTTCGGGGCTCCTCACCGTAGGCATTGCTGCGAGCAGGGGTTCCATTCGATCCAACAGGCTTCCCATTAATTTCACCTATATGTCAGTGATCAGATGACCAGTGCCTGGCCACCCGATGCTTCAATTTTTACTTTCGCCTGTTCAGAAAATGAACCTGCCGAGATCTGGATTTTGTGAGTCACTTTTCCACTGCCAAGGATTTTGTCAATCCCCATGTCGGCAGCGTTAAAGATAACCTTACCACCCTCTTCTTTTACAATACCCTGCCTGATTAATGAAGGGATCAACTGGTCGATGGTCCCGATATCTACGGCTTTGACATGGGTAGTGGTGGGGTTTGAAAACCCATTTTTACCAAATACAGGCCCTTCCTTAAGGTAATACCGCACAAAATGGTGAGCATTGATACCTGCACGGCCCCTGCCGCCGCGGTTTCCTGCACCGCGCCGGTTCTTATGGGTCCCGCCACCACATGTCCGCGATCCACGGAATTTAGAGCGTTTATTGACTGGCATCTCAGTTCACCTCATCTTATAGAGAAGTGCATTGATCTCGTTACCATAGTAACCGAGCGCACCACCCTGTGGAAATGTTCTCTTGATAGTCTTGTATCCCTTGCGCGGAGGGTGGAGCCTGAGCACCGGCTTGACTCCCGGCACATCCGTAAGACGTGCATTTCCCGATGACAGGGCGTTTGCAAATTCTGCAATACTATTGTACGTTGAATGTTCCCTGATATACTCGTCGGTAAGTGGCTGATCTCCGATTACCCTTCCACGGGTCTCCAGCAGTGTCGCGACCGTCGCCTGATCGACTTCTCCATAGGCAACATAATCCTTGACCTTCCTGATCATACCAAGGTTTTCCGGGGTATCTGGTACCAGTACACAGTGATTGATGTGGTGGAGCCGGAGCATTTTGAGCGTGTCCTTGATATCACGCCTCACATTTACCACTCCACGCACCTGCACAATCCCATACATTACTGTGCTCCCCCCGTCCGGGTCATATTCGTAGCCTTGAGTGCATTGAACGTGGCCTTGGCGAAATTGATAGTAGTCCTTGTCTGACCGCGTGAGAACGTCCAGACATCCCTGATGCCTGCAAGTTCCAGCACTTTTTTGCTGATCTCACCGGTTACAAGTCCGATCCCCTGTGGTGCCGGTTTGAGCGTCACGAGGACGCTTCCTGCCTTGCCTTCCACTTTCATGGGGACCGAATGACCTGTTCCACAGCCACACTCCCAGCTGCCACATCCACGTTTCACTTTTATTACATTGGTCTTTGCATGAACGATTGCTTTCTTAATTGCATCGCCGACCTGTACATCTTTGCCCTGGCCGAACCCGATGTAACCATTCCGGTTACCAACGACAACGACGGCCCTGAACTTGACACGGCGACCGGAGTCGGTCATCCTCTGCACCATCTGGATATCCAGCACCTCGTCTTCGAGGTCGGGCAGGAACGCATCGATGATCTGCGGCTCCTTGATAGGCCTCCCGCTTTCGAGGACCTGGTCGATACTGGTGATTTCACCCGCAGCGACCTGTCTTCCGAGACCGGTAAGAGGTACCCATTCGACTTTTTCGTAAGCCATTTTATTCCAGCTCCTTCATAATGGCGTCCATTGTCATTTCCACGTTCTGGACCAGGCCTTTTGCCCGGTCAGGGGCGAATTTTTCAATATGCCCGCCTTTTAGTCTTTCCTCGGCAGGAATAATGGATTCGCCGAACGGAACATCGAGGCCTGCGTCTGCTGCCCCTTTCAGGGCTGCAAATACGCGGGCACCAAATGTTGCCCTGTTAAGTCCGATATCGAGGACTGCGGCAGACTGGTCCAGGTTCAGTGCCCGTACCGCAAACAGCACCCCGGTCAGGTATGCTGCCGGTGTGTTTGAGAGCGATCCTGTGTAACCATACTTAACAAGGTCCTTCGAGTTCGCGGAGACGATGGTAAAATCTCCTTCCATCCCTGCGGTTACCATCTGGACAATGATATGGGTATTTGTCTTCCTTACGACCATTCTCGGTCTGTCGGCTACCACGAGGTGTGTCCTCTTGTAGTAGTCAGTCTTGCCCTCTCTTCTTCGCCGGAAAGGAACAAAGTATCTCGGTCCTGTTGCCATTTACTTCAACCTCCCGGTCATTATTTCAAGCTGGGCTTTCAGGTGTGCTACACTCCTGAACTGGCCTCCGGCAGCCTTCCGGTACAGAAGCCGGTACATATGGGTATCAACCGCTTCCGTTGCACGGAGTTCACGCAGGCTCTTGCGGATGGCACGGATTTTCTGCATCCACATGTCTTTGCGGCCATGCCTTGCACCTGCTGCACCTTTCCGTCTTCCGGGACCTTTACAGTGACCGTATGATCTCTTCGCGGCCAATAACCGGGCCCTTCCACGGCTTACACCCTTCTTCTGCTCTGCCTTGATGGCACCTTCACTGATAAGACCGCGGAGGTCTTCGCGTGATATTGCATTCTGGATGTCGACATTCCGCTCCGGGTCAAACCATACCCGGTGGACGCCGCACTTCAGGAGTGCTGCCGAAATCCGTTTCTGGTTCGTGAGATCGGTCATTCTGATGACACCTCCTCTTCAGTGGTAGCTGCCACAGTCTTGACCTTTCTCGGATTTAAGACCTTTAATCCTGCTGAATTTGCCTTTTCAAGGATTATTGCCCGCTTTCTGCCACCGACGGTCGCACCAATCCGGATTGCATAACTGGCCGGATCGATGCCAATGAGCTCATCCGGCGAAAAGACCCGGACTTCAAGGAAACCGCTCGGGTGCATACCCCTGACAAGGACAGGACTTCCGTATCCCGGTGTTGGGTGTGCACCTTTTGCTTTCTTCTGCCTCCGCTGCTTGTTATGAAGCCCACGTGGTCTTCTCCACGAATCTGATATCTGGGGTTTCTTGCCGAACCCGTCCCGTTTGAACTTTGCGCCCTTATCTGCACGGGCCCGGATCAACCTCTTCTTCTCGTTGACCATTATCTACACCTTCCGTGTTGTATAAATGCCATCCTGGAATACACGGGGGTCCCGATCTTTTATTTTCGTGGCAATTTCTATGTTCGCAGCGGTGGTCCCGACAGATTCCTTGTTGATTCCACTGATTACTACTTCATCGGTGCTCACTTTTGCCGTGACACCTTTTTCGATCCTCGCGTACCGGGCCTTTTTCTCGCCAAGGAAATTGGCAATCTCGAGTTTTTCACCCTGTAATTTGAGCTGGATCGGGAAGTGACTGTATACCACTTTCATGTGGTATTCGTATCCGTCGGTTACGCCGATGCACATGTTCTTTACGTGGGCGGCAATCGTGCCGACCATGGCAATGTTCGCCTTCCGGCCTGATTCTGTTGAGATGAGTACTTCGTTCTCATCACAGGTGACGGAGAGCTGCGGGTGCCTGATATTGCGTTCAATCTGGCCTTTCGGGCCTGTTACGCGGATATTAAATCCATCAATCTGGCATTTCACCCCGGCAGGAACTTTGTATTTTCTCACTGTCGTCATCTGTGCACCTCAATAGACATATCCAAGCAGCTCGCCGCCAATACCTTCTTTCCTCGCCTGCTCATGAGACATCACGCCGCGTGACGTCGAGATAATGAGCATGCCGAAGTTCTTGGCTGGAAGGAACTGCTCCTCAAAGTATTCCAGTTCATCGAGCTGAACTGAGTATCTCGGACAGATCGCACCACACTTATTGATACGGCCGTTCAGGTGCACCACGAACTGGCCACCCCGACCATCGTCGATGTAATCGAATCCGCTGAGATAGCCTGAGTCCTGCATAATCCGGAACATAGACCCGAGAAGTTTACTCGCGGGTTCTATGATACATTCGGGTCTGCCCTTATCGGCTGCATTTTTCAGGGTGCTCATACCATCTGCAATTGGGTTAAGTCTTGACATTGTATGATCACCTCAGTTCATCTTCTTGAAGCCCATCTTCGGGGCCCATTCCCGGAAGCACTGCCTGCAGAACATGATATGGTACCGGCGGACAAGCCCCTGCTTGCGCCCGCACATCTTGCACTCGTTTGCACCGCGACCAAATTTTTTCGTACGTTCTCCAGCCATGATCATACCTCCACCTTATACCGGTCCTTCAGGAACGCAATCGAGTCCGATACGTTCACATGCTGTTTTTCCGGCAGTTTTTTCTGTTCGTGGTGGCGCCTGCTGATCCTGAGCCCTTTCCTTGCCAGGACGACGTTGATGTCCATACCATAGATACCGATTTGCGGATCGTATGACATCCCGGGGAAATCAGTATGTTCTTCTATTCCGAACGAAAAATTTCCACGGCGGTCGAACTGTGTCGGGGCGATCTTCCGCTCGATGATATTGAGCGAGGTCTCGAGGAATGTCTTCGCTTTCTTTCCGCGAAGCGTAACACGGCACCCAATCGGAGCCCCCTTCCTGATTCCAAACGCAGGTTGTGTCTTCTTTGCAATACTTCTGACAGGCGTGTTCCCGGTAATTGTCTTCATGATATCGATTGCCTTCGAGAGCTTTTCTCCGCTCTCCCCGACACCCATGTGAACGACAACTTTGTCAATATCAAGTTCGTGCATCGGGTTCTTGACGCCGGTCTTCTGTTCCGGGCTCATCATTCAATCCCCCATTCCGCAAGAGCCGGTGCTTCCCTGCCAACCATGTAGACAAAGGCCTCGACGGTTTCGAACTGCTCCTTTGTCTTATCGTCTTCTAAATGGACACGGTTCGAGACACTGCCCGGCACAACAGTAATACCGATAATACGGGCAATTTTTCCCGAATGTCTCCCGCCTATCACCATTGCCATGTTACCAACGGCATAGGGAAAGTGGTCAACAATTTTGAACCGGCTTTCAGGGTCGAGTGAGAGGACAACCGAGTCCTTTGGCTTATAGGTATTGTCTCCCAGGACGTTTGAGCCGTCACGCATGTTGAGCTGGATTTTCCCGTCTGCGACAACAGTCTTGTTGCTAATCTTGCAGAGCCGGGTCTTTGCGGCCTCGGCATCGATCTCGATTGTTTTATGCCGGCCGTTCTTGTCGCGGAGTATCCTGTAATATTTGCCGATTTTTGGCAGTGAGACGATATCGAAGATACCAATTCCCATCTTCGGGTCCCTGCAGGCGCGTCCGTTAACAATGACATCATGCTGGTGAAGGATCTGTTTGATTTCCTTCATATTCCGCGCGAACCCCATCTGTTCACGGAGCCAGACTGCTACCGGAAGTGCATTTGCATTGTGCGGCCCGGGGGCAGTCTTCGTGATGAACGTGTTTGTTTTCTTGGGTATGTGCCACGAATCCGGCGCCTTGAACCGCTTCAGGTGATCTGACATTATTCATTACCTCCGGCAAGTTTCATTTCCCTCTTCGGATCTTTCAGGTTGAGCTTGACGATCTGGACATTAGACGGGTCAACCGGCCGTGCGACTTCTGTCCCGTCGGCCTTTGTCCCGGTAACGCCATGCACCCAGATCTTGTAATCCTTCGTGCATACCTTATCAACAAGTCCTTCCTGTCCTGCGGAGTTACCCCTCGTCATTTTGACGGTGTCTCCCATGATGACACGGAGACTTCTCCGCTTGTACTGTTCCCTGAGTGGTTTTGCAAGCGGTGCCCGGAGAAAATCCCCACGAACATGTGCTGGTGCATTATACCTGATTTTTCTCTGTTTCCTTGGTTGTGAGCTGATTATTCGTACCATCATGCACCTCACACTATGATAGTCGCCATGGAACCGAGCTTGGGGAACCGTTCTGCCACTTCACGGGCTACCGGTCCTTTAATCTCTGTTCCGCGCGGTTCGTTCTTTTCGTCCACGACTACAATAGCATTGTCGTCGAACGAGACACGCAGACCGCTTGGCCGTCTGATTTCCTTTCTCTGCCTGATTACTACCGCACGCACGAGTTTCCTGCGCATGTCAGGCGTCCCTTTCTTGACACTCACGGTCGCGAGATCGCCCAGGCCCATTTTCGGCTGTCTCCGGCGTACCCCGTGGTACCCGAATACCGAAACGATCTGGACTTCACGTGCGCCGGTATTGTCAGCGCAGATAAGCCGTGTCCCGGTAGCGAGTGCCCGCGGGGTCTTTGACTGCTTTGCCTTCATGATACCTGCACCTCGACGACGACGAAGGTAGTAGTCTTTGAGAGCGGCCTGCACTCGCCGATCCTCACGGTATCGCCGACCTTTGCCTGTATACACGGGGGATTATGTGCATGGAGTTTTGAACTGCGTTTTTCGTAACGCTTGTATTTCCTCACGTAATGCAGGTACTGGCGTTCCACCACTACCGTCCCCATCATACGATCGCTCACGACCTTGCCGGTGATCACCTGGCCGCGCACAGACAAAGTGCCGTGAAACGGACAATTAACGTCACTGCAAGCCTCTTTTGGCTGCGGGGCGTTTAATCCTATGTTGTTTGCCATATCGAACCTCTATATTTTTTTATGCAGATTGAGCCGTCTTTCTGGTGCCATGACCAGTACTGAACCCTGAACATCAACCAGTGTCCCGTCGGGAAGTGTGAGCCTGAACACGCCGGTATTCTTCTGGATCCGCTTTATCCCGGACCTCGTTCGAATAATCAGCATGTTTTTCGTCTCGTCTACGATCTGTCCCGCGACACCCTGGTACGTAGGGTTGCTGGCATGCACCACCAGAACGTCAAGGCCTATCAATTCGTGGCGAATGACGTTCCGGGGTACTATCATACAGTTCTCCTGCGGTTTTTTTCAGTCATCATTCGGGCGATGGTTTTGCGGAGCTCCTTGATACGTCCCGGGTTTTCTGTTGCGCCCCCGGCACTGACTTTTCCGTTGTGCTGGATCAGTTCCAGCCGGATCTTGCCCATCTGCTCCTGCAACTCAACGTCTGACAGTTGCTGAACATCCTTTGCCCGGAGTATTGCCATTTACTGTTCCTCCAGGAATTCTTCTTCGCCCAGGGAGAGGTCAATTTCTTCGTCGATCTCTTCACCGACATCAGTAACAACAATTTCGGGTTTTCTTGGTGCCCTTGCTGGTGCCTGGGTCATAGTCCAGTGGTCCGGAAGAACCGCATCCGGCGGGATGATCCTGACCTGCACCCCGATGGTCCCGAGTTTCTTGATGGCCACTGCGTAGCCGGTTTCAACAATCGTGATTGCGGGCTCTCCACAGTGCTTGATATAACCTTCGACGAATTTCTGGGTCCTCGCACGAGCACCGGTGAGCTTTCCTGCAATAATGACTTCACAGCCAAGTGCGCCTGAGTCCATAACCCTCCGGATGATGCTTGAACCGGCCTTCCTGAAGTACCAGCCGCGTTCAAGAGCATTTGCCAGCCGTTCTGCCATAATCTTGGCATTGAAGCTCGGGTTCTGGACCTGCTGTACCTCGATCTGGGGCGATTCGACACCGAAGGTGGTGGCAAGGTCCTGTGTCAGCTGACGTACGAGCTTCCCGCCTTTACCAATAACAATCCCCGGCTTTTCCGCGAAGATCGTTACCTGGGTGCCGAGCGGTGTCCGGACGAGGTCCATACCGCCATAGCCGGCACGCCTGAGCTCCTTTACAAGGTGCTTCTCTACGCGGGCCCTGCGAACGCCTTCTGCAACAAACTTTCTCTCTACTGCCATCATTCCACCTCTTTTGCTACAATCTCGATGTTGACGGTTTCGCGTCTTTTCGGGGTTGCCCTGCCCATTGCACGTGGGAAGAATGCTTTCTGACCACGGCCGCGGTTTGCGGACGCATGGACAATGACGAGTTTTTCAGGGTCAAGGCCCGTATACTCCGCATTCTTCTTCACCGACGAGAGCAGGCGGATATATGCAAGGGATGCCTTCTTCGGGTATCGTCCTGCGTCCCAGCCCTCGAGGCCCCGCTTGTGGGCGACATCCCGGTTGAACCGCTTGAACGGGATTGCCTTTTTCTGGGCAACCACCAGGTTCAGGTAGTCGAGCACGTCATCGATCTTGCGGTTCCTGATGTAACTTGCAATCTCAATCGAGTGCTTTGGTGAGATCGGCAGCTCGTTTGCTTTTCCGCGGGCAATATTGTCCCCGGAAATATCCTGTGAATATGCTATTCTTGCCATCACGATCACTTCAGCGGGACATATTTACTCGACCTGGTCGCACCGATACCGGCACTTCCGTGAGCGACTTTTCTTCGTGTCAATGCAAACTCACCAAGAACATGGAAGACAGATTCCGGCTGGAGTTCAACTTTCATGAACTCCTTGCCATTATATACCTCGATCTCTTTTCCAAGCATCTCGGGCATGATGATCATGTCCCGCAGGTGAGTCCGGATCTTTTCATCACCGGCCCTGAACCTGGTAAGGAGGTGCTCCTCACCGCGGCTCAGGCCTCTCTTTATCTTGCGACGGGCGCGGGATGGCATCACGGGGAGGAGCTCGCTGATTCCCATAGTCTGGAGTTCCTCGATCCGGAAACCATGATAGGTGAACTCCTCACGCCGCCTCGGTAACCTCTTCTGAGTTTTCTTTGCCATATTCTACCCCTCACTTCCTCGCGCGGCCGGTCTGCCTTGCCGCAACATGTCCGACAGTCCTTCCGGGGGATGTCCCACGGGCAACAGTCTTCGGGCGACCCGGGTGCTGGTGACCGCCGCCACCGAACGGGTGGTCGATGACGTTCATCGCGACACCCCTGACACGAGGCCAGTTCGATGCCGTGTTTGCCATCTTGTGGAACTTGTTACCAGCCGTAACGAACGGTTTTTCTCCCCGGCCACCACCGGCGACAATCCCTACTGTCGCCCGGCACCGGGAATTGAACCATTTGGTCTTCCCGCTCGGCATCTGCACGCCGACCTTGTCTTCGGTCTTGTCTACGACAATTGCCTGCACACCACTTGCACGGACAAATTTTCCACCGTCATTTGGTTTCGACTCGATGTTGCAGATGTAAGCCCCTGTGGGTATCCCTGAAAGCGGGAGCGTATTACCGTTCTTCACTTCAATATCGGATCCCCATGCGACAATATCCCCGATACCGAGACCTTCTGTAACCAGCATGAAGACTTTTTCGCCACTGTCAAGTTTTACCAGGGCGATCGGGCAATTCCGTGCCGGGTCATGCTCGATGTCAAATATCGTTCCCCTTGTGGTCACTTCCAGGTTGCCCACGTGCCTGAGCGCTGCCTTATACCGGTGTGAAGGTGCCCTGTATGTCGGACCGCCTTTTCCACGGGCCTGGGTTGTTATTCGATGTCCCATTTTTCACACCTACATAATTCCTAGTCTGCTGAGGATCTCCTCGGCAGCCTTTTCATTCGCAAAACTCACAATTGCCTTCTTCTGGCCGTGTGTCGTCATTATTGTCCTGACGCTTGTCACTTCCTGTTCAAAGGCCTTATTAATCTCGCGCTTGATCTGGTCCTTGGTGGCTTCTCGTGTGACAAGGAACTGGAGTTTATTGTCCTTGTCGAGCATCATCATTGCCTTTTCCGTAACAAACGGGTATTTCAGAACCATTTATCTCCCCTCCAGCATCTGAAGTGCTCCTTCGGTCCAGACAGTCAGACGACCGGCCTGGGATCCCGGTGCCAGGAGTTCCGTGTTGAGCTGGTCAACAGTAACGACATCGACACCGGCAAGGTTCTTCGCTGCACGGAGCGGCTGGTTTGCTGTTACAATCAGGAGGCTCTTCCTCTGTTTGTAACGGCGTCCACGCATCTTACCGCGGCCGGCACGCACTTTACGGCTTGCCTTTGACCGTTCAATATCCGCATAGACTCCTGCATTTGTAAGGGCAGTAATGACCTCACTTATCTTCAGGAGTTCCTCAAACCGGTCTTCCATGACAACCGGGACATCCCCTTCATACCGGTGTCCACGACCCTGGACAAGTTCCGGAAGGATGCTTGCGGCAATTGCAGAGCGGAAAGCCTTCTCTTTTTCCTTTTTATTGATGAATTTCAACAGGATTTTTTGCACTTTCGGTGGGTGTGCCTCACGGCCTCCTTTTGCCTGCGGGACTTTTGCCGCACGTGAACCGTTCCTGATACGCGGTACATGAGACATACCCCGGCCACTTCCCCATCCTACCGCGGAAGATCTGATGCCTGCATACGGATGAGTCCCATGGGGCTGCCGGCGGGTGCTCTGAAGTGCCATTACGGCCTTTCTGATGAGGTCCGGGCGATATTCTTCCCCGAAGACCGGGGGCAGTGTAATTTCCCGTGAAACCGTGCCATCGAGTGTTCTAACGTTTGCTTTCATCTCTCTCTACCCCTGCTTGCTCTGAACGCTCATGAACTCGATAACCGGTAACCGTACATGGTGCTCGCCCTGCCTGATTGCAGGCCGGATCCGTATAAGTCTCTTTACCGGGCCGGGAATGGACCCTTTTATCAACACGTACGGGCTTTTCAGAAGTCCGTAGTGAAGGAATCCACCTGACGGAGTAACTTCTGCGGCATTATCCCCGATTTTAAGGACACGCTTGTTAAACTCGGTACGCTGCTGGAATCCCAGCTGACCCATCTGTGGCACCTGCCAGCGGATGTGGTGCGGAGTCCACGGACCGAGGGTCCCTACGTGCCTCTTTTTACCGCCACGGGAGTGTTTTCTCTTCCTTAATGCAGTTCCCCATCTCTTTGCAGGGCCATTGGTACCTTTCCCTGTGGTGATCGCGGTGATATCGGCATATGCACCTGGCTGAATGACCTTGTCAAGTGTTACTTCCTTTCCGAGGAGACTGCTTGCAAACTCGTACTGCTGGTCAACGTTACCGCCTGCCACCTTTGTCTCCATGAGGTCCGGGACCTTCTTCGGGACACCGGTAAGCCCGGCTGGAACGGTATACATCAATGCAAAGACCTCTGCCACCTGTCCGGCTGCAAGGGCATCGGCAATACATTTCTTTGCCGATTCGCCGTTGTAGTCCTTTGGCAGGTTTATCCTGCGACCGAGGGTGCTGTCGAGTCTCTTCTGCCCATACTTCACACAGTGGGCGCTTTCCATAGGTATCACGGATATAGGCACGAACCGCAGCAACCCTCATGGAAGGCACTTCGATAACAGTAACTGGTACCATTATGTCCTTGCCTTCTGTCGGGCTGTTCTTGTGATCGTCCACCATGATAACATGCGTCATCCCCACTTTGTAACCTGCAAAACTCTGTAGCAGGGGAGCCCCGTTATACTGCGGCCATGACTGGTACTTTGGTATAGGGCTCTTTGCACGTTTTCTGGGACTATATGCAAGAGAACCTCTGCGCGGCCTGTTTATTTTTGGCATGTTTCAATCAATCCTTCGTTCGCATTTCGTGACCACTACCGGATTTTTCCGGTATGATCGTTTACGGAACTCCTGGTTTGCCAGGTTTATGTCCCTGCTGGATTTTCCGGAGGATTTCCACCGGATCCGAGACTGATGTGATGCTCCACGCTCAGGTCCTGAGATAACCCGCGATTAATTGTAATTC
Source organism: uncultured Methanomicrobiales archaeon (assembly GCA_963815625.1). Lineage (GTDB taxonomy): Archaea > Halobacteriota > Methanomicrobia > Methanomicrobiales > Methanospirillaceae > CAIKOD01. The sequence goes on from CAWFHG010000006.1 coordinate 69,426, forward strand.
AGACTAACCCATCTTTCCCCGGATTCCCACAATTATTGGGAAGCGGCAGGATTGAGTCATATTATTGGCCCTCCAATGGACCAGGCTGGTGTTAACCAGGCTACCTGTCTCGCGAATAGATCCTGATTTTCATGCATCCCCTGAAAGAGCAACTTTCAGAGCGGGCCGTTTTGGTATCGTCCACCCTTGACACACTCATCAGATCCAGCTATGTCAGCCCGTTGTGAATAGATCCACAACTCCTTCTCGGTAACTCCCCGCGGGGAGTCACTCACCTATGAGAAATTATATGGCCGCAGAATGATACAGTCCACGCCACAAACAACAATCTGCATTCAATGCACGTAACTGCGGTTTTATGGGTTACCATATGCCCTTCCTGTAGTCAAATCCTCATATAGGCTTCCATAACAATTGGAGAGATACAAATATATATTTATTGTAAAATGAGAAGTTCAAAAAAGAGAGATACCATTTGATGCCTTTGGAAAATTGTTTTTCTCATCCGAAATATAATTCGCCCTCTTCATTGATATAGACTTCAATATTTTCACGCACATGTCTGGCCTTGAATCGTTCCGGGATAGACTCCCGGATTTTGTTAATCAGTGATATCGTATCATATTTTACTTTGATACCGAGCTTTTCTGCCTCTTTATAAACGAAGGGGGATACTTCAAGCAGGTCTGTCCCTGCCTGTATCGTGCACAGGTGTGTGGCATCAAGGGTATATAAAAAATCCAGGGTATCCTTTGCCCGCCTGATATTTTCCATCGCGGATTTCTCTATTGTGCAGACATTAGCCTTGGAAGTATCGATAATATCTGCGATCTGCTGTTGTGTCAGTCCCTGTTTCCTGTACCTGAGTACTTCTTTCTGACGATCGGTAAGCAACCCCTCTTTCATAACAGATCAGTTTAACTACTGATAATTAAACGCTTTCGGTTAACAGGTTACCTTTCTTGATACGCATGTGAATCAATTTTCAGATTCGATGTGAAAACACCTTTGGGCTTGACGCAGATTTCAAAATGTTTATATTTATCAGGTCCTATAAACGTGTTATAAATTTTTGAGGTGTAAAAATGGTAATTAAAGTAGGAGTTGCGAAATTAGGCAACATTGCAAGCGGCGTAATGGCCGAACTTCTTCTCGACGAACGAGCAGACCGTGAAGACATGCAGACATTCATGGCAACAAGCGGAACCAAACTCGAGCCGGCAGATGTCGACCGTGTAGTGTCCAATATGAAGGCATGGGGGCCGGACTTTTGTATCGTGGTTTCCCCGAATGGCGTCCTTCCAGGCCCGACCGGTGCCCGCGAACAGCTCGCCGCGGCAGGTATCCCTGTTGTCGTAATCACCGATGATGTCACAACAAAGAAAGAATGGGCAGAACTCAAGGAGAGCAAATTCGGCTACATCATCATGAAGGCAGATGCCATGATTGGTGCACGCAGGGAGTTCCTTGACCCGACCGAGATGGCAGACTACAATGGCAACCTCGTAAAGGTTCTCTCCATCACCGGTGCATTCCGCAAGATGCAGATGGCACTTGACGAAGTGATCAACCAGGTCAAGGCCGGTAAGAAGGGTGCTGAAATCGTTCTGCCAAAAGTCGTTATGACTTCCGACAAGGCAGTCGCAGGAGAATTTTCAAACCCCTATGCCCTTGCAAAAGCACGTGCAGCATACGAGATCGCATCTGCCGTTGCAATGGTGAATGTGAAAGGCTGCTTTATGACCAAGGAATGGGAACAGTACATCCCGATTGTAGCAAGCGCCCACGAAATGATGAGGTCCGCTTCATTCCTCTGTGACGAGGCCCGCGAACTCGAAAAGGCAGTCGATGGCGTTATCCGCAAGCCACACAAGAAAGACGGCGTTATCGTTTCAAAGACCAAACTGGTTTCAAAACCAGAGTAAAACTTTTTTCCATTTTATTTTCCAGAAATTCCGGCTTTGTTGAAATCCTGCGGGTTTGAGGGATATACGAAGACAGGAGGGGGTTTCACCCCTCCCTGCCCCACCCCCAACAAGATATTCATTGGGCGGGTTTTTTTTGGGATAGTCTTTATCCCAACCGGGGTCGCCAAAGTTTCGGGGCGGAGCCCCCGGAGCGTGAATAAATTTCGGAATACTCCTAATAGGCAAGATAGTATTAGAGCATTTCAATAGAGCCCAAAATCCCTGAAAACAGGCATTCAACATTTCTAATAAGGTTGTAACAACAAGGGTTGACAATTAAGCCACGCCATTATGCGCATCATCACCATTTTTTCGAAAACTGTTGTAATTAGGGTTACAAAATTTTATAGAGAGGGACCATTAAAAAGTGAATTTATCCTTTTTCCCTGAACATAGTACCAAGATCTTCCGGGAGGGTAAGGATAACAGGCTCCAGATGTAGCCGTTCCATAAATGCGGAGTCCGCAAGCGACCGTGAATTTGGGTTAATCCTTGATATAATTGAGCAGAATGCCCTGAACCCATGGTCCGGGCCGCACCTGTCAAAAAAAAGTGAGAGGTTGAAAGCATGGGTGCCAAGTGAACGATAGAAGCCGATGACGGAAAGAACCCCATCAACAAGGATATCAAGATAATTTTCGGAATCCTCAAGCGTTGCAACCGGAAAAACGCCACGCACTTCACGTTCTCCAAGAGGCACTGCGTGCGCAGTCCAGCATATCTCATCCCCGAAAAGGTACCGTTCAGACCCTTCCTCATGCTCCCTCCATGCATCCCAGTAACACCTGCCATGTCGCTCATAGTAACGCATTCCTTTTTTTAAATACAGGTTTGCGATTACAGGCGGGCGTTCATCCCGGATCCCCTGCAGGTGGGGATGCTCGAGACTTGCCCCTGCTGATGTGAGATAATTCCAGTTGATGCTCGGGTATCCATCGGCTTTTTTTAACGAACATACCTGGGCATGAAATGCATCAGACAACTGTTTTTTGTTAAAGACGTCTACAACGTGTTCAGATGTAATTACAGTAACCGTATGGTGCGAGGCAAAAGGGTACAGGTTTGGAAATGTTATGCTCTCCCCGAGACAAATCCTGTCCCCCCCGGGAAATGTGGGTGTCACGGAGAGAACATTATCCGGGCAGAATGGGCAGTTTTCAATTCCGGGGGAATAGGAATAGGGCAGGTCTAATCCCCGTTTGGTACGGTCAGGACTGATCCTGCAGCGGAGACCTGTCAGTAGTTCCTCACGGTACTGGAGTACCGAATTTTCCAACCTCAACTCCCGTACCGAAAACATGGCTGATTATACTGCATATAAGAATACGAGGAATTTAAAAGTCTCGATCGGAAATTATCAAAAAAAAGTTAATTGGTTTTGGGATCTATACAACGTACTTGCCAAGGAGCCGGATCGAAGTGGTCATGTCCGGACCGAGTGGTGAGCCGAAGATAATCTGGGTAACACCGGATTTGGTCAGTGCATCACACTTTGCCTTTACCATCTCAGGTGTTCCGGCAATAGTAAATGCATCGATCTCTTTGTCGCCAACGAGTTCTCCAACAGTCTTGAAGTCGAACTTGCCCAGTGCCTCTTTAATCTTTGCGACATTGTTCAGGTCAAGACCATGACGGGTAAGGAGGCTCTGGTGGTGAGCCGGCTGCAATGAATGCTGCAACAATTTTTGCTGCGTTACGGGCTTTCTTCTCATTCATGTCAATGGACATGGCGGTATATGCACCAATATCAAAGTTCTTCTTGCCGACTTTGTCAGCTGCTGCCTTGATAATCGGGATTGCAATCGCGAAGTCCTTGGGGTTGGATGCGTTGATCAATGCACCGTCTCCTACCCTTCCTGCAAGATCGAGAACCTTGGGGCCCTGTGCACCGACGTAGATCGGGACGCCCTTCTTGCCAGGGAGAGTAACACCCGTGAGCTTTGCGCCGTCGTAGTCAAAGAACTGCATTCCTGATTTCTTGACTTCCTCACCGGCACAGAGCTTGCGGATCTGTACAATTGCCTCTTCCAGACGGGCAACTGGCTTTTCGGCCTTTATTGCTAATTTTGGGAGCGTTGAAAGGTCACCGGGGCCAATTCCCAGCACTGCGCGTCCGTCTGATATCTCATTCAACGTGCAGAAGAATGATGCCATCGCTGCTGGTGTGTCGGTGAATGAGTTCATGATACCCGGTCCCATTTTCAGGGTGGTGGTTGCCTGCGCAATTGCGGCCAGCGTGGGGTAGCAGTGGCGGTTGTTGTAGTGGTTGGTGATCCATGCAAAGTCGATATCCTTTGACTCTGCGAGTTTGCAGAAATTGACTACCTGCTTGACATTAACATTTCCTGGTACAAATTCTATTCCATAAGTCAAGGCTAATTCACCTCAGTGTGTACTATCGCCCATGCGTTTAAATATATTATTATTTTCCTTTCTCCTGAAGTCTCAATTATTAACTTGCCTGCGTATTCCGGGGAGTTTCCATTCGCAGCGGAAGCATGGAAGGTGAAAAAATATCCCAGACGCAGAGAGATGCGGCATATCCGGATACCAGAAAGGACGATCCCAATTTTCAGGGAAACCCAATCACGGAAGATGACCACTCATGAGTCCGGGTATTAATCGGGATTTGCGATAAGGAAATGTCGGCCTATCACAAACACTTTAAAAGATTAGTTGAAAATCTTGGAGAAGAATAGTATTCCCCGAACAAAAGACCGGATTCTCTCTGTGCAATGGCCAGGGTCCCCCTGTTGTCCGGTGAAGAGTAGTACCATAATAATTGACAGCATGTCTCACTCAATGCCACTACTCTCACGGAAAAAATTATCAGAAGGAAAGAGTAAAATGAGGATATTTGCTATCGGACTCGGAGGAGCTGGATGCAGGATAGCAGATATGCTGTATGGCCAGGACCGGCAGTTTAAAAATATCGCATGCGTAGAGGCGATCGCAATTGATCGCGATCCCGCCACTCTTAATCACCTTTCTTATATCCCCGCCGGGAAGAGAGTCTATTTCCCATCTGTATCGTTACATACAGATGATATAACGGATGACATTACAACTGATGAGATTATCAGCCTGCTCCATAATCTGGACACCGGCGATAAGGATGCCATTATCCTGTGCACCGGGGCTGGTGGGACAATGGCCGGCGTGGGAGTCGCCATCCTGGAAAAAGTCAGGTCTACGGTTGTTGAACCCGTATTTTGTCTCGTAACCCTGCCTTCCCTTGATGAGGGGAGAAGAGTTTCCGCAAAGGCTGCACTGGATATTGACAGACTCCTCCCCCTGGTTGACGGTATCATACTGTTCGATAATGGAAAACTATCCGGGTATGGAGTAACAGAAGGTATTGTAAACCGGAATGCCAAAAATCAAAAATTGAATCCATTATCAAAGAAAGGACCGGATGAATTCAGGCAGAACAACTACAAAAATTTAAACGCCGGTATCGCAAGGCGCCTGGGCCTGTTGCTCCGGGCAGGTGAGCTCAGCGAAGGAGGAGATATTGAAACGGGAGAGGTTGTCCTTGACGCAGGGGAAATACTCAATACTATACGCGGGATGGGATTTATTGCGGTTGGGTATGCGGCTGCAGACATCGCAGGGGAAAAATTTCATATCGGCAGTCTCTTCCGTCCATCAGGCACTCATGCAGAATCTGGACATAAAAAAGCTGAAAGACTGGTAGATCTTGCAAAAGAGGCAATATACGAGAATATTTCTGTCCCGTGCGATTTAACGAGCGCAGAAAAAGCGCTAATTCTTGTTGCCGGGCCCTCACAGGCAATCAGCATGAAAGGCTTTATGACGGTCAGAAAATGGATCGATCGCAGCATAGCCGGCATGGAAATGCGGTCAGGAGATTACCCGGTAAAAAATACCCGTTATATCGCAGTTATAATAATCCTCGCAGGTCTTTCAAATATTCCAAGAATTAATGAGATAAGAGCATTCAGGGATACCTACACAGCAGAAAATCCAGGATGGGAGTCTGATTGGCACGCTCAGGCTCCAGATCATAACAGAAGCACACCAAAAGCCGCTATTGGTATCCAAAGCGCCATTTCAGGTACAATAAGTGCCGGACAGGAAAATCTTGAGGTATTTCTCCGTACACGGATCCCGATCCAGACGCAACAGAAATCAGATCCGAAGAAACCTGAAGAAGACCGGGGACCAACGAGAAGCATTCCTTTTTTCAGCCGGCACAGGAACCGGACCACTGATCAACCGGGAATTACAGGCGCCCCTGATAGTGGAGTTTCAAATGATGAGACCAAAACCGTGCAAGTGATTATGAAGACACTTCCTGATAATGAGGAGCAGTTATCAGCTGTTTTGGAAATCCCGGAATCCCCCCACGCCCCCGGTAACGAAGGCATTATATCAGGTGATAAACCTGGTAACAAACATGATACCACAATAGCAGCTGGAATGGAACCCCTTTCACCAGTTAAAGATACAATGAAAACAGACCTTGCATCGGTTGTCGCTAAGGCCCGCGAAGATTTAAGAAAGATGGATGAGAAACGCTGAAAAACTGAGGTTCTGCCGGCCCCAATCAAAGCATGCCCGATTATCTATTCCGAATCTACAATTTTTGAGAATCTGATATTCCCTGCCCCGATTTCAGTGGTCAGGTGAACACCCTGTTCCGTTGCATTCGCAATGTAGTTCATCCCGCTGAACGATGCAATTGATATGCGATGCGGGTTAGACTGGAGGTTAAGGACCTTGTTTCCCATCTGGACCGGAAAGACAAACCCGCATTTTCGCATCGAAATAATCAACTCTTTTACCCGATCTTCCGCAGTACAGGGAACTTCACGTACATTGGCCAGACCTATGCCCGCCTTCGTGCGGATAAGGGTCCGGATCGACGTCAGCCCCGCTGAAATAAAAAGCTGTAATGGATCGATCGTGGTTCCCCGGTAACCAATAAGGTCAAGGAAAGAAGTGGGGATCCCATTTTCGATTAATAACCTGCCGCCATAGGCCATTTTTACCGGGATTCCATTTCTCTGGAATACACCGTCCATGCTGATACTGCAGATAGTCATTATACCAATCGAGTCGGAAGGAACCCTCGGATCATTGTCAATAATCCGGTAGGAATTAAAAAAACCACACTCGGCCTTTATTACTTCATCAAAAACTGAAATGGCCAGATCTTCCTGGTCTTTTGGTACAATTGACAGGTTATAACCAACATCTCCCGTGGAGGTTTCAGGGTCGAATGTTGTCCTGAAGGCAAGTCGTTCGAGTTTGGAGATGATGAATCCTATGCGGTCCCCTACTAGGGCATAATCGGTCTCGGCAATCCCTGCCGCTGTGAGGATACGCCCCATGTTACCCACTTTCTCAGTGAAACCCATCTCATCAAGGTACTGGAGATAATATTGCACGGCACGGTCAGTAAGGATAAAACCACGGTCAGCCATAATTTCACTGAGGCGCTTGGCACCTACTGGTTCACTGTGATCTTTCAGGATACGGAGGATCTCAATATATTTGCGCTCTGTACGGATCATGCTGCCATCCAAAACTATTTCCCAAATCTCATGGCTTCCATTCGATTCCCATTTTTATTTGGTAGGGTACTTCCCCCAGTTTATTCTGAATTGTATTCCTTAATAGTTGATCTGTCGGCCGGATAAATTAACGTTCGTCCGTTGATCTTGTCTGATCCATTACAGTCGTAACCAGATCACGAAGTAACCGGAAAATTACCCTTTTGAGTGGATTACACCAAGGCTGTCCTGGTACCTGCCTTCATAGAGCCGGTCTCCACCTCTCACTTCGTGAATGATCATCTGGACAACACGATTATTCTGATAGAGCGGAATTTCCTCGGCCCCCATATTAACGAGACAAAGCGTCAGTTGTCCGCGAAACCCCGGGTCTACATAACCAGCGGCGATCATTACCCCTTTCCGGCCATAAGACGACCGGCATCGTAGCGTAGCGGCGAGATCGACAGGCAATTCCACCCATTCCAGCGTGGGAACGAGGCTGCAGACTCCTCTTGGAAGGACCAAGGAATGCGCAACCCTGAGGTCATAGGACGCCGGCTGGAGAGATTCGCGGGAGAAGGGAGAGATAATAAGATCACGGCCATCTGCTTGCAGAGGATGTGCGTCAGTGCCATTCGCACTCCTCGCCAATGGCCCGGAACAATGGCACCCGGATGATGGTGAATCGGAACAACTTTCGTCTGGCATTTCATCCATGCATCCGGATTCCTGCAATCTTCGGATTATCTCTGATGCGGAAAGAATCATTATTACTCAGTCGGTAGAAAAATGCTTAATAGGTTGCGATTGAAATATGCAAGGACTGGATCCATAGGGTAGAGGACATCCTCTTGGGCTTCGAACCCAAGGACGCGGGTTCGATTCCCGCTGGGTCCGTTATACAATTTTCAAATTGCCCCGGACGTCGATCAGGGGGTATTTTTTAATTATGGAATGTCCGTGGGTCAGGGATGGATGGATTGCTAACCGAACACATGATTTTTTTATTTACATGAAAAAATATCATTATTATCGTTCTATTCATATTTCGCCTTTTTTACCGCCACTACTACCCCCATGGGTTTTGTTGTTGCCATGAGAGGAACGGGTTTTTGGTTTTCTCCTGATTACAAGAAGTATCGCGAGAATAATAATGATGATAACTGCAACGACCAGACCTGCGGTCATGAACATCCCGATATTGAGGTCTTTTTCCATCGTGAGGGTAACGGTCGACGTCGTGTTCCCCGGATCGATTGTTACCGTTCTCATTGCAGGCTTATACCCTTTCATCGATGCCGTGATGTTATACTCTGTACTTACCTTAGCCTTCGTTTTAAATGCACCATTGTCATCGGTAATTCCTGCATTCCTGCCATTCAGGGAGATCGATGCCCCTGGAATTACATGGTATCCTTCATCTTCTATAAAAACCGTTAGATCTGCCTGCTGGAATGGCAATTCCACCGTAATATCCTTTCCGAGATCGTCAACTCCGATTTCTCTTCTCAGGGCTGCAAAACCAGGATGTTTTATTTCAAGGACATACTGACCAGAGGGAAAGTCATGGAATGTGTACTTACCATACTGGCTTGTGTTACCCATTGTTTTCCCGTCGATGATGATCGAAGCACCCTGTACCGGTGCTTTCGTTTCATCGAATACAAATATTGAGGCCTGGTACGGTGCTATGGCGAGGGTTGCAGTAACAACTGCTTCATTCTCGCCGATCATTTTCTTTTCTACATAGTCTGTGTAGCCGGGCTTGGTTATCTTGATATTGTATACTTTGTTCCTTGGAATTTCAAGGGAGAGAATTCCTTTGCCGTCAGTTTTCCCCTTGGAATTACCATCAATAAAAACCTCTGCATTTTCAATCGGGGTCTGATCTTCCGCACTTCTTGCAAGGATTGAAAACTTATCACCCCGGACAAGGAGGTACTGGATATTTTTACCTTCCATTCCCATTTCTATAACTTCATTCCGGTTCTCATAATTCGGGGCGCTGATTTGGATGTTATAGATACTTGCGGCCTGCACAGGAAATGTAACGACCCCGTTCTGATCGGTCAGTTTCAATGGTTCAGTAATATTAGGCCCTGCTATGCGTACCTGAGAATTTGCAATTGGGATTGCACTATCGGCATCAAAAACACTTATGTTCAACACCAGTTCCTTTTTCATCAGTTGGACGAGAATAGAAGACTCGGCCATGCCGACCTCCTCTTCCCAGGATTCATAACCGGGTTTCATTACTTTGACGACAATTGGAGTGTTACCAGGATGTGTGAATGAAAAAATGCCATCGGTGCCGGTTTTCCCTGCAAGGGCTCCATTAACAAAGACTGATGCATACGGTATGGCAGTAACGTTGGTTGTCTTTTCAAATACATTCACATAGAGGGTAGCAGCCTGTGCACCACCTACAATGAGGAGGACACAGAGGACCATGAATATCTGACGGCATGTTATTTTCATACGGATAAATCCCTCAAATTATATTTTTGAGCCCATGATTTATATTCTATCTGATTCCAGACCACAAAATAAGTTTGATCTCTCCCATTCGCATGCATAGCAGTTACTGCCATTTGTAATCGCCAGGTACCCGATCGATAAGCATTCCCTCGACTACCACCGGCATCAGTCTCCTTCCTTCCTCTACCGCCTTGTCGAGTTGCCATTTTCGCTCGGCATAAATGGTAAAAATTGGATCCCCTACCTGGACCTTGGTGCCTTTCTTTGCATGGAGAAGGACACCCGCACCGGTATTATGCGGCGCACCAGCCAGGCGGGCAATTGTTATCAGGGACTTGTTGTTGAAATCGGTAACGTAACCGGTCGTCGAGGCCTTCACGATAAACTCATATTTCCCAGGTATTATATCAGAAGAGGTTACCTTCGGGTCTCCACCCTGGATCTCAATTATCTGGCGGAATTTTTCTAATGCCTTACCACTTCGTAATATCTCACTCGCAACATCAAACCCGTTACCTGCAGCCGCTTTACCGGACATTTCAAGCGCTATGCCTGCAATTGCAAGACTTTTTTGGATCAGTGAACCCGGTTCTCCGCTTCCCTCAAGTGCATGTAATGCTTCTGCCACTTCGAGATTCGGACCAATAGCCCTGCCAACAGGGGATCCGCCATACGTAACAGCGCATTCTACGCGGATATTAAGCCGATCGCCAAGTTCAATAAATTCCCGGGCCAGTTTTCGCCCATCCTGGACGTTTGCGACCTTTGTATTAGGCCCGACCGGAATATCGATGACGACGAGGTCTGCTCCGATAGCCAGTTTTTTCGCCATTACACTGGCTAGCATCTGTCCTCTCGCATCTATCTTGAACGGGTATTCCTGAACGATGATCTTATCATCCGCGGGAGCAATATTTGTCGCACCACCCCAGACAATCGTCCCACCGACCTTCAGGGTCATCCTCTGGACCTCTGTCGCTGAGAATGACACCGGGGCGAGAATTTCCATGAGATCTGCTGTGCCACCGGCCCCCGTTATTGCTCGTGAACTGGTCTTTGGTATCTTTAATCCGCTTGCCGCAATTATCGGAACAGCAAGCAGGGATATTTTATTCCCGGGAACGCCGCCGATTGAGTGCTTATCAACGATCGGATGCGTGTGAAATGTCAATCTTTCTCCCGTGTCCACCATTGCCCGGGTCAGGTGCTCGACTTCATCCATATCGAGAGAGTTGATGTAACTAGCAGTGATGTATGCAGTAAGTTCCGCCGGACTGAGGTCATCGGCTACAACATCTTTGATTATTGCAAGGGTTTCCTCTTTTGACAACCGTTCCCCGTTCATTTTTTTTGTAATGTAATCAAGTGACTGAGGCCTGAGTGCTTCCCTGACTTCCAGCGGGACTCCGTCCATGACACATAACCGTTCATTACAGATCCGGTAGATACCGACCGTTCCCTGAGGGACGAGGGTCGTCGTAATGTCAACCCAGGCCGCAGTTGATATCCCGGATGTTTCATTAAACACCTGGACACGGTCCCCGTGAAGAACACCAAGATTTCTCGCATCAACCGAATTAAGGAGAGCACCCCTGTCTGCAATGTCAAGCAACCGTGCTGTTAATTTCATTACCCAATCCCTGCCAGGCTCTCAAACGCAATGCCAGTCATAATTATTGTTATCTCTGGGTTTTTATACATCATAAAAGAGACGAACCTGATAATAAGCATTTTTCAGGTTATTTGTTCCCACGGAACGTGGTCAGAGAGAATAATATTACAGATTACCGCGGTGAGATATACTTTCCTGGATCCGACCCGGCACTTTTAGTTGAACTGGTTAGCAGCTATCTGAAAATAAATGCCAGATGACCTGAAATCTTCAAAATGCATCCATATCCTTGGGTTACTAACCAGGTATGGCAGGTTTCGAAAAAAAATTAGATTTGGGTTAGTGCTTGCGCACTACGAGGAATGCAACAGCTCCGAGACCGATCAGTGCAATCAGTGCACCAAATCCAGGCTGAGTTGTCGGCTTGGCGGTTGGGACTGTTGTTGGTACTGCGGTTGTTGGTACTGGACTGTTGTGACCGATGCAGTGGTGGTACCACTGTGGTCGGGACTGCGGTTGGTTTGAACTCGACGACATTGAACAGAGTTGAGGTCTGTGCGATTTACAGTGATGCCTGATGCCTGCACGATGTACTCATCGGGCTTGAATGCGGCTGCATCGACTGGGAAGGACCACTTGTTCAGGCCATCGGTTCCCTTTCTGACCTTTACAGTTCCGGTTGCACCGCTGAATTCTCCGCTCTGGGTCTTGTCAGTTGGCTTGAAGGACGAGGAGGTTACCTCAACGAGGATCTCATCATCGACTGCAAGGTTGGTGGTTCCCGAGATGGTGAACTTGTCGCCGACCTGCTTCTCGCCTACTGGGAGAACGGTGATCTTTGGTACTTCGACGAGGAACTGGAGCTTCGCGTAGGTATCATCAACGCTTGGGTTGTTGAGTGCCTGAACGAGTGCTTCTGCTGCATCGGATCCCTGGAGGCTGCCTGCTCCCTGTAACTTGAACAGGGTGTTGCCTGATACCGGGTAGCTTCCTGCAACAATGTCCTGGTTGTTTTGACCTGGTACAGATGATGCGGGGAATACATCGAAGATTTCGTTATACATCGGGTGCTGTGCGACCACGAAGTACTGACCTGCTGCGAGGTCTGCGGTTGTGCCCTGTGAAATTTCCTGTTCGAACGTTCCGTCAGCGTTGACACTTGCGGTGTCGTAGATGACTTTGTTCTTACCGAGGATCCATACTGCAATACCCTGTGTGGGCTGACCTGCAGCAGTTCCGCGGATAAACGAGCTTATCACCGGCTGCTACTACAGACTGTGAGGCCTGTGCGCTGATGAACGGCTTCCTGATGATGACTGATACGGTTGCATACTGTGTGTCTGAGAGCATGCTCTTGTCAGATGCGGTTGCAACTGCGTAGACGGTGTAGGTACCTGCATCAATGTTCAGGTTGGCTGTCTGCCACTTGTATTCCCAGGTGTTGTCCTCGAGGACATCTGCTGGCTGGAAGGTGGCGGGTTCGAGAGACTCGTACTGGCTCACGCGGGTCGGTCATCTGTCCACCGTTTGATGGAAGGTTCGGACCGGTGATGAACAGGTAGGTGAAGTCAGTCTCTGAGTTGGTTCCGGTGAACTTGACCTCTTCGCCGAGGAAGTAGTTCTGGGTACCGGCTGCTACTACGGTGACTGCGCCCTTCTCAACGCTGATATCGACTTCGTCACTCTTGAACTGCCTGTTGGCGCCAGTGTCTGATGTTGGTGGGTTGTATGGGTCAGGCCGCTCTACACGGATGGTGTACTTCTTGTCCTTGGTGTCCTTCGTGGTCTGGAACCCAACAGTGCGGGTACCGGAGTTGGACAATGTAACCTGTGCGTAGTAGTAGGTACCGTTTACATCCTGAATGCCGTAGAACTGTGGTACGTCAGACTGGATGGTCTTGGTTGAACCCTGGAATACATACTGACCAATTGGCCATGGACCGGTGATCGGATCCATCTTCACGCTGTCCTGTGAGAGGACAATGCTTGGGGGCTCGTCAAGTGCGGCGCCAGTCATTGAGCCGGTGCCCTTGAGCCAGAGGTAGTATGCACTGTTTGGCTTACCGGTGATGGTTACTGCGAATGGGTTGCCACGTACGACTGAGTCCTTGCTGGCCTCAATCTTTACGGTGTCAGATGCAATGGTGACGGTGCGAACTGCAGAGACCGTCTTTCCGGTGTAATCGTTACCGGACGCGTCCTTGTAGTTGTCCTTCATGCCGTTGAGGTTGCATTCTGTCCAGAACGTGTAGCCGCCTGCCTTGTAGATTCTCTCGCCCTGAGTGCCGAGGAACCCGGTTGCCCACCCTTGTGTGCTGCCGAGTGCGAGCGGAATGTTGTTCCAGTAGAATGGCATTGAATTCGGTGCCTGGTTTAGTCAGGGACTGGCTAACTGTTGCACTCTGCTGGAGTGCGGTATATACAGTTCCATCTGAGGACTTGACCTTGATGATCATAATCCATGTCCGCAGGGTTGACCGGAATTACGTTCTGCTGGAATTACGTTGAGGTTCGTTTCCATACGGAAGATAAGGAAATCTCCTGCTGGAACGCTCTTCCCTGTAACATCCTTACCGGACTGCTGGTCGTAGATCGAAACAGTCTGTGATGGGTCATTTACAACAAGTGCTACCTGCGTGGATGTGTATCCGATGTACCAGTTTCCAGTACGTCCGACGAAGTCAGACGGTGCTACGTAGAAATTTGCTGCATTTCCAACTGTTACGGTTGCTGCCGGGGCACTTGATCCCACGGTCTGGGAACCGGTATAATAGGCCAGGACCTGTCCTGATGAGATCCCAATTAAATTAAGGCCCTGTTCACCGATGAATACGTCGCCACCCGCAGTAACATTCTGAAGGTTACCTGCCAGTGCTGGTGCTACCAGAAGGGTAAGTGCTACGCACATCATCAGTGCAATGCTTAATCGCTTAGTCATATATTTTCCTCCTTACTCATGTCCATAGTTCTGTACGTTCAATCCAATGCACCCAAACCGGATCAGGTTCGACACCTGTCGATTAACGGTTCACAGTGCTCCATACTCCGAATAACGGAATATGATTCAATATTAGTGGAACACTTAATATATCTTTTTTGGTTGATCGCGGGGATTATTATGCGTATGTACGGGGTGCTGGACTAAATCAGGGGATTGAATACCCCTGGTTTCATCTTCCCGGTGATCCGGACACACTCTCCGGAGTAATCCCGATGTACCTGAATACCGTTGCTATTACGCGCACCTTGCCATATTACGGTTAAAGAATTGGTATCTCCGGAAAGTCTCTGTTATAATAATGGACTCTCCCAGGTATTATCACACACTGATCGTACTCCTATATATGACAAGATCCAACATCTGAAGCATGAGAATTATCAGGGCACCAAGTATCTCCCGTGCTCACGAACTGGTAATAAAGATGATACTTGAGAAGGGTTATCCTCTTATCACCGAAGAGAATGAGGCAACGGTAGAATTTGAGGAGGTTGCATTGAAGGTCGATAACCCCCTTGCCGGACCACTGGTAAGCCCTGCATCAAGATTCCAGCAGAGATTCATGGAAAAATATGCACACGACCTGATCGAGGGATCTGATTCTGTTTTCGAATATGATTACCATGGCCGGCTTTTTCACTGGGGAGAGCCACTCTCATACAACGGGATCACCTGTCGAGGTCGACCAGGTGCATATATTATTAGTAAACTTTCATCCTCTACCCAGAGCAGGAGGGCTCTTGCAATAACCTGGAACCCGGTCTCCGATGAGAAACTTGCGAATTGCCCCTGCCTTCAGCTGGTGCAGTGCATTATCAGGGACAACAAACTCCAGATGAAGGTTGTTTTCCGGAGCAACGACATGCTGACTGCAGCCGGGGCGAATATGTTTGCCCTCGTCCACCTCCAGGATTATATCGCAAAGCAGCTGGAGATAACCCCGGGATCCTACACGCATATCGCGCTTGTCCCACATATTTACTATAAACGGGATATCAATGATATTGAGCCTTTCTGCCGCAGGGGGGAGCATATCCGCCCGATACGTGAGGTCTGTGACGCATGTGGAAAATGCCCGGGATCTCGTATCTGAAGAGACAATCAGTCAAGTTAATTAGTCTTGGGCGGCAACAAAATAGGAGAACACAGCCCGGTAGTGTAGCGGTCAATCATCCGAGACTCTGGATCTCGGGACAGCAGTTCGAATCTGCTCCGGGCTACTCTTTTTGTGGGGAGTATTGATTTCAGCTCACTTCGTCTGGCGATTGTTCAGATATTGAACGGGTTAGTCTGCAGTTTAAAAATTCTAAAAAAAGATGAGATGAAATAAATAACCCCATGTATCAGGATAATTAGTCCCGGTCGGCCGAGCATAAAATCGCGGCATGGTCCTTGTGATATGGGTCGAGCCATCGTGTATCAAGGACAGTTATCCGGGCCGCTTCAAGTGCGGCTACCGAGTATTCAAGCACCTTGGCGGGTTCCTCGGCGGTGTCAATGCTCCTCGTTTTCAGCATGATCAGCATCCGGCCACAATCCCTGAGGAACATGCTGTTTCGTATTGCAATGGTCACTTGTTCTGGCTGTGCGATATCCTGGTAAATAAGGTCTGCAACCTCTACCAGGGGTGCGTAACGATCCGGCTGAGCAGCATCAGCCATCAACGGGACCACGTTATTCCTCCTGCGGGCAACAGCGACCAGGTCCTGCATCGGCCGCGGCGCAAATTCAACGGCATATACAGTCCCAACGTAATCCGCTACATGGGATACGGTTGTACCATTTGCCGCACCGAGGTACAATACCACAAGGTCCGGAGTAAGTTCGAACTCCCCTCCGAGGTAGTAATACGCAGCGAGCTTGCTTCGGTAGGGGTCCCAGACACGGAATTCCTTAAGGAGCCGCTCACCATATACCCCGCCTTCTCCCGATGAAACCAGAACATTTTCTACCCAGATCATGGTACAACTCCCGGCATTGATCGATCGCGGCCTGGGCAGTTTCAATAAACTCCGGTGCCAGCTCCTGCCGGTACTGGTCAAGTCGTGCAGCTATTGCGAGCTTTGCCGCAAGAACCCGCGCCACCTTTCCCCTGACTTCCTTCGGCGCATTGTGGACCCTTCGGTGCTGAAAGATAATTCCGTGTTTTGGTGGCGGGGTACCACCCCTCATATGAGAGAACAAGTGCGGTTCGTGCTCCAAGGACCTGTATCGAGCTTCCAGGAAGACTTGAAAGAGTCGCCAGGCTCCCTGCCTGTGAAACGAGTCGTGCAGCAACGAGTCCACCGAGCAAAGCACTACAGTTCGGCACCACCTCATCCGCACGCCGCGACACTTCCTTCATGAGTGCCGTTCGTGCGGACGCGAGGTTTTCAATCTCGCTGATAATCTGGCGGAATGCCGGGCTCCCACCCCGTTTCATCATCGGGAGAAGTTTCTGCTTCGGAAGGCGCATGTATTTCCGCGAAAACGCAGGGTTATTTATCCGGTGCCACTCGAGCGCCCGTTCGGTCAGTACATTTGAGACTTCGTCCAGCTGGTCAAGTGTCCGCACCATCTGAAGCAACTCCGTGTCGCGGCTTTCATACTGTTGCGTAATCGCCGCTTCGGCCAGGTAAAAGCAGAGTTCACGTAATTTCCTGATATATTCCGCCACGATCAAGTGTAAAGCTGCAGTTCGAAGCATTTCTCCAGTCAAACGGGACAAATGTCCCGGGTGATATTTTAATGGTTTCCAGACGTTTTGCCAGGGCCTCCGGCCCACCCCGGTATGGTGTACATCCATTTTCATCTACATCGCCAAACCAGTACGACTGCATGGGAATAACTTGGGTTATTTCAAACTATTATACTATATACCTGCTTCACATGACAGGCTCGGAAAGCAACCATGACTTCCTGTTTCAGAAACCACCAATTCCGAACGAATAGAGGATTACCGGTATCATTATCGCCCCCATACAAAAGACCCTGGAAATATTGACCATCCGCGGGATAAGTCCGACAATACAGGCCAGGGCAAGAATGAAGAGGCCGAAGGACCGGAAATCAGGAAACTGATGAGGATGATCAGGATAATTGCAACGTAATTCAGCATTTTTCCATCTATCCCGTTCAGGCGGTCTGCATAGCCGGACAACCAAATAGTTATCGGATATGCCAGGCAGGCGGCAAGTGCACCCGATACCAGGAGAGATGCCATTGATGGTGTACCAACCGATGAAATGGCAACCATTACACCATTGCGCTCCCTGCCTATTGCAAACAGGGCTGCAAGCCCGATAATTGCATTTGCCGTGTTTGCGGCACTCGTGGAAAAAATATAAGCCCTCCTGTCCCGCCTGTAGTCCGTTTTCGAGCAAAGTACCGCATTTGCAGTCGCATTGGAGAGCCCCGGGAAGCCAGCCGACAATAGTGCCGGCAATCGTTCCGATAACCGTCCCTCTGCCGATCTCTCCGCGTGTCATCCCTATCCCGCTGAACCGTTGTTCCGGGACAGGCCCCCGCGATGAGAACAGGAGAACAGATATCCCGAACATCCCGGTCAGCAGGGGCATGAGCACACCCGATTCACCGAGTGTATGCCACCCGAGGAATGCGTACCTGAATGTGAATATCCCGAGAAGCCCCGATATTCCGAATATCATTAATGCCCATCCCGGGGATTCGCATTCTATCACAAGATACCCGACAACGGCGATAAGCACGATTCCCATCCACCAGTCAATATAGGGCTGAAGCGGGGGAAGAATGAAAAACAGGAGTATCGACAGCGGTATAGACAGAATAACTGCACAGGTACTGCCGAGTGCGGCAATCCTGACTGCTTCCTGCCCTTTTCCTTCGAGGCAGAGCATATGGGACGGGAGAACTGAAAGCGCAGTATCAGGATCCGGGATGCCGAGGAACGTGCTAGGGATGCTGTCGAGGAACGTATGTGTGATCAACGCCGCAAACATTGTTGCCACCAGCGCTTCAACACCAATAACAGGAAGGAGAAATGCCTGCATACCGAGCAGGGAAGCTGCAAGCGTATTTGAGTGGACCCCAGGAAAAAGCCCGCTTATTATTCCAAGGAACACCCCTGCCACCGTACCGGCGATGATCCCGATCACAGGGTACGCTTGTAAAGACCGGTAATAAAGGAATCGAAATGCATACTGTGATATACGAGAGGGGTGATGATAAGGCAATGAAGATTGCAATCACACGGCTGAAAGGTAAAGACGAGAAGGATAAGGAGTATTGTGCCCGGTATGGACATGATTGCTTTATTGTTTCACCTCTGATCGCGAAGGTTCACGAGGACCGGGTTGCATCTTTTGTAAAAGCTGTCGAACGGGAGGATTTCGACTGCATTTTCTTTACGAGCGCATTGCCGGCCCAGATTATCGCGCCACTCATTACACGGAGGCCCCGGGTTATTGCAATAGGCCCACAGACTGCAAGGATCCTGAAATCCCACGGGGTTGATTGCGAAACGCTCCCGACATACTATTCCAGGGATTTCGTTCCCTACCTGGGGAATTGGATTAAAGGTAAAAGAATTGGTATTCCAAGGGCTGATGTCCCAAATCCCGATCTTCTTGAGGCGATTTCAAAGGCAGGGGGAATTGCTACCGAGATCAGGTGTTACTCTCTTGTGCCTACGGGGCAGATCCTTGACCTTAAGGATGCGGAAGCAATTCTTTTTACCAGCGCGATGTCATTTAAACAGGCTAAATGGAAACGAAGTCCTGATCTCCTGGTTATTGCAATTGGCGATGTGACGGCATCTGTCATGGTTGCGGACGGCATACGTCCCGATGTTGTCGGTGATGGGTCACTGGAAGGGACTCTCAATAAACTGAACGAATATCGGAAAAAGACACAATAAAAAAGGCGGGCAATTGCAAAAGAATTGTTTCGAAACCCCTGAGCTTAACAGGGAGGGTAGGGAGAGAGCAGTATCAAACGAGGTTATTCCATCGGGTATCCTCGTTATCGACAAACCCCGGGGCCCATCCAGTCACCAGGTAACTGCATGGGTTGGAAAAATGCTGGGCGTCCATGTAGGCCACAGCGGGACCCTCGACCCACAGGTATCCGGTGTCTTGGTGGTTATGCTCGGCAGGGCTGTCAGGCTCGCACCGCTCCTTCTCCAGCACCGGAAAGAGTATGTCTGCCTGATGAGACTCCACGGGGATACAACAAGAGAGCGCCTGGGTGAAGTAATGGACGGAGTTCACGGGGAGGATATACCAGAGGCCCCCACGCCGAAGTGCAGTTGCTCGGAACCTCAGGATCAGAACCATTTACACCCTCGATATCCTGGATATTGATGGGCGGCTCGTCCTGTTCCGCGTCACGTGCGACGCGGGGACCTATATCCGCTCCCTTTGTCATCATATCGGTCTCGCACTTGGAACCGGGGCACACATGCAGGAACTCAGGAGGACGAAGTCGGGGGGATTCGATGAACGCAATTCATATACTCTCCATGATCTTGCGGATGCTATCTCGTCCTTGTCAACCGGTGACGGTTCAATGATTAGGCGGATGATTCAGCCAATTGAGGCAGGGGTAACCGATCAACCGGGGATTACGATCCGTGATTCTGCAGTAGATGCTGTCGTGAGGGGAGCAGCACTCGCTGGGGTAGGTGTGATCAGGTCCGATCAGTTTAAGAAAAAACAATTAATCGCAATTAAAACCCTGGCGGGGGAGTTTGTCGGGATCGGGGAGGCATTGCTTGATTCGGACAAGATAATCCCAGGGAAGCCAGGGCTTGTTGTGGCCCCGAGAATCGTATTCATGGTCCCGGGGGCATACCCTAAAGGATGGAAAACACATAAAAACATAGTCAAGCCTTAAGGTGAATTCAACCATAAGTTTCAATCATAGTATCAAATCCGAGGCGGCGCGAAGATCTGATTCCTACCATACCGGCCAACCAACCCGGACCTTGGGAGATACGATTTGAGATAGCATTAAAAAAATACCGATGTAATACTAGGGATACACTTTTGCTGAGGTAGTCTAGTCCGGTAAGGCGCAGGCCTGGAAAGCCTGTGGGGCGTCCAGCCCCTCGGGAGTTCAAATCTCCCCCTCAGCGTTTGTTTTTACTAAAATTCCCGAGCAAGATAGTTACATTAGTCTCTGGCCGCCCCCTTGACGGGAATCAGGTACCTGGATAAGTATTCCAGGAGGTTTCTGCCAGGCGCTCATTTGCAAAAGAGAGGTACTCACCGACGACCTCAAACCCGATAAAATGCCGGCCCATCTCTTTTGAAGTGACTGCAACGGTCCCTGAACCAAGGAAGGGGTCAAACACGATATCCCCTGAGTTGCTCGAAAAACGAAGAATCTTCCGGACGATCTCGGATGGCAATTTTGTCGGGGTTTTCTTCCTCCCTTTCCAGTATTCCCGCTTTATCTCCCAGACATCTTCCGGATAATGTTCAACTTTGTTGAATATGTACCGTTTCGGGTCTTTTACAACGAACAGGAGATGATAATGACTTGTGACATATTTTTTCTTGGTGAAAACGCCGAACTGGTATTTCCATATAAGGTGATTTTGAGTGGTAAAACCAGCCCCGTCAAGGCCTGATAGGATATCTTTCAAATGATTCCAGCCGGAGAACACGTACATGCTGCCCGAGGGAGAAAGAACGCGAAAAGCCTCTTTCATCCATTCCCGGGAAAATTTTTCATAATCATTATCAGATATCTCCTGGTAACCTTCCAGGACGTTAGAACCTGTCCGGTTATAGTTCAGTCTCTGGGCACGGAAATCGATGGCAAACGGGGGATCAGTAACGATAAGGTCAATACTTGAACCGGGGAGATCATGTATCAGCTGGATCGCATCCCCCTGATATACCCGATCCTCCTGATAGGGTCCCAGATTCCTTTCGTTCACAACGAATCTCCCTGATCTCACTCAACAGGAACTGCCTGCGGCCCTACCAAGTTCGAAGGCCTTCAGGTTGATCTCCAGTGTCTTCGGCGGCACTAGGCTGGCTTACAGACAGTACAAGTGATTCTGTTTTTAGCGGGAGGTAATGTGATGCAGCCCCCATCATGACAATATTCTGAGTCAATGGGCTGCCCGCCTGCTTCGCGAGACCTTCTGCATCAATTACACAGAGGTCATATCCGGAAAGACGTTCAAGAATCTCCCGATCAGTGGGAACTCGTAATCCCTGCATAAACACGGAAGTCGGCACAACCAGATGGCTGTTGGTGATAAGTTTACCACCGGGCCTGAGGTAAAACGAATAGCGTAATGCTTCAAGCATGTCAAACGCAATAATTAAATCAGCCGTTCCAGGTGCAATAAGTGGGCCAAAACGCCCGTCAATCCGGATGTGGCTCTCAACAGATCCACCCCGCTGGGCCATGCCATGTGTTTCAGCCCCTTTAACCGGGCGGTTTTCGATCATGCAGGCCACGCCAAGGATATTCGACGCGAGGATCGTCCCCTGTCCGCCGATACCGAGCAACCAGGATATCAAAACTCTCTTTCATTTCTTTACCCCCGGCATAATAGCCCCGGAGGGACAGATTTGTGCACAGAGAGAGCACCCACTGCATCCCGTCGTGATAACTGCTTTTTCCCCGACCATTTCAATCGCCGGGCATCCGAACCTGATACAGGTCCCACAGGCGGTACACTTCTCACTATCAACCTCATAGGGCCGCCTCGATATACCCGCCCGTCGTGCGGAGATCACGCAGGGATGCCGTGCAATAATTACTTTTACCCCGGGCTGTTCCTTTACCTGTTTTAAAGCGTTCACCATGAGCATGAGGTTCGAGGGGTCGACTGTCTCGACAAACGATACCCCACAGGACCGGCAGATTGATTCGATAGAGACCGGTGGGACATGGACCCCGGATGCAGTAATCCCCGTTGAAGGATTAGGCTGGTGACCTGTCATTGCAGTAACCCTGTTATCGAGGATTACTACTGTGATTGTTGCGTTGTTGTACACCGCATTCATGAGGCCCTGGATACCGGTATGGAGAAATGTTGAGTCCCCAATCGTGCAGACAACATCACGTTTCTCACCCGAATGGGCAATACCGCTCCCTATGGTTATGGATGCCCCCATACAGATGGTCGTATCAACACCCCCAAGCTGAAGCCCGAGAGTATAACACCCGATATCGCTTGGAAATATTCCATCCCGGAATACCTTTTTGATCGCGTAAAATGCAGCACGGTGCATACATCCGGCACAAAGGATCGGTGGCCGCGGGGGGACATCAGTGGGAGGATTTACCGACGGAAATTCAACATTCGTTGCGAACCCGGCGGATTTCATTATCCTGCCTACTGCGGCAGTCGATAGTTCTCCTTCATAGGGTGCATCCCCGCTTTTCTTTCCGAATACCGGGACGGTCCCGGCTACCTGAAGTACTTCTTCCTCAACGAAGGGGGACAATTCTTCAATCACAAGCACTCGTTCATGATGGCGGACAAACTCTTTCAGCCATCCTTCATCGATTGGATATGCCCCGATTTTTGCGAATGACGTGGTGGTGGGGATAATTTCAGAAACATACGAGGCTGCGATACCGCTTGCAATTATTGCATCCCTTCCTCTCACTTCTGCCGTATTATAGCCAAGCTCAACAAGACGTCGTTTGATATTCGGCTGTTTTTCATTGAGTTTTTTATGCAGGATACGTGTATGGGCGGGTATTACAACATATTGCCTGGGATCCTTGTTGAATTGCCCTGTGCGCACTGACACCTGTATGTCTCCCAGGGTTACATCCCCTTTTGAGTGACAGATCCTCGTTGTAGGGCGGAATATTACCGGAAGACCGGTCTCTTCGGAAAACCCGAACGCGTCCCTTATCATATCGTGCGCTTCCTGGATGTTGGAAGGATCGAGACATGGGACTTTTGCAAACTTTGCATACATCCGGCTGTCCTGCTCATTCTGGGAACTATGCGCGAACGGGTCGTCGGCACTCATGATCACGAGCCCACCTGTCACACCGGTGTACCCGCTTGTCATCAACGGATCTGCCGCAACATTCAGACCAACATGTTTCATTGTGCATAAGGCCCGAATACCGCACCAGGCCGCCCCAAGGGCGTTTTCAAGTGCCACTTTTTCGTTCACGGACCACTCGATATAGTAAAGGCGTTCCGAACGATCCCGAAGTATGTCCACGACCTCAGATGAAGGTGTTCCAGGATATCCGCAGATAAAATCCACGGGTGATTCAAGACAGGCATGAGCTATTGCCTCGTTTCCTAGAAGATAACGTCGTTCCATGATCCCATATCCGCTTGTACGTTCAAGAGATACCACAATCATGGGGTTTTAATGTACCGTTTTCACCCCCGATTCACAACCTATAAAAGCTCCCGTACACTAAATTAATAGTCAACTCTTGGGCCCGTAGCATAGCCCGGTGGTGCGCCCGGCTGATAACCGGGAGGTCATGTGTTCGAATCACATCGGGCCCATTCAACACATCAAATTTTGGTTTTTATGAAACGTAATCATGTCACTAGTCATCATAGTGGGATTGATTATCAGCGCCCTGCTTGGAATGGTCAGCATCTACTTTACGGGGATTGGGGTCATCATTGTAATTGCCCTCGCAATGTCCTTCCAGATTATGCAGGACTCGGACAGGCTGACTGAACTGGCGGTGGTTCTTTCTGAAAATGCGAAAGTCATTACAGTGATAAACCGGGGAAACATGATGATTCGGAACATCAGGGTTTCCATTATTCCGTTTGACGTGGAATTCCGGATACCTGAACTTGCCGTGGACGGAAGATCTACCTACCAACTGCAGCGAATGATCAATGAAGGAAAAGCAGTTGTAGAATTTGAAGATATTAACGGCAGGCAGTACAGTAAGTCCTTTGATCTTTCAGCGCTTCACAACGATGATGACCTGCTTAAACCGATGATGCCGACTGTTTGGCTGGAAAGATAAACAGTGAAGAAGTATTCCAGTAATACTCTTCAGTCCTATAATTTCCAATGCAATCCAAAAGAAATAAGATATTGAATTATTCTTCTTTTCCAAAAATAAAATTTATTGTCTTTTCAAGGGCTTCCAGGAGAGCTTCCTGATTTTTAAGATAGTCGTGCAACGCCCGGTAGAGCATGAACATGATTTCGTATCCATAGAGATCCAGTACCTCACGCGGGGTGAGTGGATGAAGATAGGAATCGACCAGAAACCCATTTGAACTATACATAATCTCGTAATATTTCCCATCTTCCGAAAGGACGCAAAACTGGTCATCGACTTTTTTACTGATGTCATCGAGTCTGAATTTGACCGGGTCAGTTTTCCCAAGGACAATCATTTTCTGCGGGTAAAAAGACGTATCATACAATTCACCACTCCCCTGCTGCTTTCCCTTTTCAAGCATGTTGAGACCGATAGACTGAATCACAGGTAGGGCCATCCCCGCCATTTTCTCCATCAGGAGGCCGTCATTCTCTTTTATTTTCTTTGCTGTTTCATCAGTTTTTTTCGTCATCTCATCGATTTTTTCTGTTAACTTTGTAAATCCAGTCTCAATTTCGTCCAAGATAGTATCCTCCAGTCTTTTTTATCGTACAATCTCATTTGGCGACGACAGATGATGAAAATTAGCATCCAAATCCTTCAAATTTTAAAAGGTTTTAAAGAATAAACTATATGATGCTATATGATAATTGTGACTTCGGAACAAATAATGGAGTGATCACTGGTCATGCTTGACGGGTCAGAACAGAATCTAAAGAGAGGATATTGGATGGCCGGACAATTGATAGGGTCGGGATGGGTTCCTTATCTTATCTCATCTGATGAGTGTTTTTTCATACCCTTGAGCCGATGAAATAGTAAGTCTTTTCTTCGAGGAGGAGAACTTCACCCGTCGAACCAATAGGCAGGTCTTCCTTAAGGACAACACCTTGGTATAATGGGGTCCGGGCTACCACGGAGCCTTCCTTGATCTTCTCCGTGACAATAAACTTTGTTGTTTTCCCAATCCAGCGGGTATTCAGGGAATGGTATACCTCTTCGGAGCAGGTATTCATCATTCTCGACCGCTTTTTCTTGATAAAATCGGTAAAATCATGAACATCTTTCATGTCGGTACCCCTGCGTTTCGAGAACCTGGTAATGTTCACTTTGTTGGGCCTGATTTTCCTGATAAGTTCAAGCGATTTTGAAAAATCTTCATCTGATTCACCGGGGAATCCAACAATCATATCGGTCATGATCGTGATTTCCGGGAACCGCTCCCTGAAATGGTCAATAATTGCAATACAGTCGACCGCAGTATAGCCCCTTCGCATCCGGTTAAGAATAATATCCGAACCGGACTGGATCGGCATATGAATAAACCTGAAAATTTTTTCGCTTTCGAATGCCTTGAGAAGATCTGGCATTACCAGCTGGAGTGTTACGGGATTCATCATCCCGATGCGAACCCGGAATTTCCCCGGTAGCTGGGAGATCATTTCAAGGAGGTTGGGCAACGACTCCCGGGTATCATCTCCCCAGGCACTTATGTCCTGTGCCGTAAGCTGGATTTCCACCACCCCCAGATTGATCTGCTGCCTGACCTGGCTGATAATTTCATCTTTGGGAAAACTTACCAGTGGACCCCTCGCCTTCCTGGTGATACAATAAGAACAGTTCCCAAGGCACCCCTGGGCAATCTGTACAATCCCTGGGGTGAATTTTTGTATTACGGGATGTAAACGGTAAGCCTCCTGGATACACGCGGGGGGAATAAAGGCAGGGGTGCAAACAGCAAGAATTCTGTCCGCTTCCACTGCCGGCATACAACCCGTGATATAAAGCCGGGAATCGCTGTATGTCCCTATCATCCGAAGTACTTTTCGTGCGGTACTTTCCACGACTGTACAGCTGTTGATGATAATTACATCGGCACCATTAGGGGTGTCTGATATCCTGCACCCCTGATGTATGAGGACTTCGACGAGTTTCCTTGTATCTCCATGATTATACGTACATCCAAATGTATGGATATATACGAGGACATTTTCAATCTCACGAAGGGCCTCGCACCCGCCCGTAAAGCCATCAGGAATCGAGACGTTGCGATCCATAGCCGGGTACCCACCTTTCGATCATGTCATGTACTAGTTTCATTTTGGGGAAGTTATGGGTTCTCACGTTTTCCTATTGCGAGCCATGTAGTCCGGACATCCCCACCAAACCCTTTCTGGAATAACAGACTTAAAATGAGACGGCTTTATTGTATTCCCCATAAAGGATAGAAATATAAATAATTCAGTAATTTGAATCAAAATAATTAACAGATGGAATCCACCAATGTGTGTACGATGATCAGGATCGGATTAATCGGTTGCGGAAATATCGGACATATTATTGCAAAATACCAGGATAAATTTGAGATTCTTGCATTATTCGATATTATTCCCGAGAAATCCCGTGAACTGGCAGAGATCTGCGGAGGGATAGCCTATGATGATTTTTCGGCATTCATCTCAGGCGATTTTGATATTGTCGTCGAAGCTGCATCGGTCAAGGCAGTCCGCCTCTTCGGAGAAGAAGTCCTCTCCAATAACAAAGATCTGGTAATCATGAGTGTGGGGGCACTATCGGATAAGGCATTTCTTGCATTGCTCACCGATACAGCGACGAAGAACCATAGGAAGATCTATATCCCAAGTGGTGCGATAATGGGTCTTGACAACATTAAGGCCGGGCAAATCGCAGGAATTGACAGGTTATTGCTCCGGACTACCAAGAGCCCGGAATCTCTCAGGTTAAAAGCCACTGAAAGGAAACTTGTTTTCTCGGGAAAATCAAACGAATGTATCAAGGAATTTCCGAAAAATGTCAATGTTTCGGTCGCCCTTGGTCTTGCAGCTGGAATCGATGCAGATGTTGAACTCTGGGTAGACCCGGATGTAGATCGTAATATCCACGAAATCTTTGTGGACGGAAAATTCGGGGATGCCTATATTAAAGTCAGGAATGTCCCAAGCCCGGACAATGCAGCAACCAGTTATCTTGCAGCCCTTTCCATTCTGACATTGCTCCGGAACCTGGAAAATCCACTCGTTATCGGGACCTGATTTGAAAAAGAATTACAATACCATACTATGACCGAAGTTACGTTAGAATATCTCCTTTCGTTGGTTGAAGAAGACGCACCATCCGGTGATGTCACGACAGATTCAATACTACCACCGGACACCTTGTGCACTGCGGTAATAATCGCAAAAGATGCAGGAATAATTTGTGGTCTTTCCGAGGCAGAGCGCTTGTTTACCCATCTTGGGGTCCAGGTCATGAGAACCTGTCCTGACGGGGCAACTGTAAAGCGGGGGGATGTAGTACTGAGGGTTAGAGGGAATGCATCCTGCATCCTTCTTCTCGAAAGGACAACGTTAAATATCATTGGCAGGATGAGCGGGATAGCGACAAAGACTAAATCCTTTGTTGATCGCATCCGGATCCTCGGCATTGACTGCCGGGTAGCAGCGACCAGGAAAACATCACCAGGGATGAGGGGACTCGATAAAAAGGCAGTATTGATCGGCGGCGGGGATCCCCATCGTTACTCCCTTTCGGATGGGATACTAATCAAAGACAATCACCTCGTCCTGATAGGTCTTACTGATGCAATAGCATCCGCCAAAGCGAGGACACTCTATAAGAAAATCGAGGTGGAAACAGAGGACATGGAATCGGCAGTCCTGGCGGCTGAGGCAGGGGCGGACATCATTATGCTCGATAATATGACACCGGAAATGGTTTTACTTACTCTGGAGGAACTGAATTCCAAAAATCTCAGGGTTAACAGGATTATAGAGGTTTCAGGAACGATTACTGAGAAAACAATCGGGAGTTACGCAGTACCGGGTGTTGATGTGATCAGTATAGGTGCCCTTACACATTCTGTCCGTAACTTCGATGTAAGCCTTGAGATCAGAAATCCCTGATGTTTACATTTATCGACGGTTTCTTTTTTTTCTGATTACAATTATTTCCAGCAGTTTCAGGGATGTTATCGGGTAATCGTCGGATGTTACGACGATTCTGGTGAATTGGTCGTTTGTTCCCCGGTTCCCGGGACAACTGCATCTACATTTAATAATACGGCATTGTCAAGCCCCCATAGCGAAACCGCCGCAAGGGCACCGATTACACCATTTCCACCATAGAGGATGACATCATTATTACGGGCAATATGATCAGCAAATTCACGACTGACTACCTCTGAGCGCGCTTTCCTTCCATACTCTCTGAGATCAGGAGATATTCGGAACCCGGTTCTGATCGCAACCCCCCATTCGTGAGAAAGAGCCTCATCACTGACAAATTTATATACACGATTTTTTATCAGATCTATCACCCCGGGTTCAGCGGCTACATCAATGTAACTGCACGAATTGCCTGCTGTTTTCCCGGAAAGTGCGGGGTACAGCATCACGATATGGTGCCCGATGGGGATCAGACCATCCATTCCTGCAATATGCTGGAGGAGCGCAAGGGCAAGAGCAAAGGTTGCCCCCCCTTCCGGGCTGTCAGTATCATCTATCCCGATAATAACATGAGTCAGGGCATGCGTGTAGACCTCTCCCTCGACAACACCCCCTTTTTTCCGGACTTTCACGCAGGTTACCCCCTTTGCACCGGACATCATATCGGTCAGCGAATAGGCAGGGCCGCCAATGCACCGGATCTCCTGTATTACCATATCACCCTCCCGTCGTACCCTTATTACCCCGACAGCGGGAGACGGGTACGCACCGATAGTTATCTCTTCATACCCCAGCTTTGCGCATTCTCTGAGTAATGTGCCATCCCTCTTGACGTGGTTGAGCACACCACCTGCCATGTGGTGGTGATACCCACAGAAGGCGGCACAGGCCCCGCTCATACATTCGTGATAGATCTCAACCCAGTCACGGTCTACCGTTGTAAATATCCGTCTACATGCAGAAGAGGGTACGGCGCTGACCGCCGCATACCTGGCTGGGTTGCGGCCCAGTTTCCGTTCCTTCACAACTACGCACCCTTCTGAAACAAGCCTGTTTATCCAGTCCTGAGCGGTGCTTCTTGGAACTTCCGCTACTTTCTGAATATTGGTTGCTGTAAAAAAGCCCTGTTCGAGGGTGACCTGCCGCATGAGCTGCAGGTACTGTCTTCTTCGTTCAATTACTCCGTACATGGGATGAAATAAACAATATATCCCCTATTATTGCACTGGCGGTCTCGATCGATCCGGCACCTTTCCCAATAAGTGTGATCTCCCCTGCCATGTCAGTCTCCAGGGTAATTGCATTCAGCGTACCTTCGAATACAAGGGGATGGTCTTTCCTAATAATTCGCGGAGAAACCCGAAGTACTTCGGTTTTGGGCAAAGCCTCAGCAATCAGCCGTATGGTACAATCCTTCTCCTCTGCGAGCCTTAACGCATCGGTGGTGAGGAGGTCAATTCCTGTAATATCCACGCGGTCGAGAGATGCACCCATATTCCAGATAGTATTTGCAAGAATTACTAGCTTGATGGCCGCATCGATTCCTTTCACATCATATGTTGGATCAGCCTCTGCATAGCCAAGCTCTCGTGCTTCAGCAAGGGCCTGATCATAAGTAAGTCCTTCGGCGGCCATCCGCGTCAGAATATAATTGCAGGTACCGTTCAATACACCATATAATGCCAGAAACTCGTTTCCGGCAAGTCCGTTCCCGAGTGTATGCATAATCGGGATTGCACCCCCGACGGTCGCCTCATACCTGACAAGCACACCTCGCTTTTCCGCCAGATCCTTCAACGTTTTCAGATGGAGAGAGATCGGCCCTTTATTAGAGGTTACAATATGTTTACCCCTCTCTATCGCCATCTTCATATACGAAAAGGCAGGTTCCCCATTCCCCGCATTCGTTGGTGTCACTTCAACAAGGATATCATAATCTGCCTCTGAAACGACATTTTTTGCGGAAACTGAAGAATCTCCACATTGCCCAGTCCGTTTCGACAAGAGCACGGCCCCTATATCTAGCCCCAACGGATCGATCAACCCGCTTTTCGAATCTGCCACCCCGGTCACGATAATATCCAGATCTTTTCTGGTAATCGTTTCAAGGACACCCTTCCCGACTGAGCCCAACCCCAGTACCGCGATCTTGGTTGTCATACGAGTTCCCCCTCGAGCGGTTCAATAATCAACAGTTTTTTTGCTCTGGCAACGTCGCGAAGGATATCGAGTGCTGAATCCATATCCCGTTTTGATATCGATTTAATAATCAGGCGGGCAGAAGAGGGCTCATTAATCGCAGGCATGGCAAGGTCAAGTGCGGTTACTTCAGCAAATCCTGTACAATCTATGCGGTCAACAGTATCGGAAAGATCGGTATGCATGAGATGGCCAATCATAATCACTGTCTGCTTATACAGGAGGCGGTCCTTACCAATACGGAGGATATTAACACCCCGATCTTTTATCATCGAAACCAGATCATTAAGGCGGGATTCGGGAATCTCCAGAACAATCTGAACTCCAAGCGTATCTTCACGCGATGAGAGGTCACGCTGGTGGATGACCGCAATTATGTTCCCACCTACCTCAGAAATGGGTTGAAGGGCTGATACGAGCTGTCCCGGAGAGTCCTTCATCTCAAGTTTCATCGATACCTGCACTAAAGCACCTGATGATACGTAGAACGGCACCAAAGATAAGTCTTTTACATATGATTCGCGGAGCAGGACGAGAGGAGTGTTACGATCAGCAAAAATTCCGGGCGCTCACCCGAAAATTGTATGCCGTGTTAATTTTTTTAGTTATTTCATATTTGACCTTGTAACTGGCGGAAAAGGATTGATTCAAAAACGTCTTCTGCCTTTATCGATTTCTTTGGACCCCATTTATCTGGGGACTGATGCCTGATCCCTACTCATTCCCGGCGTAGTCGGGGGAGTCCGGTTGTTTGCAGGCAATTGAAGTTTCATTTGTGCTGGCAGACAAGCCTGCATCAACAGGGTTTGCAATCAGGTAATGTTCAACGAAGAACCGGAATGACCTGTTCTTTTCGACAGCGACACTCAGTGAGAAATGTTTCAGGACTTCGATCATGAACGCAATTTTCGATGGATAAAAACGTGGGATCAACCCGATAAAGTGCTCTTTTGTCACGGAGTCGGTGTGCGCAGGGATACTGATACCGAGGGCTTTCCCCCCATTCTCATCGATTCCGGCGAGGTACCAACTCTCAATTTCCTGGATTATTACCATTATATGCTGGTAATCTGCTTCAGAAAACCTGGAGAGAATTACACTTTTTTTTCCATTAACATTTTTTTCAAAGTCAATGTCCGTAACAATAAGGTAACTATGCTGCATCTCGTTAATACCCTTTATGAACCGGTCTACCTTGACCGATTTTGTGCATGCGAATGTGATCAACTCAACAGACTCGAACGCATGCTCTAACCGGGGTTTTATAATGGTATCAAAGAACCGGACATCGTCACTTCCCTCAACAAAAATGAACAGACGTTTTGTCGCCATTATGACCTCATTCGAGACCCAGCAGACCCTGGATAAAGAGCTCATCGATACCTATCTCGTGTTCCAGGAATATCCTGACCTCCTGTTTGTCAACAGGCCTCGATAAATGGGAAAACCCCTCCCGGTCTCTCGTGATGAGTGTGATATCTTCGATGTTGACGTGTTTTACCATTTCGGGGTTATGTGTGGTCACGATAATCTGTTTTTTTTGCGAAGCATCCTTGAGTATCGCAACGAGCTTTGAAATTAGGGCGGGGTGAATATTTCTCTCTGGTTCCTCAATAATTGTCACGGGCCGTTCTTCAAAGAACAGCGCAACAATAAGGGCCGCGATATTAATCGTTCCATCAGATACCATCGAGGCCGGAATATACTTGTTCCCGCTGTAAATTTCCTTAACCTTCATGAAAAGTGACATATCGAGAAACTTTTCAACTGCAATGTCCTCCACAAACGGGAGCATATCCTGAATAAGATTAAGAAAAGCCTTCTTTCGTTCAGGGTCTTCTGTAATGCCCTTAACAACGATGGCAAGGTTACTGCCGTCCTTTTCCAACTCGGTTTTACCAAGCATTGGAGCCGCTTTCTTAAGAAGCCGGGGATCAAAGTCGTAAATTTTTAATCCGCGAAAGATCCATTCGAGGGGGGGTATACCGGGGACATTCATAGGAATATTCGCTATCAGGCGGGTTACGGGTTTTTCCTGCGTCTGGAAGAGGTGGGGGAACAGGTCTTCATCGTAAACCACAAACCCCGGTGGGGGGATGAGATCGTACCGGATTTCTCCCTCTGATAGAGAGAGTTTCACGCATCCCGGCCCAATCTTCTCGTCTGGAGATCCAGGTCCAAAAAATTCCCCGTTGATTTCAAGCCGATCTTCCGGGATTTCGTATCCCACCTTGGTTTCGGTAAAACTGATGGAGAACTCATATATAAGATGGTACGGTTCAAAAAAAATCGGAGCATGTTCTCTTACACCGATTACATCTTTTTTTTTCTCCTCAAGAGTATACTCGATTTTAAAAGACAAATCCTCTGCCGGACCGATAACCGTGTTTCGCAGGTAATCAACGCCGCCCTGGAGGGAAATTGCATTGCCGATGCCGTATTTTGCAATATCACGGAGAAAAATAAACACCTGTATAAGGTTTGATTTCCCAGAGGCATTTGAGCCAATGAGAATATTGAATGATTCCGGATGAAACGACATCTCACGGAAACTCTTAAAGTTGGTAACAGAGATGCAGGTGATTGGCATATGACAGAATCTTCATGCAGTGGATGATAAGCACTTCGTTTGTGTACCCCTTAAAGGCAGAAGGAACAGATAGATGTCCCACCATACATTCCGACAAAAACGATTATGATAAGGAAAGCTACTGTTCTATTATGACGACATGGCCAGTCCCCGGAAGTTTGTTCCGGGTTGTCCCGGGTAAAGGTCAACCCGGTTCTTTCTGGGAAGATCGCGGAGACAGGTTCCATTGTGGCGTGGATATCTACGCCCCGGCCATGAGCGAAGTGCATGCCTGTGAAACCGGTGAGGTAATCGACCTTGGTACCGCGACTTCGCCGGAACAGGTCATTTACTGGGACACAACACGGTATATCCTTATTAAAACACGTTCCAACCTCTATTGCCGGTACTCGGAATTGGCCGAGGTTGTCGTGCATATTGGTGACCGGGTTCTGGAGGGACAGGTAATTGGTTACATCGGAGCTGTAATCAGGCCACACCTTGTGGACAGTTGTTCACCCCTTTATATCCAGCGGCTGAAACTGGAGGGACACATCTCAATGCTTCATTTTGAAGTATATCGGTATAAGACCCAGTTATATGCGATCCTATGTCGGAGGTAACTGGTTTGGTAATGGACTTCCGGAAGGTCTCCTTGATCCAGGCCCGTACCTGCGGGATGCAGTCCATGGCATGGACAAAGAATGAAACAAACAGGTCCCTTGAAAATGTTATGCCGGGAAAAAAGGCATAATAAAAAAATTATTTTGTGGGTTTGATAGTATTAATCAGGATTATCGATGTTCACCGGGGAGATCGAATTTGCCTTCTTTACCAGGTAGTAAGCAAAACCAAGGCCGACCACAATGACCCCCATGCCGATCATCAGTATTCCATCCGTGTTGAATTCCGGGTCGAGAATGATCACCTTCCTTGCAATTGCAATGATTGCGACAAGGATGACGATCTCGACATGAATTACGTTTTCACGAAGGTACGCCTTGAGGGTGTCAAGAAGTTCGATACCTATCACTACGAGCAGGAAGAACCCAAATACATTGAGTAATTCGTGGTTTTCAAGGCGGAACGCCGAAGTCACGAGCAGGCCTTCATAGAGAATCCATAAAAGCTCGGCAATTGAAAACAGGATTACTCCGCCAAGGAGTACAATCAGGGTAATGTACAAAATTTTCTCGAATTTCCTGATGTAGTCGAGCATGAAAATTTCCTAATCTATACTATTGTGCTCATTATATGAGCGTATCGCTCCCTCCCGCTTCCCCGGAAGGATGAATGGGAGCATAACCACCACTCATGATCCCTTGTCCAAATAGTCTGATGAATGAGGGCAGGGATTTTAGTCCATCAATGAACCGCAGCATGAAATCGGGGCCTGGTAATAAGGAACGATTAAAAATCTATGGTGCGAGGTAATTACCACTATCACCCTGAGACAGGTGAGATCTAAAATTATCATCAGGTTCTGCATTATTTCTGCATTTTTCATTTCGCAACTTTTACCCATCTAAAAAACGGTATGTATTGTGATTCAGGGTACCATCCCTTGGCTAGCTGATTCTGGCATTATCAATGATCCGGGACAACCGGTCTGAATCATCCATCCAGAACTGCATTTAGGAAATTTGAGAGGACCCGGGTTCCATTCACCGAATATTCTTCCCGGATGTCATGGTAATCGGATAAAAATTTTCCGGAATCCATTGAAGCTAGGTGGGGATCTACACTGATGAGGGTAGTCAGCAGGGGCTCATCCATTTCAATATGACCCTGGATACCATAAGCCAGTCTTCCCTCTTTAACTACCTGAACCGGGCAATCTTCCCCAAATCCAAGCACTTCTCCAACAATTGAAGGCACGGTCATCTCGCCATGGAGTTGGAATACGGGGAAGGAGTCCTCAATCCCGGCAAAAAGAGGGTCATTCCTGCCCAAATCACTTATCTGGACACGATAGTATTCCTTTTCCGCATCTCTCCAGCCAATTTCATCCCTCGGACAGCGGGTAACCTTACCACCTGCAGCTTTTACCAGTATCTGCATACCAAGACATATTCCAAAATAAGGAATATCCGACCGGACAATCTCTCTTACAAATCCGATTTTTCCCTGCATCTTTTTCGTGCGATCGTTTGCACTTTCAGGTCCACCCAGCATGAATACCACTCCGTAGGAAGACAGAGACGGTAGAGGAGCTAGTCCGTTACATTCAACAATATCTGTTACAATATCCAGGTTTTCTAGGATTCCGGAAAGAATTCCCGGGCCCTCGTATATGTTGTTTTTGAGTACCAGTGCTTTCACAACAGATATTCAATATCACCTTTATAATGATACTTTCGGGGGCCCTCTAGTTTCATTTGTTGTGCGGACTAGAGAGAATTGAAAAAATAATTTAGGATGATTAATAATGATAAATATCGAATGGGATATTAGAGGGATTTTGGGTGAACCTGTTGTTTTTCCTTATGATATTCCCCTTTATCGCGGCGATTATCCTCATTCTTATCAAAACAGATAGTGTGAGGAATGCAGTGGTTGGGGTATCTGCAGTGCTTATAGCAGCTGTATCGGTATGGTTGCTCGTAGCGTACGCAACCAGTGGAACGGTGTTTTTCCCCGTTTCACCTGAACCGTTGGGCGAATTGATGTTCCTGGTCGGAATGGGACTTGCGCTTTTTATACTGTATATGGGTATCAAATACAGGAATTATATCGCCATTGTCCTGACGCTCATTCAGTCGGCTCTGATGTTGTACTTCGAATTCGGCATCAGCCATGGTGTTGTTCCGGAGAATAATTTCTTCGTAGACCAGTTCTCCATTATTATGGCACTGATAATAGGAGTTATCGGTGTACTCATCTGTGTGTATGCAGTCAGTTACATGAAGGACTTCCATCATCACCACCCCGAAGTGAAGGACAGGAGACGGACATTTTTCTTTATTATGTTCGTATTCCTTGCCGCTATGTTCGGTCTGGTGTTTGCAAATAATCTTGCCTGGCTTTTCTTCTTCTGGGAGATCACGACGATATCGTCGTTCCTCTTGATTGGTTACACTCAGACTGATGAGGCGATAAAGAACTCATTCCTTGCCCTGAACATGAATCTCCTGGGGGGGCTGGCTTTTGCAGGCGCACTTATCTGGCTCGCATTAACCGGAGGGAGTATCGAACTCGATAAGCTGATCGCAACGGGAGGTATAATTGCCCTGGTTCCCGCGGTCCTTATCAGTTTCGCGGGAATAACAAAATCAGCACAGTTCCCCTTCTCGTCATGGCTGGTTGGCGCGATGATCGCACCGACTCCGGTATCGGCGCTCCTGCATTCGAGTACAATGGTGAAAGCCGGGGTATACGTGATGATTCGGTTCGCACCAGTCCTTCAGGGAACGACACCGGGATTTATGATTGCACTTGTGGGGGGGTTCACATTCCTTCTCGCATCGGCAATTGCGATTTCACAGAGCAATGCGAAAAAAGTACTCGCATATTCCACAATCGCAAACCTGGGCCTTGTCGTGGCTTGTGCGGGTATAGGTACGTTCGAGGCGATTTGGGCAGCGATACTTCTTATTATATTCCATGCGGTGTCTAAATCGCTCCTCTTCCTCTGTGTAGGGACCATCGAACACCAGATAGGAAGTCGGGATATCGAGGATATGAATGGGCTGATAACCAGGATGCCAAAAGTGACGGTTTTGATGCTCATCGGAATGGCCGGGATGTTCCTTGCACCCTTTGGTATGTTAATTTCAAAATGGGCTGCGATCAAGGCTTTTATTGACGTCCCGTACGGTATGATATTTGTCGTGATCCTGGCGTTTGGCAGCGCTCTTACGGTATTTTTCTGGGCAAAATGGATGGGACGGCTGATAGCGGTCACCCCACCGGTAGAGAATTCGGAAATCCGGGTAAGCCCCCCTGAATGGATCGTCCTTTCACTTCTGGCGGGATCTGTGGTTGTTGCAACCTTTTTATTCCCGCTGATATCGTCGTATTTGATCGAACCCTGGATATTTACGATTTATGGGCATACGACCCTTCTTGCTCAGGAAAACGTGATAATCATGCTGATCATGCTTTTCCTGCTGATTGTACTGCCTATCTCCATGCTTTATTACAAAAAGGAACACCGTCGTCTCAAGCCATACATGGGGGGCATGACTACGACGGACCGTATGCATTTCACCGGGGCCATTGGAATCGACCGTGAAGTGACGCTTGGTAATTATTATTTGGAAAATTACTTCGGGGAGAGAAAAATGTCTAAAATAGGGGTTCCTCTTTGTATTGTACTCCTCGTGATTATGTTTGCAGCAGTTGCATTGGCGGGGTTGGTGCACTGATGTCGATTATCTATGCATTACTGTTCCTGCTTCTAGCACCGGTCGCTGGAGGCCTGATAGCAGGGATCGACCGCAGGATCTCCGCAAGGATGCAGGGGCGGGTGGGACCACCTATACTGCAGCCATTCTACGATGTCGGAAAATTGTTCGAGAAAGAAAAGGTTGTGGTAACGAATTCCCAGAACTTCTACGTGTTGTGCTACCTCGTATTCATTGCGTTGTCGGGGGCACTTTTCTTCGCCGGAGGAGACCTGTTACTGGTGATATTCGCTTTTACCCTGGCCCACGTATTCCTTGTCCTCGGTGCATACGCATCAAATTCACCGTACAGCCATGTAGGTGCTGAAAGGGAATTGATCCAACTTATGGCATGTGAACCCATCATCATACTCGGTGCAGTCGGTATGTATATGGTCACGAAAAGTTTCTATGTCGCAGATATCGCGGCTACCAAGGTACCACTTATCCTCTTTATTCCAGGGCTCTTTGCAGGATTTATTTATATCCTCACCATGAAACTCCGAAAGTCACCCTTTGACCTTTCAACGTCCCACCATGCCCACCAGGAGCTGGTGAAAGGAGTTACGACGGAGTTTTCAGGCCCAACGCTTGGGAGTATTGAAATTGCACACTGGTACGAGGCGATATTCCTGTTAGGTTTCGTTTACCTCTTTTTCTCGTGGAGCCCGGTAATTGCCATCATCGCCATTATCATCATCTACGTGTTCGAAATCTTAATCGACAATACGTTTGCACGTGTTAAATGGCCTCTCGCCCTGAAGAGCAGCTGGTTAATTACAGCGGTGCTCGGGATCCTGAACCTTACCGTGCTCTATATTATTGGAGGGTTCCTGAAATGACCTATATATCAAAATCCCCCTGGCTCCTGCATTACAATGCAAGTAGTTGTAATGGCTGCGATATCGAGATTCTTGCCTGTCTCACCCCCATGTATGATGTTGAACGTTTCGGGATCCTCAATACCGGGAATCCGAAACATGCCGACATTCTGGTTGTAACCGGCTCAATTAATGAGGAGAACAAGGACGTGCTGGTGAACCTCTATGAACAGATTCCAAATCCGAAAGTTGTCGTGGCTATCGGTATTTGTGCATCGTCTGGCGGAGTGTTCCGTGAATGTTACAATGTCATGGGAGGGATCGATAAGCTAATCCCCGTTGATGTCTATGTGCCGGGTTGTGCTGCAAGGCCTGAATCGATTATCGATGGGATCGTGAAATCACTAGCGATACTTGAAGAGAAACGCAGCACTATGCTGAAAGGATCACCGGGAAAAACAGGGATGAATACCGCAGTCAAAGAGGCTGGTGCAGAATGAAATATGAAGAACAACCGATCAGCAATATCATAATCGACGAACTCGTGACCAAGACAAAACGGTTCTTTGACGAAGGTTATCGTCTTGTCCAGGTCGGTTGCACCAGGGGTGATGGGCGATTTGAAATCACCTATAGTTTTGACAAAGAATACAAGTTAGAAAACATCCGGATCGATCTCCCGGAGGGCATGGCACTGCCGAGTATTTCCGGGGTATATTTTGGAGCATTCATCTATGAAAATGAAATACACGACCTTTTCGGAGTCAATGTTACGGGAATGAATATCGATTTCAAAGGGACACTTTACCGTACTACGGTCAAGTATCCTTTTAGTACCGATACAAGTAAGGAGGACGATTCATGTCCAGGCAGATAATTATCCCCTTCGGTCCCCAGCATCCTGTCCTACCTGAGCCGATCCATCTTGACCTCGTCCTGGAAGACGAGATTGTTGTCGATGTTATACCCTCAATCGGTTATGTCCACCGGGGCCTTGAAAAACTGGTAGAACGCCGGGAATATACAGAATATGTGTACGTGGCGGAGAGAATATGCGGTATCTGTTCATTCGTCCATGGTTTAGCGTATTGCCAGGGCATAGAGGGAATCATGAACGTCGAGGTACCGGAACGGGCATTATATCTAAGGACGATCTGGAGCGAGTATTCCAGGCTCCATTCCCATCTTCTGACTTTGGGTTTATTTGCGGATGTACTTGGATTCGAAAACCTGTTTATGAACGCATGGAGACTTCGTGAACACATTCTCGATGATATGGAGTCCACAACGGGTGGACGGGTTATCCAGGGTTCCTGCAAGGTTGGCGGAGTCAGGCGGGACATCAGTCCCGAAAAACTTGACCAGATGGTCGCAGGACTCAATGATCTCGAAAAAGAAATGAAAGAACTTACGAATGTGTTTCTTATGGATAGTTCAGTAAAAACCCGCCTTTGCGGGGTTGGGATCCTGCCTAAGAAAGAAGCATACGAGTACGGCGCGGTGGGCCCGACTCTCAGGGGAAGCGGGTGGTCAATCGATATGAGGAAACTTGGTTATGCAGCCTTTTCCAAATTACATTTTGAACCCGTTGTCGAGACAAGCGGAGATTGTTATGCACGGTGTGCGGTACGTGCGAAAGAGATGTTTGTATCTATCGACCTGATACGTCAGGCGGTAAAACAGATACCTGACGGGCCGGTTGAAGTAAAAGTGACCGGCGCACCCGATGGGGAAAACTACACCCGTGTAGAACAACCAAGGGGAGAACTTGTCCATTATGTGAAAGGTAACGGGACGAAACATCTTGTTAGATCACGTGTACAGGACACCGACTTTCACGAATATCCCCCCCCTTGTTGCAATGCTGAAAGGTTGTGAGCTTGCCGATGTGCCGGTAATTGTCCATTCAATAGATCCATGTATTGGTTGTGCGGAGAGGTGAGGTGTAAAATGGGAATTTTTGAGATGACAAGGACAGTCGTAAAAAGCGTCTTCCGCAAGCCTGCCACACTGATGTATCCGGTAAAATCCGCAAAGATAACCCCGCTGTCCCGTGGACATGTGGTTATCGATGTAAGCAGGTGCATCTCATGCAGGATGTGCCAGAAGAAATGTCCGAGTCAGGCAATATGCGTGGAGCCGAAGGAAAAAACCTGGCAGATTAACCGTCTCCGCTGTAATGTATGCAATTCGTGCGTTGAGACATGCCCTGTAAAATGTCTTACAATGGATACCCATTATACCCCCGCAGCAACCATAAGGCCCGGGGCGGAACTCTTCCATATAACGTATGTCAAACCACCAAAACCAGAAGTTACAAAGGAAGATAAGGAATAAAATAACTAATCCATTTAATTTTCCTTAACCCCATTTCCTTTTCCGAATAATTTCCATTCCCCGAAGAAACGCCCGCGAATCTATGTGATCTGACTTATGGACTCCGTATCCTTGGAGATTGCGAAGATGGTGGGGCACCCGGAACCGGGACCGCTCTTCCGCGGCCGGGCACCCTTTTTAGGAAAGGTCTTGTGCTTACTTTGCTTACCGATCTTAGTGTGAGATGAGCGGTGTGGTCAGACTGGCGATTCCTGGTTTAGCCCAGGCAATGGACGGGAGAGATGCCAGCTGGGACTGGCAGGTGAGGGGTGATCAGCATCTTGCTCGCCGAATTCGATCTCCATCAGGGCGATCCTCATTTTGAGAAGCCAGATGAAGTCATCTGCCTTACTCATTGTGATCGTTCCCGACGTGGCGAGATCATGCAGGAGGTTGCTGATGTCTGAGATATCAGTCTCTGTCATCTCATTATTCTCCCAGGCTTTGACTTCGCATCTTTTTCATCTTCTTCTTCGTCCACCGTCCCGTACAGATCGTTATACATGCTCATGATCACATCGGAAAAAGTCATCTTTCCCCGTTTTATGGATACAAGCGCATCGTACGCTTCATCTGTCACCGAGACAGTCTTTGCCACAAGAATAAATATTATATTTTATGTAATAAATGTATCTATAATAAAAAATTTGTTTTTCATTTAAACTATTTAAAATAGATAAATTATGTAAACAATTTTTTTTATTTAAACTATAAAAGATATAGAAATTATTGTTTTATCAATCTCGTAAAATTACCGGCATTTTGCTTTTATAGAGTTAATAACGTCAAACGTGGCTTATATGCATACAACCCGGGAATACATTTCTACGAACTAATACCCAATTTTTTATTTAATTTTCTTCGAAAAATTGCTTTATTTCATAAAATTTTCATGCGCGTTATATATTCCAATAAATACCTCAAGGTCACACGACCCCTACCTCTAATGATTTTCTTACCTCATTTTTAACAGCTTTTGAAAAAGCAGTGTTTTATTAATATATGAAACGAAGTCCGTGATACAGGTGAGGTATACCGATGCAGTCCATATCGAAGACCAGTTCATTGTTGTTAATAATTGTTACTGTCTCCGTTTTCAGCCAGACGGGGGTTGTTGCAGACATTCTACAGCCGCTGACCAGCCAGCCTTTTGGAGATTATGGGTATTATCAGATTGGCTCCAACCCAAGCGGGGCCGATGTGGTTTTCGATGGAAAATTTGTCGGTGAGACACCCACCACCGTACCGGTATTTAGTTCTGCCACACCGGGTCATACTATTAGCGTATCAAAGATCGGGTATGTTACCTGGACCCAGTCGTACTCGTTAAATCCCGTTGCAGGCCAGACCATTCCCGTTTTCGCTCCATTGCAACCGACAGAGGCCACCGGATCAATAAATGTCATATCCAGCCCATCAGGTGCCCTTGTTAATCTCGACGGCACCATGGGACAGATGTCCCCATGGACCTATACCAGTGTCCCTGTCGGCGGGCATGTTATCCAGGCATTTCTCTCTGGTTTCAGTCCTTATTCCGGGCCGGTTGAGGTAGTTGCCGGTCAGACCACGGATGTGTATGCGGTCCTCTACCCGCTCACGAGCACCGGTGCATTACAGGTAGTGACCTCCCCCGGCGGCGCCGATCTCTATATTGACAGCGTGTATAAAGGCAAGACCTCTATCGCTATAGGGAATATCGCTACAGGCACCCACGTTCTTCTCCTTAAACATTACGGATACCAGGACCTTACCGGAAATGTCGTGGTTGAAGAAGGGAAGACAACATACCTTTCTTTCACACTAATCCCCTTTACAGAACCGACAACCGGAAACCTGCTTATTTCTTCAGATCCTGCAGGGGCCGGCATCTATATTGACGGTACCTATAGCGGGGTCACTCATACTGGTGACCCTGCCACTTTTACCGGGATCGTTCCCGGACCTCATTCGGTCGAACTCAAACTTTCTAACTACCAGGGGTATTCAGAAACGGTGGAAGTTGTTGCAGGGGATACATCAACCATATCTGCAACCCTTGCCGGAAGTCCTAATCCGGGCCCATTTGCTTCGGTAGAAATTCAGCTCGACCCCTTCCGGTGCCTCTGTTTTCCTTGACGATACCATGCAGGGAATTACACCGCTCACGCTGTCTGCAGTCCCCTCAGGAAGACACACGATTTCCATCCGGATGACTGGATATTCAGACTACTCAACCAACCTGCAGCTTACTCCCGGTCAAAGCGCCCTTATCTCCGCGGCCCTCGCACCGGTCCCGACACCATTACCAGCTACGACCACTGCTGCACCTTCCGGGTTGTTACCCCTAACAGGCGCACTTATCGTCGTAGCAGGTC
The DNA here is from genome assembly GCA_963815625.1 of uncultured Methanomicrobiales archaeon. GTDB lineage: Archaea > Halobacteriota > Methanomicrobia > Methanomicrobiales > Methanospirillaceae > CAIKOD01. The sequence goes on from CAWFHG010000006.1 coordinate 112,710, forward strand.
TGGCCGTGACGATAATGCAACGCGGATCTGACAAAAAATGATCTTCACCCGGCATACTTCTACAATGCAAGTTGATTGCTGGAACACAAAGTTCCATCTCGATCAAACAATGGAATGGTAACCAACCTGATGCATCACCCCAATATATCCGCAAGGCCGGATAATCCCATATATAGGACTGAATTGATGGGGAACCTCGAAAAAGTTACCCTTAATTCTTAGTCCATTTCCAGGAGAAAACTATGAATGTCCAGAAAAAATGCAATAACCGGGTTATCAGGAAGAGTATCATGGCGATACATAAGGCCAGACATGCACTATATGCGGCAGCCACGCTGCACACGGTAGTACCGTTGCTTCTGCTAGCGTGCCTTGTGATCCCGCTTGTTGTATCAACACACGGGTGAGGGAGTCAAAGTCATAGTAGTCATCCATTTACAAAATTTCTCATTTTAATAAAATAGGGCTCTGTAGAAATGCTCTAATATGTCCTTACAATTTCGGACTATTCCTTAATTTTCCAACGCTCCCGGGGCTACGCCCCGCCGCTGTGGCGACCCCGGTTGGGATAGAGACTATCCCCAAACAACTCTTAATTTAATTGGATCATGGTAAACCCTGCCCAAAGAATATCTTAATGGGGGTGGGGCAGGGAGAGGGTGAAACCCCCTCCTGTCTAAGCAGATCGGTTAACTTTTTTATTATCCACAGGATTTCTACAGAACCTAAAATAGAATTAAGTTTGTCTCCGGCTCTGAATTTTGGAATTTTGTCCAATCATTCCTGCATAAGAGATTTTTGATTTTTTCCTGGAATTTCTATATTCTGTTATCATGAACAATTTGTTGAACATTTCTATTGGAGGAGGACCAAAAGATGCCGTCAGGACAACCTTTATGCATCACCGCCTTAATCAGATTATATAAAACCAGGTATGGACTTGAATTTGTATGACTGAAGTGTATGGGGCAATTTACAATAAACTGGAAGTAATAGGGGTCCTCTCAGTAAGCGAATATGATGTAATTAAAAACGATCCCCTTACCCCACTTTATATCGACAGGCTTGCGCCTGATCGCTATGCAATTGCCCGTAACAGGATAGTGGACGGGGTCATGATCCCGGATCCGGATATGGAAATCCGGGTCGACCACGAAAATAAGTTAGCCGAACCCCTGACGTTCCAGGATCAGCAGGGCAGGAAAGTCGTCTATCCCGAACCAGGAAAGGTCAACCTTTCAATTAAGAACGAGCTTGTCACGTTTCTTGACCGCTGGCTCACCGAGATGATCAACGACGGTTACCGGCGTAACTAAAAAATCATCAGGGATTATATCCGGTTAAAAGAAGTGGGGGGACGTTCCGGACAGGCACCCGGGTGATCTGCCTTGAAAAAGCGGGGTACCATGAAAAGATTGCCCGGACGGTAATTGCCACGAATCTCTTATTTTCCCGTTTTTATTACCGATAGTATAAAAAACACCGCAGTGACCAGCGCCAACGCAAGTCCTGCCATGAAACCCGACTGGTAACTCAGCGTATAACCAATGATTAGCCCGGTGATAAGGGGCCCGAGCGAATGCCCGATATCCATGATCGATGAAAGTGCCCCCATTGATGCACCAATCTCATTTCTGGCCGCTACCTCACCCACGTATGATCCTGTTGCGACGGTCGAGAGAGAGAGGCCCAGACCGGCGGTGATACTTACCAGGAGGAAAAATGCAAAATTTGAGAAATAGGGAATAACAGCAACGGAAACACCAATCAGGAGCAGTCCAACGACAATCTGGACCCTCTTGTCCACCCGGTCAGCAACACGGCCAAACAACGGTTTTGTTATGGCCATCAACACGACCTGTACAGCGAAAATAATACCGATTTCAAAGGCGGCATACCCCCGATCAAACAGGAGAACCGGAAGGAATGTTTCAAATGCCCCGAATGAAAAATATGTCGCCATTTCTACAAATGCGGTGGCACGAAGGACCCGATCACTAAAAAAAGCCTCAAAACTCCGGGTGAACTCTTTGATCTGAATTAGACCGATGTCATGGCGGTCCTTTTCAGAATAAAGAACGGTAACTACGAAGGCAGGTATACCTGAAAGGAACGCCACAAAATAAACGACCTGGTAACTTATAAGCCCCGGATACATGGCAAAATATGAAATAATGGCCCCCCCGGTAAGTGGCGCCAGGGTCCTTCCCATCAGTGTGGCTGATGAATACTGCCCGAGGACCTCCCCCTTACGTGCCGGATAACGTTCGATGAGCAATGCCGCGGCAACAGGGCCAAGGATAGCAGTCCCTGTCCCATGGAAGAACCGGACCGGGATAAGCATCAAAGGATCACTGATGAAGAGGTATAGAAGTGGTGCAATGACAAATACCCCACCGGACACGATAAGGAGGCGTCTTCTCCCGATTTTATCAGACATGGCACCGACAGGAAACGAAAACAGGATTCCTGCAAACGGGGATACCGCAGAAATCATCCCGAGGGTTGCGTCACCGGACCCTAATGCCTGTGCAAAGAGAGGCAATACAGGGCTTTTTGAGATGGTTGTTGAAAAAATTGCAAAAAAACCGAGCAAAAAAAGGTAATAGAGTAGCTTCCGGTCGTATGAAAATTGGTCCATGTTCCTGCCCGCCACCGTTACAAATTAATTGTTCCCCGGTCCCGGATAAAGGCTCCCGGCCACCATGATTTGCCAAAGTCCTGCCACTGTGACCATTTACAACCAGCCTGGCCAGGGAAGACCTATTTCTGTCACCAAGTCACGCACTTCATCCCGTATCCCCCTGTCAAGCCTCACGAGGAGGAGAGAATATATCGCCATGCCGGAAACAACAGCACCGGCGATTAGAAAAGCATTCGTTAAGGGAAGGAAATACTGGAAGGCGATCACGCAGAACGCCATTACTACCGATGAAACAATAACCGATGCTACCGGTTTTTTTTCAATACTGACCTTTATCCGCTTTCTGAGTATCATGTGGGCAGCTATTGCGAAGATACCGGTCCCGATGAGAAGTGCCAGGGCAGCCCCTGTAATTCCAAAAACCGGAATCAATAAGATATCCAGAAGAATTGTTGATCCCGCCCCAATCGCTGTGACAACGAATACACTTTTTGGTAAATTAAGAGCACCAAGGCACATCGTCTCAAGGGACAGGAAAACGGTCACAATCTCAACCATGAAGAGAAGAGAAAGTGCAGGCCCGGCCGCAACAAAAGGCGACCCGTACAGGTAGTAGAGGAGGCTACTCCCGATTACCCACGCCCCACAAGCGGCGGGTACCGCGAGTGCGAGCGAATATGTAATTGCGCGTGCCAGAGCAGTTTCTATCGATGCGGTCTCTCCGCCCTTCATCCACGACGCGATTTTCGGGTACAGCGCAGTCCGGAGGGCAACCATCACGAAAAGTGCAATGGTTGCCAGCTGAAACGCCGTTCTATACATTCCGATTTCAGAATTTGAAAGGAAATATCCGACAAGGATGGTATCAGCAGATCCCAGGAGGGCGCCGGTTAGGGCCGTAATAAATGCCCAACCTGAAAAAGCAAGGAGGCCCAGGATATTCCGGTATCCAAATCTTACAATCTTCATAGAAAGGGCATGCTGATTAATGAGGAGGCCCGCAATGATCCCGGCAATAAATCCTGCAGCCAGTCCTCCCACGGAATACCCAAGATATACCGCAATGACTTGCACAATAACCCGGATGATATTATTCGCGAGGTCGGCAATCTGCAGAATCCCGACTTTCCCACTCCCGTATACTCCAGTGGAGATGATACCTGCCGCCGTTGATACGACAAGTGCGGCAAGAAGCCATAGAAACAAGCCTGACTGGTTGAGATCGACGAAGACTGGCCGTATCGCAATAAGGACCGTAAGTGTCGCAGCAAGGAGTATGCACCGGATGGCAGCGTGTGCAGAAAAATATTCCCCCTGCGAGTCCCCTTCGCTGATACGTTGAAGCGCTGCACCGCTTATTCCGCCATCAGTGAAAAGACCGATGACTCCCACATACGCGAGGAGAAGGAAAAAACCACCAAGTGCCGCGGCCCCTGCATTGTGGGCGATATAAATAGTTGCAAAAAATCCGATTACCGTCACTCCGATTGAAGAGATGAAGGCAATCAGGCTATGTCGCCGTACCGGCCCGATATCCATCAGCCTGTCGGAAAGACCGCGTGAGGTGGACATTGGTACGTAATATTTCCGTATACGGTAAAAAACCGGTGCTACGGAAATAATGCAGTACCTCTTCCCTGACAAATACCGGAATTGTGGATTTACCAAAAAAACCCAAAGCCTGCCTCATCTCAATTGATTTGTTCCCACCGGTTCCTTGTAGAGGATCCCAACCTGAATATCTCTTAAGATCCCGGCTGGGAGAGCAGATCGGTTTTATTTTATGCCATGACCCATCTGAAAGTATGAAACGTATAGCGGTCATGGCCCCCGCTCTGCTCCTGATCGTGCTGATCGCAGGGTGTAACTCCTATACACCGGCCCCCTCAGTTACAGTTCCCCAGACGCCTGGCACTGAAGTACAACGATCGGTGGAAGTCTTAGTGCCGGCAACATCCCTTCCGGTGTCGGTTTCAACACCAGCAGTCGTTGATGTCTCAATTAATATCACGCGGAATGACGTTTTTCTTCTTGAGCCGCTACAGGAATACCACGTAGGTGACGTCATAACCCTGAATGCGACAACCATTCTCGCTGTCGGGGATCCTTTGCTTGTTGAAGTTTTCTCGTCCTCATTCGGTCCGACATCAAAGACCAGCCCCCAGTCATTTTCAGGCATATCCGGTATAGCAACCGTGAAAGAAGGGCCGCCTGGAGGGCCCAATTACTGGTCATTTTCTTTCCCGACCGACAGTTTCAACGCTGATACCTACATTGTTACGGTATCGGGGATCACGATCAATGTCCGGGATAGCACGACCTTCCTGCTGAAAGCACCCTACTAGCGGATATCGTCATTATCCACACCGGGAACCCGGGACCAGCCACAGGAACACCTGGTAAGGCCCCTCCCCCGCAAAAGAGATGTAGGGAGAACACCCTACCTGAAGTACCTATATGGAGCCTGTTATCAACGCGGTAAACCTGGTCAAGAAATTCGGTTCATTTACGGCAGTCGATTCAATAAGTTTTTCCGTCAGACCTGGGGAGGTATTTGGTTTTCTAGGGCCGAATGGCGCTGGAAAAACCACAACGATGAAAATGATCCAATGTGCATCCCCGAGATCTTCAGGTACCCTTTCTGTCTTTGGAATGGATCCTGAAACTCATGACCGCGAGATCAAGGCAATGATAGGGGTTGTCCCACAGGAGACAAACCTTGATACTGAATTTTCCACCTATGAAAACCTGACAGTGTATTCACGTTATTTCGGGATCCCGGATGAAATTGCTCAAGAGAGAGCAGAACAACTCCTCGAATTCGTTCAACTTACCGAGAAACGGGATATGAATATTGAAAAGCTCTCGGGCGGGATGAAACGACGCCTTATACTCGCAAGGGCCCTGGTTAACCAGCCAAAACTCCTCATCCTTGATGAACCTACAATCGGGCTTGATCCCCAGGCGAGGCACCTGATATGGGAGAAACTTAAACTGCTTCGGTCACAGGGAAATACAATCGTCCTCACAACCCATTACCTTGAGGAAGCTGAACGACTTTGCGACCGTCTAGTGATTATGAATGATGCCACGATTCTTGTCGAAGGGTCGCCGTCTGACCTTGTACGGGATCATGTGGGAAGCGGAATCGTTGAGGCAGAACACTCACCCGAAGTAGTGGCATGTTTACAGGGTATGAAAATTCCCTACGAGGTAGCCGGAGACATGGTTCAGGTCGCTACCGATAACCCACGGGCAGTTGCCCAGGAGTTACTGTCGAAATGTGATGCAAAAAGGGTACTTGCAAGGGCTGCTACACTCGAGGATGTTTTTCTTAAACTTACCGGGAGGGGACTCAGGGAATGATAAGGGACTTGTTCGCCGTTCCACGCCTCACCGGGAATGTATGGACTGTCTGGCGACGTAACCTTGATGTTTTTCTTAAAACCTGGAAGGTTAATCTTGTACCGCCTTTCATCGAACCGTTTCTTTATCTTATCGCTCTTGGATTCGGTCTCGGTGGATTTGTAGGATATATCGGGGACGTGCCCTATATTGACTTTATTGCCCCGGCAATTGTCGCTGTATCCGTAATGAATTCAGCGTTTTTCGAATGTACCTATGGTTCCTATGTCAGGATGTATTATGGAAAAACCTTCGATGCCATCATTGCGACACCCGTTTCCATCGAAGAAGTGATCGCCGGGGAACTTTTCTGGGGAGCAACACGAAGTGTAATCTATACAGGCCTGATGCTCCCTGTCCTAATCCTGTTCGGCGTAGTGGATTTACCCTCATCCCTGCTACTCATCCCCTTTGCTTTTATCGGAGGACTCCTTTTTGCCTGCATTGCAATGTGTTTCACGGCTGTCACACCGAGTATCGATGCCCTGAATTATCCCTCTTTCCTGTTCATTACACCGATGTTGCTCTTTTCCGGAACGTTCTTCCCGATAACCATCCTCCCGACAGCATTGCAGGCATTTGCCTACGCAGTCCTCCCCCTCACCCACGTAGTTAATATCTGCCGGGGCATTACACTGACAACGTTTTCTCCCTTTATGCTTGTCAACCTGGCATGGATTGTTATCGTTACCGTAGTGCTCTTCCTTCTCTCTGTTAATCTCATGAAACGACGGCTGGTCCTGTAATTTGAGACCAAAAAGGGCCGCCCGGAGAGAGGAATGATCGGACCCGGAATGGAGACGGCGAGTGGCTTATGAAACTGGTGGTCGCAAAAGTTTCAAATTATACCACATTCCCCTTCAACCGACCAGAGAGATATTTATTCAGCCGTTCAGCAGGGAATAAGACATCCTAAAGACCATCTTTTATACATATTTCCAGGAAATTTCCATGTATACCCTCCAGGAGATGCTGCTTGTAGCTTTTGCAATCGGATTTACCGGGGCTTTAACACCCGGTCCGACCCTGGTAGCGACCGTCAGGGCATCGTTCGAACATGGCTGGCATGCAGGACCGGTAATCACTGCGGGCCACTGCGCGGTTGAATTCGTTGTTTTTGTCCTGATTCTTGTTGGTCTCATCACGGTCGCAGGCCAGTACTCATGGTGGATTGCTGCATTCGGGGGTTTCGCCCTTGTAATTTTCGGTATCATGACAATCCTGGGAAGCCGGACCATGAGCATTTCAGGGACCCCAACTGACGGAGTCGACAGAGCGAAGCCCGCCTGGTGGTCTGTCGGGCACAATGGGATTGGACAGTTGTTTCTTTCCGGGGTGCTTACCAGCATCGCAAACCCTTATTTCTGGATCTGGTGGTTATCCATTGGAAGTGCCATGGTAGTTGCCGGGCTGGAGGGCGGCTTAATTCTCGGGTTGGCGTTCCTGGTTGGACACTGGATTGCAGATATTACCTGGTACACAGTCGTTTCGGTTACAATTCATCGTGGAAAGACTTTACTTTCAGACAATTGGTATCGGGCTATTATCGCGTTATGTGGTGTCTTCCTGGTGATATTTGGTATATGGTTCTTTTCAATTGCAATCTCACGGTAGGAAAAAGAGAGGAGATCATGGCAAGATTTGAAGGGCTGATGCAGCACTTAAAAAATCTTAAAAAATATTGCCACCTGAAAAAGAGATTGCACTATGCCCCGCTCTTAGTATACGTGGCAGCCCTCATTGAGATAGCATACTCTTTAAGAACTGTCTTCATTTGTGCCGGGTCATCCTTATGGTTTTCAATTAGTGAGACAATTGCACTTCCTACAATCGCTGCATCCGCACCAGCCTTATAGAGCTCAGCTGCATGGGTGGGAGTTGTAACCCCGAAGCCAACGGCGAGAGGCATGCTTGTTTTGAACCGGGTATGCTGTACTATTTCCGTCGCTCCTTTGGGGAGGGAGGGTAGGACACCGGTAACACCCATGTGGGAAACCAGATAGAGAAATCCCTGCGCTTTTTCCAATATCCTTTCCAGCCTTTCCGGCGAGGTCGTCTCACTTACCATAAATATCTGATCTATACCGGTCTTTGCTGCTTCTTTCATTACCGGACCTGACTCCTCAAACGGCATATCGGCGATCAGTATCCCATCGACACCAGCCTCCCCCGCATCCCTGTAGAACCGCGAAATACCACGGTGATGGACAATATTGTAATATGTGAGGAGTACAACTGGCACCTTTGAGAACCGCCTGATATGGCGGACAATTTCAAATACCATTTCAGGGGTGGCCCCTGCCCCGAGCGCCCTGACATCCGCCCGCTGTATTGTTGGTCCATCTGCAACTGGATCCGAGAACGGGACTCCTAATTCGATAATATCCGCCCCGCCTTCAATCAGGGCTTTAGCTGCCGCAACAGAGGTGTCGAAATCCGGGTCTCCTGCAACGGTAAAAGCGATGAACAGCGGCCTTCCGGCAGACGAAAATATCTCTTCAATTCTGTTCATTGGATACCCCCTGCATCGCTGCCACCCCGGCAACATCCTTGTCTCCCCTCCCTGACAGATTAATAACAACTATTTCATCCCGTGAAAATTCATCTTTCATTTTGAGCGCTGCGGCTATTGCATGGGCTGACTCCATTGCCGGAATGATTCCTTCTCGCCTTGGAAGATAACGGAACGCTGATAAGGCTTTGTCATCATTCACCGCCATATACTGGACCCTCCCAAGATCCTTCAGCATGCTGTGTTCCGGACCAACCCCGGGGTAGTCGAGGCCCGCCGAAATACTATGGGTCTCAGCGATCTGCCCGTTTTCATCCTGCAGAAGGTAAGAGAATGCACCATGAAGCACACCCGGACTTCCCCCGCAAAGTGTGGCCCCATGTTCACCACTCATGAGTCCGTGACCTCCGGCTTCTGCCCCGGTCATAATAACACGGTCGCCGATAAACGGATGAAACAACCCGATGGCATTTGACCCGCCCCCTACACAGGCGATCAGTCGATCCGGGAGTCGTCCTTCCATTTTCACGGATTGTTTCCTCACTTCCCGGCCGATAACTGTCTGAAAATCCCGGACGATCAAAGGGAACGGATGAGGGCCGACAACTGACCCTATCAGGTAATGTGTATCACCAACACTTCCAACCCAGTCACGCAGGGCCTCATTCACAGCGTCTTTCAGGGTCCTAGACCCGGTCCGGACAGGATTGACTTTTGCCCCCATCAGTTCCATCCGGAACACATTCAGCCTTTGCCTCGCGATGTCCTCCTCCCCCATATAGATCTCGACAGGGAGGTTGAGCATTGCTCCTGCAATGGCGGTAGCAACACCATGCTGGCCAGCCCCGGTCTCAGCAATCAGCCGTTTTTTACCCATGTATTTCGCAAGTAATGCCTGCCCGAGGGTGTTATTCAGTTTATGGGCACCACCGTGGAGGAGATCCTCCCGCTTGAGATAGATCTTCGCCCCGAGGTCTGCGGACATATTAGGACAATAGGTCAATGGCGTTGGCCGTCCTGCGTAATTTTTAAGATAATTCCCGAGCTCCCGGACGAAAACCGGGTCCCGGGAAATCTTATGGTAGGAATTCTCAAGCTCGATCAACGCAGCCATCAGTGCTTCGGGTACAAATTGTCCACCGAATTTACCGAACCTGCCTTTTTTACCTGACATCCGACACATCCTTTGCATTGCTTATGAACCTACTCACTAGGGCGTGGTCTTTGACACCCGGCCGGATCTCAACCCCGGACGCAACATCAACCGCATACGGCCGGACATTTTTTATTGCCTCTTTCACGTTGTCCGGAGTAAGTCCCCCGGCGAGTATTACAGGAATATCAGATCGTTCTACCATTTCACGGGCATAAGACGGATCGTAGTGCCGGCCCATTCCATGGCTGTCATCAATAATGACCGCATCACAGTCCTCCGGGAGAGGTTCGCCTCTACCTATCACTCGGATCACCCTGGTCCCGGGATCATTGGGGAACAAAAATGGATGAGATATCTGTATCGCGGATGGATGTAGTCCAAGCATCCTTGTGATATCAGTCCGGGACTGTGTATGACTTACCGCCACAGTCGAAGTAAACGGGCCGATTGAATCAAAGATCTCCCTTGCCCGTTCGACTGTCACGACACGTTTCGAGACTTCTCCAGAAAACACGACAACCCCAATTGCGTCAGCACCAGCGGCTTCCGCCTGGATTGCATCCTCGACATTGGTAATTCCACAAATTTTCACGCGAATACAAATCCCTCCAGAACTTTCTTCGGGCTGGCGGAAGCCATGATCGAACTGCCCACAAGGAATGCATCACAATACCTTCTGAGGCTCCTTATATCGAATGGCCAGCATATTCCGCTCATCGAAATTAAGGTCAGACCTTTCCTGCCTATTTTTTCCGATACAAGCCTTGTCGTGTTGAGATTAATCTCCATTGTCCGGAGGTCACGGTTGTTTATGCCAATCAGGGTAGCACCTGACGTGATGACAAGTGGTATCTCGGAAGGAGAATGCAGCTCGACCAGCGGTTCGATGCCCCATATCCTACAGAAACTGACGAACTCCGGCAGGCGGTCGCCAAGCACTCCAGCAATAAGAAGTACGGCATCTGCACCGAGCATCCGACCCTCGACGATCTGCCGCTTGTCGATGATGAAATCCTTCTGAAGGAGGGGAAGGTCGGAGGCCTTTCTGACGCGTGAGAGATTCTCCATTGAACCATTGAACCAGAAGGGCTCGGTGAGTACAGAAAACGCAACGGCACCACCTTCTGCCATCATGAGGGACAACTCCTCCGGTTTACCCTTTCTTCGGATACAGCCTTCGGAGGGTGATGAGTACTTAATTTCCGCAATAACCGCATTCCTTTCTTTTACAGAACGAATTGCCCGTTCCAGTCGTCCGGGTCCGGAAACACCGGTAACAGGAATACCGGTGACATCGGGGAGCATTGCAACTCTCGACACGGTTCGTTCTACTATCTCATCGAGTATCATGCGACACCCCCGGTAGCGTCTACCAGGGCATTGAGCTTTTCCATCGCTCCCCCACTGTCAATTGCATTTATCGCTTCTGTGATACCTTCCCGGATCGAGCAGGTTTTTCCGGCTGTATAGATTGCGGCACCGCTGTTGAGGAGGACTATATCGCGGTGGGGCCCTTTTTCACCTGAAAGGACATCCATCAGGATCCGGGCATTCTCTTTGGCGTCCCCGCCAGCAATATCCCCGGTTCCCACCTCCCTGAATCCGTACTCGCTGCATCGGATCGTACGATCGGTGATTGTGCGACCGATTAATTCTGTGACCCGGGTTTCCCCCGTCGTGGAGATTTCATCAAGACCCGCTCCGTGGACTACCATGGCACGAGGGGTACCAAGCTCCCTGAGTACCTTCTGCAAAAACCCGGGTGAGTTCAGGGCTGTATACCCCGATTAACTGTGCATCTGCCCCAGCCGGGTTTGTAAGCGGACCAAGAAGGTTGAAGATTGTCCTTATCCCGATCTCACGCCGCGTTACGGCGACACTCTTCATTGCAGGATGATATAACGGGGCGTAAAAGAAGGCAATACCGATATCCCGGATGATTTCATTGTTCTGATATGGCGTGACAGAGAGGTTAACTCCAAGTGTTTCAAGTACATCGGCCGAACCGCACCGGCTCGAAACACTCCGGTTCCCGTGTTTCACAACTGGTACGCCTGCACCTGCTGCGACAAAAGCGGCTGCAGGTACTGATGTTGAAGCTTGACATCCCATCGCCACCAGTCCCGCATGTATCAAGAAGCGTCCCCGATTGTCCGCTTCCGGCAGGAATCGCCCTTGCCCTCATTACCCTTGCAAATGCAGCAATTTCTCCTACGGAGGGCTTTTTAACCGCCATAGCTGCCAGGAACGCCCCGATTTGCGCACCCGTTGGCATTCCTTCAATAATTTCCTTCATGACTATTCCCGCCATTTCGTGGCTGAGATCCTGCCCATTTACAACCGAGTTAATCGCCTGCCTGATGACCAGATCACCGTTCATGCTCCCACCCTTTCCCCCGAAAGGAAATTGCTGATGATTCCGGACCCATTATGACAGAGTATGCTTTCAGGATGAAACTGGATACCTTCAACCGGGTAATCGCGGTGGCGGACGCCCATGACATACCCGTCGTCGAGACTTCTTGCGGTGATCTCAAGTGACGCAGGCAGCGATCCCGGATCTACAATCAGTGAGTGGTACCGTGTGGCAACAAATGGATTTTCGATACCTCTATAGACCCCTTTTCCATCATGGCTTACGAGGGACGTCTTCCCGTGCATGAGATGGTAACCCTGGACAACTGAGGCCCCTTCACTGTGACAGATTGCCTGGTGCCCAAGGCAGACGCCCAGTGTGGGAACCGTCTTTGATATGGTCCTGAGTGCGTAAAGACAAAGCCCCGAATCCCTTGGGTGGCCTGGCCCGGGGGAAAGAATTACGCGGTCAGGCTTGATTTTCTCCAACAGTCCAGGATCAGAATCAGATTTTACTACAACGGGTTCTGCTCCGAGAGTCCCGATAAGCTGAACGAGATTATAAGTAAAGCTGTCATAGCAGTCGATCACGAGTACTTTCATGCAAGTCCCCCCGCAGCACGGATGGCCGACCGCATGGCCTCGGCCTTATCGTTTGTTTCTATCCATTCCTTTGAAGGGCAAGAATCTGCAACAATACCTGCTCCTGCCTGGACTGAAGCAATTCCATCCTTTATATCTGCAGTCCTGATTGCAATGGCAAATTCAAGCTGATCATCGAATCCTATATACCCGACCGCACCGGCGTATATTCCCCGGGGTAATGGTTCAAGCTCGTCGATGATCTGCATTGCCCTGATTTTCGGGGCACCCGTCACCGTTCCGGCAGGAAAACAGGCCTTTAATCCGTCAAACCGGTCCGAACTATCTTTGATTTCTCCTGTGACTGTTGAAACGATATGCTGGACGTGGGAATATTTTCCGATTTCCATGAACCGTGGTACACTTACCGAACCGAAACTGCATACACTCCCCACATCATTCCTTGCAAGGTCAACCAGCATGACATGTTCTGCCCGTTCTTTCTCATCCCGGAGGAGGTCGGAGGCTAGTTTAACGTCTTCTTCAGGAGAACATCCTCTTTTACGGGTACCGGCGATTGGAACAGTGGTAAGTGTTTTTCCTTCAACACGCACGAGCATCTCCGGACTGGCACCTACCACCGCATGAACCGGAAAATCAAGGTAATACATGTAAGGGCTTGGGTTTACTTCCCGGAGAGCCCGGTAAAGAGCGAATGGATCGCCAGTAAACGGAAACACCTCTTTTCTTGAAATTACTGCCTGAACAATCTCCCCTTCCCGGATATACTTTTTGACCATTTTTACCGATCGTATAAATTCGTCTCTTTGCCGGCAGGAGATGGTATTTGTCCCATGTTTCGCTAGGGGCAGGTTTCCCGACCCCTGAACGGATCGCTGTATCACCCGATCATCTGAATTTCGATCCGTAATTGCGGAGATTTCCTCTATGGCAGAATTGCAACCCGAGGTAGGTCCATTAAGCATCGCAATCCCGGATCTGTCAGGAGATTTCGTTTCATGACATTTCCGTATAAATTCGAGCCGGGACATCAGCGTGACATAATGGCGCTCGTATTCTTCCCTGGGATCCGAATCCTTCCTTATAATTACATTGTTAACAAGTGACAGGGTGTTATTGTGATGATCAAAGACGATACATTCGGTGCAAAGCATAAACTCGGCAACCGGGTATTTGGGGTCTTCCTGATGCCTGCTGGCACCAACGCCCGGTATGAGCGGGTACACGAGATCATACGAGAAGTACCCGGCAAATCCCCCACTGAAACGTTGAACGATAGACGGGAAATAATGAAATATCCCGGTAATAGCCTTCATTATATCAATTGCATTATTCTCCGAGACATTCTGAATAAGAGAAACAATTTCAGGGTCCCCGGAAATAATCAACGAAGGACCGATTGAGATCTGAAGGACCGGCGAGATTCCAAGGAATGAGTAGGGTTCGGCCCTGTGGTCTCTATCCATCGATTCAAGAATAAACCCACGGCCCCCGGGAGAGCTGGGGGGACCATTTCCTTCAGCGGTACCAATAAGACGTTTATAGAGGTCAACAGGGGAGATTCCCGGCTGGGGAACTGTGATACTCAGCGGAATAACAACCGGTTTTTCCGATTCTTGTGCGAGCCTGCAAAACTCAGCCTTTTTCAGGCTTATCACACTGTTTATTCCACCTGCTATCTCCATTCCACCGGCATCACCTTCGAAAGGCAGTTCACCGGAGTAATCGGGAGCCGCCGGATTATTAGTCCCTTATGAGAGGGTAAAACATTCATGTATCTTTTATTGCATCGGCAATAATAAATACATTGTGGTATTTTTTTGTACATTGTGGTACAGTATTTTTAAATTTACATCAGGCCGGGATCATGAACGACTCTGATGTACTTTTAATCGGATCATTTTTTAACCGGAAATATTAAGCAACTAAGTGCTACGGCATCTCTACAGAGTTCGTATCATCCCATAGTTTTACGGTAATTACTATGATCAGACAACTTGAGATATTATGGGAACATGGGCACGAACTGACCGAGATCCCTGTAATTACATCAGATACCAAAAAGACTTTCTGCGATCTCCTGAAAGAGCTCGCGCCCGCATTTGAACGGGAAGGTATAGTCCTGAAATTCTTATCCAAAGAGACTCCTGGTGCAGCAGAACGAAGCAGCAGGATTACCGTTAACGGGAGGTCCGTGGAAGACCTTCTAAGGGAGGTTGGCGAAGAGCAACGACAATGCGAAGGGAGACGGTGTGAAATGGGCAGACCTCTGACATTCCCTTTTGTTTTACGTGGAGATTTTCAATATTTGAGTGTGCCCGAGCTGATAATCAGGAAAATATTTCTTCGGGCAGTCGGTATTATCTGATCCCCAGGGAAAAAACACAGGCTTGTCCGGGATTGGTTAACAGTGAAATATTTCTCGGAAATAGACTTCGAATCAGAATTTTTTAGTAACCTATATGGTTTTCCCTGACCTTTTTTTAGTATGAGATCGTGGAACCTGTCATTATCGGTTGCATCATTATTCGCTATCCTGATACTCTGCTCTGTTTTTACCGGATGTACGTCCATCCAGAATATCCTGACTCCCCCCGTAACTCCAGCCCCCACGGAAGAACCGACGCCGGAAGTCACCGCCATCATAACTAGCATCCCGTTAATCCAGACAATCCCGACAGAACCAATTCGTACACAGGCTTCCGACATGGAATTACTATTGGCACTTGAGACCTCACAGGTCAGGGTGCTCAACCTCCTGGACGGGATCAATACAGAACTTGCGAAAGCGGCCCTTAACAATGGGACTACGATGGATTACAACGCGCTTGGAAGTTACAGCCGCAAATTGTCTGCAACCGTTGATGAGGAGATCGCGGCCATATCAAAGTTCCGGGAAATTTCAGACCCGATCAACGAATCCAGGAAGACCTATTATATGAATTATCTCACAAGGTTGAAACCTTTCGCGGCTAACCTTGAAACAGGTTCGGCCCTTGCACAAAAGAAGGAGTATACCACGGCTTCAGGGTTTTTTTCGAACGCCAACAATGATCTTTCGCTGGTCAGAAGTCAGGAGTTACCGGGTCATTTAAAGATCATTACCCAGATCAAGAACAATCTCGGGACATTTCTCAATATAATACAACAACAGTCCACATATCTTTCTCAGAAATGAAAGAAAACATAAGATAATTTTTATATTCGAGCGGGAAAGAACATGGTCCAGAGCGATTCTAATTAATCTATCAGAACCTTTACTTATCCGGACGCAACTATCTGGAGCACCTGTGCCACCCCGGGATACTCCAGCAATCCCTCGTTCCATTCACTAGTGTATATATTGATATGATATATCCGGTTCAATCGAGGGACTGATTGGATCCATTTTTTTTAAGGGGTGGTTGCATAGGATCATAAACCTGGAGACAATTTTTTATTAACGTTTGGACCTGGGATCCCGACTTTATTCAAATGTATTCCCTGGTTCAGCCTCATCTGGATGTGGCAAAAAAACCAAGTAATATAGCAGAAATAAGAAAAATACCGGATAAATTCAATGATTCAAGAACAACCAGTCCCCCGCAGTAAGCAAGTACAACCGATATCAGTCCGATCACCCTACCTCCTTTGTAGGCAGTTATCACAGCAGCGACGAGGAGGATAATTGGTAATAGCACGAAAAAGAACCTGACAGAAGGATCATGCAGTATAACATCTGCCGAACGCTCAGCAATTGAGAGAAGGACAGTCTGTGGACTAATTCCAATTGCAGTCCACAACCCTGTGAGGAATCCAAGGCCGATTACTGACTCCCGTATAAACAGGCCCGATTTTTTCCCCATGATACCGTATATATTTTAGCCCCCGGGCGCAAAAATTCTCCCATTTTTCCGTTATGCCACCACCTAACCCAGGATTCATCGCGTATGGATATCGTTTTAACACGGATTGTTCTTATTCGGGCCAATTCCAAAGAACGTCATCCACACTCTGAAACTGTGCCAAAAATAGATTTCGCCCACTCATATTACAAATGAGAGTCTGGATCTTCGTCAAGGGCGTAGTCGGGGATCATCCCCGATCCCTCCGGTTTAAGTAGTTCCAGAATAAGATTCCCTTATGAAACCTTTCGCGTTCCTCCTCCTCCTGGCTATTGTTATCGTAGTATTCTCAAGCGGGTGTCTTTCCAGTACCCCTCAGAAAAAAGTAGTCACGACAACGGTAGTCACTACGATTCCGATAACCAATACCCCCTTACCATCGACACCCGGACCCACGACAACAGCTGTTCAAATCACACCGGCGGTAACGGTCACCTACGATGATATAATAATTATACCTGAGCCTGAGATTAGTACGCCGAGTCTCAGGGTGCTTAAGTATAACGAAGCTCGACCGGAAGTTGGCAGGCTGATTATTACCGGAATTGCAAAAAATGATGGAAAAACAAGTGTCCCTCATGCAGAAGTCCAGATTAAATTCTATGATGCAAATAATAATGTAATCACGAGTGCGAAAGACACCACAGATAATTTCGAACCGGGAGGGACATGGGAATTTACCATTGTGTATCCGGGACCGGATTCAAGGAAAGTATATTCTTACAAAGTCAGCATCGCCTCGGTATCGCAATGAGCTGAATTAAAAAACAAACTAACGTATGAAAAGAGAAAGTAAAAAATTAAAAATAATACTATTCGCTTTTTTCTAATTATTTTGCCCTTACGAGATCGTAAATCAACAACCCAGAAACCAGCTTTTCCTAAAAAAAAGAACAGGGTAGACAGTCCAAAAATCAACAAGTTTCTTTACCGGGGGTTTTCATTAACAGAATTTCGAAAGGTTTGCCTGGTACCCTTTCCTCAGGCTTGAGAGGAGGTTACTTTCTTCATAAAATCTTACAGACGGGAGCGAGAAACCGGTCGTCAGATATTCAAGAGCTTCGGGCAATCCATTGAATTCATGAGGCACCGACCCCATGGCATGCCGCACATTTTCCCGGACATTGAATACCCCTAGTGGGATATAACCCTGACGTGCTTCACGAAGAATTATTGCTCCGGCTTGTTTTCCTTCCTTCTCAAGCGCTTCAAGTACTGCCATCCTGCACGAATAGAAACATCCGCCGACCGAGGAATACTCCTTCTTTTTCCGGTACCCTTCATGATCGGCAAAAACCATCTCCTCACGGCCGAGTACGTGGAGAAACGCCTCAATCCACTCGTACTGCCATGGAGTAGGCATTAAAAGAACCGTGTAATGGTTATTAAGACTGTCAAATTCATAGACACGGTAACAATCGATAAGGGAATTCCGCCTGACACGAGATAGTAAATGATCCCCAAGTATGGTATCGCACGCAGTAATCGACCAGCGGGTGGGGACGAGTTTTCTTTTCCTTCCCACCCCCATTGTTCCGACAGAGAATGCCTTCTGAATGCTCGAGAAAGGAATATTCCTGTTATGGAGATCTATTACTGCCCCGGAAGCTCCCAGATCGGTATCATAGTAGACCCTTTCGAGGTCTGGTACCCATCGTCCTTTTTCAATTTCGAATTGTTCCATCATTGCACTGGGACCATGGGGAGAAGACTCATCGGAGAACATCATACCTGTGGGAGGGGATTCGAATGTCACTTCACTTTCAACAGACGACGAGGAAAGGGCAATTTCCTGAAGTTTTTCCACGAAATGATTGTCAATGTCATCTGCTGCGACCCTTTGTTTCCCACGGACAAGGGATAACCGGTACCTGATTATCTCCTCCTGGGTTATCCTGGAGGGTATCCAGAATTCAGGAGAGTCCATGATTCGTGTATCCCCATGGAGGGCCGCGATTATCGGACCCGCATTGACTTTGGGATATGCATGACTTCCGATGAATACCGAAGGGGGTGAACTTCCCTCCATCTCGCGATTTACTTCTACAGACCTCATCTGGGTCGAGAGTGATGCTGTAATCTGCTTTAGGTATGCGCCTTTTCCCATCATCGTTTGAACATACTTGACATGTTACCGATATAAAGCGGAGTAACGCGGCGTGAAAGTGAATTTTTACTTACTGAAAAGTATTTTGTCAGGAAG
This sequence comes from uncultured Methanomicrobiales archaeon, assembly GCA_963815625.1. Classification (GTDB taxonomy): domain Archaea; phylum Halobacteriota; class Methanomicrobia; order Methanomicrobiales; family Methanospirillaceae; genus CAIKOD01. Next base: position 131,472 of record CAWFHG010000006.1, read on the forward strand.
ATTTTTAAATCCGAATGTATGATGGGCATAAAATAGTGTAAGTGTAAAAAAATTTTATCGCTTTGGTGCATAGCATCCGGCCTCACGAAGGTATTTTTAGCAAAGTTATATTGGTCCGCCAGTTTCGTCCCAGAAATTCGCTAGAACATCCCATATTCTGCCTCGCAATTCCTTCGCGGCCGATTTATCAACGTAGCCAGGTTTTTGGGGGCCCTGAGTTTCGCGTTCATATAACCCCCGGTTTACCTCGATCTGGACCCACGGGATATCCCTGTGCCAGTGATGGGAGATACAAATGAAGCCACCTGCGTATGGTTTGTTGATTGCCACAATCCCATCATTTTTAAATTCGTTCCTGAAATATTTCGCAAGCTCCTGGATCAGTTCCCGTGAACAGGTGGATAACACCCCTGATCGTGGTCCCCCGTCTAAATCACCATTATTTCCAAGACAGATAAGCGGCCGGGGCACCCCTTTGTCATCCCGGTCGGGCAACCCTTCCGGAAGCATACTATGACAATCGAATGCTATCTTCACCTGTCGTTCATCAGTAAGGCGATCTATCTCCTCGTGGTAGGGAAAAAAATGGTTTACCATGAGCCTGTGAACGAGGTTGATATCGGGAAACCAGTTATCCAGGTATACAGGTGTTCCGAAGCCCGTGATAGATTTAATCGCACCATCGGGATATTTTGGAGCCAGGTGATATGGTGGACGGTTGAGATCGACTACCACCCGGGACACGGGTGTATCGATGAACGCCGCGACCTTTGACCTGAAATCATAAATTTTCCGTGTTCCCGGATCGCTATAGAAGGTTACCTCGTCCCGGCTCAGAGCCATACGACTGCTCACATCTTCAGGGATTAGGGTACCCCCATGGGGCACTGATATGATGAATGGGTACATTCTGACCAGCCCGGGCGCTCCGAAGACTTCCGGAAGTCACGCCAGAAGATATAACAATGTGATACCATATCTACCCTCGCCCTGTTCCAATTTCAGAAAAACGTTGAAATGACCTTTAATCAGGATATAGTTGCTAATTAGGATGAATTCCTGATACAGTAGAGGAACCTTCAAACACTCTTGAAAAATATTCGTATTCATGAAACGTCTTCCTGTGCCTGAAACATTAATGCCAGACAGTATCGTGACTGTACTATCATTTTAAGGCATATGAGAGTATATATCTCAATATAAGCAATCCGGGCACCTCCGATCAGGGAATACAACCCGGAATGATGAGGTTGAAAAAATGAAAAAAATATTACTTGCCGGAATCTTGATCCTCCTGCTTCTTGTCGGAACCGCCGCCGCCGTGAGTGTTAGTTATGCTCAATCCCAGGAAATATCCCTCAGTACCGCCCGGGACAATGCCAATTCTGCACTTATTTCATTCGTGGCCCAGGGGAAACTTGGATCCTCAGCTGCAATGTGGAAAGGGGCAACACTTTCACAGTCTCCGATTACTATCTATGATCAGTCAGGAATTGTCTACTCCTATTTGTTTGACGTGGTTAACAAGGATGGCACAATTGTAGGGCAGGTCAATGCTGCCGGAAATAAGTTGGTAGGGATGCCTGTTATCAGCATTGAGAAGTCACCCCGCTCGTTTGATCCTGACCTGATTATCCCGAAGGTCCGAGAACTTGCTGCAACTGCTTATGTGGGTTCAAAAATCGATTATGTGGTATTTTACATTGGCCTGGACCAGAAGATAGGTGTAATGGCGATCCTCACAGAAAAGAACGGGCTGAACCACCGTATGACCTTCGACCTCCAGACCTTCAAGCTTAAATCTGACCTGTTGTCTCATCCCGGGCTTATCGATGCGTCAACCCCTTCCTCGGTATTCGTCTCTATGAGTAGTTCAGCTGCTAATATTGCAATCAGGAATTATGACAGCAAGACAAAGATAGTGGCGCGTGTGGTTCCCTCAATGCGACGTGTTATCCCTGTAAACTACCTTAATTCTACTGGCACCAGGTTCCCCGGCGTTTCAGTGATAAAATCAGGCGAAAAGAATATTATGCTATCCGATTATAAATCAGCACTAATACAGCAGGGACAAATACTCCCCTATATGATAGTCCAATCCACGAATAATCCGATGGTGAAGGCCCCTGTTTCTTCATCCAGTATCGGACAGTTACCTTCGGCATCCCGGTTTTTCCTGGTATAATCCCGGAAGATAAATATCTTTTTACTATTTGTTTGACTCTTGAATCAGGTGTCCCTGAATTACTTTGATCCATCTGAAGCCCCCTAGCCACGTTAAAATCGGGCACCGGGATTCCATTCCGGATAGTTGTTGTTGATTTCCTTAATAAGAACCATCTTTGTTTATAAATTCAATAACATAGATCCTGATAACGACATTTCAGGTAATATCTGGAACAATGGTTCGATATAATCATTATTTTATCCACACTCATCAGATGCCGCTTCATCAGACAGGTTTTTCTGTAATATTTGCATCTCGGACGTGTCACATAATTGTGACAGATCTTTAAAAATCGGGCCAAATGATAACCAAGAAAAAGATGTATCGGGGTTAAATTCTCCTGGTCACTGCGAGGACCAGGAGTGACAATCCAGCAACCAGGGCAATAAGTCCGGCAGCGTACAATACCCACCTCGGGAACTTTGCTAGTAATGAAGCAGGCGATGTGCTTGTGATCGAAGGATCACTCGGAATATTGGATGTAACTGATATTACAACCTGGGTTTGTCCAACTGTTGAAGGAGGAGTGGGAGTCTTCACGACTGTAGGACTATTCGTAACCACGGTCGTAGTATTCATTGCTGGGGTGCCAGAGGTATTTGTGACAGCTGCAGTTTTTGTTACAGTTATTCCACCTGGTTTTACAGTTAGTTGCGCGGTTGCGGAATCGGGATTAATATATCCCCCGTGATCATCGTTGATCGTAATATTTGACAATCTGACATTGGAAGTCCCCGCTGCCACCGCTTCAACGGTTATCGATGCAAGGTTCGTGCCGGACGCTCCGTCCTCGATTGCCTTTCCCAGGTCTCTCGCACTGATCGACACTTGTCCTGCAGGGAGACTGCTGGTTTTACTGAGCTTTGCCCATGATGGAAATGAAACACGCGTAATGCTGCCAGCAGAGGGATTGGTCAGCTTGAAATCCAGTTGGTAGTCCGACAGACCTGCGGGGAGAGACGAAATCCCGACAACATAGGTAACCGTCGAGCCGGGAAGGAGGGTTACACCAGGAGGATTAAGAGTAATTGTCGCTCCCTGAGTCGCACTGACCGTACCGGACACAGCGATCAACAGGGCCATTACAAGAAGCAGCAGGAGGGTTTTCATGGTATCACACATTTGTCTCTTGTCTTTCCAGAAGTTATGCCCGGAAATACAGGTAACATCCTTTAAACAGATTGGTGGTGCCAGCATTGATAAAAATATCGCCAGAAATCAGATCTCGCATGGGGTTCCAACCAATGTGTGATCTTACTTATGTGAATAATCTGATAATTATGAATTATCGGATAATTTATATTTTCATAAATCTCAAAATAAGACAGTGAAACGATATGAAAAAAAAGGATCCAGGTGACTGCGATTGTAAGGAAAAATTCCCGGATACATGCAGGGTCGAAGCGATTCTTACCGTGGATGAACGGGGGCAGATTGTTATTCCTAAGGAGATTAGGGAATCTGCAAAAATGGGGGCAGGAGACAGGCTAGCCCTTGTCAGTTGTATGAAAGAAGGCAAAATCTGTTGTGTTATGCTCATTCATGCAGACCAGCTGACAACTATGGTAAAAAGCGCACTTTCTCCGGTAATGAAAGATATAATCGGGGATTCCGGGGATGTTTAAAAATGACCGATAATGATCCGGCACAACCTGGAAAAATTTCCGGTTCCTGTAATTGCACGACAGCGACATGCTGCCCGGCATCCCCGGTTACTAAAGAGATGTCCAGGACCATAGGAACAGATGATAAACAATCCCTGAATAATACCTGTTCTACAAATAATCCCGAAAATATAACATCCGACATGCAGCAGGATGACGCGATTCATTCCTTTATCATGCCTGTGTCCAGTACGCTGACCGCCAGGGGACACAAGAGGACACATCCTCGCAAGGCTGGGGCAGAACCGGGAAGGATACCGGGTGGCCCCGGGACTTTATTCGCTTGGATCACCGGGTCCGGATTCTCCGGTCATTGTAACCGCGAACTATACGCTCAGTTTCGACGCGGTGCGATCATCCCTCCCGGGGCCGGGATACGTACCTACTGGTGCTTGATACAAAGGGGATCAATGTCTGGTGCGCAGCAGGGAAGGGCACTTTTGGCACGGAGGAACTGATCAATCGCATCCGTAAAACAGGCCTGTCATCGGTAGTGACCCATCACCGCATAATCCTCCCGCAACTGGGAGCTCCGGGTATTGCAGCCCATGAGGTTCATAGGGCGACAGGATTCCACGTCGAGTATGGGCCAGTCAGGGCATCTGATCTCCCGGAGTTTCTTCGGGAAAGACTCGCGACCCCGGAGATGAGGATCGTGAATTTTGACCTCATGGGACAGGATCGTCCTAATACCCGTTGAACTTCGGGGTGCAGCATCTCTATACAGCAATTGCAACTATCGCTTTGTGGTTTTTAGGAGGCTGGCTGCCGGCGGCAGGTTTTCTTGCAGCGGTTCTTGCAGGAACAGTGATTTTTCCTATACTACTTCCGTTCTTCCCAACGATGGACTTCAGTTCAAAAGGACTGGTGCTCGGTATTATCATTGCCGCACCCTTTTCTGCCACGGCATTCCTTACGGGTAGCCCGGTAACACCTTTTTGGGTTAGACTGGCCGCTATCATTGGGATTCTGTTCACTTTACCCCCAATAACGGCCTATCTCGCACTGAATTTTACAGGCTGCACACCGTATACTTCAAGAACAGGGGTTAAAAAGGAAATTTATCGTTATATCCCCTTCATGGCAGGATTTGCCGTGATCGGGGTGGCTAGTGCAATTCTGTATGGATTGACTAAAATTCTCGGGATATGGTGAAATAACGATGTTTAACTCTTATACAGAAACGACTCTCCAATTCTTTCCGGAAAAATGTATTGGATGTGAACGGTGTTCAGAAGTCTGCCCACACGGGGTTTTTTCAATGCATGGGGAACGGGCATCGCTTCAGCGCCCCGAACGGTGCATGGAATGTGGAGCATGTCAGAGAAACTGCCCGGTTTCTGCAATATCCGTAGAAAGCGGGGTCGGTTGTGCCTACGCAATGATCTATGCAGCCCTTACCGGAAGTAAAGAAGTCACCTGCGGAGGAGAGGGGTGCTGTGGAGGGACCGAAGAACGGGAAAATGGTTGTAATTGCGGGGACAATCAAGTTAACGAATCTTGTTCAGGGAAATGAGAGGAACAATTTTTCACATCTCGGATCATTTTCCCGATCTGTTTGGCCAGTTGCCCAAAAACTATTGGAATAATAGTTCCACTTTCTAAACAGACCGTTTCTTTTGAAGTTCAGGCAGGATCTTTTTTACAATTTCGCTCATATAAGGCTTGATATAGATCAGATGATTTCCGATAATAACGAGGTCTTCAAGTGGGTTTTCCTCTTCCTGCGGACTGCGCATTATGAAGCTGGATAGCCGCGTCCCTTGACTCGGCACTATTGAACTGCCTGGGTCCGGATAGTAAAAATATTCCCGTTTTCATCAGATATTGTATAAATTTTACCACCGGTTGCACCGGGAAGCGGTAACTGGTAATCAATCGCACTGACAACTTTGATTCCGGAATTTACAACCGCTTCACGCACCGGCTCGCCGGATACCACATGATATGGCTCAGGACAGTCGAGACAACCATGATCCAGCCAATCGGGAGCAGAATTATCAGGACGAGAATGAAGATAACCGCCCATGTCGTATTATCGACTTCGTTCATATCCACCCTCCTTTTTGATTAAAAGAACGAAACAACAGCATTTCAATTCACCCCTCCTTATTCCCGTTCTCAATCCACCCGGGTTTTTTCAGTTTCAGGAAGATCAGAGGCGGGACTGCAAGCAGGAATGTTCCAAGCAATACCCCAATAACATAAAAGAACGTTTCCTTCGCAGTGAATGCCCCAGTTGGCATAAGCCCTACAATAAACGCGAAGATTACCCCGAATGCACCCATGCCACCGATCAGCCAGATGCCGGGTATTCCGCCGGGTATCTTAAAAGGCCGGGGGGCATCCGGCCTGCTGTACCTGAGTTTGATCAGTGCGGCAAACACCAGAAGATAAACAATGCAGAGGAGTTCAACGGTCATTGCAGAAAGGATCCAGTATGCCTGGTTTACTGAAGGGAGGAACACATAAAGCAGGGAAACAAACGTTCCGATCAATGCCTGGATGAACAGCACTGCTACCGGTGATCCATACTTGTTTGTCCTGTTAAAAATGGGGGGCAGGTTCCCCTCCTCGGCGACGACACCGAGTCCTTTTGCCGGACCAATCAGCCACGCGGCGAGAGAAACAACACCCCCAATCGTGATCAGCACCGCCATTGGGGCGACAGCACCGGGTATATGCGCTGCATTAAAGAAATACTGGATTGCCTGCATGACCCCGGCCGCAAGGCTGAGTTCGTTCGCAGGAATAACAAAGGCAATAGCGAGGGTTGCAAGAACCGTGCACGCAAAGATAATGACCGCTGATATGGCCATCGCTTTCGGGTAATCAGTACTGGGATTCCGGGTCTCCAGGGCATGGAACCCTGCCATTTCCATACCGGCAAACAACAGAATTACCGTCGCAAAAAACGGCAGCGTCGAGAGATCAAGCACCGGAACTATCTGACCAATGGAAAACGGTGGAAGGACTATTGTGGCACCAGATACCGCCCACCAGACACCCAGTCCGATGATGAGAACTGAAGGTATGATACTTCCAAGAATTACCCCATAATTCTGGAATTTAGACGATATATTTTCTCCAAAGTACGCAATTGCAGTCGTCCCCCAGAAGGCTATCATCATTACTACAAAGAGGTACATCGAATTGCTGCCAAGTGCCGGGGAAAGGGCGAATGCAAGTGTTGAGGCAATGAACGCAAGAACTGTCGGGAACCACACAAGGTTATTTGACCATTCACAAAATATGGCAACAAACCCACCTTTTTCTCCAAAGGCCTCCTTACACCAGGCATAGACTCCGCCACCTTTATCAGAGAGCATCGTTGCAAGTTCTGCCCCGGCTAGAGACAGGGGGATAAGGAACAGGACTGTCCCGATGATATACCAGCCGATGCACTGCCATCCAAACATCGCCATGGATGGGAAATTCCTGATGGAAAGCACAGCGGCGACGTTGATCATAGCCAGTGCAAATATACCTAGCACCTTTGGGGGTGTGAGGACAGTTTTTTTGGATGCAACTGTCTCGTCGCTCACGTCCGCCCCTCCTTAATACAATACATCATATACTCGCCTTTGATATTTTCGACTCCGTGGGTATCGTGTTCGAACCCGGGAAACTGCCTGTCGAAGTCCTGCAGGGACTTCAGGTAGCTGAGGACGGGTCCATTCTGCTTACCGGTCCGTTCACCGGGAGCGAGAACTGGGATACCAGGCGGGTACGGGAAGATTCCGGTTGCTACAATTCGGCCCCCTGCTTTTGCTACCGGGACATGTTCTACTTCTCCACGGACAAGGTTTTTATAAGCCTCGGAATAGGAGACGGCAGGCTCAGGAAGAACAGAATAGGCCTGCTGGAGGAGTTCACACATTTTAAGGTCCTTCTTAAATTTATGCATCTCATCGGTAAGACTTTTCAGGGTCATTCCGCCATAGCGGTCCGGATACGCATTCGTGAGGTCAGGAAAGATCTCTTCTAATGGGGCTCCTTCATCATAGTGGCGCTTGAACTCGAAGAGCTCAGTAACAAGCGTCCCCCATTTCCCCTTAGTGTTCCCCATGGAGAAAAGGAACAGGATAATATAGTCGCCCGATTTCTCGTTTACGATCCCCCGGGTGTCAAGGAACTTGACTACAACCGCCGCCGGGATACCCCATGTATCCAGTGACCCGTTGTCGTTCACTCCCGGCATTACAACCGTGACCTTGATCGGATCCAGCATGCAGTAGTCATCGGGTAACCCTTCGAAGCCATGCCATTTCTCCCCGGGGTGCAATACCCAGGCTGAGGGATTATCGCGGAGCATTTCAATAGATGCCTCTGCAAACCGGATTTTCTTTTTTGTCTTTGGATCGGTGACCGTATCGGGCTGCCACATCCCGAACCACCAGCCGTTCTGTTTTTTAATTCCACAGACTTCCTCGTGGATACATGCCATCGTGCGCCGGAACCGGATTGCCTCTTCGATTGACTCGGTAGTGAGAACCCGGCCTGCCGCCCCATCCATCATCTTTGACGAAACGTCCAGCGATGCCATGATCGTATAGAGCGGGGAGGTTGAACTATGCATCATAAACCCCTCGTTAAACCGGGAATGCTCAATTGGGACCCGCCCGTTTCTGACATGGACCATGGATGCCTGTGAAAGAGCGGCAAGGAGTTTATGGGTGGACTGGGTGGCAAAGATAGTTGGTCCCTTGTTATTTTTTGCACCGTCCCGCATGGCAAACCGTTCACGGTAAATCGGGTTGAACCTTGCATAACCATACCACGCCTCATCGAAATGAATACTGTCGACACTTTTCCCAAGGAGGTCTTCAACTTCGGCCGCATGGTAACATAGACCATCGTAGGTAGAATTTGTAATGATTGCATGGACGGGTTTCGTATCTTTCAGCCCTTTTGCAAGCGGACAGTCTTTAATTTTTGCCTTTATCGACTTAGGCGTCATCTCATCCGGTGGAATCGGTCCGATGATACCGTACCGGTTCCTGGTGGGGACCATGAAAACAGCAAGAGAATGGGTCATTGTCAGGGCATGTTCGGCGGACTTGTGGCAGTTCCGATCGACCAGGACAATATCATCTTTTGTGACCCTGCCAAAGAAAACGATCTTGTTTGCCGTTGACGTACCATTCGTCACGAAGTATGTCATGTCCGCTCCGAAAACCTTGGCTGCATATCGTTCCGCTTCACCTAACGGACCCGAATGATCAAGCAGGGACCCAAGTTCCCCCACTGAAATGGAGAGATCGGACCTGAAAAGTTGTTCGCCGAAAAATTTGTAGAATAATCTTCCTGACGGAGACTTACGGAATGCCGTGCCACCACAATGCCCCGGGGTGTGCCAGGAATATTCATAGTCTTTGGAGAATTTCACGAGTGCGCCAAAAAATGGAGGCAGCAGGCTTTCTTTGTACCGGTTCGCCGCTGCAATGATGCGGCCTGCAATAAATTCCGGAGTATCGTCCATTATATAGACGTACTCATTAATCTCCCTGATCGTATCGACCGTGAGTGCACCCGAAGCCTCTCCGGTCGGCTCGGCCATCAGGAATATTGGGATGTCTTCATTGCGTCCTCTGATCTCATGGATAAGTTGCTTTGCATCAGCGTGATCTTTGGATCCGGAGCCCCCGAGGGTCCAGCTGATGAGGACGCAATCAACTTCCGGGAGATTCGCGTACGAGGATCGGGCGTCTTCAAGCGATGCAATGGTGTATACCAGGATATCAAAATCAGCAAGCCCGTCAACGATCCTTTTTATTGTGCGTCCGTGCGGGGTGTCGCTGGAGACTGCCTCATCGACGATAACGACAGACAGCTTTTCTTCTGCGTTCATTGTTCCATCCTGCGAAGAAAATAGTTCGTTATGACCGTTTCGCTTCCGGTCAGCGTCAGAAAACCATGGTCAGGTCCTGTCAATTCCATTCCTCCTGGCTGATCTGATTTAATCAGCCGATTATATTAGTATCTGATTTTTTTGCAGCAGACCAAGGGGAATATTTTTCGCCTAGCTCCGAAGAAATGCCCAAACGGATAAGATTGGCCCCCTGCAGGCATGAAAACTCCATCTTCCTATGAACCACAGTAGTGCATTTATTAAGGCTTTATTTAAGCCTTATCGTTCTTGGTATCAAATAGGTCATTCTCCAGGAAATGTTCTAATGGAGAACAGTCCGACCAATACTAATTATCATGTAGGCTGACAGAACCATTTCACATACAGGTGAACGGCATGAAACTATTCTCCATAGTTATTCTCACGGTTATCCTGGGGAGCGTGGTTAACGGGGCCGCGGTGGGGGCACTCCTGAATAACTCCACGGGATCTATCCAGATATCCTCAACGCCGTCAGGAGCAGCAGTCTATCTCGATTCGCAATACCAGGGAGTTACCCCGGAAGGCCACGATTATATTCAAATTCCGAACCTGACCCCGAAAACATACACGACGCTGTTGAAAAAAGACGGTTACCTGGATTATATCGCAGTCATCAGGGTCACTGCGAACGAAACCGTCCAACTTAGCGCGACGCTCAACCAGACAACTATAACACCCGAACCGCAGGCAACTCAAATGATCGTTATTGGCATCCTTGTTGTAATTGTAATTCTCCTGGGTATTGCATTCGTTATAACCCGGTGGAAAAAACCAGAGGAACCAAAAATAGTAGACCTGGATTAAACTTTTTTTATTTAAGTTCTACGAGTGCAGATGTTCTGCACTTTTTCTTTGCCTCCGAAAAATGTGTATGTATTTCCGGATCGTCCCGGTCCATGATCCAAGTGTTAGCGAGCCACTCAGGGATGATTTCTTGCCTCAATTCATACATGAACGATTCATTTCACACGGATTACTCCGGATCTTGTTTGAATAGGAGCCGGATTATATATTCCCGATGAAAAACAATCAGGTAAACACACAGGGTATAATCGGAGCGGATAACTGGTTATACATTAAAAATTTACATCGGGGACATACGCAAGGTTAAATGGGGACTCGACATGACGAACTATATTGAACAAATCAGGGAGTTCGATGACCGGCTTGTTGTTGAGCTCAGTTACAAGAGGGTCGAACAGTTTTTTGATTCAGACGACCCCTCCACCATCAACCAGAGGGACTTGTCGGAAGAAGCGGAAAAGGCATTATTCTATTCTATTATTGACCGGGAATCAAACAAGCCGGTAGAATACATTGTGCGGTTCCCGGAATCGCAGGTGACGCCGGAAATTGAGGCAGGGCTTCCTGAAGCCGTAAAAACATACTTCAGGTACCGTTGTGAAGGCGCCAGGAGGGACCTACGCGTTGTATTAAAACGCATAAAATATGGGCTGTTAATTGGTCTCGCGCTCTCTGCGGTCCTGTTAATCATCGGGTTCTACCTGTTTTCCCAACATACGAATGACGTATTTGGCCAGGTCATTGTCGGGTCAATCGTCATTTTCTGCTGGGTGGCACTCTGGGACCCGATTGATGTGTTTCTCCATCAGTACCTCATTCAGAAGGGGGTAATCAGAATTGGAGAGAAACGGATTTTACATTGCACCGTGAGAGTGGAAAAGGCCCGAGTCGGCCCCGACGGAATGCCGGTGCCTGGAAATGATCTGACACGAAATTAAATTAATAATAAATCCGGGGTTTGCAAACTCTTTTCCCGGTTAACACCTGATTTTCAGCCGCCTTCCTCTTGCAGAGTCCCTGGAGACAGATTCCCACGATTAACCTCACAACCACCGATTCACTGCCCAGACTACCACTAGGAGCAGAATCGCGGTCAATGGTATCCCGAGAACCATTGTTATGACCGCTACTTCAATGCACATCACAAAAATGGATGCAGGTACACCCGGGAACATAAGGCCAAGTGCAAGTCCGATCATTGCGCAGGTGAATACAGAAGGGAAAATCGGTCCACCCAGGTAACCCCGCTTTTTTAATAAGAGTGCGAAGAGTAGGCCTTCCGGACTGCCATGAGAAGCAGGAGATGCACACCCAGCTTCCCGGGTCGGAGAGGATAGCCCGGCTCTGTGTTCACCCGAAAATATCAGGTCAGTACGAACTGTTGAACTTGGTCAGTTCGTTCGACCTTCGGCAGACGATCCGATCCTTCACACAATAGAATTCTTCAGGCGGGCATACATCACTATTTCTCCTGAAAACTGGTTGGAATCAATCGACAGCACTTATTCTCGAAAAGTATTTAGTGTTCAGGATTGTTTAACTTCACATGGACGAAATTCAACTCATTGCTCAAAAACGGGCTTTTCCAAGCAGGGGGAGGGCCCGGATTCATTCAGATGTCCTTGTGAAACTCGAAATCGAAGAAGGGGCGACGATTGATATCGGCATCCCGGAGGGGGATAAATGGATATCGGTAAATGCTTTTGCAGACTCTCTCGTTGAGCCGGGCCACATCCGCGTTAAGCGAAGAAGACCTGAAAGTCCTCGGCACCTCTGAAGGGTCCAAATTGCGGATTAAGAAAAAACCTGCGTTAACAGAACAGATCAAGAGTAGCCGTAACCAATGCCGGTGCAAGTGTATCGGGTAGTCTTGGCAAAGCAGGGGAGTCAATTAAGGGTGCATCAACCGAATCCATCAAGGCCGGGGCCGCCGGGGCTGCTGCAGGCGTCGGGACCAGCCTTGGGAAAGCCGGGGACTCAGTTTACCACAGCATTCAACCAGGCAGTTGAAGCCGCAAAAAAGAAACTGAAACCCGCCGATGCAGTGATCCTTGATAAGTCCCTGAAGGCAAATAAGGGTGAAGTCAGGGCAGTCCATGTTAGCTGCCGGTTCCGGTACCCGGCCATTATCGGGCATTACACTTCCGAAAGGTGTTGTCCTTGCAGCAGTCCAACGAGGAGATGCAATACAGACAACAGATCCCTCCTTTGTCCTTGTCGGCGGAGACACCGTCTACCTCGTTGGAGAAAGCAGTCTTCTTGATGAGGCCTCCAAGGTAATCGGAGGATAATATGGACTTGTATGCACCACCAGACTGGTTCATCATTGCAGTCCTCCTCCTGTTTGCACTCCTCTTAATCCTCATCGTAGTCTGGGCAATACGCAGGAGCCATGGCAACGTCCGGAAAATGGAGATCGAAGTCGAAAAACAGAAACTCGATCTCCTGGCAAAAGACCTGGACACGCGGGCGAAGGAGCACCCATTCACCAAGCTTACGACCGATCAAATCCAGTCGATCCGGACTCTTGAAGACGAGAATGAACTCATCGAACTGAATAACTACCATAAGGAGAAAATCGTCGAGGCGAGACTCCGGAAGCTTGAAAACCTTGTGCGGGAAGCAAAACTCGAGCGGATGATTCTGAAACTTGACCTTGAAGAGAAGAAGGTGAAATAATGTCTGAATTTGCAGAAGGAACGGTAGAGGAGAAACAGTCATTCTGGGGTAACCTGCCGGATGTTCCCGGGTACCTGGACCAGAAACTGCCGACGATGGACAAGTCCCTGGATACGTACTTTGACAAGAATATGGAGGCAATTATCGAAGAATGGGGGCTCCTTGTTGAGAATGATCTTCTTGACCTCGAACGACGTGTCAACAAGGTTACTTCGCGAGATTAACCGGCTGTACAAACATAAAGATGTCATCAGCGACCGGGTGAAAAGACTCGAAACCAGTCATTTCAAACCTGGAGGGCAGGTAAGATGATAGACCGGTACATGAATACTTACCTCGACCGCCGGATGAAATATCTTATCGAGGAATGGCAGATCGCTACAAAAAATGACGTAACAGATCTTTCAAACAGGTTAAATGCACTTTCCAATGAGGCCGCGAAACTCGCCACCTTCGAGAAGACCACAGATGCAAAACTATCTGTCCTTGAAGCTCGTGCGAAGAATCTGGAGGCGGAGTAAGAGATGACCCCACTCGAAATTGTCCTCATCGTGCTATTGATTGTGGCACTCATTCTTGCCATTCTATTTCTTCTTCCGGGGTGCCAAGGGGAAAATCTCCTTATCACGCCCAATGGAGAGCAGGGTTGATGAGTACCTTGACCGCAGGTTTGAATCGATGGTTACAGAATGGGCACTTGTGCGGACCCCGGCTGTCAGGCGATTTAAGGAGAAGCACGAGCCGGTTATTAGTCAGGATGAAGCAAAAGTATCAGAATTACAGGGTTTTGAGAAAGAAATAAACAATTCCCTGTCAAGGATGGAGGAACGGCTTGACAATCTGGAAAAAGAGCTCACAAAGACCGGTTAAGTCCGAACAACTAGGAAAAAACAATATTTATCTCGAACTGAAAAAAGAGATAAAACCTCTCCGCGAACAGGGGGAGTTGCCTACAAAGGCACCGGCAAGTTTCGGAAGGTATTATTGTGACCTCTGCAACTCCACATTCCCTGTGGAAGAACTTCGGCAGTGCAGCCTTTGTGGAAGATGGGTATGTAATTCCTGCTTCACAGACGAATATTACATCTGCAATTCATGTAATGGGATTTTGAAACTCTATATGACTAAAGAATAGGATAGGGTGTAAGGCAGGGGAACAGAAAATATATTCCTACATCATTTTTTATTGAATTGGTCTCGAACAATATTTGTCAGACAAGACCGGGTCAAAATATCGACCCTATTATAATTGGGTTGCCATGGTTCCACCTCCGCTCAAATCATAACCATCATACTCTGTATTTTGGGTTAGAAAATTTGAACCAATGACAGGAACAAGATAGGATAAAAACTTTAATTATTTTACCCACGGGAACAGGCCTTTAAAGAAGCCAACAATTTCTGAAATAATATCCTTTTTCTGCTGGGAAGAAGCAAGGGCATCGACTTCAGCCATTCTCTGCTTTTCATATTCGAGCCATGCTTTTCCTGTTAGTGTGGGTGTCGGTGTTTTTGAATTACCAGAATTTACTTTTCCGGGGTTCTTAGCAGGAGTTGCAGCCACCGTGACCGATGCGGTTCTTTCCGGATAGTCATTGCCAACGGAACCATATAATGTCCTTTCAGGCTGGACAGAATTCTCGGTTGAACTTACCGTTATGAAGTCGTCCTGTTTAACAAACTTGCCTGCACCTGATGAGTTGACTGTCAGAGTGACCGTATATGTTCCGGGTTCGTCATACGTATGAATCGGGTTCTGGGTGGTGTCAGTGGTTGAATCCCCGAAATTCCATAACCAGGCAGTCGGGGTCCCAATTGATGTGTCTGTGAAAACCACCGTCAGGGGGGCAGATCCGGACCTGGGTGACCCGGAAAAAGATCCGAGAAGACCAGAGGATGAAGCAGTTGTGGGTACTGCCGTGGTTTCAGTTGTCGTTGGAGCGGCCTCGACCTCGATATAATCGACCTTCGTTTGAATTCCACTGCCCGTCCGGGAACTGACTGTCAGGAGGACTGTATATGTACCGGCATCAGAATACGTATGTATGGGGTCCTTGATTGTATCTGATCCACCATCTCCAAAATCCCAATTCCATGAAATCGGGCCACCTGTGGTCATGTCATTGAAATGGACTTCAAGTGGAGCAGTACCGGATATAGGATCTGCACCAAATGCAACAATGGGATTCACCTGTGACGACTGCGCTGTTGTTGTGGTGACTGTGGTTGTCTGCGAAGTCACAGGGGTGGTTGTCTGAATTGTTGATACGGTCGTTGTTGCTGAAGATGTTACAGCACTCGTTGTCTGGGTCGTTGAGGTACTTGTGGTTGTCGTAGCAGCTGAGGTAGCAGTCGTTGTTGCCTGGGTGACATTCGCTGCACCACCCAAGGGGACTAAAATTACAACGCAGATCAGAAATACGAGAAATATAGTCATTATTGTCCGACGTGAACATCCGCCCGGAACTTTATCGAAAATTTTCAACCACATATTCCCACCTTATTGTTAGATATATGTAACATTTCTCAATTTATATACTCCTATATCCGGACAACCCCGGGAAGAGCCTGTCAAATCTGCCCGATCTATTTTCTGCGTAACCGAAGAGCAAAAAGTTCCCTCTGTTTCATCTCAAACCGATCGTTTCAGAAAGGGAGATATTCCAAATTTCATTATTACTGGAAGCGCTCACCACTGCAACCCATTTGATCCGGGGAAGGATAATTTGAATCTCATGATAATCAGAAGGCCTTGTTCAATGGATCCGGTAAATTAAGATCTAGTGGAACTATAGCAGGACTATTGAAAAAAAACAATTCCGACCTTTGTTCTTCCCCGGGATACTAAAAACTTTGATTTCTGAACAATGCTTCAATATGGCCGGTATTCTTTCGCTGAAACTTCTTCCTACCGGGAATACTTTATCAGGTTCGCCCGATAGTATGATGCATGGGAAAATTCATTTCACTGTGTTACCGGACTCACTGCTATAACTGCCAGAATGATGCTGACCAGGTCATTACAGCGGTCCCGAACGGTGCACAGGTTGTTTGTGAACATTGCCGGGCGACACGGGTTTACGTTCCGGTTGTGGAGGATATCAGTCCAAAGGGGGACTATATTCAACCGGGATGTTATGATATCTGGAGTCTTTCGCCCACGGCTTCCTGCAGACATTGCGGGGTTACAGGACCTCATGAACTAACGATAGGCTGCAGAAATTTCACGGTCCGATGCGGGAACTGTGGATTTACCCACCTTTATCGGTTCAACCTCGAGTACATTGGCGAATCCGAAAAGATATCCGAATAATACATCAATGAGACAGAAGCCATAGTACATGAAAAATACGACACATGGAATTTAGTCCCGTTTTAGATACCAGGTAATCTCCATCCTGCAAACCATTGTTAAACAGGGCGAAAGTGGGACTCCGGGTCTCACGGGACGTGCTAAAGGTAACAATTTCTGAAATTGTTCCAATTTTTTTCCTCTGTTATCCCGGATGGACAACAACGTTGGCATAGCCAACATCTAAATCAGCATACTATTCATTACCACATATGGTCACGTACGATGACATCCTTCACGCAAAAGAGGTCATAAAATCCCATATTATCCGTACTCCTCTTATTTATTCACCAACTTTTTCTGTTATGACCGGGGCCAATGTGTACCTGAAACTCGAAACGCTTCAGAAAGCAGGTTCGTTTAAAGTCCGCGGTGCATCATACCGTATCCTCAGCCATAGGAATGAAATCGGCGAGGCGGGGGTGATTGCCGCTTCAGCGGGAAACCACGCACAGGGTGTGGCAGTCGCTGCCCGTATGGCCGGAGTTCACGCGACAATCGTTATGCCCGTTCATGCATCCCTGAGTAAACAGGCAGCGACGAAGAGTTATGGTGCTGAAATAATCCTAAAGGGAGAAAACCTGCAGGAATCAATTGAGGTTGCTTCGGCAATCTCGAGGGACGGAGCAACATTCATCCACCCCTATGATGACCCCGATATCATCGCAGGCCAGGGTACAATCGGTCTTGAATTACTTGAAGATCTGCAATCCATCGATACTATCATAGTGCCCATCGGGGGTGGCGGCCTGATTAGCGGTATCGCGATTGCCGTGAAAGCAAAACATCCTGAAGTGCGTATAATCGGAGTTCAGGCCACGGCCTGCCCTTCAGCGTATGACGCCGTGAGGAATTCAGAAGTGGCAGATATAGTACCCGGGCAGTCGGTTGCCGATGGAATCCTTGTGCCACAAGTAGGATCATTGACCAAACCCCTCCTCAAAACCCTGGTTGATGAAATTGTACTAGTTGCCGAAGATGAGATTCTCGATGGCATGTTGCTCCTCCTCGAGAGAAAAAAAATTCTGGCAGAAGGTGCAGGTGCAGTCCCGGTTGCAGCATTGCTTAACAATCACATTTCCATACCTAAGGACAGTAACGTAGTGCTGGTCATATCGGGAGGAAATGTGGACACACCTCTGCTCACACGGATAATCCATCGCGGACTATTGCGTAAAGGTCGGATCATGCATACATCAATCCGACTGCGGGACGTCCCGGGATCACTTGCGGGATTTCTTTCGCTGATTGCACAATGCGAGGGAAATATCATCCATATTGAGCACCGGAAAGATGATCCGGATCTTCCACTCGATGTGGTTATTGTCGATATCGATATTGAGACCCGCGGACCGGATCACGTGAAGGAAATTGAACAAAGAATCAGGGAAATGCGATATCAGGAGGGGTGAGATCCCCCACGATTTAACCAAATTCGCACACCAGACGGCATTGGGCGTTGCAAGAACTCTGCTCATGCTCAATAACTTTATTGTTAATCGTCACAACTGTTCAGTAACGGCAAATTTGCGGTGTCAGGGAATCCCGCAGGTGAGGTTTAGTCCATGCAGCAAATTACCCCGAAAAAACAATTATTATTTGATATCTGCATTATCATCAGCACAATTACTGCCATTTTTATCACATGGTGGAGTCTCTCCCTTGGAATCCACGACGTATTTCCCTTCTTCTACATCATCCCGCTCGTACTTATATCATTTTCGCACCCGAAACTGAGTATTTACGGCACAATCCTCCTGGGCTGGATATACTTGGCCCTGGTCTTTCTCATCGGGATACCAGATGCGAGGCTTTACACGACAGCCACAATCTGGTTCTATATTTTTGTCTCGCTCGGAGTCCTCATCTCTACCTATTCAAAAGCCTACAGGAGGGAGGGAGAGAAAAATTGCGGGTTGTATTACAATTCCCAGGCAGGAGCATTCAGTTTTTATAAAGGCAGCCTGAAAATAAACAGTGCGAACCAGAAATTTTGCACGATTATCAGTTACAATTGCGATAGACTAAAGGAAAGAACACTTCATGACATAATTCCCGACACAACAGCCCGGGAGAATTTTTTGTTACAGATCGAAAACCAGCACAGGATACGGGATATTGAAGTGACCCTGTCGGCAGCAGATGGATCACTTCGATGGGCGCTGGTTTCGGCAGTAGATTGCGAAACTCCGGTAATTATCTGCACCGTAGTCGACATTACCGATCATAAGCAGGCACAGGAGGCCCTTTTCCAGGCAAATAAAAAGCTTAACCTGCTGAACAACGTGACACGACACGATATCCTCAACCAGCTGACGGTGCTCATCGGGTTTCTTGAACTGTCACGCGAGGATACAATTGATCCAAAGATGATTTCCTATATCACGAAGGAAGAACAGGCCGCAGAGGCGATTAAAAACCAGATCCTTTTCACACGTGATTACCAGAATATCGGGGTCCATTCACCCGGGTGGTATAACATCGGAGAGACAGTATCGCTCGCTATTGCCACGATTGACCTTGCAGGGATCAGGGTTACGGTCGATCTCCCGCAGATTGAGATCTATGCAGATCCCCTGCTTGAAAAAGTATTTTACAACCTGGTAGAGAATTCAATCCGTCACGGCGAACGAGTGACAGAAATTGCCATCCGGTCTTTCGAAATCGCGGAGGGACTCACGCTGATCCTTGAGGACGATGGGATGGGAGTCCCGCAGCACGAGAAAGAACGAATTTTCAGGAGAGAATATTTTAAAAATACCGGCTTTGGCCTGTTCCTTGGCAGGGAGATCCTTGCGATTACAAATCTGACTATCCGCGAAACCGGGATCCCCGGAAAAGGAGTAAGGTTCGAGATCTTTGTCCCAAAGGGGACGTATCGTTTCGTCAAAGAGAATGGGGTGATCTGATTATGGAGATTCTCATGAATATTCCATAAAATTGTCTCCCAAACACACTATCCGCCCCAGATAGTCTATTAATAAAGACTTATACCCAGAAATCAGATCAACTCTTAATTATTATTTTCACGTCGTTCTTGTCACAATTTATCCCTCCTGGATAAATGGATGCTTACAATCTTTTCCAGTATAGATTTTCCAGAGGTCTGGAGAATTAACCCTAAATCGAAGTTGTCTTAAAATTTTAGAGATATTTTAAAATAAACGGCATTTGAGGGATTTACCATAAGAGGCCATTTAAAAAAATGTTTATTAGATTCGGGGATTTTTAGGGTACCCTCGTCCTGCGAGGACTTCCCGGATTTCATCGAGAACTAACGGATCATCAATTGTCGGAGGCACTGAAAATGCAATGCCGTCTGCAATTTTTTTAATAGTTCCCCTTAGTATCTTACCTGAACGGGTCTTCGGCAGACGCTTAACCACTGACACTTCCTTGAACGATGCAATCGGTCCGATCCGTTCCCTCATCATCGCCACAAGTTCCCGCTCGATCTCGGCCGGAACACGGGGCCGCCCGGATTTTAGAACAATAAATCCCACCGGGACTTCCCCTTTCACGGGGTCATGTACCCCGGTTACAGCACATTCTGCCACGTCGGGGTGGTTTGACAGGACTTCCTCCATAGCCCCGGTTGAGAGGCGATGACCCGCAATATTAATAATATCATCAGTCCTCCCCATAATCCAGAGATATCCTTCCGAATCGATAAACCCAGCATCAGATGTGTAATAATAGCCTGGATATATGGAGAAATACGTTTTCTCGAAGTCTGAATCATTCTGCCATAAGGTAGTAAGACATCCCGGTGGAAGCGGGGATTTTATCACGACATTACCGTTACAGCCAGGAGCGAGCTGCTCACCTCTGACGTCAAAGACCCGGACATCGTATCCAGGTACCGCTTTCGTGCAGGAACCGGGTCGTACAGGGAGTAATTCGATCCCTGCACAGTTTGCTCCAATTGCCCAGCCTGTCTCCGTCTGCCACCAATGATCGATGACCGGTATACCAAGTTTTTCTTTCGCCCACTCAAGAGTATCCGGGTCACAGCGTTCACCCGCAAGGAATAACATACGAAGAGATGAGATGTCATATTTCCGAAGATGACTGGCTTGTGGATCATCCCTGCGTATCGCACGGAAAGCAGTTGGAGCGCAAAATAGAACTGATACCCCGTGTTCTGAAATGACACGCCAGAAAGCACCGGGATCGGGAGTGCCCACTGATTTCCCCTCGTAGATGACAGACGTGCAACCATGGAATAAAGGCCCGTAAACAATATACGAATGGCCGACCACCCAACCGATGTCGGAAGCAGCCCAGTATACTTCCCCAGGCGACACTCCGTAAATATTAGTCATACTCCATTTCAGGGCAACCAGATGACCCCCGTTATCCCGTAGGACCCCTTTGGGTTTCCCGGTAGTACCGGAGGTGTAGAGAATATAAAGCGGATCTGTCGCAGCAACGGGAACACAGTCTGCAGGAGCACCTTTGATAAAGTCAGACCAGTCATGATCAATTCCCTCCTTCAGAGAAACCACATTCTCTGGCCGCTGGACGATCACACATGCAGCCGGTTTGTGTATGCATAGATCAATTGCTGAGTCCAGAAGAGGTTTGTAGGGAATTATCCTGTTGACCTCGATCCCGCATGAAGAGCATAAAACCACCTTCGGTTGAGCGTCATCGATCCGGGTAGCCAGTTCTTTTGGTGCAAATCCCCCAAAAACGACCGAATGGATTGCACCAATACGTGCACATGCCAGCATCGAAATCACGGCCTCAGGGATCATCGGCATGTAAATGACAACCCGGTCACCCTTTGACACACCCAGCCGGATTAGTCCACCAGCACATTGTGCTACACTGTCGCGGAGTTCCCGGAAGGTAAATTTTTTCACATTATTGGTGACAGGGCTGTCGTAAATCAACGCGACCTGATTTGCCCTTCCGGACTCCACGTGGCAATCAAGTGCATTATAACAACTATTCAGGATGCCTCCACTGAACCAGCGGGTAAACGGCTGCCCGTTGTTATCCAGTACACGGTCCCATTTGCGGTACCAATGCACAGATTCAGCTGCCTGCCCCCAGAATTCTTCTGGGTGCTCAATTGATGACCTGTACACTTCAGTATAAGATCCCAATCATCCCAACCCCGGCCATATTTATCCCCATATCCATCATTTTTCGAAACTCGATAATCCACTATTGCACACACGGGTTATAATAGTACCGGCGGGAATTCAACGGAATAAAACATTGACGAGACAGCGCGAACTCGCGGGGCAGGATTCAAGGACCAATATCAGAATTTTAGTTGATTAAAAAAACGACACCATTCCGGACGGTAATAATCATCCATTCATGCCAGGAAAAAGTGTTATACCATTAGTTCTTCATCAGCAGTATGACCGCGTAACAGATTTTTAAGGTTACAGATTACCCCGCCATGAGATTCTTCGCTGGCATTCAGTTTTTTCCCGCACATAATACAATAAACTGCCTCATCAGAGGCGTTGAACCCACAGTGTTTACACAATGTCATGCGATCCACAACCTGGTAACACCATCAATCCACTGTGAGGCAATAAAGGTATCTGCAGGTTTCATTTTGTAGATCTTAAGTTATCAATATGCGGTTATTTTGGCATAAAAAGGCAGAATTATAGAATTTAAGAGAACGGCAATTTCACGGGAAAAGGGTCCGGACCTCATAAAAAAATAGGGTCGGAATGGTGATTTTTCCTTACATTACAGGGTAATATATATCCCCTACCCCTGGGAGAGGAATCGTTGAGATCGTGGTGTTGATATTATCGAGGGAGTTCGCCTTGATCTGTTTCGATGACATTGTATACAGGACATTCCCGATGTAAAGCGAACGTTTCACATCAGATCCGGAACTTCCGTAATAATAGTACCCGTTGTCACCGGTCCCATGTTGAACGGTTCCTTTGAGTATAAACCCGGTTTCAGGGGTAAGACCAAACACATATGCCCCGTACCAGGCCTGAGGCACGGTGGTGTAGTAATCCCCTTTGCTCATCTGGTTCAGTGATACTGCCCTGATCGGGATTACGAGAAGGTTCTTGTTTTTGTCGAAGAGGAATGCATGATGGTCGGTTAGTGCCGCCGAATCAGATCCTGCATCCCCGATCTGTACCTTATCAAGAAGTTTCGGGTTCGCCACATCTGACACATCAAAGAGGGCAAGCTTGACTCCGCTTGTCGAGACACCTCCCCAGTCATTTGTTGCCGTTTCTTTGCCAATGCCGATGATGTGCGTCGCGTCGTAGGGGTGCAGGTAATCGGAATAGCCAGGGATCTTCAGTTTTCCGAGAACCTTCGGGTTTGAAGGCGTGGAGAGGTCGATCACGAAGAACGGGTCGATGCGCTTAAACGTCACCATGTAGAGCCTGTCACCGACGAACCGGGTAGAATAAATCGTTTCCTGCTCGGCAAGATGGGTCAGTGAACCGATCCGCTCCATCTGACTGTTGAGGACATAAACATTGTTGTAATTGTATTGCCCGGACGTCGTGTATACGCTCGATGTGGTTGCCACGCGGAGGTTGCCGTTATTCTCGTCCATCGAAAACTGGTTCTTCAAAGTTCCCGGAACTTCACCTTTCGCAACGTACCTGATTTCTCCGTTGTTTATCGCGAGCTTGTGGATGACCGTCGAGGTCTGGTCAGCCTCCTGCCGCCGGATCGCGTCCTGTTCTCCACTACGGAGACTGCTGACGATGGACTGCCTCTGTTCCTCATTCATGGCGTTGAAATCCTGTGAGGCCGGGGGCGATGAAACCGAACCGGATGCCCCCGAGCCTGTAACCAGGTTTACTGTTGCTGGAAGTGGATTTGCTACACCGATTCCGCCCCTGACCGGATAGACAACGGGGTTGTATTTCTGGTAACTCACGTATATCGCATCCGGTGAGACATAGAGGATATTTCCGCTGCCCTAACAGGTAGGTCTGTGCATTTTTCTCGTTCCCGGTACCTGCATCGATGGCGGTAATCGTGGTGAAGGTATACTGCTGGTCCGGGTTATTGAAGTACCAGACATCCGGCTGCACAATTGTCTTTGTACTTTCACGCAGAGTGGGCACAATAATCCGGTCATTATAGTACGGGTACACCTGCTCCCGCGTGACCATGTAAACAAGGGAGTCGATCATCCGTGCATCGGTATAATCGCCTTCAATCGTGTAGTCTTTCAACATTTTGGGATTGGACCGGTCACTGATATCATAAATGACCGCGTGGGTGACCGGCGAATTACCACTTACAGGTCTCCTTATAATTACATCAGTTCCACCCGATGCGGTATTCTCTTCACCATATTCGGGTGAATCCCACCCTACAGTAAAGAGGACTAGACGGTCCCCGGTTACGAAGAGGTCTTTTGGGACATCGTAAATTTCAGTCTTCGAAACAACCGCGGCTTTCTCCGCAGGATACGCATCGACAATGGTAAGGGTCTGTCCCGATATCGTGTAGATATATCGGGCGTCGTTTTTCACGATATCAGGCTCGTCAACCCCTGCAACCTGGATATTGGTCTGTGAGTAATCACCGGACCCGGAACTTACCGTGGAATAATCAACCGCGGCTGGTACAGGTAAGGCCATATTACTCTTTGTTGATTCCTGGCTCACATCTGGAACCCCGCTCGAAGATCCTGATCCCAGGCCACCGGACACAGCCGTCACCGGATAAGTCCGGTATACACCCCCATGGTCTGTTGCCATCGAATCCCTGACGTATTGTTCAACCTCGGCTGTTGAGTTGAATTTCTTCAGGTCCGTGGTTACCGGTGACGTTACCGGTGTTAAGGCAGGGGTATTAGTACAACCCGATGCCAGTATTGCCACAAGGATGAGCGTAGCCAATGTTAGCGGTACGAATTTCTGGAGCGACATGGTTAACACGAGATATGGAAGGATGACCTGATCAATATGGCGTTGACTGCGAAAAATTTCGAAGGTATGAGTAGGCCCCCTAAATTCAAGCCCGAATGAACGCACTTACTGAATTAGATAGAGATTTGTGGTGGATATCAATGCAAAAAGGAAATGCTGATTTCAGGTTAACCGCCAAAATAGCGGCTTCGATGGATTCAGTGTTTGGTACATTCGTAAAACCAGGGGTATTTTTGAAAACAATACTAAAAAATCATATTATTTTTTTTAATCTCAGCCGATAAAGGCCGTCATGAATACCGGATTTCATTATCGGTTTTCACATGCCGCCAAGTTTGTCACGGGAAATCTTGACACCCGCAGGTGTAATGATGATATATTTCTGTTCCCCAAGCCCGATGATGTCCCCGTTCACGTCTTTCGCGACCTCTTTCATATCTTTGAGAACCCGTTCGTACATCACTTTGTCAGCCCGTAGCTGGGCGATATCCATGACCACAATGTTCCCGTTGTAAATTTCATCCTTAATCCTGGGACAGTCCTTGATGTCGCCAACCGTAGCAATCTTGACAAAGAGTGCCGTATTCGATGATTCCATGTCCTCAGGTACTTCGAGTGTCATATAATCCTCTACATTACGCTCTTCCTCACTCTTTCCCATGATGGAATTCAAGATTTTTCCCATAAAAAAAAGGTAGATTGAATCTTATTTAATTGTATCTATAAAAATTCCTGATATGTGATGATTTTCATAACTTTTTACAAAGATTAGCCAGATAAACCGGATCTCTTTTGTAAGCCAAGCCAACAAAGTAGTGTGCGATAGGATATAGGATCGAATATGAGTTGGAGGTTATTTGTATCCCGGAGTTTTGAGGATACGACATTTTTTGAGTCTTCCATTTCTGATACCTGATAACATCCCTGCGACGGATATGGTTTTGTGAATGCCGACACGGTACCATTCGGATAATCACCGGAGGTTTTTTAAACTGGATTAAAGATCCTTGTTACAGGTAATTCCCATGAAGAAATTGTCACTTCTGATACTTGAGCTATTCCTTATCCTTGCCTTGACCGGGTATGCATCAGCACAGGTAACGGTTCAGGTAGGATCAACAGCCAGCACCCCCCAGGGAGGCGATTCTTTCACTACAGGAAGCATTTATGTCGTCTCAACCCCACCAGGGTCATCCGCGGTCCTGGATGGTGGAGCAGCCCAATTATTCACACCGGGAACATTTTCATCCGTTCAACCTGGCATCCACAACGTAGAGATTGCGATGCCCGGCTACCAGCCATCTGTGACGGTAGTAACGGTAATTGCGGGAACAACCCAAAACGTGAATGTAGACCTTGTCCGGGTAATATCACCCGGTAGTATATCGCTTTCGACAACGCCGAAGGGGGTTGGTTTCTACGTGGATAATATTTACCAGGGAAAAACGGACCAGATTGTCGGAAACCTTGCTTCAGGCCCGCATAAGGTCACGATCGATGAGTCGGGTTATGAGACATGGGAGAATACTGTCACGGTCTCCAGTGCAACAGATCACACCTGTCGTTGTAACACTTGTCCCGGAAAAAAACCCTGATACGGGTGACCTCCAGGTATCATCAACCCCATCCGGTGCCTCTGTCTACCTGAACGGGGACTTCAGGGGAGTTACACCCCAGGATGATCATCTGGATGTAGTCAACCTCGCACCGGGAAGTTATACCGTTACCCTGACAAGATCCGGGTACCAGGACTATTCAACTACGGTAGCGATCCAGGCGGGGAAACTGGTACAAATGAATGCAGCTCTTCAGCCGGCAGTTCAGACCCCGGTCACTGCAAACGTTCAGATTATTTCATCACCGGGAGGGGCTGATGTATACGTAAACGGTGCTTATGTCGGGATCACACCGTTATCATTCCAGAAAGTCCAGGCAGGATCCTATACCGTGGAAATCCGTTCTGATGGTTATATTCCCTATACATCGACGGGTCAGGTAATTGCCGGGCAGAACATCCAGATTAGCGCGGCGTTGACCCCTGTCCCGGTCGCCACACCGACCAAAAAAGCAGCAACAGGACCTGCAATCGTGATCATGGCTCTTGGGATCCTCTGCCTCGCCGGATATCTCACAACCCGACGATGATATCGCTGACGTTCCCCAATTGGACCTCAGCATACTTTTTTCATTACCGCCTACCTCCGGTGGTTCAGATCGGTATCTAACAATACAGTTGATAACTTTCCGGATCAACCGAATTTCTCTTGAAATCCTGGCAGGTCTATCATTTTCTCGACCTGATGGGTAGTTGTCCATACCCGGTTATTGATATTTTCTCACAAATAATGTGGTAACAAATTTCAAACGTTTGACAGAACTAATGTCAATACGGCTTTCCATTCACAGAATAATAAACGAAATTGTTGAATTGTTTTTGTATAACCACTAAAAAATGCCTAGCACGCTTCCTTCAGTAACCCGTTTCCAAAGCATCAGTTGTTGATACCACGATGAATGGTTCAAACGTCCAAAGAAGAGAATGAAGGAGGTTGATCACCAAAAACGAAATCTTATATCAACAATCAGGCCGATAGGTATACTCCGCATGAGTTGGTTGAATTATATCCTGACCGTAGTCTCTATAATAGCCATTCTATATAGTTATTCAGTGGGAAGCACGACAGGTGTTATCATCTGGGCAGTTGTGCTTGGATTGAATGTGGCTCTTGTATTGGTTGATATGACTAAAAAACGGGAAAAATTATGATTCAGATCAAGTCAGCACGAATAATCGTGACGTTCTGAAGAGGTCGGTCATTGGGAGAACCGGACGTCGGTACCTTTCCTATTGCATCAACAACATTCATTCCACTAACAACATTCCCGAATACCGGGTAGTTGGTATCGAAGCTTGGCCGGCCACTATTATCCACCAGGTTGATAAAGAACTGTGATCCCCCGGTATTAGGGCCTGCATTTGCCATTGCAACAGCTCCACGTACATTCTTGTTGTGGCTCGTGAATTCATCCGGAATCCTGTATCCCGGGCCACCCCTCCCGGTACCTGTCGGATCGCCACCCTGGATCATAAACCTGTTAATTACCCGGTGAAAGATCACACCATTGTAATACCCCTTTCCCACAAGCGATTCAAAATTACCAGCGGTAATCGGCATATCTGGATCCAGAGCGATAATAATATTTCCCATGGTGGTCTCCAGAATCACTTGTTTCCTGTCGCCTCCCTGGACTGGATGCGATTGTGTAGCGTTCAATGAGGCCGATTGCGTTATGATTGCCGTCACCGGCCGGCTTACTACGGTGGTTGCAGAGGCAGTACCGGTTTGTGTCGTGGATGGCGTTACAGCATTATCCGTAACCGTGGTTTTCATGCAACCTGATGATAATACTAGGGCTGCAATAAGAAGTATCATGATAATGCACACTTTCTTGGAGGGCATGTCTATTCAGTTGGATGGCTAAAAAAATAGATATTTCGTGTGGGATCATAAACAGATCCTGTTGTTGAAACCAAAAGGTCACCTCAATGATTTGCCGTATTGGTTAACAGGTTACGCGGGTGCTGATGGAGGAATGGACCGGATCGATTTATACATAAAGAATCCAATAACACCGAATGTAACGACAGGTGAGACCCATATCGGGATATCAAATCCGAAACTGTCGAGCAGCATGATAATCCCAAGGAAAAATACCGAGTACATTGCACCGTTTTTCAGGTACTGGTATTTCTTAATATTATCAACATTCCGGATTGTTAGCTCTCGGACGATGAAAGCACCAATACCATTCCCAATCAGAATTAGTGGTACAGACATTGTGAAAGCGAACGCCCCGATAACCCCGTCAATGGAGAACGTAGCGTCGATCACTTCCAGATAAAAAATCTTGCTCAGGTCTGACATATTACCCTGGAGCAGATTTCTCTCTGCCTCCTCCGCATTCTGACGAAACCCATGGACAATGAAAAAGCCGGTCGAACCAACAACTGCACCGAATGCCATCATCGGGTTCCGACCGAGTGCAAGCCAGACAATTCCAGCAAGGACAATTGAGGCGATTGCAAAAAACCAGACCCCTTTAGACGCAATAAACTGCTCTCCCCGGAGCCCGTAATTTTTCTGCTCAAGAAAAAGCCAGTGGAGAAACAACAAGATCAGGAATGTCCCACCACCTATCAGGAGAATCGGGGCTGACTGCTCGATCGCATCTAATACCAGCGGATCGCTTGAGAATGTAGCGAAGAATGCCCCAACCGGCCCGAGGGCCGGTGTGGACAACCAAACGATAAGCCAGGGGAGGAGCCCACGAATGGCGAAAACGGCAAATAATAATCCATAAACTAAAAACCATCGCTTTGCCCTTTCACTCATGGTCGAAAGGACTTCGGCATTGATGATGGCATTATCAATACTTGTTATTGTCTCAAACAGGATAAGCCCGGCGAGAATGAGAATTATGGCGGTGATGTCCATTGATCTACATAGTACTTTGTTTGAGATCTCATATCAATATATTCTGAAAAATTCTGGTAATAAATAGGAATTCTGTCCGCTGTAATCCAGATCAGGTTAGAAGAATAAAACCGCGAGAGACCATGGGATTCGGATTCCTGCATATCCCTTATTTATCCGACCCGTAATTATCCGGATTAATAAACAGGGTTACCCCAGTATAAAGCGGAGAGATTAGATAGCGGTTTCCTCCATTCACAAATCCGGGATAACCAATCGTAAATTTTGCAGGATATTCCCCGGAAAACTGTAATCGATATTCGAACAAGAATGTCCCACATCAGCTGCAGAGTCGGTTATTTGGTCTGGTGGTTGAGAGAACAAATGACCGGACAACCTCAACCTGATTTCCAGGTGTTTTACAATAGTGAGATCAATTAGTTCCGGGAAATCTATAATTGAGATTCCGACATACTAGCAGGTACTGATAAATGTCCATTACGTACGAGCTTATCCTTATTGCGATCCTGATTCTTCTCAATGGCCTCCTGGTGATGGCGGAATTTGCTATTGTTGCCGCAAAAAAATCACGTCTTCTTCACAAAGCTGAACAGGGAGACAAACAGGCGGCTGATGCCCTGTTGCTTGCCGAGGAACCAACCAACTTTCTTTCCACGATCCAGATCGGCATCACGTTGATTAGTATAATTATAGGAGCATTCGGCGGTGCCACAACGGCTGAATCCCTAAACCAGATAATTGCAGGAATTCCAGCCCTCGCCCCTTACAGTGAGGCGTTAGCCCTTACAACCATAGTTATTGTGGTTACCTATTTTACCCTGTTGTTTGGTGAAATCGTTCCGAAATGGATTGGAATGAATGATGCGGAGAGAATTGCTTCCCGGGTCGCAAGACCAGTACGTTTGCTCTCCCTGGCAATGTACCCGGTTGTTTTATTTCTGAGTTATTCAACTGAAGCCGTATTGCGGTTATTCCGCCTTAAAAAGGGTACTGAACCTCCAGTGACAGAAGAAGAAATTAAAATCATGATTGAACAGGGCGCTGAGGCGGGTGTAATCGAGGAAGCAGAAGCTGATATGGTTGAAGGGGTATTTAACCTTGCAGACCAGAAGGCAGGCAGGTTCATGGTCCTTCGGCCGGATATCGTTGCTCTCGATATCAACGAAAGTCCGGAAAAAACCTGGATAACCATGGTCGAGAGCAGACGGTCATATTTCCCGGTTTACCGTGATGAACTCGACAATTTCCTTGGAATTGTCGCAATAAGGGACCTCTGGGTCCAGATCGTGGAAGGAAAACCGATGGATATCGAATCTGCCATCACAACACCTTTATTTGTCCCGGAAAGCATTCATCTGCTTAAACTGCTCGATTATTTCAGGAAGGAAGGATTACACATCGCAATGGTTGTTGATGAGCTCGGGAATATACAAGGACTTATTACCCTCCACGACATCCTCGAGGCGATCGTTGGACGTCTCCCAACAGAGGATGAACCCGTGGAAGCGGAGATAATTCTTCGTGATGATGGTTCCTGGCTGATGGATGGATCGGTAACAGTTGAGGATTTCAGGGAAAGTATCGGGATTGAAATAAGACCGGACGGGCAGGCAGACAGATTTCACACCCTTGCAGGGTTTGTCATGCTCCAGCTTCAGCGGATTCCAAAAACCGGAGACCATTTTGTCTGGAACGGGTTTTCTTTTGAAGTTGTTGACATGGACGGTATGAAGATTGATAAGGTACTGGTTTCCCGCATACCTCCGGTTGCTGAAAACGCGGGGGATGAGTCTAACTTGTCCTATATCGGTTAATGGTCCGGATGGGCCAATGTTTTCAATGCAGGAGCCCCCCAAAACAAACTCCACACAAATAGTATCAGGAATACATGTAAGATCGCGTGGTTTAAACCTGGAAGGTACCGGGAGATATGATGATGTCCGAAAATAACCGGGATTACCGAAAATCTATGAAGATGGCACTAGTGATCACCTCCATCTTTTTCCTGGTAGAGATCGCGGGAGGACTACTTTCCGGATCACTAGCCCTCATCAGCGACGCAGGGCATATGTTTAGCGATCTCCTTGCATTGATCCTCTCTCTCGGGGCAATGACCCTTGCACTTCAGTTACCCACGAAGGAACGGACCTACGGATATCACCGGGCGGAGATCTTTGCAGCATTCATCAATTCTCTCCTTTTAATCGGGGTGAGTGCAGGCATTATGTGGGAGGCATACCAGCGTATTCTGAACCCTGCCCCCGTGCAGAGCGGTCTGATGTTTATCGTGGCATGCATCGGACTTGCCGCGAACCTTGGAATCATGTTTCTTCTCCATGGCAGTCAAAATCTGAATGTGCGGAGCGCATTTCTTCACGTATTGGGAGATACCATCTCTTCTGTGGCTGTAATTGCTGCAGCAGTCTGGATTGGTGTAACCGGTCAGGTGATCGCTGACCCAATTCTTTCAGGCATAATCGCGGTCCTGATTGTCATCTCAGCGATAAGAATTCTCCGGGAGACAATTGGAATCCTGCTTCAGTTTACACCCCAATCCGTGGATTTCGATGCGGTCGTTACCGAAATGACCTCCGTGAAGGGAGTCGACGGTGTACATCATGTCCACCTTTGGAGCCTATGTTCAGATATCAACGTCCTCGATGCTCACGTATACTCGTGTGAACGGGATGTTGAAATGATCGAACAGATAAAACAGGAGATCAAAGAACGGTTAACGAAATACCGGATCCTCCATTCCACGCTTGAATTTGAATGTAACGAGTGTAAGGAATGTGCACTTGTGGAGTAGACTGAAGACTAGTCATCACATAAAAAAAATAATCTTCATGCAGAACCCCAGCATTCTTAATATCCTGGACAATGGACATCTATCCTGTAACCCGTCGACCTTTTAGTACCTGGGCTGTGATCAGGAGTTGAGCCGCGTGACAGATGGCAAATACAGGCTTATTGGCCTGAAAAAATTCCCATGCCAACCGGACCGCATCCGGGTTGATACGGAGTTATCGGGGGAACAGCCCCAGAGGATAAAGAGGGCATCGAATTCATTGGCTGTGACATCCTGGGAGATTTTCCTTTGCGGAGCGGTAATTTTCACTATCATCCCTTGCTCCCCCTTTACCAGAGCACCTTCTGTTGTCCCTACATTGACAAATTCGTGCCCGGCCCTAATAAAGATCTCAGGACACTCATATTCCACGTCCTGAAACATATCTGTAATCATTACCGCAATTCTTTTCATAATCTGCCACCCCCGGTTGAAGGGAATATCTGTGATATATCCGCCTAAACAATAAACATTCCCTGTTCCGATAAAACGATTTACAACCAAGTGTCAGGCTAGCGTAATTCCTGAACCATCCTGGACTGCCAGGCAATATGTCATGTGTTTTCTATACCAGGGAAACGTTTTTCTACTTTTTGCACTTTTACCCGGTTATAGGTGAGATATTGTGAAACCATCATTCGTACCACTATTCATTACCTGCGGTCTGATCCTCGTCATAGCCGGAGCCGGCTCGTATGCCCAGCAACCAGGACAGGCGCAAGCGCCGGCTCCGGTTCACGGGAATATGATCTCGATCACAGCGGAGGGGAAGAACTACCCGGCATACATTACGGCACCGGCCACAAGTGGAAAGCATCCAGGAATTGTGCTTATT
The DNA here is from genome assembly GCA_963815625.1 of uncultured Methanomicrobiales archaeon. Lineage (GTDB taxonomy): Archaea > Halobacteriota > Methanomicrobia > Methanomicrobiales > Methanospirillaceae > CAIKOD01. The sequence continues at coordinate 164,165 of CAWFHG010000006.1, forward strand.
CACTCATTTAACGGTCTTGAGCAGGGATATATAGACATGGCAGACGCCGTTGCAGGTGACGGGTTCGTTGTAGTCGCACCCGAATGGCAAACATATAACGAGCAGGCAGGTGACCCTGAGGTGGAAGCAATAGTAAGGTCTTCGCTTGCCACACTCGTTGAACGGCCTGAGGTTGACTCTGGGAATATTGGGCTTACAGGTTTCTGCGCAGGTGGGAGGTATACGATGCTCTTCCTTCCGCAGATAAAAGATTTCAAAGCAGGGGTTGCTTTTTATGGTTTCCCATACAACAAGGGCTTTACGAACAATACAACCCCTGCATCGCATATCGGACAACTCAACCAGCCGATGCTTATCATCCACGGCTCCCACGATCAGGCGAGCCCGGTCACAGATATCTACAATTATACCAGAGAACTCAATAACGCGGGCAAATATTACGAACTCAAAGTATACCAGGGAAGACCACACGGGTTCATGGTCGTCAACGGATCATTTGTCCAAGATGATGTGGGCAGGAATGCCTATGGAGAAATGATTACTTTCTTCAGGCGGATGCTTGTCTAAAACCCTCTGTTTTTCCGGCCCTAAAAGCAAGACGATTAATATGCCCTTCAGATGAACCGGTCAGGTGTCCATGAATAGTGCAAATGTATCTGTCAGGTTCACTTATTCATTTTTGGAGGATAGTTATATACAGCACCATGAGGTCAAATAGGGCACAACCATGGCAGTTAACATCACGAGGCGACAATTCAACCCGTTTATGCCGCATTTGCTATTTTTAAAAAAAATCCGCTCCACTTCCCAAATGATTCACATTTGAAATGTGATGAAACCCTGAAAAATGTTATATCGGAAACGGTAAAAAGAGAAATCTTCTTATCCGCACCTATCCACAGGTAATGGCGTGAAATTCCGTCGATGTCGCTGGATGCACTGAACTTTCGATATATCGCTTTTTGTCCGATACGAACCGCAATCCCATATATAGAATCCCTGCAGATGTGTCTTCCACGTGATGGAATTTGAACTGGTTGAGTATCAGGTACCTGAATTCTTTTTCAAGGAGGAAAACCGGGTAATTCCTGGTCTGGCTTTTACAAAATTTTGCCCATTCCGACCAGAGCATCATGCATGACACGCTGCAACCTTTTCCCGTTGTAACATGACTGGACAGGAAATCCAGATAAGCCCCGAGTTCGCTCAATTCTTCGTCGAAAATCGTCAATCCACAGCTGCTGCATTCTTCTGTAAATTTTTCCATTAATGTGTCGCTTTTCCTCTTTCCGTAACCTGGTGCAAATATATGGGTGTCTGGCACTTTTTTAGAAATGCTGCCATTCATTGTTTCCGGACTGCAGGCGCTTAACGATTTGTATCCTCCCTGATGGTTCGTTGCGGACATAATAATTCACCACTTTAGGATGTAAATCCGGGATATAATAATATCAAGTGTGAAACTCAAATTTTGAAACAATTACTGCAAGAAGCCGAAAAACGATGGTTGAATCGGCAAATCTGGACAATATTGATAGACTGTTTTTATGATCCTGCGTTTACCTGAAGTTGAATTTATCCATGCCCTTTGTACGGCCGGGTTACCGCGAAGATAACAGCCATTTATTCATATCACCTATATGCAATAATGAAACTGATCAGGCTCGGAATAATTGCGGGGCTCCTCCTGACTTTTATTGTCACTATTACACTATATCCCGTCATGACGGATATGATTCCTCCCCACTGGAACGCTGCCGGCCAGTTAAATGGCTACATGTCAAAGTTATGGGGTCTGTTCCTTGTCCCGGTTATCATGGCCGGATTTGTGGCGCTCTTTGTCCTGCTCCCGGGATTGACCCTCTGAAAAAGAATTACGATAAGTTCAGGAGATATTATGAAGGTTTTATCCTGGTATTTGTAGTCTACCTTCTGGTTATCCAGGCTCATATACTATTTTGGAGTGCCGGAGTTCAGATTAGCCCCAATATGACATTTCCAATATTATTTGGTATGTTGTTTATCTATCTCGGGTTCCTTGTCGAACATGCTGAACAGAATTGGTTTGTCGGGATAAGGACACCCTGGACACATAGCAGCGAATCGGTCTGGAAAAAAACTCATGTTCTTGGGGGGGAGTTGTTCAAAATTGCCGGACTTGTTTGTCTACTCGGAGCTTTGTTCCAGAGTTACGCGATCTGGATCATTATGGTTCCAATCATAAGGGGAACTATTGTTGAATGTTACCCGAAAGCTATGAGCACCACTTCTTCCCTCCCGGGATCAGGGAGTTCCTTTCATCTCTTTCTGGTACTCCGTATACGAGTAGACCACGACATAACAGGATACCATCATCACTTTTTTAGTAACAAATTTTGCAATACCGGGTTATGTGTATATAATCCAGCGTTATATGCAGGTTATGACTAACAACTTAAAAGTGAAGGCTAGTAAAGCGGTCGATGACGCCAAGGTGGCTACACATGCTGCATATGATGATTCAAAAGTAATGGCACACAACACACTCAAGGGAGTAGAAGATACCGCACAGAACGTTTCGGATAACGCAAAAATCGGAATTCACAAAGCTGTTTCTGATGCGAAAATTGCAGTACACGAGGCCGGATCAGAATTGAAGAAGAAATAAACGGAGGTGAAAAATGGATTTAATCTGGCTCGCGGTAGTATTCCTTGTTTTGGCGTTGATATTCTACATTGTCGGTGCAAGAGGGATCGCCGGTTTCACAATGGAAATTGCCAAGATTCTGGTAATTATCTTCGTGATCATCGCGGTCATAACTTTCATTTTCGGCCGCCTGTAAAATTTTTGACGCGGGTTTCATCACCTTTCATCAAAATAAAAAGAAAAAAACAAGAGGATCTTTATCCCTGTAACCGGGAAGTGGAAAAGTCCTCCTTTTTCAGATCTCAGAAAACATTGGCCCCTGACTGGTATGCCATGTTTTTAATGAACGAATTTATGTAACCGTTCGCCTGAGATTTATCTTCGCTCGTTAGATCGGATGACTTTGTCAGGTTGGCACCGCGTCCTCCCTGCAGGTGTATCTTCATATATGCCGATACTAATCCCTGGGCCGGTATTGTACCGCTTGCTGTGTTAACACCGTGGGCATTAATACTGTAGGCCAGTGCTGCCGGTATATCCGCAGTCGCCATGACGGTCCTGCTGGATGCCTGGGTTGAGAGCGATATAAAGTTACTATCCACGTGGCTTCCGGCCTGTACAATATTACAGTATGCTGGAAGGTCGCTGATGGTGGACGCTCCAAACGGACAGAGGAACTGGCCCGCTGCCGATGTGGGCATACCGACTGTATCAATAAGCAGGCTCTCATCCGAGACCATGTTTCCACCATCAAGCCCCTCAAATGTAATCTGACGGGATGATTTGACATTACTCTGCGAGAGGACCTGGTTACCGGTATCGACCGAGAAGTCCTTGACATACTGGGTGTGCCCGTTCATCGCATTTGTGTTTTCGGTGTATACGGTGGTCTGGACCGATTCTCCACTGGTAAGCGGGGGCGTGGTTGACCCACTACTGGAAGTCCATGCAAGTTCAACATTGTTGCTTGCCGATCCAACGACATCAATGACCGTTGTCGTCGTTATACCCTGTATTTCGGGTGTCTGTGTCACTCCATCTGCTGTTACACTGATGCTGAGCGTTGTAAGCACCAGGAACACAGATAGAATGCCAATGGGATATTTTCCGATTTTCATTAACGCCTCCTGTCTTTTTGCTGATTTTTATGATCAGCCCGGTACTTTTTGAGATGTTGGATTAATAGGTTTCCAGTTGTGACAGTAATTTTATCATGTTATCAGCCCCCATTTAACGAAAGGCCCGATGCAACAAATCGTTTTGTATCGATCTTGTCAACATGTGAAAATAAAAAAAACTGAAAACCACGATCTTGGAGGAGAATGAATTCCCTGTCATGAATCTGATTATTTTTGGTTTTTCAGTTTCATTCACATAACAAGAAAAAAGAAATATTCATTTAGTTGTAAAAGCCGGCTCCCTGGTCCGGGTTTCAACAAGTTGATCGATGACCTTGTAACGGTTTCCGTTAAAATAATTGGCGTATGCGACTACTTTATCGGTCGCTTTCGTCCCCTGGAATGTCACTATCTCCCCCTTTACCGGGTTTAATTTTTTTGTCATATTCGTCCCATCCGACCCCGTAAACACAACGTCAATATCCTTTACCAGGACCTGGCCGTTCCCACCGGCAAATGTTACATCAAGCGTATTATAAATAGGGTCCTTTTCAGCCACACTGACGATGACCGAACTTTCCCGAGGGACTGCATCCGTCGGGCTTGTCGTTATGGTATTCGTCGTTCCGGTGTTTGACGTTAAGATATTTGTTCCACCCCCGGGGGAAGGGAGATTATTGCATCCCGCAAATAACACACATGCGCCGATCAGGAGAATTGCTATGTATATACTCTTCATAATGCTACATACACAGGTTGCCGTTATTAAAATGTTCTTAATGGCCATCCCGACGGAATAACGATAAATAAAATTCTTGGTTTGGTGGTGTGATGATGTTTTTTAGGTAGTGGTACCAAGTTGGAATGCAAACGAAAATGGAATTATTTACTGTCTTGATCGAGTGAACGTGCAAACCCGTTATTCCAGACTATCTTTGCAAGGGCTTCTTCAGCCGCAATCTTAACAAACTCGTTATCCCGGATACTTGTCTGCCTCAATGCATCCGAAGCTTTCGGGTCTCCGAGTTTGCCAAGCGCTTCGGCGGTAGCAAACCGTACGTCCTTGTCTTCATCGTTCAGCATCCCGATCAGATGATCCACTGAACGCAGGTCTCCGATATTCCCCAATGCATTCACGGCTGTGAAGCGAACCCACTTATTCTCATCTTTCAGGGCAAGGACCAGGTACTCGACGGCTGGTTTACCCATATTCTGAAGGGCAATAACTGATTGCCAACGGTCCGGGTTGGCTTTATTGTTGAGATTTTCAAAAATTTTCAGCATTGTATTCTCCCCCAGTGTCCGGTAAATTCAGGACATCTACATGATAAATTGTGAATATAATGAAGATTTGCCAACCGATTCTGCTTTGCAGACAAAATGACCCCAAAACAAGGTTTCAGTAACACCCACATATCAGGGTAAAGAGTAACAACCTCGTACTACTGTGACCCACCGAATAAAAAATGGATAAAAAAATAACACTGAATTAATGGTTAATATATTCTTGATATAATTAATTATTATTTATCGATAATAGCCAATAATTGAATATATGCAATTAATTTATAACATATTTATTTTATTTTTATATTTTGATTATATATAAATTATCTTTTAATGAACGAGTCAGGACAGGATTAATAGCCACTCAACAGTATTATCACCTTGTCATTTATTCAGGCATCGATTTTTGGAGCAATCGATGACCTGTCTCCGTAATCTTCAGGCGGATTTCGTTTCCTGAACTCCCTTCGCAAAGATACTTTTTAAGTACTAACTGGTGGATTCCTGAACGGATAGCCCATGTATCATGTTCTGGCAGAAGCCGGGTTACGATATCGTTTACAGTGCGGCCCGGGTCATCTGAAATAACCTGCAGTATACGGATATTCGCCATGTCAGGTATAAATTCCCTCTGGCTAAATAATTTCTTCATTTGTAATCCTATCAAAACTTATGTATCCAATTGTTCAGTGCATTATTAACCGGGTCCACGGGAGTGAATGAAAAACCGCCTGGAATCATTAAAAATTCCCAAATCCGGAAAATAATTCAGGCGGTTCTGGAAAAATCCCCTTGTGCTACGAGCAAGTCAATAAATCTTTTATTTCAATACAATACGTACAGCCATGAAACCTGGATTTTTCAAGCACTACTGTAAAAGGTAAGTGGGGCATATTTTTCGCCCGTTCAAGAAATTTCGCAACGACCACTCCGTCAACGTGGAGGTTCCCGACCCTGATTATTGTTCCTACCCGGCCTTTCAACACTTTGCCTTTTTTGAGAGCGGAGAGGAGCGATTCGCGAATTTCCCATTGTACTCTTCGAATCTCACTCTTTTCCATACTCTACCTGAGGGTTCATAGTAGTCATAGCTATGCTATGTTTCGTGGCCTTCCGGCTTGAAAAAGGCCATTAACAATAAAATGAACGAAAAAATTTATTCAGAATATCTGAACAAGAATAATAATTCCCATCACCAGCATGACGATCCCAATCATCAGCCGCAACAGGCTTTTGCTCTCCTCCCTCCATGCATTTACCTTTTCGGGGGGGAGACCGAAGAACACGAGGAAGAGAATTGCAATTAACGGGATAACCACGATGAAATTATAGAGAATGAGATAGAGCAGCCCATTGGTCAGGTCTTTGTACAGCATTCCGAGAATAGTTATATAAATTCCTGCCGTGCAGGCCATCCCGTAAATCCCGACAAGTACTCCGACAATAAATCCGCCAAGGATACTGGCTTCTTTCATATATGACGAGATAAGACCTTTCTTGGAGGCCGGAATCGAGAGCAGGGGTTTTTGTTCCTTTGACAACCCGTCCTTTATCTGGATAATCCCTGCAATAATGGCGATAACCCCCGCAGCAATGGTAAATGCTCTGGCGATTCCGGGTATCTGAATCACCGAGAAGATGGCGAACCCGGACAGGAGCCTGACGATGAAAAAGGCACAGATATATGCGATACCTACGAAAAATACCATTTTTCTGGTCCCGGTCGCCATCAGGGAAACCAATAGAAGGGCAAGGACCAACAGTCCACATGGATTAAGACCTTCACTGATTGCCGCTACAAGGAATACGATGGGATTTATCGAGATGTTACGTTCAACCAGCGCAGGTTCGATCGGCGGTTCGCCGGATGAGAAATTTGTCAGATAGGATTCGATCGTGGAATTAAAGTTGTTTGTAATATTTTCCTCGCCTTCAAGGAATGTATTGCCGATGAATACCACGGGCACATAAAATAATTCTCCCGGATATCTGTCCCTGAATAATGAGAAACGTTCAATATTTGTCTGGTTGGACAGATCATCGAATTCGATCCGTATTTCAGGGTGGTCTTCTGCATACTGCCTGACAAGGGGTAAGACTTTCTCACAGGACTCACAGGTCGGGTTGTAAAAAAAATGAATGGGTCCTGGCCCCTGGATTCCTATTGATGAGGCGTTAGCAGTTGGAATTAAGGGAGAAACAGGATTAGGCTGATTATTTTTTGTAACTAGTGCATCATTAACGAGGTTATCAAGTCCCCCTGTAATATTCTCCTTGCCATTCAGATACCTGTCGCCGATGACAATGACAGGAACGTGGAGGATTGAATTTCCAAAGTATTTCTGGAGTTGAAGGAACTGTTCCACGTTTGACTGGTTCTCAACGACATTAATATAATGTACACTGACTCCGGAGTGATTTGTTTCATATTGTTCAACAACCGGTAGAACCTCCTGGCAGGAAACACAGGCAGGGTTATAAAAAAAATTTACTACAAGTGGTTGTCCCGCCCCATTGTCTGAAATGAGGGTAGAATTTCCTGCTTCTACTCCGGATACTGTAGAAACCAGCCCTGTGAACATTATGAGCAATATAAAAAGAATAATGAATGTGGGACAATGCTGATATTTCGTCATGGGTTGTTCCGGGATTGACATATTATTTGTGAATATTTTGTTATATTCTCTCTCATAGAGTAATCTTCATTATCCTCCTCATGCCAGGTTTAAAATTAAAATCCCTGACACGAAGATCCATTCAACTCTCATTGACCATTGCCATTCTCTCGTGAAAAAGAGATAAGGATTGTTATGTCAGATTTTGGGCCCTGACGGTTTATTTGACCAGAGTCCATGTTCTTCACAGTAGGCACGGGCTTTAATTCCCGGACCTGTCAAAGCAAATTCTGCGACTGGCGGATCCCCGGGATTAAGTATCCTGACATAGCGATCGTTGCCTTTCGTGACCTCGATCCACTCGATATAATGGTCCTCCTCCATGGGGTTTGCAACCGATGCGACACTGACCAAGATGCCATTTCCCGACTTCCTGATAGCTGGTACATGCATTTCCCCGCCAGTTTCCGGCCCCCGTTCTACTTGTTTTACCATAAGCTGGTCACAACAGATGGTCCTCCTGCCGCCGTCACGGATGATCATCGCCAGTTTCCCACACAGGTCGCACTTCATGATTTCATGCATAAGTTTCCTCGCATGGGAATAGGACCCCCTCTATAAATACTAATGGTTTATCGTGAATGAATTGTCAGTGAGTTGTTTAAAGCGGTTTACCTTTTCGTAACCAGACTAAAAAATCTGGCACTGCTGGAAACAGGTTAATAACTATCAGGAAACAGCTGTCCGAAAGATTACCTGTTTTCCATTCTCTGATTACAGGATCGCTGATAATTTTTCCCGAAAAAAAAACGTTCTTCGCAAAAGGGTTGATCTTCTGTCACTGTAGCCCAATGACAAAGTTTCCGTGGGATAAAGAAATGAAATTATGATATTCAAAGAATTATTTGTTATGCACCAATTGCCGCCAGATTTCCAGGAGACCTCATGTAGAGCCAGTAACCTTTGGTCGGGTACAGTACGGTCGATTCGCTTGAGTCCCCATTGAATATTGCCGGTTCATAACTCTGGGTTATTACATCGAATCCCATTGAGTTTACCCAGTCTGGCTGGACAGCCAGGAAGGTGTTACGGGCCGATGTTTGGTACAATCCAGTGAAACCTATAGAACTCCACCCCGCAGGCAGGCTCCTCGGTGCCGGGATGAACATAGGATTCGTTGTGTCAAAATTCAGGTTGACAACGGTATCTGAAACAGAGTAGATCCAATACCCGTACAATGGTTGTATTGGGGTTGTTGCGAGGACTGCAACCCAGCGTGGCGGGTTCTGTGCACCGTCCCACAACCATGCGGAATGTCCCCCCATATTCACATTGCTGAAAATTGCACCGGTATTGGATCCTGATGCAAGCATCTTCGGGGTTGAAACAAAGTTCCAGCCCTCCTTTAATGAAATATTCGTAACAGCTGTACATGGCAGAACAATAAGCGCTGCGAGTAACAGAATGATTAAACAATATCGAAGGTGCCACCTTGACATAATGTAAAATTGGGGGGATATACGAAAAAGGTTGGGGTGACTGGGAGGATAGGTGGATCCATTGCCAATAAAAAATGCGATTCTTTCTCCATATAATCTGGTCGTAATGACTCAATAGAATAAAAAAATTCAGGCCGTTTCCCGACTAAGAAAATTGAAATATGTTAATTCAAATTCCGTTGACAAGGATCAAGCCCTTATAATTGGGATCCGTTGTATTGATCACAAGTGTTCACTTGGTAATTGAACGGAAACGGGCGAAGCACTGAATACCGCCATGGGAGAAATCGATGTCTAATTAACGGCCTCTAAAGCCCTAGAAAACAAAGCCAGGAACGACAATGCAGTATTTTTTTAATGTTCAAATGGGAATTTACCTCCTTCATCGTGCAATAATGGAAACATTCGATTTTCTGCTACCTATTTCACACCTTAACTTCGGGGATCTCCTTCCGTCCCCAGAGGAAATTCGCGAGATATATGATCACGAAGACGATGATAAACCAGAAGATAAAATCTACGACCGCCATCGTCCCGTCGATAAATGGAGGTCCCCGAAATGTCACCACGCGGTGAAGATATGGGAACGGAGAACCCCACTGAAGTACATCAACGGTCATCTCCGGGATGAGCGGTCTGAAAAATCCTGATATATACGTAATTACCAGGGCGGATATAACAGATATCAGGATAATTATGGCATTTCTGCGGTAGCAATCGTGCATAGGTATCTCGGGGCGTCATTAAACCCTTTTGATATATAATTCTTACCGCGATTGATCGAAAATTAAAACATGGTATAGTTAGATCGAACGATCCAGGGGATTAATTTCACAATAATCCGGTTGCTCATATGTTATTCACCATATCTACTGTTTTTTCCGAAAGTACCTGCTTATATATCATGATCAGGATTAACAGCCAGAATGTTCCGATGATATAGCTTCCAACGACATCGCTCAGCCAATGTTGCCCGAGGTAAAGGCGGGATGGGCCGATGAGGAGAACCAGAGTGATAAAAAATGAAATGGTAATCACCCGCTCCGTGCCTGCGAAGTACTTATGGGCGAGGAATACCAGAAACCCGAAGAAGACCACAAAGAAAAGAACATGCCCGCTCGGATAGGCGTACTGGTTGAAGGATTCGAACAATGCGTACGGATCCATAGACAAGCCGGGTGGGCGGGGGCGGCCGATAAGCATCTTGAGCACCCCTGCAATGACACTGCTGCTAAGGGTTGCAATGACAAATATCGCCTCAATCCATTTCTTCCGGATGGCGCAGACTGCCGCGACCGCACCGACCATCATTACAGGGATCCACCAGTCCCCAGGGAAACTCACCGCATTCATGATTATTGTTAATCCCGGGATATCCTCATGTCGTAATAATAGGGCAACGTCGAGATCGAACGGAAAGACACCAAAAAGATAGGCCGCGAGAGTTAGTCCGATGCTGCTGATAATTAGCAGGAAGAGGATTCCCTCCAGATTCCGGTCCATATTCCATCCTTCTGCTATTGTAATCTCTCATTGGTACTTAAGACCATGGATATCGGCTGAATCATCATATATGAAAAGATCCTTATCACGATTATATTCATTATCAATCCGGAAAATCCAGGTGAAGCCCGTTCATTGCAATCGTATATGCCATTGTAAAAAAGGCCTGATTAACATTGTCGGACATGCAATCAGACAAATTCAATATCCTTTTATACCCCTTTGGTTCCAGTGGAGCGCACGTCAATATGAGGGTAATATTCCGACTAATTGCCTGCCATTAAGATTTTCATCGCAGCCCACAGATATCGTTTCTTTGTAATTCCATTGCCTACTATCAGTAAGGTCCGAAAAAGGGAGTATTTGGGAAGGTGATCGTTCGAGCGTAATAGGTCTCTCCCTGTCCAGTAGGCAGATTCACTGAATTCGATCTTGTCCGTTACGGGCGGTTGGGAACCTGCATCAAGGTCGCATCACTAGCAGGTAATCCTTCACCGATAACCCTGTCAATCCTGTCATATTCGTAAATATCCTGATTGGGTCTTAAACGGTGTGAATCCGGCTGGTTCTGCATGATGTTAAAGGAGATCTTTTGGACCCGGTTATTTCGGGCTCAGGTCCCTGCCGATATACGGAACCATGTGGTCGAGGCAGATCTATGGTCTGCGCGGTTACGCCGGTAAACTAGGTGTGACTTCCGCTGCGAGGATTGCGGTTCTGCCTTTTTCCGCGGACTTCCGATGATAATCGTAACTTTTGTCATTATCCATAATCTCTGACACATTTGTTCAGCGGGATGTTATCAGCCGTTTCCCGAGTTCAAATGCCCTGCCTGCAGTCCTTCGGGAAAACAGTCCTCCGCCGTTCCTTCCGCTCCTCCGGGTCGAAATAACTGAAGACCACCTTGTCATAGTCCTCGAACTGGAGCGTCTCGAAGGAGATACAGGGATTCCGCCTGGCCAAACGTGCGGTTGAGGACGCTTTCATTCAGTCCGGTATGAACAGTGTAATAGTAGTCCTTCATCTGCTGCTCCGAAACGTTCATCGTATAGATGAATGCAATCGGGAGTTTCTTTCCAAAGAGAGAACCTGGGGGATTTGTATACACAAGATACGGGAACAACAGTCGCTCCATAAAGGACCGCATCATACCGGTCACCGTACCGAAATAGATCGGGGAGCCGAGGACAAGGGCATTAATATCATTTATTTTTTCAAGGACCGGGGTAAGCCCGTCCTGGACGGCACATTTCCCATAACTTTTACCACCTTTTATTTTGCATGCGAAGCAACTGGTGCATCCGGTATATGCAAGATCGTAGAGATGGACCAGTTCCGTTTCCGATCCCTTGGATGCTGCACCGTCAAGGGCATTCTGGAGCAGGGTTGCAGTATTCCACTTCTTTCGTGGACTTCCATTGATGGCTAGGACTTTCATTTTTTTCCTCCTATCAGTTACTGGCGTTACCCGGAGTTATTGCCACGTGACCTCAAGGGGTTTCCGCCGGGGGATACCGTAGATCTTGTATTTCGGGTAGCCGAACATCATCACATATGCGGATTTCCGGCCAGAGGGAATACCAAGTTTTTTCTGGAGCGGTTCATAGGCAATCGCGGCCATAGCAACGAAACCGGCCCAGCACGTACCGATACCAAATGCCGGTGCAGCGATATCGAAATGGGTAAGGGCAATGATGGCATCTACGGATGCAATAGGATTTCCCTCCGGAATGTGGCCGATAAGCAGGTGCGGGGCTCCGCGGCAGATAACATCGTGTCCGGCTTCCCATGCACCGATAAGTGTCGGCATATAGCCGCTCATCGGGTGGTTGGTGTTCTGCAGGCTTTTCATCCATTCGATGGTCAGCCCTGCGATTTCTCTTACCTTTGCATGATCATGAACGACAACCCATTGTACCGGCTGTCCGTTACCCCCGGATGCAGCGTACCGGGCTATATCGAGGACTTCAAGGATCATACTCTTCGATACAGGGTCGTTGGTGAAATGCCGGACCGAACGACGTTTTTTCATGTAGAATGCGATGTCATCAGGGGGGATTGTTCCGGCACCAGTTGGCAGGGACACTTTCTCACCCGGGCGTATGTTCAGCAGGAGGGCCTGCGATGGACATGTGACTTCACAATGCCCGCACTGGATACATATACCCGCAACGGTATCCTTTACCACAGGCAGGGTGTTTTCATCTGCGGGAGAAACAATTCCCATTGTACAGACGTCAGAGCAGATCCCACATCGGGTGCAGAGATCTTTATCAACAAATATCGTTGTCATTTTTTTCATCCCAATGTAAACTAATATTCTGAATACACCCATAGTTTTCAATTTTTCGGGCAAGAGTTCTGTTTTCCATTGAGGTAATAAACCGGGTATGGTTAGGATGTGTCCTGATAGAAAAAACCAAGCAGTGTTAATAAACACTATCCTTCCGCAAGGGCAATCTGAACCATTGTCTGAATAAATCTGGCATGTATTTTTTGAAAAAAAATAGATCCGGGACCTAACAATTTTCCTCCCTGTCCTTCGCAATTTTCTCCATGTCCTTCCCTGCCTTTTGCAGGTCTGCCAATGACATGGCAGGTGTGCACGTTATCGACGCATTCCAGTCCAGCCAGAGCGGCTCCATGGTTGCAATCATTTTGTCCTCGCTCTGAATATTTATGAATGCTACCATTGTTCTTTGGCCATCCTTGATCGTAAAGTATACCGCCTCCGGTTTTACCGAATCGATATATTTCTTTAACTTCACAGGCAGTGTTCCATCAAGGACGCTGCAATTACCTTCCTCTGATGGGATCCAACACTCAATCATACATCGCATAATTATCCTCCGTTCCCAACTAGTCTGGTCAGTTGACGGGTTATGGGCTGCACCGTTATCCCCCAGTCAATATTTATCGTTTCGTATGAATAACAGATTTTGAAAAAAAAGGATCGGTAAGCAGCCGATATTCACAAGATACCGGTTTCCTGCCTCACGGTTGCATAGACTGCAATTGAAACCGAATGCCTGACCTATCCGAACCGGATAATCTTTTTTTCAATATCTCACCTGACACATGCAATTTAACGATATTTCTTTTGGGCTCGTGAAAATGTATACGTAAAGAAATATACGATCAGATCGAATCATGATGATATGCCATCCACCGGCGTGGGAAAATGATCAGCATGAAACGTTCCCTGGTTCTGCCTATGATAGTTATCCTGTGCGTAATGTTCATAGTGCAGGCCCCGTTTTTATTTTCATTTAAAATATCCGGCCCTTCTCACGGAGTTATGCAACCAAGTTGCACCGACTTTACCCGATGGGTCCAGAACCCTTCACAGTACCAGAACTATGATGAAACACATCATGGACTTGGTCTTATCCCGGCTCCCGTCGATCTCACTCCAATGCCGCGGAATAACGTGACGACTACATGGAAGTCGAGATTTATTGTTCTTCCAAAATACCGATAACAGAATTTTTTCGCTGCTATATCAAGAACTATTCTGAACCAGGAAACACGATTTATATAGATATCGTTAATATTCCTGATCTGCATTATCCAAAACAGTCAGATTTACATGTCCGGAATAGTGCATTTTGCGATCCCCCGCAGAAAACCCTGAACTGGTTGGGGGTTTTATCGCAAATCCTTTGCAGGAACATCAATATATAAAAAGAAAATGTATAAAAATCCGGTGTGTAAATTCCCGGAAATTCCATTTTTTTTAATTATCCTTATTGTTTAGATCTGTCTGCCTTTGTAGAGACCGGGTCAGGAACGGGGATGTTCATTCGCTACCCTGGATCTTACAAAGGTATCGATCGGTGCGACCATTGCCCTTATCAGGGAATCAATGGGGACAGATAATACACACATAATGCGTATGAAATCCAAACGATCACGTATGAAAGTGTACCTGCCCTGTTCGTTCCTTCTATTGTTAATCGTTATTCTCCTGCTTGCTGCCGGGTGCACCCACGCTCCGCAACCAGCGGTGCCAGTGGGCCGGGAACCCTCGGTTACTCCATCCCCGGCCCATCCGATAACAACATTACAACCTGTAACAAGGGAAAACCTTGTTGCCTTTGTCCAACGGGCCGCCAGCTATGCAGAGACTGAAGGCAAAGAAAAAGCTCTTGCTGAATTCAACAAAAAGAACGGTTCATTTTTTGAAGGCCAGTTGTATATATATGCCTACGATTTCAACGGTACGACCATCGCCCACCCGGTTAACCCCGAGAAGATCGGCGTAAACCGGCTCAACGAGAAAGATGCAGCCGGCAACCTCTTCATCAGGGAACTCCGGGACATGGCATATAACGGGAGCGGTTTTGTTGAATTTTACTACATAAACCCCACCCACAACAATACCGTCGAAAAAAAACTCGGGTATGTCACGAAAATCGATGAAACATGGTGGCTTGGATCCGGGATATACGCGGGTACAACCGGTGTTGCTATGACCCGGAATCCCGGGACACCTGCGACGCCAGATGAGGTGAAAGCGTTTGTCGATAAGGCAGCGGAATTCGCACAAAAAAGTGGTAAAACAACAGCCCTTTTAGCATTCAACGATCAGAATGGCCCGTTTGTTGTCGGAAATGTCTATATCTACGCACTTGACTACCAGGGCAATATCCTTGCCCTGCCATACCAGCCTGACCAGATAGGGAAAAATTTCATCAATTTAAGTGATGCTGCGGGCCAAATGTACACACAGACTGAGATAAACCTGGTACGGAACGGGGGTGGGTTCCTGTCTTACCTGTACGCAAACCCGGCCCACAATTTATCTGTCGAACCAAAAGTAAGCTATGTCCGGAGTGTTGACGAGACTTATTGGATCGGTGCCGGCATATACCCGGGCCCGGAGAGCATGGTTGATAACAGTACCCGGCAGTTCGTCGCGGAGGCAAAAACCTATGTCCTCTCCCACGGGAAGACTGCGGCAATCGCCGAGTTCAACAATCTTTCAGGGTCATTCATCCGGGACGACCTTTATATCTTTGCCTATGATTATCACGGGACCACGCTTGCATACCCGTACCGCCCGGACCTCCTTGGAGTGAACAGGATCAATGCAACGGATGTTACCGGAAAACCGCACATCCGGGAGATGGTTTCGTCGGCAAAGAACGGCAGCGGGACGGTCTACTATTTTACACAGAACCCACTCCATAACAACTCCACCGAGCTGAAGGCAAGTTATCTTATGGATGTGGACGGGACCTGGTTCGTCGGTGCAGGGAAATATTTGACCCCGGGCCCTGTAATGATGACAGGGACCTTGGCACCTGCAAAATGATACAAGCCCTGGATCAACAACATTCACCAATCGGTTATCGACCCCGTTTCCTTTTTTTATCTGTGTCCATGGGAAGTGAGAAATGTTTAAAACAGAGTATTTTGTCAGATTCCATAATCCAGGTTCAGAATGATCCACTCCGAATGAAATCCATGTATTGGCTTATTCATTGTATTTTTTATACAGGAAATTTGCCACGAACTGGAAGATCAGGATGAAGAGGCAGAGCATGATGATATCGATTATCGGGCTAAAGTGAGTGTTACCGGAAAACGCTGCCTGAATCAGGTCATTTCCATAGGTGAGCGGTGACAGGTAGGTAATAAACTGCCCGATTTGAGGGATCTGGTCCAGGGGAATAAATACACCGGAAACGAAAATGAGGGGCAACCGCACGAGGTTCAGCATAGACATAATATCTCCGGGGCTTTCCGTCGGGTATGCAGCGAATAAGGTACCCATTGTTGCAAAACAAAATGACGTCAGGAGGAGTCCGGCTACAAGGGCGGCGATGCCGGTGATTACGGTCTGGAACAGGATGATCCCCGCAATGAGGGGTACAAAGGCAATGCCAAGACTATACAGGAACCCGCTCATGCTCTCCCCGAGAACAACGGTGTGCAAGGAGATGGGAGCTGATAAAAGCCGGTCGAAGGTCTTCATCCTCCGTTCAATAGGGATGGAGACCGGTTCAATCGAAGATGCCGAGAACAGGATAGTGATCGCGATAAGTCCGGGGATCATGGCCGATGGCTCCCCTGGTCTCCCAACTGCGAAAGCAAGAAACATAAAGAGGGGAAACAACATGCCGGAGACGATGATGTTCGGCTTGAGATAGTAGATGAGGATATCTTTTTTGGCGATCGCCCAGGCAGCATGAAGTTCAGTGCAGACCTGTCCACATTGCTCATCAAAATCAGTCAATGATTTTCACCCCTTTTGTCCTGGTTTCAAGACCGGTCAGGCGGATGAACACATCTTCAAGACTGGGACCAAGAGTGTTGACACTGATAACCCTGACATGGTGGTCCTTCGCATAGACCATGATTTCATCCAGTACATCAGGCGGATCCTCGGTGATCAACCGGAACTTGTCCCCTTCTTTTCTGACTTCGCTCACATGGGATATCTGTTCAAGGTCTTCTACCCGGACCTGGGATATCGGGTCGAATGCGACCTCAATTGACTGGACGCTCTGGATAGTTTTTTTGAGGCGTTCGGGAGAATCGATTGCAGCAACACGCCCCCGGTTGATAATTGCCACCCGGTCGCAGGTCAGGTTTGCTTCTTCGATATTGTGGGTCGTGAGGAAGACTGTTACTCCGGTCTCGTTAAGTTCGCGGATTACATCCCTGATGATCAGGTTGCTTTGAACGTCAAGGCCGGATGTCGGCTCGTCGAGGAACAACAGGCGGGGATGGTTGATGAGCCCCATGGCAAGGGTGAGACGCCGTTTCATCCCTTTCGAAAAACCGTTTGTTTTATCGTTCCGGCGTTCTGAAAGCCCAAAGAGTTCAAGAAGGTCAGACCCCCTCCTCTCCCGTTCCTTTCGGCTGACATTATAGAGCTCCGCGGTAAACATCAGGTTTTGCCAGGCGGAGAGGTCTGTATAGATGTTGGAGGTTTCATGAACTATCCCCATCTGCCTCCGTGCCGCTATTGTATCCGCAACAATATCCCTGCCGAAAATACGTGCAGTACCTTCTGTGGGCGCTGATATCCCCGTCAGGATACGGATCGTGGTCGTTTTTCCTGCACCATTCGGACCGAGAAATCCGAAGGTCTCCCCCTCACTCACGGTGAAACTGACCTGCGATAATGCCTGGATATTCCCGAACCGTTTCGATAATGAGAGAGCCTCAATGGCAAACATGGCAGATCACATGTGTTTTGTAATTGAATTTTAATACCGATATCTCCTCATCCCATGTCAAGATTTCTATCAATCACAACAGGACAGTAAACAACCCCTGCAAGGGGGGGAATCTGGCGTTTTTTGCGCACTGGTACAAAATCTCCGATATTCCGGTTCCTTTAACATTCTATTAAGATTAGTTATCCCTGTAGTCTTAATGGGTATCCGATACAAATCCGCAGTCTTTTTTACAATGCATGATAAAGAAACAACAGTTAATAGTCCAAAAAACGGGACAAATACCATACGAATCCGGAAAAGAGGGTGAGCCTTCCGGGGAATTCGGGACACCACTTATTACGGATGCACTTTTTTAATCCGGGAAAACGAAAAAAAATTTTTGCAATTCCCAACAATACTTACTTGTCGAAAACTGGTACAGCCCGCAAATTGTAATCTTTTAAACACTCCCCGTCAAGTTCAACGGCGACCGTCGTGGATGAGCCGGGTTCAAGGGTGCCGATATAGATATCCCTGGAATCCCTGACAGCATCATCGTTGATATGAACAAGCATGACGCCCAGTCTCACGTTTTTGGCCGGTGTGGACCCGGTGTTAAAGACCTGGTACTGGACGGTATAATAACAACCCCGGGTAATACCCCAGTTCTCGCCCTGTTTAAGAAGTGTCGCCTGGACCTGGGATGATGGGCCGCTCTGGTCATAGGAATTGATATTGCCCAACGAGGAACATCCGGCAACCATAAGCAGAGTAACCACAAACAGGAGTGGAATTGCTGGTCCTATTGATTTCATCTTATTTTCACCTTTCATCTGTACAATGGTATTGCGTGGATATCCCATCAATGTCTCGGCGGGTGATAACGATCAATTCATCATAGGGATTCAAAATAGAGACGTCCCCGACAATTGCTATGATCGCGGTACAATTAATTAAATTTTTTAATTCAATTAGACTGGACTCTCACTGACGTAAATGATCGATGGATTTCATCCGGTTCTATCTTTTTTTGATAGTATATACTCACGAAACACGCATGAAGGTATTAATATGGGATGTGCCAATGGATGGCTGAAGGCACCCAAGACAAATACCGGTGCCAGGGAGTTGCGGAATATGCAGGAAATAATCAGGAAAATGATCACCGAGGCGATGGCTGCCCAGCACGCCGACGTGAACCAGGTAAAAAAGAAGAGCGGACAGAACTTCGTTATTGACGATACCAGGGCGTATGTTGATGCCGTCAAGGGAATGAAACCTTTAGGAGACCAGAGTAAAGCGGTATTTGCTCTGCATACCGATTCGGTCAATGCCCATTATACAATTTTGAAAAGGCCTGACGAACACCATTCGGCCGGAGGACGATCCTTTTGTCGAGCATTACCAGACCCCGGTCATCATGGAGATGCTCTATGATGCGGACCCGAAGTTCAGGAAGAGCGTCGAGGTATTTATCAAGGCCGTCGGCAAGGCGGAAGCGCTTATCGGCAGGGAATCTGCCCGTCGCTACGCAGGATTTTACGGCCCTACATGCGTGGTGGACTTTGCCCTTATTCCCGGGAGCAGCAGCAATATCGTCAACCAGATCCTCAAGACCATTGATATCCCGGTTGCACACAAGCAGACAATCCTTGCTGCGAAATCGTGGGCAATGAATACCTCGTACGGTATCGGGGACGTCTTTGCCCATGCCGTTGAAAATGGTGCTACCCTTGCCGATGCTGTGAAGAGGGAGGTCACCATGATCCAGTCTATCTATGATACACCGGTCGATGCGCAGGCAAAACTCATGGATAGCGTTGGCCAGTCCTCATTTGACTGCAGAAAATACATGAAGGACTACCGGACAAAGATGCAGGGAGCGGTCAGGGCATCACTGGATGAGGGTGTGCATTACGGCAATATCGTTACAGTACCCGGCATATTGTGTCGGGAGATATCGCCCATCATATCTCCCAGTCGACCTACAACATGTGCAAGGACGACGTGATCATGGCGGTCATCGAGGCAGTGACCGAGGTGATGGACAAGACCCTGAACGCAGCGCACCGAAGATGAAAAACGAGTATGAGGTGCTATCGGTTGCCACCGGTGCGTCGGCAAGTGCTGCGGAATATATCCTCGAACTTGATGGATTCAACGCAATTATGGTCGTGGACATGCTGACGAAACGGTACCACAACTATGTCCAGCTCTACCCGAAGACGGGGGGCGGCGATCGAGCTCCACAACTGCGATTTCATGGATATGATTTACCGTGGCTGGAAGATGGTGGACAAGGCACGAAGGATGCAGAGCAGCGAGCCGGGCCTGGTAAAGCCGAAGGTCGGCGGGTTCGATGTCGATCTCTCGCCAGTCCTCAGAAAACGAAGTGCTCGCCAACCCGCAGCGGTACGCGTACCCTGCCTGTGCGATGACGGTCCGGTTCTCGGCGATGATGCGACTCTCTGATTACCCGTGCCTGCTTACAAGCGAGCCGGTCACGGCGACGCTTAATGACAAACATTATCGCACTTCACAAAGAAATTGCAGCTGCACCAGCACGGATCTGCAAGGACTGTGCATCGGCTGCTCTGATGGATTTCCGGCACTGTTACTGCCAGTGGAAAGAAGCGGTCTGATCCCGGAATTCCCGGTGAGGTGGATATCCTATGAAATGTTATGTCTGTGCAAAAGAAGGGAAAGATAGCGATGCCGTGGCAGTATGTGTCGCTTGCGGTATGGGAACGTGCATGAAGCATACAATCAGGAAAGAAGTCGATGTCTGGGAGGGAGGGTACCCGCTTCCCGTCCAAAAAACTACCAAGGAAGATGCCACGAATGCTCTGCCCGGACTGCAACGCTGCATACGGGGATGGAAAGTAATGGCATCGCTCACCACCCGCAGTATCGCAGAAGGGGTCGGAACACTTCTCCTTGTTTACTTCGGTGCCGGGGCGGCGGCAATCACACTAATGATCGCAAACGGGACAAAACCCGCCACATCATTCAATATCGGGATCGGTCAGCTCGGCGGGCTTGGTGACTGGTTTGCAATCGGGATCTCGTTCGGTATCGTAATTGCAGCGGTTATTTACGCACTTGGTCGTGTTTCCGGGGCACATATCAACCCGGCAGTGACCATTGCACTCTGGGCAACGAAACGTTTTCCGGCTCGTGATACTGTTGCGTATGTAATCTCCCAATGCATCGGGGCAGCAATCGGGAGCCTGCTTTTCTTCCTGACAGTTGGAATGGATGCGGTCATCAATCGGCGGACTCGGGGCGACGGCACCGTTTCCCGGTATCGGGTACGGGCAGGCAATCCTTGTCGAGGCAATTGCGACATTTGTGCTGATGCTCGTCATCATGGGTGTCGCCGTGGACAAGCAGGCACCACCGGGATTTGCCGGGCTCATAATCGGCCTGACCGTGGCTGGGATGATCACGGCGACCGGAAACATCGCAGGGGCGTCGCTTAACCCGGCCCGGACATTCGGACCATATATCGGGGATTGGCTCCTTGGAGGCCCGAACCTTTGGGTTTTCTTCCCGATCTACATTATCGGGCCCGTGATCGGGGCTGTAGTTGCAGCCTTCTTTTATGATCGCATTACTGCAGAGTGAGCCAAGCGGTTCATTTTTTTTTGTGATTTGAAGAATAATTTTTTTTAATATTCAAATGAGAATCAATGTCTTTTCGATGAAATTCTTCCCAATTCCCGGCCCGCGGTTTGAAATGGCAACCTCGGGAATCACCGAACGAAAAAAGGCGGAGGAAGCGGTTCGGAAATTCCGGGATTATTACTTAAAACTTTTTGATGACCTGCCTAACCCCATCTGGCGCTCGAACACCTCCGCAAAATGCGACTATTTCGATAAGGAGTGGCTTGCATTCACAGGCCGCATGACAGGAAACAGGGGACGGCTGGACAGAGGGCGGGCGGATGATCTTGACCGGTGTGTTGAGACCTATCTTGCCGCTTTCAGTATATGCGAGCCTTTTGAGAGGGAATACAGGATAAGGCATCATTATGATGCATACCACTTGGACTTTTCCTGGCACGTGAGATCCTCGACATAACCGGTATCACGATCCACGAAACAGGTGAACCGGGGGGGCTTGTGCCAGGTCTGAGATGCTTGTACCAAATAGGGCCTACCGAACACACCAATTAAAACAATAATTCAACGTTACATTCAGGCATTCACTGGAAAGACCAGCTCAATTGTTTCATACCTGAAATTATTCTCATCCGGATCAGCCGCCACCTCATCCGGTGACCACTTTCATACGTTCGCTTCGGCCGTAAGGAAGTAATAAAAGCCAATTAGTTGAACCATAAAAGTGGCAACCGGGTCGCATAAATTCGTTTTCCCGTTTTCCTGTTGTAAACCTGACTGCAGGGAGGGGTCAATTTGTGATCCCACTGATTATTATTTCCGGATAAGGTGCGATCATGACATCCTGATGAGAGAGTTTCTGACAACCAGCCTTTTAAAAGGGAAACTTTTTTTTTACTATCCTATAATCGACGAAAGTTTAGGTGAGGTAAATTTCTTTGCCCAGCGGTTAGACTTTGATATGAGGTTAGGAGAAACAAGTGACTTTCAGAAAATTGTGGCTTTGCTTTCATCGGGATAATTAAGTTAGGTATCCTGTAAGAGCGTGACATGAGGATCGGATCTGTGAATTTATTCCACTGGTGACATGGCGGAACACCCGGTCTCTTTGGACAAGGAAGGTATCTGATGCTGACAGGGTTTGAAATTGCAGTCGCGGGCCTTGCTGCATTTGCGGCGGGTATCGTAAACGCACTGGCAGGTGGCGGGACGCTCATATCGTTCCCAACCCTTATTGCAATCGGAATCCCTGATGTAGCAGCGAATATAACTAACACCGTGGCGTTATGCCCGGGGTACCTCGGGGGAACAATTGCCCAGAAAGAGGACCTCAGGGGTCAGATGCGGCGTTTATGGTTCCTTCTCCCGGCAGGAATAATCGGAGGGATCACCGGTGCAATAGTGCTCATTGTTATCGGTAACCAGGTATTCCGCGTGCTTGTCCCATTCCTGATACTGTTTGGTTCCCTCCTGCTGGCAGTGCAGGAGCTGGTTAAGAAATGGATTAAAAATCATTCCGGGGAAGGAGGGACCGAAAAAGAAGGCATTAAAAAGGCTGCCATCCCCGTGTGTCTCACCGCCGTATATGGAGGATATTTCGGGGCGGGACAGAGCGTGATTGTTTTATCCGTGATAGGGTTGTTCCTGGATGATACCCTGACCCGGCTAAATGCACTTAAACAATGTATTACCTTCAGTTCCACTATCGCAGCGGCGGTATTCTTTTTATTCTCCGGAATGGTAATCTGGCCCGTTGCGCTTGTAATGGCAGTATCTGCACTGGTGGGTGGAGCTGCCGGGGGAACGTTTGCAGGTCGCATCAATCCTTCGCTGCTTCGATGGACCGTGGTTGTAATCGGGTTTATAGTAGGAATAATCCTGTTAATAAGGATTATTTAATCGGTTATCGTTCCTGGAAAGCCGAAACCAGTGATGGGATTTAAAAAAATTGAATCAATAGGGAGTGAAGGATGACGTCGTTGCGGTTCTCGTTACCGGAAGGAGGAATAAAGCAGCACTAACAATTATGATAGCCAAAACCACGCCCACTGCAAGAAGGACGGCTGCAACAGACCTCTCGGTGGACATCTCCTGGAGTTCCCTGATGCCTATGACCACAAGGATGAGGTCCCAGATCAGACCTATAATACCGATAAGCGGGATCCAGCCTATCAGGAGTCCCGGTGTTGTTCCATATGTTAGTGTTTTTACGGTCTGGAAATAGCCCTTTCTTCCTCCAAGAAGCCATACAAAAATATGCAGCCAGGCGCCGCCAATGAATACCCCGATGATCCCGCCTACAATTAATCCAACGAAAAGGATTTCAGGGAAGATTGCTTTTAATCCCGGAATGGTGTCGGGAAGGTTCATCGCATTGATCCCTGCCAGCAGGACCAGGGTAGACAGAATGGCATTAATGACAACGAGGAGGATGAAATAGATTAGCGCATTTCCAATCGGGTCCTCTTTTGACTTCCGGTAAGTCTCTGCAGGATTAAAGACGAAACCCCTGACCTTCTCAATAAAATCGTTCAACATATCATTGGGTTCTCATCATTCTGGTATTAAAAATATTCGGGTTCACTGATCTTAGAGATCAGTCTTCACTCCGGATTCGTCAGGTGCCTGGTGGTATATGAATTTGCCAGTCACTACGGACCCTCAATCAATTTGTCATAATATCCATCCCAGGTTAAAACAGTCATCTCTCATGCCTGTGATGGATATCTGGCATATGCGGGTGCTCATGGTCAAGGGGCTCGTGAATATGGGGATGCGAATGGTCCACCGTGAAATCTCCATTATGGCCATGGCGGTGGTGTAGTTCGGGGTGATGATGACGGTGCTCATGTTCTATCGGGACATGGTGGTGCCGGTGTATATGATTCTCGGTCGCGAAGAGGAGTGCCCCGGCGAGCATCAGGATTAACGCAATTACAAATTGAAGATCGGGATACCCCCCGAATATCAGAAATGATAGTATTGCCCCGATAAATGGAGTGTACTATAGTATGCACCCGTCCGTGCGGCACCAAGTTCACGCAGGGCACGGATAAAAAGAACCATACTCACGCCATAGCAAAGGAATCCCAGGATCATTGCAGTAATACTGATAGATATACCTGGAATGGGAGCATGACCAAGTATTGCAAGAATCATGGCCGTAATCCCCGCAAAGAAACCTTTCAGTGCGACAACCGTTACCGGGTCTTTTCCCGAGATATTCCGGGTTGCATTGTTGTCAATACCCCAGAAAACGCAGGCGAGGAGGATTCCGGCCGCCCCGACAGACAATCCAAATGCGGGATAGGGATTCCATGTCAACAGGATACTGGCGAAAGTGATGATTCCAAATGCTATCCAGATCCTCCTTCCAACAGATTCCTGGAACACAATGAAAGCGATGAACAACGTCGTGACGCCTTCAAAGTTCAGGAGCAGAGATGCTGTCGCTGCAGGAGTGATTATAAGGCTGGACATGAGGAGGATTGGTGCAATCACTCCCCCGGCCAAAATTGCAAGAACGAGCCATGGAATATCGTGAGCCCTGACCCGGGCTTCTCCCTGCAGTGGACTCGTTCCGGATTTCAGGATCTTCCCGAGAATAGTCATTCCTAATGCCGTGCCGAGGTACAAAAAGGAGACGAGAAAAACCGGTGAGATTTCCCCGATAAGTACTTTTGAAAGTGGAGTGCTTATCCCGAAAAACGTAGCAGAAACCAGGGCGTAGCCCACTGGAGACCATGAAATCTTTCTCATTTGCCCGGGGTCACCTCTTTACCCTTGTGTGGCCTTATGTTCAATTAAAAGTATGCTCGCCGTGGAACAGACCGATCAGGTAATGAAAAATTTACAGGAAGTACTCTGGGGATCGGGACCGGACTGTTCCCTGGTAGTTATGACGCAGATATACTGTCAAATATGTCCGATTTTGGGGCTGCCCCAACGCGGTTTATGCACGATACATGGGAAATTCAACTCCTGTCCGGTCAACCATACAGGTAGCGGGACTGCCCGGAGGTGCAAATGGGCGGGATTGAAATGACCGCTCAGGAGTAATTAAAAACCCGGGGTAAATCAAATGCCGCAAAAGGATGGCCCCGTCCGGTAATGTATTCCCGGGATAATCCTTCCACAGGATTACAAACCGATGATAACTCGTCAAAACGAAATTCCGACGACAATCCGCAACTCATGCGACGAACATTTTCCCCATTTTTGAAATGCTATCCAACAGACCTTTTAACCAACCCTGCAATAAAAAGTGAAAAATACCCACATCTTTTAATAAGATCACAATGAAAGTGCGGGTCATGGATCTAAAAGACAAGATTATGGAAGTGATCGGCGGCCCGCACCCGGCGGCCGTTGCAACAATTGCCGGTGGCAAACCTGCGGTAAGGTTCATGGTGCTTGCCGGATCGGGGGACATGACCCTCGTCGGGGCAACGATGAGGACGACGGAAAAGGTTGCACAGCTGAAAAAGAATCCTGCAGCGGCTATTTCGATCTGGTCCGGAAAGGAATTCACCGATCCATATGTGGAGATCGTGGCGAAGGGCGAGATCCATGAAGACCTGGCAACAAAGAAGAAATACTGGAATCCGATGTATGAAAAGTTCTTCAAATCGGTTGATAATCCCGATTATGTTGTTCTTATATTTTCCGCTCAGGAAATCAAGTACATTTCGATGAGTACAATGGAATCAGAAATCTGGAAGAGATAAAAGACTCCTCACTCTTTTTTGTTGTCGGGCATGAGAACCTGACATCGTTCCGGTTATGGGTGGTATTATATACCCCGAATCCTGTCATAATTTTCAGGGTAGTAGTGACGGGGCTGCGAAAATTTTGTTCCCGCACCCGCAACCATATTTCAGGTTTGTAGAAGGAATGGGAAGTAAAAAAGTACCAGTCGGAACGTTGATCCCCGGGAAAAGATTACTCGCCTTGTATCGTACACGTTTTGAGTGATTTTCAGGTCGCCTTTTTCACGTGATCCATATGAAAACAACGGTTACCGGAAATTGCAGGATTCGGTTTTCTCATCGCTGCTGCAAAAGAACTCGGGGCAGAGGATGCAAAGATCATTCCGGTTAACGAGGTGTTCGTGAAGAACCGTGTGCCCCTTAAGTGCCGGGGCCGGTGCGTTGCTTATGGGAAGAAGCTAACCTGCCCGCCATATGTCCCTACGCCGGATGAATTCAGGAAGGTCCTTGCTGAATACCAATATGCTCTGTTTGTGAAATTCACATCGAAGGCACAAGCAGATTCGGACGTAATCTGTTCACTGTATAAGTACTGGCTCGATCCGAATGCTCCGGCAGATAAGAGGGAAAAGACAGAGAAATTCTGGAATGATTATTTTACCGGAAGCAAAGAGATACTTACTGTTATGCTGGAACTTGAGAAGACCGCGTTTAATGCCGGATACACCTTTGCCCTTGCTTTCGTCGGGGGTTCCTGCCGCCTCTGCGAAACCTGTAATGTAAAAGAGGGAGTATGCATTCACCCGACGAAGGCACGAATACCAGAACATGCCGTCGGTATCAACATGAAAAAGACCGTGGATAAAGCGGGAATGCCCATCAGATTCCCGGTTGAGGGGCATCCCGAACCAATGGCGATCCTGCTGATAGACTGATATCAAACAGCCTGCCATATTCAGATGCACATTACAAAAATAATCATATTTTTTTGAGCATAGAAAAAATTGAGCTGCGGCTCGGGGATTTATCCACGGTTTCAGGTTTCCTCTGAGAGGATACAATCTTAGGCGACCAGGAATGGTGCATCCCGATAATAAAGAAAATAATAGCAAGCAGGATGAAACCGAACCGGGCGACATCCAGGTTTACACCTTGTGTAATCGTGAAGAAAAACATATCGACCATATCGAGGATCGCATAGAGGAAGAGAAAAGTCAAACCTGCTAGAAATTCGATTTTATTCCATTTCAAAGCCAGTACAACGGCAACGAATGCAACAAGTACCTGAATAATTTCATAGAATATGATTTCCCATACAAAAACTGCCGGGATCATTTCAAAGATCCCCGCGGAACAATCGGTGCGAGGTATTATTTAATAGTTGCGGAACCAGGAAAGCATTTATATCGATGAAAAATAACTTCCGTGCATTTGAGCAAAGGGTTGATATGAGTTGTTTATTGGGCATTTTGCTGTTGCATATGCATTAATACATTTCTTCCCGGGAATCCCGCCTCTTATTTTCCTTATTGGCGTCAGCTTCCCCGATCTCCTCTGGCCGTTCCTCGTATATTCAGGGATCGAGAAGGTGAAGATCAATCCAGATTCCCCATTGCAGAAATATATCATATTTTCCTCGTATCCTTACTCTCACCGCTCCTTGTTTCAACGTTTTTTGCATGCATTGTGGGAATTGCGATAGCCCTTTTCATCACACCACTGGCTGGAATAATGTTTGTAATCTGTTCCGCATCGCACTGGTTCCTCGATACCATCGTTCACAAACGGGACCTTCCCGTCCTCGGTGTGGCCTATGATATCAGAGAAGGATTCGGGCTATGGAATTACCCTAAACTGGCCTTTATCTCGGAATATGCGTTCTACGTTGCGGTAACAACGCTTGTAATGCCGCTGGCCACCGCAATACCAC
The DNA here is from genome assembly GCA_963815625.1 of uncultured Methanomicrobiales archaeon. Classification (GTDB taxonomy): domain Archaea; phylum Halobacteriota; class Methanomicrobia; order Methanomicrobiales; family Methanospirillaceae; genus CAIKOD01. Next base: position 192,248 of record CAWFHG010000006.1, read on the forward strand.
TCATTATTATCGGAGCCGTATTTCATCTCATTAATGCAAATTCGTTCTTCGGGTTTACAAAGACAAATCCATTTAAGACAGCCCGTTCTTATGCAGTTATAACATTTATTGGATTTTCATTCTTCATTTTCGCAGCTATGAACTGGCTGAAATAAAACGGGTGAACACGTGTGAAGAGTATTACCGCAGAAAAACTCGGACTTGACTACGAACCAGTCGCAATTGTCTGGAGCGATGAAAAGCCCGAAGGTTCCTTGCAGATGAAGCCACAGGCACGCGCCTGTATAATGCTTTTTTTTGCACAGGTTGTAACGAAAGGGAAAACTGCAGTCTTTGACAGGAAAACGTACGGTTGCCCGGGTGCCCGCGCAGGGCTCGGTTTTGGTAATGGGTACTATAACGCTTTCGGAGGTGCCGGGACCGAGTTTATGTCTGCATTCTTTGTGAAAGGTGTAGAGAGCAGCAGTAATCCCGGGGCCTACTGTGCAATCGTCCAGCAGGTTCCCGAACGGGAGCGTGCCAAGTTCCTCGAGGGTGAACGCCTGCATAAAAATATAGAAAAAGCAAAGCGATTTATGACAAAAGACCTTCCGATAACGGATATTGCAGAGCGGTATGTAATCTTCACACCGCTCAGCAAGGTGAGACAGGGTGAACAACCGGTCGTTGTCATTTTTGTTGCAAACCCCCTCCAGATTACCGGTCTTGTCACCCTTGTAGGGGCTATCCGCGAAGGGACCGATCCGGTCCGGGTCCCGCCCATGGCAGCCTGCCAGCAGATCGGGGCGTACGTATATGACGAGGCGAAAAAGGAGTACCCGCGGGCGGTGCTTGGATACACCGATCTCTCAGCACGTGAAACGGTTGGCAGGACCCTACCCGGTAATATATTCACATTCGCGGTGCCCTTTTCACTCTTCAAAGAGATGGAGGAGGAGGCAGTGGATGGCGTGTTCGACGGCCCGATATGGAAAGGTCTTATTAATAAACAGTAATATGGGGAGATCATGACCGGTACAAAGTACAGAGAAATCGGGGCGAGGCTGAAGTCGGCATTCAGGTTAACGACAAGCCCACTTGCAGTGTATGGATCGGAAGTCAGACCGGCGGGAATTCCTCACCTGTCCGAGGTGAACCGATGTTTTGCCGTTTCCCTGTTCCGGATGGCAACACGAAACGATGTTTCAGGTGTCTATGTCAGCGCAGATACCCGTGAAGGCTGCTGCCTTGGCGGCATCTCCCATATGGGATTTGCCCCTGAAAGTGAAGATATCAAATTCTTCGTGTCGACCGGACGGAAAGATGTCAGGGGTGGTGCGGCAGAATTCTTAAAATCGGGTCCGGAAAAAGTAGAGGCCTGTTTCAGGGCAATGGGAAAGGTTTCACCACCCGGGAAATATCTCATCGTTTCAGCATGTGATGCCCTCCCTGACGACAGTCCAGACGTAAGGTCGATCTGTTGTTTTGGCAACGCCGAACAGATCAGGAACATGGCGGCCCTTGTCCATTTCGACCGGGACGACCCATTCTCCCCGGTCATTGTCCCATGGGGCCCTTCCTGTGCCACCTTCATCAGTTACCCGGCAGGAATGGCCGAAAATGCCCCTAAAAATACCGCCTTTATGGGCCCACAGGACCCGACACAGAACCATTCCCTCCCTCCGGACATGATGGCCTTGGGCATTCCTGCAGAAATGGCCAAAAGAATGGTAACAAATCTCGATGCATCGTTTATTACACAAAGACCACAGGTGGCTTTTCCCGGCCACGGGAAACGATAACGCAGAAAACGTCAATTAAATTCGGAATATTGAATTATCCGGGCCCATAAATGTTACAGGAACGTTCATATTATGCCATTCGTTAAAGTTTCAATGCTAAAAGGGAGAACTCAGGAATATAAACGTGCTATACTGGATGGCATCCATTCTGCACTCGTCGATTCATTTTTAATTCCCGATTCCGACAGAACACAACAGATCTATGAGCTGGACGCAGACAACTTTGATATTCCCTGGACCAAAACTGACCAGTATATAGTCATCGAAATCGTTGCGTTTCAAGGCCGGAGCTTTAACGCCAAGAAAATACTTTATGGGGCAATCATAAAAAATCTCGGTCAGATGCCGGGAATTGCCGGTGAGGACATTCTCATTGTACTCCATGAATCCCCGATGGAGAACTGGGGAATACACGGGGGCAGGCCAGCAAGTGAAACAGACCTCGGTTTCAGGGTAGATGTTTAATCTGATGGTTATGGTGGTCGGATGCCATCCTTCGAATTCCAAAGTACTGACATAACAGAGATCGAACTGATCAGGCCGTTATGGGTCCAGCTCAACGCATATCATCACGCGAAGGCTACAACCTTCCGAAATCACTACGAACAAAGGACATTCGACGACAGGAAACCATACTTTGAAGACCTTGCACTTGCCGGGTCGTTGATGCTGGACCTGGTACTTGAGGTTGATAACACCCGGTATGTGGGGTATTGCATCAGTTCCATTTCCCGGGAAAAGTCGGGTGAGATCCAGTCGATCTTCGTCGAAGAGGAATACCGCTCACGGGGTATCGGCTCTTCACTGGTTAACCGGGCCCTCGCCTGGCTCGGTGCAGGAGGCTCAGTCAGGAATCGGGTTTCGGTCGGCCAGGGAAATGAGGCCGCATGGGAGTTTTACCGGAAATTCGAATTTTACCCCCGGATGACCGTTCTCGAACAGAAGAGAGAATAAGCAGGGGCGAACATTCACATCTTTTTTATCTGTCGTTGCACTTCTTATCAACCGCCCTGCCCGTTACTCCACGAAAGAACAATCTCGTGGACGCAAACAATAACCGCCCGAAGGGTTGGAAAGATTATAGTCGGAACAGATCGAACGTTGTAAACTATATTTTACATGAGTCTGATAAAATGCCAGGTAAATACCCGGGGACCGTCCGATCATAATGGAAGAAAATAACATTTCAGGCATGGCCGCAGGGATCGTCAGGAAAGGCATCGAATACAAGTGGATCGTTCTTTCGATAACGACCATCGAGATGTTCATGGTATCCGTGAACGGGAGCATTACCCTCATCTCACTCCCTGCAATCTTCAATGGCATCAACATCGATCCACTCACCTCGTTCCAGTACCTGATCTGGATCCTGATGGGATACAGCCTCGTCACCGCAACACTGCTCCTTAGTTTCGGCCGGCTCTCGGATATGTACGGCAGGGTAAAGCTCTACAACATCGGTTTTGCCATCTTCACTATCGGGTCGATCCTGCTCTTTCTTACGCCCGGAAAAGGCGATGCGGGCGCCATCGAACTGATTGTCTTCCGTCTGGTCCAGGCAGTCGGTGCATCATTCACGTTCTCAAACAGTGCGGCAATCCTGACCGATGCATTCCCTCCCGGGGAACGGGGCAAGGCTCTGGGACTTAACATGATGGCGTTTCTTTCCGGCCAGTTCATCGGCCTGATCCTCGGCGGGATCCTTGCATACTACAACTGGAGGTATGTATTTTTGGTCAGTGTTCCGGTTGGCGTCCTTGGTACGATCTGGGCATTCCTCAAACTCAAAGAGAGTCCTCTTCCAAAACGGGCCAGGAAAATCGACCTGTGGGGCAACATCACGTTTGTGGGAGGCCTGACCATCCTGTTAATCGGCATTACCTATGCGTTGTTGCCGTACGGGCAGGACCCGATGGGATGGGGAAATCCATTGGTCCAGGCGTCGATCCTCATCGGCATCGCCCTCCTTGTCGCGTTTCCGATCATTGAAAGCCGTGTCAAGGACCCGATGTTCCGCCTTGGTCTTTTCAAGATCAGGGTATTCACCCTGGCGAACACCGCCGGATTCCTGGGTGCACTCGCAAGGGGAGGCATGATGTTTCTCCTGATTATGCTGTTGCAGGGGGTCTGGCTGCCACTCCATGGTTACAGCTACGAATCAACACCGTTCTGGGCAGGCATCTTCATGCTCCCGCTCACCGCCGGGTTCGTAATTATGGGTCCCCTCTCGGGCTGGCTTTCAGATAAGTATGGTTCCCGGTGGTTTGCCACCTCCGGGATGATCCTCATCGCAATATCGTTTATGATACTTGCCATGCTACCCTATAACTTCGATTACCCGGTCTTTGCCATCGCACTTCTCATTATGGGCCTTGGAAACGGTATGTTCGGAGCCCCGAATATTGCCGCCATCATGAACTCCGTCCCCCCGGAAGACAGGGGTGTCGCATCGGGAATGCGGTCGATGCTGCAGAACAGCGGGATGGTCGTGTCCATGGCGCTGTTCTTTACGATCGTAATCGTAAGCCTGACACACCTGTTCCCCCCGGTCCTTGTCACCTCGCTTACCGATGCAGGGGCCCCAGGCCTGATCATTCCCATGAGTGCAATCCCACCGACAGGGGCATTATTTGCTGCGTTCCTGGGATACAACCCGGTGCAGGCAATTCTCGTCACATTACCCGCGACGGTTGTGGCATCGATCAGCCCGGAGGCAATAACGACTCTCACCGGCACAACCTGGTTCCCGACGACGCTGGCCCAGGCCTTCATGCCGTCACTCCGGATCTCCTTTTACATCGGTGCGTTCCTCTCCGTTATAGCCGCAATTCTGGCTTCAATGACGGGAAAAAGGTTTGTTCACGATATCCAGTATAAACCGAAGGGAAAATCAACGGTAACTACCCCGGACCCTGAAGACCTCAGCCGTGATGAGATTGAATAATATTCCTCTTTTTCGAAAAAATATGGCGGTACGGGATGGCAAAAACGTATTATCAAAAGTTGATCCGGCCGAATAATTACATTATCCATAGGAAATAGCTTCCGAAAAATATGAATCAGGGATACCTGATTTGAGGAGATTTCCTGGGTTTTTTTTTCGTTTTTGGGGGGGGGATTGATAAAACGTGAGTATAAAATCCGACAACATTCATCCAATAAAATTTGAATTACGACAAAATCTCTTTATAGGATCACACGTTATAGCCCGGTGTTCTACAATTGCCATCGTAGATGAAAACCATAAGAAGGTGATTTGTATCTCACAAAAACCTGAACAGGAAGAAGCAGTGGTACGAACTAACGAACACCGGGGAATTTGAAATGAGCACTATTACTGTCGGCCTTGAAAACTCGACGCCAATCGAGATATACTACGAAGATCACGGTGAAGGGAAACCGGTTGTGCTTATCCATGGATGGCCCCTGAGCGGTGCATCCTGGGAGAAGCAGACTGCAGCCCTGCTGGCTGCGGGCCACCGGGTCATCACATACGACCGCAGGGGTTTCGGAAAATCCAGCCGGCCTGAATCGGGTACAACTACGATACATTTGCCGATGATCTTCACGCTCTTGTGACCAAACTGGCCCTTCGCGATTTTGCGATTGTCGGTTTCTCGATGGGTGGGGGTGAAGTCGCCCGATATATCGGCAAGTATAGCTCGGCACGTGTAAGCAAAGCGGTTTTCGTGGCGTCAATCACACCATATCTGCTGAAGGCTCCGGATAACCCTGAAGGAATCGAGGGTAGCGTGTTCGAAGGGTTTAAGCAGGCAATCAGGGCAGACCGACCCGCATTCCTCACTGGATTCTTCTCGAATTTCTTTAACGTCGATACATTCAAAGGTACACGGGTGAGCGATGAGGTAGTTCAGTACAGCTGGAATGTCGGGGTTGGTGCATCTCCCAGGGGAACGCTGGAATGTGTATCGGCATGGCTGACCGACTTCAGGAAAGACCTGTCACACATCGATGTCCCTACGCTGGTTATTCACGGCGAGAGCGATCGGATCCTGCCTGTCGCGGTCACTGGAAACCGCATGCCGAAAGCAGTAAAGGGAGCAAAGCTCGTTGTCGTGAAAGGTGGGCCTCACGGCCTGATCTGGACTCATGCGGACGAAGTGAACAAGGAACTGGTAGGATTTTTAAAATAACTTAGGATCCTATCCCCTTTTCATTCGTGCATATTGATGCCGCGAGGCATCGTCGGCCCCAACAAAGGGATATGGATCATTTCCTACCTGACAGGGAAGCCGAATGAAAAATGACAGAGCCATAAAAAATGTTTGTTTAACCAGACCTTATGGTTTCCCGAAAAGGGAGGTCATTTTCAAATTAGATCCTGGAAATACTTCCATATGGAACCGGGAGCTCCGTTATGGTTGAAATATCCTACTTGGTCGCATTCGCGGCAGGGATTGTCTCGTTTCTTGCTCCATGCGTACTGCCGCTGGTTCCCGGATTTCTTGCCTTTCTCGCCGGAACAACGGTACATGAAGGGGCATCGAAACGCTGGGATATTTTTCTCGCAAGTGTGCTCTTCGTCGCAGGATTTTCTGTCGTTTTCTCCCTTCTCGGCGTCCTGCTTAATACAATCCTGGCTTCAGTAACATACGGCGTCCAGCTCTGGTTATCAAGGATCGGGGGCCTGGTGATTATCTTCTTCGGCCTCTATCTGACCGGGCTTATCCGGCTTAACTGGCTTGAAAAGGAATATAAGTTCAGCGTGACCGGGAAACGTTCAAAATATGCCACATCCTTCCTCTTTGGTGTAGCTTTTGCGGCCGGATGAACACCCTGCGTCGGTGCGGCCCTGGGGGCAATTCTCGGTCTTGCGGCGACGAAACCAGACCTGGCCTTTACATTGCTCCTCGCGTACTCATTCGGCCTTGGTCTGCCGTTTCTTATCGTCGGGCTCTTTGCGTCCCGGGCGGCGCCACTGATTACAAAATACTCCCATGAATTACAGTATATCAGTATAGCGTTCGGAATTGTCCTGATCATTATTGGCATCCTGATTTTCACACAGACACTGGGGCTGATTGCAAACCTGCCTTTGCTCAATAACTTCCTTATTGGTAGTTGATATGATGGAAAAAAGGACGATATCTTTGATTATTGCGTTGATCCTTATAGCTACAGCAATATTATACCTGCAGCAATACAGTCCGAACAAATTTTATACAGGCACACCGGTAACGCCAGGAAACCGGACTGCGATCAACGCCGAAAAGGCACAGAAGTACGAGTATGCAAAGGAAATTGCAAAGCCATCCGGTTTTGTAAACGTTGACAACATCACTGTCAGCAGTATGATTGGCAGGAAGGTTATCCTGCTGGATTTCTGGACCTACAGCTGCATCAACTGCGAACGTACCATCCCCTACCGGTACATGGAATTTTACTGGCCAATATGCAGAGAACCTGGGATATGCAGGCATCATATTCCGGTACGATGCAAAAAATGTCTACTTCGTCGCGAGTGCTGATAATTCAACACCAGTAACGGTTATCCTCGATGGTAAACCTGTCAGTGATATGGCCGGATCGGATGTTACGGGTGGCGTCGTTACAGTCAGGGACGAACAGTTATACACGCTTGTGCAGGGCACGGACTACGGGGAACATACACTTGAACTTGATATCGGACAACCGGGATTGCGTGCATATACGTTTACATTCGGGTGATAAGGAAAATGAGGAAATCATGGACAGGAACCTAATGAAGGCAACATTCGCCGGCGGCTGCTTCTGGTGTATGCAACCGCCATTCCAGGAAACGGCAGGTGTGATCGAAGTAGTAGCCGGGTATGCTGGCGGAACAAAGGAGCACCCGAGCTGACGAGGAGGTGTCTTCAGGGACAACAGGACACCTCGAATCGGTCCAGGTCGATGCACGAAATATGATCATCGAAAAGACCGGACATCTCGGGGCGCCGATAGTCGGGATCGGAGAGGATTTCATTTTCGGGTTTGATCCAAAAAAGATGGAGCGTCTGTTGAAAAACAGATCTCCCTAGACGACCCTGCTCAAAACGAAACGATTATAGACGCACTTTGGCATTTCTGCTGATGGATAACCCATAAGATACATAATATAAGACACTGCAGACGCCATCATTGGGCTAGCAAATTGATGTAGATCATACAGATATGCAATATAAATTCCTGAATAAACAAAAAGCCTGAGTAATAATGGTTGATTGATGCCGGGATTGCTGATTAAAAAATAATGCCGGGTTTTCCACCAGGTAGAAAATCAGGACTTTGATCCGAGTATCCCTCCAAGCAATCCATGGTCGCTGAGTTCAGTCGCCGCAAGCCCGTTGACCCGGTCCTTTTCCTGCTGCAGGGTCTGGATCTGCGTCTCCAGTACCGCTTTTACCTGGGGGTCGATACTCGGCTGGGAAGTCATTTGCTGGAGTGCGGTTATCTGTGCCTGATACCGGGTTGCCTGCAGACTCAAGTGAAGATGCCGCCTGGGTGTCGCCACCGACAAAAAACCTGAGGACTGAACTCCTCTGGCGGATCTGATCCTGTGAGTTCTTTACATTGTCCGCAATACTGGTAATTTCAGCACTTATTGCGTTCAATTCTGTTGGATCTGCCCCCGAGGCTACGATATTCCCTGTCTTCTGGATAGTAAACGACGCAACCCTGATGTTCTTGTCCTCGGTCATCTGCCTGAGCTGGTCTCCCGAATACTGGTCGATCTGCTGGCTGATTTGCTGGTCCAGTGAATTAGCCTGAGTTTCTATTGATGCAAGCCCAGAAGCGACGTCATTTCCAGACAGGGAGTCCGGAGACGACACACCTGGCGAGCTGCCGACTGAAGTCCCCGATGATATTGACCCTGTGGATAAAGATGACGAGGATGTGCCGGACGAGTCCGATACCTTTCCGGTATCGGTTGAACTGGTTTCATGCGCTTTCACAGTGCTGTCCGATTTTGATCCGGAATCACTGGTACCGCTTGTGGAGACCTTATCAGGAGAACTGGATTTGTCTAAAGAACCGACTGAACTGGAACTACCGCTATCGGATGAACCCGAACTAACCGATCCGGAACCTCCGGAATTTCCCGAATCCGACGATCCGGAGCTTCCTGAACCACCTGAGCCGCTGTCTGAACTACTGCTGCTTCCTGAACCGGAATCGCTGCTTCCCGAATCCGCGGCATACGCAACGCAGGAGAGGAGGATCAGAATTACAATGAGAAATATCAGATATTTTTTCATTGGCATCACCTGTTTTCGGGAAAAAAGCCGTTTATTGCATAAATAATTTCCTTCGAATTCTAATTAATGACTCTTGTATGAAACGGATGGACTTCCAATTTTGTATCAGCAGGGATCCCGGAAAAAAAACGAACTTGTTTGGAAAAGAAGTTACATGCCGATCTCGTCCGGCACGGTAATCTCGAATCGTGCACCTGTGCCCGGAACGCCGGTCTCCCGGATAAGAATACCCGTAATATCAAGAATCTCACGGGATAAGAACAATCCCATCCCAGTATTTTTTCCAAATCCCGGGTCAAATATTTTCTCCTTTTCGTCATCCGGGATACCCACACCATCGTCCTCGCAAACGATAACCCTGTAACCGTCCCGCTCCTCAAAAGATAACCTTATTGTCGTTATCTTTTCACCGTAGCGTACTGCATTATCAATTATGTTGTAAAATACCTTGACAATCAGCGGGTCGGCGAATATATCCATGCCCACTGGGATATTATTGATAACGAGGACTTTTCCGGGCATGGCTTCCCTTACCGCACTTTCGATGAGCGTCCGGCAGTCATGCCTTAAAGGGGCATTGACACCAATCTGCTCATATTCCTTCGTGAACCTGATCATAGACGAGATACGTTGTGCAGACGTGTTGATCCGACGGAAATACTCGGTGCGGGTGGGATCGTTTTGATCTCTCTCCATTATTGTAAGGTAACCCTGGACCACGGTGAGCTGGTTGTTAATATCATGCCGGGTAATACGGGATAGCAGGTTGAGTTTCTTGTTTGCCTGGTATAGTGCCTTCTCTGCCCGCTTTCGCTCAGTAATATCTGTCCCGATACTTAACAGGCCAACGAACTGCCCGTTTTCATCCATAAGGGGTTTGTTCTGCCACTGGATCCAGACCCGTCTTCCATCCCTGGTGATATTTTCATTCTCATTAAGGATGTGATTCCCAGGATGAAGGATAATATCTTCAATCATGAGACCGAGGTCACGGCTGGACCCGGATTCTGTTACCGGGACAATAGTCCCAACAATAGGTTTTCCAATAATTTCTTCGTGGCTGTAACCGAAAAACTTCCGGGCGAATTCGTTGAAGAATGTGATTTTCCCTGTTTTATCCCATTTAAGGATGATACTGTTGGCATTTTCAACCAAATCGCGGTATTTCCCCTCACTCTCGCGGAGCGCCGCCTCGATCATTTTTTGTTCTGTGATGTCACGGCCGACCGATTGGAATTCCACAATAGAACCGGTTTCGCCGAAAATTGCACGGTCCGACCAGCGGTGCCAGTGCATTGAGCCATCCGGCATGATGATGCGGTGTGCGATGGTCGCAACCGGGCTGTCGGGAGTAAGCGATTGGAAGTGCTGCCGGACAAGGTTCCTGTCCTCTTCCGGGATATCAGGTCTAAAGATACGACCCGTTATCTCCTCACGGCTCTTCCCAAAGCACCGGCAATAAGCCCCGTTCACGAAGACATGGGTGCCGTCGGGAAGGAACCTCGAAATATACTCCGTCTGGTCCTCGACGACATTCCGGTACCGGTTCTCACTCTCCTGCAACAGGTTCTGATTCCTTGCGAGTTCATTATAATTACTTCGGAGTTCTTCCTCAACGGCGGCGATCTGTTCATAAGCAGCAGATAATTCTTCATGACTGCGGTTGAGCTCGATCTCAGCACTTTTTATGTCCGTAATGTCCCGGCCTACCGACTGGTATTCGAGGATAGTTCCATAGTCATCGAAAATTGCGCGGTCAGACCAGCGCTGCCAGTACTCGGCCCCATTTGGCATGATAATGCGGTGTTCAACCATGGAGACCGGGTTTACGGGGGAAAACGACCTGAAATGATTGGTTAGTGTTAACAAGTCTTCTTTCGGAATTTCAGGCCTGAAAATATGCCCGATAATATCATCACGACTCTTTCCGAAATAGCGGCAATATGCCTCGTTCACAAAGACATGGGTGCCGTCAGGCAGGAACCTTGAAATAAATTCCGTCTGGTCTTCGACCACATTCCTGTAACGTTCCTCACTCTTAAGCAATTCCTGTTGTCGTTTCGCCAGCTCAGAATAATTTTTCCTTATTTTTTCCTCGTCTTCGGCAATTTTTTCATATGCGGTATTCCGTTCCTCCTCCGTTTTCTTTTGTTCGGTGATGTCCCGTATCGATTCTATGGCACCGGTGATCGCTCCGTTTGTATCATAGAGCGGGGACGCAACGAACCAGAGATAGGCCCCTATGCCACCGTAAAGGTTCTGAATAAACATTTGGGAGAAGATTTTATTATCCCGTATTTGAACGAAAGGATAATTTTCTTTTATTTTTTCATCATTGCGAAGGACAAGGTCGAGAAGCAGGGGTCTTCTCTCTGAATAAAACGGAAGGGCATATTCATAGTTTCCCTTACCAAGAATAGCGTCTTTTGGAATTCCTGTCATGTCTTCCATGGCCAGGTTCCAGGCAATCACCTTTCCTCCGGGATCGATCGCGAATGTTGCATCCGGGAGGAAGTTGATGATATCAGACAGCCGCTGTTCCGAACCTTTCAGTGCTTTTTCCGCATGTCGCTGGTCAACTGCTTTTTTAATCTTATGTCCGAGTTCTGCAAACTGGGATTTCGGATCACCCCCCTTCTGGAGATAGAAATCTGCACCGTTGTTGATCGCCTCGATGACCACATCCTCGCGCCCCTTCCCAGTAAAGAGTATAAACGGGATATCTCCGAGGCTTTCCCGGACCCATTTAAGAAAACCGATACCGTCAATCTCCGGCATCTGGTAGTCCGATACAATCGCATCATATGATGTCATCTTGAGCTGTATCATGGCCAATTGGACAGAGGTGAAAATATCTACGTTAAAATTCCCTTTTTTTTCCAGGTAGAGTTTCGCAAGATTGAGAAGACCAGGCTCATCGTCAATATAAAGAACCGATATCGTGTAGTTTCCCTCCCCTGGAACAATTGAAAAATATCCTGTTAAAAAAAATATGGTTCCTTACATGATTAAATACATAGAATTGATTTCCGGAAAAAATCTGATACTGTTTTAATTTTCCGTTTCCGGATAAGGAGGAATCTCCATCTGCCTTTAACGGAATTGGTTGAAATTTCAAAGGCAAATCACAATACCATCCAACGGAATGAATCCTCGTATTTCCTTTCCCGCATCTGGCTAAAAATTTTTCCATGTTTCGGAGATATCCGGTGTTCAGATTCCTTAAAAATTACGTAACGATGTACGAGTAAAGGGAACTCCCGATCAAAAGGATTGCCAGCTCAATGGATCCAAAGTTCCGGACAACTTTAACCGAGCTATTCAATGAAAGATGTTACCGGCCGGCATTATGATGATATCGCTTGTTTCAGTGAGGTTCACAGGCCTTTTCACGGGCTTTCACTACCGGTTTTTTTCCCATACCAATAAAAAAAGGTACATCATGCGGTATGAAAAATAAAATATCTGAATCGGAATTATGGAATTGAGTACTATGAAATCTGATTGTAATTGTTGTTATGATAACGTACAGGGGGTATGATATGCAGGTCGAAAATTTGTAAGCGAACCAATTGTGTGATCCGGCTTATTCGCAATTTAAAGAAGAAAAAGTCAACTACATTATATAGTACCCGCTAACGTCGTGAGCGGTAACTTACTCGTTATTGGATTGCCGACAGGCCATTAAAAAAGAATTATATCGCGAAAAATTAGTTGCATCCTATCCGGATGCTATAACATTTTACTTTATGAAGGAAAGAAACAGCCTCTATTTTCCCGACCCTGTTGTTCTGAATAATCATCCTTTAGTTTGAGTTTCAATTGTCTAAAGCCATCCCCTGACCTTCATCGCATCCACAACATGCTCCACGGCGAGGCTGTATGCGGCCCTTCGCAACGAGATTTTATTTCCGGTCGATAACACATGAACTGCCCGGTACGTTTCGGTCATTGCTTTTTTCAGGCGTGAATATACAACGGTCTTGTCCCAGTGGTCCATATTCAGGTTCTGGACCATCTCGGAATAGGATACGATCACCCCCCCAGCATTGCAAAGAATGTCGGGAATGATCGGCATGCCCCGTGTATACAGGTGATCGTCGGCTTCCCCCGTGGTTGGACCGTTTCCGAACTCTGCGATGAGCTTTGCCCTGATATTATCCATGTTATCCCGGGTAATGGCATTTTCAAGGGCTGCCGGGATCAGGATATCTACGTCCAGTTCGAGGAGTTGTTTATTGGTGATTTCCTGGCCAGCCCCGGAGTTTTTCAGGGACCCGGTTTTTGATTTATGCTCTATTAGTTTCTGAATATCGAGGCCTTCGGGATTAAGGACACCCCCGCTGCTGTCGCTTACAGCCACAACACGGCACTTATATAAGGGATTTGCGAGGATCGCAGCATTTTCCCCCACATTTCCAAACCCCTGGATAGCGACAGTTGCACCTTTTAAATCCATTCCAAGATCTTTCGCCGCCTCTTCGATGATATACCAGCCCCCACGTGCGGTCGAGTCGTCCCGACCTTCAGATCCACCAATACTGAGCGGTTTACCAGTGAATGCACCAAATGTAGACTTTCCCACAATTTTGGAATATTCATCCATCATCCATGCCATCGTCTGCGCATTGGTCGCAACGTCAGGAGCAGGAATATCGCGATCGGGACCAATAAAATGCGCAATTTCCCGGATATATCCCCTGCTGAGACGTTCCAGTTCCCCCGTGGATAATTCCTTCGGGTTACAGATTACCCCGCCTTTCCCACCTCCAAGAGGGAGACGATACAATGCGCATTTCCAGGTCATAAGGGCTGCAAGAGCACGGACCTCCTCAATGGTCAGATCGGGATGATACCGGATTCCACCCTTGGCAGGACCCCTGGCATTGTTATACTGGACACGGTACCCCTGGAAGACCCTGACGCTCCCATTATCCATCCGGACAGGAATTGATACATGAAGTTCCTGCATTGGTATTTTTAAGACCATCTCGATATTCGAAGCAAGATTCAGGTCTAACGCACACGCACATACCTGCTTTTTCACCGTTTCAAAAAGGTTCACGTCAGCCATGGTTGAATATCCCGTAGTCTTTACCATACGGCGAGTCAGGTAAAATGGTATCGGTTTGTGCAAAGCGTCCAACTGGGACAGCCGGGTATTTAACTTGTTGTTCTGGTACTGAAACCTGTTTAAGCGGTACATCTGTATTGCCATACAAGCGATAATCATGCATAAACAGCCGACTGCTATCTAAAAGTGGTTACACCGATCACATCATGGTAGTGTAGATTAAACCCGGTTCTCCCGTCACGTGTTCAATCAGACGATTTGAAATAACATATGGTCCCGACTATCGGGATCTTTAGACTCCCGGGCAATGGACAAAAAAATGTAACGGGATAATTCGTGGGAGAAAAAGGGCTTTTTATTGTAGCTCCTGATGTCCAAAATTCATGTGCCCCGGAGCAAAGGTTCAAAGGGTTTGATCATATGAGGTTTCATATCTGAAAAAGCCTTTTTCCGGATACCCGGGATCATAAGGAGAGGAACAAGAACAAGGTTGAACATCCTGGTCCTGAAGTCCTTCTGGGGAAAATCAAACAGCCCATGCTCCTTATAATACCGGTAATCTGCCTGGAATGCAAGTCGCATATCACCATAGATGCTGTCACGGAATATCTTGTGACCCCCGACCGCGTAGAACGTGTGCGGTGGAATGTATCCTGCTTCTGCACTCCGCACGAGACGAGCAGCTGTCGCATCGAGCAATCCATCGAGTTTGTCTGATTCCATCCCCTCGTCAGTAACAAACATTGCATTGCATCCTCCGTTGTCTGCCCATGCCATGAGCCCTTCCTTGAGATACGGCAGTTGTTGCAGCGGCCCCGCTATGACAAAACCGATCTGTTTTCCTTCGAGCCCGGGGGTGTGTCCCTTAAAGAAACTCCGGTCAAAAAACTGTTTCCACGTCGATGAAAGATATCGGTCACGCACTGTCCCGGCAATGATTATGATATCGGCAGCTGCCAGTTTTTTTACATAAAAATCCCGGTATCCGTCATTGTACACACACGTATTATTCGCACTGGCAACAGCCGATGCACCCGCCACGGATATCAAGATCATGGAGGCTGACCAGTTCGCCATTGCCGGAAAAGACTTGCATGAGCCTTCCCGTCATCTGTGCACAATTAGATGAAAGGTCTTTCGAATCAGTGAGAATAATAATTTTTTTTCCCATATTCGCAACAGGTTCCGGTGCAGTGCCGGGGATATACGACCATGACCGCCAGATGATTGGCGAATGCTCCGCCGGAAGCGGCATTCTTTCCAGTACTGCAAAAAACAATAACTGTGTGAATTTTTCAAACCTGTCCTGTTCTTCCTCAATGAGAAGGTCCATCATCGCTGCCGAGTAAAACCCACAGTAATGCATGCCGAGATCATCACAGATTGCATGCATGTAATTGTGTGCAGTCTGATCGAAGAAATGGATCGAAGTGGAGAGCGATGCCGTATATTTTCCGGAAAATGCATCCTGTGCGTGGCGTACAAAGACCAGTTCGATAAAACGCTTGTTGTGAAGGTACAAGCAGGTAATAGAGGGGGAAAGCCCAGATTATTAGACCCGCAGATCGGACACTGTCGACAATCCTCTCAAACGTTGCACCATCCTTTTCTATATTCCGGATATCCTTCGCAATATTGAGAATTCGGTAATCATGGGATGGGAATTGTTTCTGCATATACGCCACGTACTGCATCGTGATACTGACATCGCCTTTGGGGCTTCCGTTTAATACAATTATGTTCATCTTTTTCACACTTTTTTTCATTCATCCCGTGGATGACTTGAAGATTCAAGGATAGTCTTCGCAAATTCCTGCAAAACATCGGCCTTAACAAGCGCAATGCCCCGCTCCACATCACCAGTACAAGCATAATATCGCCCGGCTTGATATCGAATATCTCGCGGGCTTCCTTCGGGATAACAATTTGTCCTCGTTCACCGACCTTGACACTGCCGAAAAGATGCTTTGTATTCCCCTTGCGTGGAGCGACCATTGGAAAATTACTCTGCCATTTTACAGGTAGTAAATTTGATTTATTTCACACAACTGCTAATCATTATTCTATGACGTGAAAATAAGCGATATCTTTATTAGTGGGTTAAACCCCAATTTCGAATGATTAGGGGTATACTTTTGTTTATCACTAATTCAGAGGGAGTGATGTTTTGAAACATACAAAATTCGGGTTTATTGCGCTCATATTAATCGGAATGGTCATCGCTTTGACCGGTACCGTATACGCAGATCAGGGTGTCAAGGCAGTCCCTGAGACTCAGACACTAACGACTTCAACAGCGATCATAGCAGATGGACTTGTAACAGACAATGCAGGACTGGCGTGGACATTATCAAACCAGTCAATTACAGCAATCCCACCACTGGCAGATGCCCAGGTCGTCTACACTACAACGTATGATGCAGCCACTGTTGCACAGGCCGGCACTACTACCTTTGTTAAGACAATGGCTGTTGACACCAGGAACAAGGTCATCAGTCAGTCCAACGTTAAGGCCGACACTGCCGTAACATTTATTGCAACAGCAGATGGCGGTAACATTGTGGGTTCAGAAAACATCCTTATTGACGGTGCTGGAAATACCACCACCGCTGCAGACAGAATGCTCTGTCCGTTTGCAAATGTGCCTAATGGCATAATTCCCGCATACTGTAACATTGTCCAGGCAGGAAGCAAATATGATCTTACCGTCGGATCTGTTACAACTGCAGCGAATGACAGGTTCGTTGGCACTGATGCAACCAATGCAGTTGTCCTGAACTATAACATTAACGTCAAACCATACGGGACATTACAGGGACAAATCCCAGCGATTGGCTCTGCCATGGGTTACATGAAGGCACACATCCAGGAAAGCCGGAATGTCAACACCATGTTTACACCTGTTGAAATTGAACTTGGCGATGATGTTACCCTGACACACTTTGTCCCGGTAACCGGCGCCCCGGTGAAGTCAGAAGACATTACGTATTCGGAATCATCGAGTGCACAGGGAACCATTCAGCTCCTTCACCAAGGACATGCAGTATTCCTCACAGGTTACTGCCGTGGCGTTGGCACCTGTCGCTCCACCCGATATTATTACAGAAGAAGACGACGGTTAGATTAAAACTTAAGAGATTAAGGAGAGGAGGGAACAGATCAGGCCGGAATTATAGTGCAATGATCGAATACCCTCACTAACCGACTATTTTTGTGATTCTTTTAAGTCAATATCCAGGATATTTCCAGCTACAAGGATTTGGACAGTAAAGAAAATACATGGAGTTTTGCAACTCTGTCACGAGGGGGACAGCGATATCCTGTATCGGTTCGAGAAACAGAGATAATGGTAACACATGACGACCGACCAGATCCCAATCGGAAAATTTTCATTCATCACGCGGCTGGCTTTCACATCCGAATGCATTGGGCAGCATCCCTGATCATTTGACAGCACAGCAATTCTGGAGGTCAGACAAATCATTAATAAACTTGCACAGTAATTACCGTAATCCAGAGGAAACTAATTGACCGGAACAACTGCAGATTCGGGCCGGCTTTTCCGGTATTACCCGGAAGATTTCGGTGAACTGACAGTCCGTGTTATCCACATGGACCTTGGGTTCGACGTGTTCGATGACCACACGGTGGTGACTTCACACCTTACCGCGGAGGTCCTTTCGAAGCCCATTCCGGATACTCTGCTGAATGCCCAGGATCTCGAAATTCTCTCGGTATCCTGTGATATCAGGGAGGTGAAGACCGGATACGACAGGGCCGGGAACCTGCTGACCATTTCATGGGATGACCCGGTTCCCGCCCATACCCGGTTTACGATTACAACGGAGACCATCTGCCGGCCGACCGATCATATCCTCGAAGGGCTGTACTATGACCGGACACCGATGGGTGCACCACCGACCCAGATCACCCAGTGCCAGCAGTGGGGGTTCCAGCGGCTGGTTCCGTGTATCGACGATATGACGGCGAAATGCACCTATACGACGACAATCACTGCCGACAGCAGGTATACCAACATAATCACCAATGGCGACGTGATCGAACCCCGCCACCCGGTTGGTAAGGGCCGGGACCGGATTGTCTATGATAATTCCCGCACCCCGATGGCCCCATACCTGTTCTTCCTCGGGGTCGGGACCTATGATACTTTCACAAAGGAGTTTGAATACCCGGACGGCAGCAAATTCGGATTAGAACTGCTCGTTCCACCCGATTCAGACCCCGGGGTGGCAGAATACTCGCTTCAGGTGCTTGCCGATGCAGTCATGTGGGTCTGCCTGTATACCGGCCCCGGGGGTTACCGGAACCTACCTGAAAAAGAGTATTTAATGGCCCTGATCCGTGAGAGGGATTCGATGAAAGAACAGTCGGATGATGAAGCGGCACTTCAGATGATCCGGGACAGGATCCGGGACATGGCCGCTGGCCTGACGACGGGTTACCAGTATACCGGGACGGTCTATCGCGAGATAGGAATGCAGAACTCTGATTTCGGCGGGATGGAGAACGTCGGAAATACCACCATCACCATGAACCGGATCATGCCCTATCCCCAGATGACCGATCCGGCCTTCGAGTACATGGTCCGGGTGAAGGTGCACGAATTCTATCACAACCTCAACGGGTCCCAGGTGACCGGGAAGAGCCCATTCGAGATATGGCTCAACGAGGCGGTCACCGCCTTTATCGAAGACCAGTACCATGCATTCCTCTTTGGCGACACCTATACCAGGCTCCAGACAGTCCTTACTCTCTTTGCCCCGTCCAACGGGATATTTGCCCTTGATTCGGGATCGATGTCCATGCCTGTCGAACCGGACGGGTTCAATGACCCCAATGATCTGATCACCGGGATTACGTATGTCAAGGCGGCCGAATTCGTGCGGATGATCGAGACACTCATGGGGAAAGAACTCTTTGCCAAAGGGTCTTGACCTGTACCATACCCGGTACTGGCATGGGAATGCTACCTGGCAGCAGTGGATCGAGGCCATGGAGGAAGTATCAGGGCAGGAATTTATGGAAATGGCAAGACCATGGCTGAAACAGACCGGGTTCCCGGTTATTCATGCATCTGGCAGGTATGATGCGGACCTGCGCCGGTATCACCTGTCGCTGGTCCAGTCGTACCCCGAAAATGGTTCCCCCTGGACAATTCCCTTCAGGGCAGCCCTGGTTGATGCAGCCGGAAATGATATTGCCGTGATCTCGAAGAGGATCGATGCCCCGGAAGAGACAATAATTGTTGAAGAATGTGGAACGCCCGGCGTTTCTCTCCCTGAACCGGGATTATTCATTCTACGGCAAAGATGATTGACGACGCCGACCGGCAGACACTCATGCTGCAGGCCCGGAAGGACCCCGATATTATAAACAGGTTCATTGCGTTCTACCGGCTGGCCGAGCAGGAGATCATAAGGCTGATCGAGCATCCGGAAGAGACAGCCTCGCTGGATTTCCTGGAACTCTTCCACGAACTGCTGGCCGATGATGACCTGTCCGGGAAGGCGGGAGGCTTACACCTCACCATGTTCGATTCGGTGAGTGATCCCCGTTATGCATACCGTTATACTGCGCTCTACCAGGCCAGGAAAACAATCGAATATGCATTCGCTTCCCGTTACAAATCAGAATTAATAGACTTTTATCAACGGCTTGACCGGTTTATCCCCCTGACCGCACCAATGGGACTTCAGAAAAGTGCTATCCGGGAGAGACGATTAAAGAACCGGTGCCTGGGCATTCTTTCGCTTCTCGACACCCCTGAAATCCGGGATATTATCAGGGCACAGCTTGACGGAAATGGGGTGGCCAGCGACCGTTTTTCTGCGTTTGCCATGTACCTGAATTCCACGGCACCCGACCGGATAAATATTCTCGAATCGTTTGAACGGGTTTCATCAGCCCATCCGGTAAGCTGGGAGGCATTTCTTTCAGCGGTGGGGAGTGTTCTGCACCAGATGCCGTATCCTTGATCAGGAGAGCCGCATCACTACCCACATTCCGGATTGCCCAGGTGAACGATCACAGGGCCCTTTATGGAGCATTCGCATCCAACCGGAAGATATCGCTCGAAACTCCCGGTGGGCGGGAACTCTTAAAGGACATAATTATCCTTCTCGCGCCCGTGAACGAGAATTCCACGGTCGGTTTTCTCCGGGCTTTTGACGCAATTGACCTGATGGACCCGGCATTTCATGTTCCCCTGATCGAACTGCTTTTCGAAGTAAGAAATGCACTGGACCCTGAAAAGGTACCGGTGGTCCTGAGTACGATTAAGAGACTCCTCCTGGGGGCTCCGGCTGCCGTGAAAACATGGGAATTGATACACGGCCCGATGCAGTTGGATTCATCGGGAGGGACCTGATTACTACCGGTATACAAGGGATGTGATGAAACCCCAACTGGTATGCGTATTATCTTTTTAAAAAAAATTAAAGCAAATCATTAATTTTATTTCTTACCGGTCCTCCAAATCTCCCAGGCCAGAAAAATGAGAAGGGTTGCAGAAACTAAGAGAACGGTAGTTGTGATAATTAAACTGATCAGCGACATAATTCCCTCCTGGTAGATAAATGCCGACCAGAGAAATGCTACAAAGGATATCAGTGAATAAAAGACCAACCCTCTGTTATTAATTAAAACCATTAATGATTGATGTATCAACAAGAACGATATATGTTTCTCCCTACTGAACTATAATAAAAAATAAAAGTCATTCCAATAATAACGTCCTAATAGTAAAAATATAGAAGATTATTCGCTAAAAGTCATTTATCGTCCTGAAATGATTAATTTTCAGCAGCAGGGATTAAACCACGGAAATGGAGTTTGCTGGTTTGAGGATTCAGACTGCCAGTATATTCGAATAATCGCAGGTTACAGTCTATTATGTTAGGGGGGCCACGTACTACCCAGTTTTCGTACGCGTTCGGGGTGATCAATAACCAGCTGCTTGGAGACTGATGAACCCATGGAAACTCCGTATACAATTCATGCTGTCATAACCGGGAGCAGGCATCAGGGCCGCATCATCATCTGCATACAGGGAAATAGCAGGTGTCGCATTATTGTCGCGGCTATATCCCATACCCCGGTGGTCGTAGGTGTAAACGTAGTATTTCGATGCAAGGATACCAATGAAGGTCTCGTTCCATGAATCCATAGTGACGCCATATACTATAAGCATCAGGGTTTGGTTCGCCGGACCCGAATTCCCGGTATCCAAACGTAACCCGTTGACTTTTACTTACTGGACTGGTGTTGCATTGATTACAGGCTGAAGGAAGTCCGACTGCCTGAGTTACAGGTGGACGGGTAACAGTACCGGGTGTACATGGGGACTGAGTGCACTATGTACACCCTGCCGTCACGAGGAGGCAGATCATGACGGTGATTACCAGGATTGGCATCTGGGTCTTGTTCATCAAAAATCCTCTTTAGTTACTCTTAAAACTACCAAGATTTAAGATTTCGTTTGTATTTTTTAGAATTTTTTAAATTATGCAGTCAAAATATTCAGCAGTTAATAAGGAAGGAATTCATCAGAGCCGGTTTTTACGATTGTCAATTTGGCCATAATCCGGATCAAATCTCAAAAGTCCCTTCACCCTACTCCGGTCCTGGATGCATTCGTCCCATCCACCGTTCGGAATATCGAGAGGTGTAAACCCGCACTTCTCATACACCCCGTGGGCATCACTCGTCTTCAGGAGCCACTGGTACAAGAACCGTAGCGAATGCGATACTGCAAACCTGACCTTATTGGAGATGACCCGGCAGAACCCGATCTACCGCCTACCGGTATCGTACACCCCTACCACAAGTGCAGAGTTACGGATTCCTACCGCGATCTCGTCCTTGGTAATGCCTGGGCTCCAATACGTCTTTGAAAGCATCCACCGGATATCTTCCATCCGGAGACGGTCCGGGTCTGCTGATATGTCGGTAACCAGGTTCCCTGATCTCTTGATAGAGAACAACCACTGGAGAAGAAGGTATCCCGGGTTCCCGGAGCCGGGGATCCCTGACTTTTGCTCCAGAAATTATTATCCCGTTCCCGGGGATATCCACCGTTTCATCCTCACAAATAAGCGGTATATCATGAGAATGAAATTCCCGAGAAACCGTTCCCTCCTTGCCATCGCACGGAAAAAGATCGCCTCTTCAGAAAAAAACATTTCTTTCAGGTGATGGATGTCCTGTTTTGGTGAGAAGAAAATGTAGATCAGGACACCCGCAAGGATAATGACGGTCCCGACTATTTTATCGAAGAATGATGTCGAATAAAGGAGGTAAAGGCAGATCAGGACCCCTAACCAGGGGAGTATTTTCTGGCCCGGCAACTGTTTCTCGGTATCGCGGGTCAGAACAATCAGGGCAAGGCAGGTAAGCAGGAAGGAGAATGCAAGGTTGAATACCGCGAATGATATCAGGCTGGTAATCGGCGAGTAGATAGATACCAGGAAGGCGATGACCCCCTGGACTACCAGGCCTACATATGGTGTCCCGTATTTTGGGTGAAGGGAAGAAAATAACCTTGGAAACAGCCCGTCGACGGACATGGCAAAGGACAGCCTTCCGGTCCCGAGCATCCCGGATTCATCAGAACCTGAAACAGAAAACAGGGCACCAATGGTCATAATAAGGGCTCCGGCCGCACCGAGAAGTACAACCCCTACCAGTACCAAGCGGCGTTGCAGACTTTGTAAGGTCAGCCCAGTTCACCGCTCCATAGACGATGAAATTAGTCGACAAATAGAACAGGGCCACTATAGTCATGCCGAAAATAATTGCTTTCGGAATCGTGGTTTTTGGGTTTTTCACCTCGGCCGCAGGCAATGTCCCGAGTTCAAATCCTGCATACGCCCAGAAAACAAGCACCAGTGCGGCCCCTGTTGCGGAGACACCAAGTGGGACAAACGGGTGATAGTTCCCGAAAAACATGGATGGCTGGGTAATTAAAAATACGGTGCCGGCCCCGATGAGGAGGAGGAGTGGGGCCAGTTTAATGAGCGTAAGAGCGTCATTGACCCTGCCGGCGATTTTAACCCCGATAATGTTGATAGCAGTCAAACCGAAGAGAAAAATGCCTTTGATAAGGATTTCCTCGTTAAATGTCAATGGTACCAGGTACTCGAGATAGCGGACGAAGGCGATTGCAAATACCGGGAGGGAGATCATCTCGGCGATCCACATGCTCCAGCCGGTAAGAAATCCAAAGAAATCGTCAAACGCTGCTGATACGTAGGCAAACGGGCCCCCGACTTTCGGGACATAATAACTGCAGTAGGCGAAGACCAGCGCGATAACTGTTGCGAATATCGCAGCAATAACCCAGATCACCAGTGAAAATGGACCAAGCATGCCCGCGGTTATCGCCGATGCGATATAGATGTCCGCCCCGATGACAGACCCGACAACGATGTTAGTCAAATCGAAGAGTGATAACTCTTTTTTGAAATCCATGGCAGTTACGGATAGAATAGCACTTATCTTTTAAATAACTGATGGAATCCGGGTTAAATGATACGGAATTTTCCGTCCTGACATAAAACATGCCAGGAAGTCACCGACCGGATTGGGATGATTCATAAAACGGGACATTCAAACGTCACCTCCTGATATTAACCAGCACCGGGGAAATATAGGAGAGAATATCAACTGTCGGAACGGTTACCGATTTTATTACCGGAGATTTTTTTGGCTCGAAATACGCCGGAACTCTGGTTCCGATATGGGACTGGTGATATCTGGAGAATAACTACGGATCCGCCTGGGAATACAACGGGTCTTACAATAAACTCGTTTCAACTCAGTGATAATATTAGTACAGTTACTATCCCGCACCAATTCAACCGATTTTTCAGGATTTAATTCAGATATTTTAAAATCGGACATGTTCACACTATTTTTTTTCGCAAACCTTCGCAGTTATTCCGGACTACGCCAGACTTCCACTTCTTCATCATAATGCCGGGACAGGTCTTCATAGGTTTCAATATATCCTAATTTCCCAAGGATATGCTGCATGATTGAGGAAGGTTTCACAATTCGGACATCATATCCTTCGGCGATCCAGCGTCCGATAAGTTTCTGCGTATTGCCTTCATTTTTACACCGGGATATTATGTAGTAGAGATACAACCGGGTGTCATTGTAGATCTCCAGCCAGCCTGAGAACAATTCTTCTGTAAATCCGAGATTATCCCCGGCAGGGGTCCCGGTTTCAATGCGTTTTGGTGTTGACTGATCGATTTCCATAGGTGACACGGTATACTCCAGATGCATGGCAGAATGAAATAGGTATCGGTGTTAACACCCACCAGTAAACGGCTTAAAAATGCTCATAATTTAGTTTTACCGCTAATAAGGCCTGAATAATTGAAAGAGACATTTATCGGTTGAAGGGTTCGGATTATCATTGACAGGTGTCCGATAAAAAAAAGTTTGATTATCCGATCAGATATGTCACGGTGACCGTTGCGGTTACTGTCACGTCACCGGGCTGGATCGGCGTGGATGCACCACCGGACGCTACATCGCTCCTTGCATAATTCTGGAACAGAACAGGGGTGTATCCTCCTCCGATATCGACGGTTTTCACGGACGATATGCTAACGCCGAGAGCGGTGGCGACCGTTTGGGCATCGGCAGCAGCCCTGGCAGTGGCCTCTTTCAGCGCTTCTGTCCTGAGTACCTGGGCCTGTTCGTCAGAGAGGAGGAACTGGATGGAGTTTGCCTGGTTAATCCCGTTTGCGACGCCGATATCAATCACCTCACCAGTCCGGTTTACATCGTGAAGCGTGACGGTCAGGGTGTTTGACACATGATATGCCCTGATCTTCTGCCCTAATGGGATCTTCGTATCGTCATACACGGCGTAGATGTTATATCCGGTGGTTTTGAGAGCGTCTTTTGGGATCCCGGCCCCGATCAGTGCATCCATCACCGTTGTCATCTGGGCGGCATTAGCTGCCTGGGCTGTTTTTACGTCGGGATTCTCAGTCTCGACCGCAAGCGAAATCTGCGCACGGTCAGGTGTCCCGATCACGGAACCGGTCCCTGACGCCGTGATTGTATGATCAGTTGTAGTATCGGCCGCTGACACAGTCCCGACCGCCAACATGGCGATGAGGAACAGGAGTGCAGTAACAATTGTAAGGCTAAGTTTCATGATTGAACAGGACACTGTTTCGCGGCGTTCCGGTTAAGGTTTGCCGTGACTGCGAAAGGAATGGCAGTTATCGTCCCGGCCTGGAGAACCCGGGTGTACCCCGTGATCCATAACGGGTTTCTCATTCTTCGTATCGGGATGAAAAAGACGAGCTGAATCAATTGTGGGAACTCCCATTCTCCATCGGAACCACTACGTCCTTTTTTACCCTATACCACAAGCATTATGGGTTCGTGCGTGCAGAGCAACCGCATATGGGTAACATCGTTGACAATCCCCGATTCAGGGGACGAAAATTTGTCTTTTCCGACCGACATGACGCAGGAAGACAACTTGGAGCGTTTATTAAAACCCTCCCTGCCATCCGGGAGCCGTTGGTCTTTGCAATTCCGGCAGGAGGTATACCTATCGGAAAGGAAGTAGCCCTGGCATTGGGTGCACCCCTGTCACTTGCAATTGTCCGGAAAATCAGGATACCCGGTACCACTGAGGCTGGATTCGGAGCAGTAACATGGGACGGGCAGGTACTCATCAACGAACGCCTCCGTGCGGCGCTGGGCCTGACTGATGTCGATGTTGATCTGGCGATATCAGAGACGGAAAATAACGTGGCTGACCGGGTTGCCCGGTTTACCGCAGGGAGAAGGGTCTATGACCCTGCTGGAAAAACAGTTATCCTGACCGATGACGGTCTTGCATCGGGGTTCACGATGCTTGCAGCGGTTAAAAGCATCCGTGCCCACAAACCTGCCCGAATTATGGTCGCTGTCCCCACTGCATCCGCCGCGTCTGCCGATCTTGTTTCTCATGAAGCGGATCAGCTGGTTTGCCTGAATATACGGTCCGGGCACCAGTTTGCGGTCGCCGAAGCCTATGAACAGTGGTATGACCTGAACGACCGTGAGGTGCTTATGGAACTGGCCGGAGTACCCTGAATTTTATTTGCCTTGTCCTTTTTGACTGGCCGGGTTTTTACTTGGGAGGTCCTAAAATGACGAATTCCCACCCATACATTACGATTTGATCCGGATCGTTGAGATCCCTATCATTCAGACCATGTAACGGGACGAAATTTTTTTTATTCTGTGGGACATGTATGAACTGAACAATGAACCGGACTTCAACCATTAAACAGGTCCATGATCTCATGCAGGACTTCGCACAGCAGACGGGACTTGACCCGTTGGCATCCAGCCCCCAACGCTACCTCTGGACTGATGCATTCGCCGTGTGTAACTATCTCGAACTGTTCAGAGAAACAGGCAATGTAGTCTACCGGGACTTGGCCCTCAACCTCGTTGACCAGGTACACCACACACTTGGCAGGCACCGGGCTGACGACTCCCGAATCGGCTGGATCAGCGGCCTCCCCCTGCAGGATGGCGAACTGCATCCGACTATCGGTGGCCTGCGGATCGGAAAAGACCTCCCTGAACGTGGGATCAACGAGCCGTATAACGAACAACGGGAATGGGACCAGGACGGGCAGTACTACCACTACCTTACAAAATGGATGCATGCACTCAGCCGGGTGAGCAGGGTCACCGGCAACCCTATATATAATACATGGGCGATCGAACTTGCATGTTCGGCTCAATCCCGGTTCACGTATCTTCCCCCGTCCGGTGGGCGGAAAAGGATGTACTGGAAGATGAGCATCGATCTTACACGTCCGATTGTCCCCTCGATGGGGCAACATGACCCGCTCGATGGCCTCGTTACCTATCATGAGCTGCAACTGAACGCGACCAGCGGCCCGGGGCACCAATCGGAACGCCCACTGGAAAAGGAGATTGCCGAAATGACCGGAATCTGCCGTGGCATACGCCTGGCAACCGACGATCCCCTTGGCATCGGGGGTCTCCTGTCGGACGCGTCGAGGATCATCCAGTTGACCACGCTTGGAGGCCCCGTGTATGCAGGCCTGCTTGAAAACCTCTTCGATTCTGTTATTATCGGATTAGATACCTTCGCCGGCTCGGATTCCCTGGGCCTCCCGGCAAGGTATCGCCTGGCATTCCGCGAGTTGGGCCTGTCAACCGGTCTGGCGGGGGTCGAAGCCATGAAAGAATGGATTGGAAAAGTTCCGGATTTATATGGCAGGAAAAACTCGCTTCGTCAGCAGGTTATAACTCTGTCGGAATACTCACCGCTTCGTGAAACGATCGAAAAATTCTGGCTGGATACGAAAAACAGGGAAGCTGGCACCTGGACTGAACACCGTGATATCAACACGGTGATGCTTGCCACCAGCCTTGCTCCTGGCGGATTTCTGGGAATCTGAATTGCCAAATTCTGATTCTACCGGAGTGCCATTTGGTTTCCCAGGATTTTTCCTAAAACCTGGTATGGCAGTACCATCTTCTTTATAATTAGGTAAAACCTAACTAATTAAAGATCGACGTATGATAGAACAAGAGGAGGACCTGCTTGAAGCATTTCAGAACCTGTTCAGGCTCAAAAATGAATGCTCATGCAATATCTTCTCTGAATGCGGGCTGTCGGATATGACGGTCAAACAGATCGCGTACCTTAAAGTCATCGATCAACATGGGGAAATCACCTTCAGCAGGCTTGCCGAGATCACCAGGAACTCGAAACCCACCATCACCGAGATGATCAACAGGTTTGTCCGGATGGAATGTGTGTACCGCGAGCGCTGCCCCGACGATGGCAGGATCCTGTTCATCCGCCTGACTGAAAAAGGGCAGAAAATCGCTCAAGCCGAACAGGCTGCCATGCAGCGGGTGGTCCAACGGATGATAGAAACACTTGATGAAGGCGAGAGGGATCTCCTTGCAGAGATCCTGCAGAAAATCAGGTAATTTTCTGCCATGTACTTAACCAAGGTAAATTCGAACCAAATGAATGAGGAAACAATGCAACCAGCACAACCTGATGACACACAGGAAAAAATCGTCATACCCCTCTTTGAGATAGTCGTCTATCCAAATAACAGGACAAAATTCCATGTCGGGCCGACCACAGGAGAACTCCTGCTGGCCGCAATAAAAGATGAAGGGGATGCATATCGCGGTCGGGCTGACCGTGAAAAGTGGCACGAGACCCATGGAACTTACCGGTGAATCGATGTACAGGACCGGAAACCTGTTCCATATTCTCCATGTGCAGGCTGCCGATGAAGGTCACCTGGTCTGTGCAGAGGTCGAAAAACGGGTAAGGACCACTTCGCTCACCGAAAAGGACGGGCGGTTTTATGCCACGTACAATCTGATCCCTGATATCCAGGACCTGGATAAAGAGTTACAAGGCCGGATACTCACCGATATCAAAACCACCATCCATGAGATAAGCAGCAGGTTCCCCGGCTCCGAACAGTTCACCCAGCCACTCGACCGGATGGAATCCGTCGAGCAGATCATGGGGTTCGTCATGCCCTACCTCCCTGTCAGCCTTGCGGAGAAGCAGGCGCTCCTCGAAATTGATTCTGTCCAGCTGCGGTATATCACCTTCCTCGAGCTGCTCAACAAAACCAGGGACGACATCAACATCAGGATCGAGATGGCAAAGAAAGTCTCTGACCGGGTGAACAAGTCGAACCGGGAGGCAATGCTCCGGGAACAGTCTGAAGGTGATCCAGGAAGAGCTGAACGAAAGCGACGGTACAGCCGGGGATGACGGGTACCGGGAGCGGGTTGAACAATCAAAGATGCCGGACGATGTCCGCAAAAAGGCACTGGTCGAGGTGAAAAAACTCGAGACTGGTGGCCCCCACAACCATGAAAGTTCGGTGATACGAAATTACCTCGATCTCCTGCTCGATCTCCCGTGGGTAACGGAAGAGAAGAAGAGCATCGATATCGAACAGGCCCGTATGGTACTCGAAAGCCACCACAACGGCCTTGAAAAAGTCAAGGAACGGATCATCCAGCACCTTGCGGTCATGAAACTGAAGCAGGAGAAGCAGGGATCGATCCTCCTCTTCGCAGGCCCGCCCGGAACCGGCAAGACCAGCCTCGGACGAGAGCATTGCAGAGGCCCTCGGGCGGAAGTATGTCAGGATCAGCCTTGGCGGCGTCAGGGACGAGGCCGAGATCCGTGGGCACCGGAGGACCTATGTCGGGGCTCTCCCGGGGCGGATCATCCAGGGTATCCAGAAAGCCGGCACGAAAAACCCGGTCTTTATCCTTGACGAGATCGACAAGCTGGCAATGTCGTACGCAGGAGACCCGGCGAGTGCCCTCCTCGAAGTCCTCGACCCCGAGCAGAACAACACCTTCTCGGACCACTACCTGGAGGTTGCCTACGACCTCTCCGATGTCCTGTTCATCGCGACCGCGAACTCCCTTGCGACGATCCCGGCACCCCTCCTCGACCGGATGGAGCTGATCGAGATCTCAGGCTACACGAAGAACGAGAAATTCTCTATCGCAAAAGACCACCTCCTGCCCGAGACCCTGAAGGAGCACGGACTTGACACGGAAAAACTCCAGATAGAGGACGAGGCATTGAAGGTGATCATAGAAAAATACACCCGGGAGGCAGGTGTCCGGTGGCTCAAGAAACAACTGGCGAAAATATCCCGTTACGTCTCTGAAAAGATAGTGTCCGGGAAGGCCGAGTTGCCGTTCATCGTAAAACCGGATATGCTCCCGGAGATCCTCGGGAAGGAACCGGTCAGGCAGGAAGTCGCACGGAAAGAACCAGTCCCAGGTGTGGTCACCGGACTCGCATGGACTCCGGTCGGTGGGGAGATCCTCTTCATCGAAGGGACCTTCATGCCAGGGACCGGTAAACTCACGCTCACCGGCCAGCTCGGGGACGTGATGAAGGAATCGGCAACGATATCGTTGAGCCTCATCCGTTCCAGGCTTGCAGGTACGGAGAACGGTTTCAACTTCATCACGAGCGATATCCACATCCACGTGCCATCGGGAGCCACACCGAAAGACGGTCCCTCCGCTGGAGTGACCCTCTTCTCGGCGCTTGCATCCCTGATCACCGGGAAAACAGTTGACCCGCATCTTGCCATGACCGGCGAGATCACGTTGAGCGGTGGAGTATTACCTGTCGGCGGGATCAAGGAAAAAGTCCTTGCCGCCCACCGGGCGGGAATAACAAAGATAATCCTGCCAAAAGAGAATCGAACGGGACCTGCAGGATGTGCCTGAAGATGTCCGGAACGAACTCACGTTCGTGACGGTGGAGACCATCGAAGAGGTCCTGAAAGAGGCACTCGGCATCGAACTCCCACGGGCCGTCATGCAACAGACCGGGAACAGTTTCGTTCCGGTTCAGAACATCTGATCCTCCAGGAATAAGAAAAGGGCCGGGTATTCCGGCCCGACACCACTAGTTTTTATTCCTTTTAAGGAAGCTGATTTGACTCCCACCTGTTGCTTCCCTGAGGAGAGTCATTGTAACAAGAACTCGCTTTTTATGGATAATTTTACAGTGAAAGCCAGACAATTGGGAGGTAATATCCCCTGTAAAAAAAGGGATCCGTTGATCCCGTTATCGTCCCCTTTTCCGCCCGGATAATGCCATCACAAGGGCGATTGCTGCAAACGGTGCAATCGTAAGTGGAACTTTTAATTTCGGCTGGCTTAACGGTGGGAGTGTCATGGTAGGGGTTGGTTGCAGACTTACCGGAGGGAGGGTTGTTGCCATGGTCGGTTGCTGAACCTGCTCCATTGTGGGAAAAGTCGCATTGGGATCTTTTTGACGTAATGCAGTCTCACGGTTCTGCTGGGCGCTTACATACTGGGGATTTATCCGGAGTGCATTGTCATACGACGACACGGCTTCGTCATAACGGTCGAGAAATAAAAGTGCGTTTCCGCGGTTATACCATGCATCTGCATCGTCGGTGTTGATCCTGGTTGCGTTGTCATAGGATGCTATCGCATCCTCATACCGGCCGAGCCTTCCCAGAGCCACACCGCGGTTGACCCATGCACTTTCATAACCTGGATCGATCCGGGTTGCATTGTCATACGATGCTACTGCATCGGCATACCGTCCGATGTTCAGCAGCGCATTTCCGCGGTTATACCACGCGTTCGAGTACTGGGGATTGAGCCGGATTGCATTGTCGTATGATGCAATGGCTTCGGAATACTGATTAAGACCGGCCTGGTCGATACCCTGGTTGTAATAATCCTCTGCGGTCAGGTCTGCTGCGGCTGCCTGGCCAATGAAAAGACACACGATGAGGATAAGGCCACATAGTAAGCCTGTTTCGTTCGTCATCTGCATGAATTGTACTATTAATGACGACTACTTCATTATTCCGATCGGGTATGCGGTATTCTAGCAACATTATTTCTCGTTAAATTTATCAGGGTTCTGCCTGTAAGACATTCCGAAAAACAGATGTTGGTCGCTACCGGCGCTTTACCAGGAATGCCACACATCCAAGACCGGCAAGTGCAAGTAATACGCCAAATCCGGGTTGAATTGTCGGCCTGGTGATAGGTGTGGTTCTATCGGCCGGTGCTACCTTATCCGTACCGGTCAGGTTGACTTCCTCACCGTTCGTTGTAACGGGTGTCTGGACAGGTGGGGTTCTGGATTCGATGATGTGGGCCAGTTTTGAGGCCTTTGCATTGACACTGATAGAATCTGATGAATCAGTGTCACCTTCATCGTCCGTTGAGGTATTGGCAAATACTGTATCGGTTATCCCGGTATCCGGTCCCTCCTGGATCTCTTCTTCGGGTGGTATTATCCTATGGGTTGCCTGGTTGAATTCGACGACATTGAAATGGCCCGATGCCTGGGCATTGACCGTCAGGCCCGTAGCCTGCACGATGTACTCATCGGGTTTGAATGTGGATGAATTGACGAGGAATGACCACCTGTTAAGGCCGTCGGTCCCCTTCCGGACCGTTACAGTTCCACTCGCACCGCTGAACTCCCCGCTCTCCGTCTTCATGGTTGGTTTGAAGGAAGAGGAGGTAACCTCAACGAGAATCGTATCATCGATCGCAAGGTTGGTAGTTCCCGAAATGGAGAACGTGTCACCGACCATTTTTTCAGTTACCGGGAACATGGTGATCGCCGGGATCTCCACGAGGAACTGGAGTTTTGCATAGATATCATCGATGGCCGGGTTATTGAGCGCCTGAACGAGTGCTTCCGCTGCATCGGTTCCCTGCAGGCTGCCTTCACCCTGTAACCGGAACAGGGTATTTCCCTGCACCGGGTAGCTGCCTGCGACAAGGTCGTTGTTGTTGAAACCATCAACGGAGGACACGGGCCAGATATCGAATATTTCGTTGTACATCGGGTGCTGCACGACGACGAAATACTGGCCGGCGGCCATATCCCCAGTCTGGGCCTTTGAGATCTCCTGCTCGAAGGTGCCGTCGGTATTGACGCTGGGGGTCAGGTAGATGACTTTGTTCGTACCGAGTATCCAGACAGCGATACTATTTTCCGGCTGGCCTGCAGCAATACCCCGGATGAAGAGCGTATCACCCGCTGCCACGACAGAAGGTGACACCCGGGCACTGATGAATGGTTTTCTTATGATGACTGATACCGTGTTATAGTCCACTTTTGCGAGAGTGCTTTTGTTGCCCGCCTCCGGCACAGCGTAGATGGTGTAGGCCCCGGTATCAAGGTTTAAGCCCGAGGTCTCCCAGTTGTATTCCCAGGTACCATCATCATCCACATCGGCACGGGCGAAGGTATCCTCCTCGTCCGGGTTGACGGGTTTTCTCGGGTTCGTCATCTGCCCGCCATTTTTCGGCAGATTCGGCCCCGTAATGAAAAGGTAGGTGAATTCGGTCTCGGAGTTTTCACCGGTAAGCGTAATCTCTTCCCCTAGATAATATGTCCTGGCACCTCTCAAAACAGAAGGCTGATCATCCACCTCTACACCTCCTTTTTCAACCGTGATGCCGACTTCCCCGGTTTTAAACGTCCTGTTTGTCCCGGTGTCCGAGGCCGGCGGGTCATACGGATCCGGGCGCTCAACACTGATGGTGTATTTCTGGTCATGGGTGTCCTTCGTTGTGGAGAGACCTACGGTCCGGGTACCATTGCCGGACATGGTCACCGCGGCATAGTATGCTACCCCATGGACGTTATCCCGGCCATAGTACTGTGCGACGTCCTGTTGGATTGTCTGCGTTGAACCCTTGAATACATACCGGCCAATGGGCCATGGCCCGGCCTTCGGGTCCATCCTGACTCCTTCCTGCGAGGAAATGATGCTCGGAGGCTGGGCACCTGCCTTACCACTCATCGACTTTGTTCCCTTGACCCAGAGGTAGTAGGTATTGCCCGGGTTGCCGTAGATAGTCACCGTGAACGTTTTGCCGCGGGCCACTGATTTATTATTGACTACGATTCTGACTTTATCGGATTCAATGGTGACCGTGTGGACAGCAGAGACGGTCCTCCCGGTGAAATCACTCCCTGAAGAGTCCTTATAGTTGTCCTTTATTCCATTCAGGTCGGACTCTGTCCAGAACGTATAACGGCCAGCGGGGTAAACGCTGGTATTTTCCGGCCCCTTGAGTCCGGTTGACCACCCCTCCTCGCTTTGATCTGCGAGTGGGACCCAGTACCATGGCATCGCATCCGGGGCGAGGTCATCTAAGTTGAGTGTGGTAGTTGAATCCTGGGATAGCCGGGTATACACCGTTCCATCGGGGGACCTGACCCTGATTGAGAAGAACCCGGCGTCACCGGGCCGTTGGGCAGGGATAACGTTCATATTTGTTTCGATCCGGAATGTAAGGAAATCACCGACCGGAACCTTCTTGTCGGTTACATCGTTTGGTTCCGTATGGTCGTTCATGAACTCCTGGTCGTATACCGATACGGTCTGAACCGGGTCATTTACGACCAGGCCTATCTGGTTGCTGTCTCCGATATACCAGTTCCCTGTATGACCGGCGAACCCGGATGGTGCCACGTAAAAAGTTGCATTGTTCCCGACATTTACCGTTGCCGCCGGGGCACTCACCCCTACGATCCGGTTACCTGAATACCACGACAATATGGCCCCTGAGGGGATCCCGGTTAAATTAAGCCCCTGTTCACCAATGAATACATCGCCACCCACGGGGATGTTCTGCAGTGGCCCTCCCAGCACAGGTATGGCCAGTACAGAAAGGCCCAGCCATATTATCATTGCAATCGTCAGTCGGTCGATCATCTGCATCCTTTTATTCACAGGTTATTGGAGACCAGTTCATTCAAACCAGCCCGGCCAGGCATGTGCCTGGCGGGGTTTCCGATCTCGCCTTAACAATACATTGCCGGATGCTCCGGCGATATTTCATCCTAACCCGACAGTTGCAACCTAATCCCAGGGGTTTATGACTGCTGCATACCGGACCTGATGAGGAATTATTCCTACACTCATAAACTTCACCTTGTATGAAAAAAAGTGATTGATTTGTTCTGGGTCAAATCGGTAACTACGCATCCCGTAAACAAATCTCCAACCGGATGCTCCACAGGATACCGGAAAGTTTAGATGGTGCTCTTTTTCTGGTCTTTGACGATTGCAGAGAGTATCAGCGGGATCACCGAAATGATGAGGCCGATAAAGATCGTCAAATGGAATCCTGAAAGGAAGGTCCGGGGGTCAAGGTCGGTGAAGGGAACGATACCGCCGGAGGAGGTTGCAAATGTAAAAATCGTTGCATAAAGAGCTGTTCCGAGCACGCTGCCGAAGTAGATCGTGGTTATCATAAGCGATGACCCGGTCCCCTCTTCGCCTTTTGGTGCGGTCTCAATAATTCTGCTTGAACCAGCCCCGCCGGCAATCCCAAAGACGGTTCCCAGTAATAGAAGGGCGAAAACCAGGGGTATAATTCCGGATTCGGGGACCAGCAGGGCAAAAATTCCGTTAAAGGCAACAAGGAGCAGGCAGGCTGCAACAACAAACCACCTGCGGCCGTAATGGTCCGACCATATGCCAAACGGGATACTCATGAGGCCTGTAACGACCGGCGGAATTAACAGGTACAGGCCGCTGGTTGCCAGGTTAAGCTTCATTTCTGCGGACAGATAGAAGGGCAGGAGATAAAATGCTCCCATGAAAAGGACGTTGATAAGAAGGAAGGCCATAACAACAGCTGTGAACTGCCATTTCCTGAAAATACGGATATTTATCAGGGGCACCGGGGTCTTCAATTCCCGGATGATAAAGAATGTCGCAAATAGTAAACAGAGTATGATGCTGACGAAGATCAGCGGGTCAGAGATTCCGAGAATCGCAACCTCTTCCAGGGCGAAGATGCCGAAGACCATGGTACCAAACAGTGTGGCAGCCCCGGGGGTGTCAAAATGCGGCTTTTCCCCGGCAGGGGAGTCTGCAGGGACGAACCTGTGGGCAAAGAAGATCCCGATGATTCCTATCGGTATATTGATTAAAAAGATCCAGTGCCAGGAAAGAAAGTGGGTAATGAACCCTCCGATTGCAGGCCCGGCAGCAAAACCTATCGAGCTTGCGGCGGTCAGTACGCCGAATGCGATGCCCAGCATCCGCGGCGGAAGACACCTGACGCAGAGGAGCGGTGCAACGGCAGCGATCATGGCGGCACCGATGCCCTGGGCGAGTCTTGCGGCAAGGAGGATGGGGAGACCGGGGGATATCCCGCAGGCGACGGATCCAAGCGTGAATACGACAAATCCGGTGATGAAGATTTTTTTCATGAAGCCCCGATCTGCAACCTTCCCAAAGACGATGAGGAACCCTGCCATCATGAGAAGATAGGTGGTGATGACCCAGGCAATTGTGCCGGTGTCGGTGTTGAAGTCTGCGGCAATTGCCGGTAGAGCTACGTTCACGATAGAGCCGTCAAGCCCGTCCATTATTGTCCCGAGGGCGATCGCCACCAAGAGGAGCTTCTGGTGAAGGGGATCGGTGATTAAACAACTCGTCCTGTTCCTCGTCAAGGCTGACCCGGCTCCGATACCCTTCGGTTGCTCTAATCCATGCGAATGATGGTACTAAAATCTTACTAATATTCTTCCTGGCAATCTCATCGCTCTATAGGTCTTTCTTCTTAACGACCCGGACCAGTGATCCTGGGATCCTGATCCTGACGTGCTGTCTTGCCCGATACTCACCGAATTGCGTTTTTTATTTTCCCATCTTAACGATGACTGCTCCCGGTTTTTTCAGAAAGATGGTTTACTGCCCATTCGGGATGGATGTGATCCTCTGATATTTTTTCAGACCCGGTCCAACGTAAGGGAGTTTCCCCGGTCCGGTGCGGTAATTTATTCATCCAATGAAAAAAAATGCCCTTCTCTGACACCGTAAATCCATACATAATCATTTTTGGGGATCAAGTTTATCATATCCCTTACCGATTCAGCATTAACGGATTGTTACATGAGGACACAGGTATGTTGAAGCGAGGCACATGGTGTATGGTAGTTGTAATGATAGGGACGCTATTGCTGGTCCTCCCGGCAAGTGCGTCGCTGTATACGATCACCCAGGGAAGCACGGCGTTTATCGGCGAACAGGGACTTGATATCTCCCAGACCGGAGCAGCGAGCAACTCGAAGATCGTCTGGTTCGGCCCGGATTCCAATGTTTCTTCTGGTGCACCGTCGGCAACCGTTTCGGTGGACGACGCAAAAAGCTTCTATATTGCGCCCTCGATCTTCAGCGGAAAGACAGGCCCGTGGTATACCTATCCCGATAAAAAACTCGCATTTTACGTGGGAGATCCGTCGATAACGCTCAGGGTCTTCGATGATACCGCGAATTTTGAGGTAACGGGTGCCAGTGATTATGTGCCGAGAGGCGACAAGGTGGGATTCGAAGTTGAGACGAACCTGGGTGTTATCGCAGGGAGGCCGGGTATCTCGGCGGTGCCCATCACGATCCACATCCGGCAACCCAACGGGAACGAACTTGCAGAGGTTTCAGGGTACAAGCTCATCAACATACCGGTCCCCTCATCGCCATTCTCCACGGGTCCTGTCTGGGAAACCACCGAGGCCCAGTTAGGCACGTACACCATATGGGCGGACTGTAATGTGAACAAAATGAAGGACAATTACGCGGTAGAAGGGAAGACGATGACCCCGGTAACGGGCAATGTCCAGATCCTCGCTTCGAACCCGCTTATCACATCATCGGTCACCCGGACACCGACCGTCTCCGGGACACTCCCGGCGGGCACAGTCGCACCACCGCCATCAGGCACACCTTCTGTTGTGACCTCCCGGGTCCAGACGACGACACCACCATCGACTGCACTGACGACTGCATCGGTGACCACAGCTGTCCCGTCTACACCGCCCCCGGCAACTACCAAAGCCTCGGGACCAGACGTAGTCTTAATCGTGGGATTTCTTGGATTAGCGGCCCTCGTCGTGCTTGGAAAGGATTCCCGTTAACCCATGCTGAGTGGAACCGGGGAATACTCCCGGAGAATATTTTTCCACTGGTCTGGCGCAGGTCCAGTGGCGGACAGATAAAAAAAGGTCAGATATTGTCCGGCTTCGGGCCGGCTCCCGAACGATCGATAACAAGGTAGCAGGGGTTGGATCCTTTGCTGTGTTTGTGAACGCCTCCAGTAATGTGAGCGTCACATTCAACCAGGTGCATACATTTTATACAATCCAAAAAGGTTTTTTTGGTCATGAGGGCCTTTATTGCCATGAAATAGACGCAAACTAGATATTCTTTCTGGTGATTTGCAATTTTTGGTTGATTATTTCCTGCCGGGAATCAGATTCACTGCATTTTCATTGAAAATTCTCTGATTGTGCAGAAATCCCCAGGGGTTTTCCGCATAAGGCAGAATAGAAAGTGCCATAATTATGAAAGTGCCAGTGAGATTATTATCGTCCCGCATGACCGGAAATCTTTACCGTCCTTATATAGGATTTCATGCGGCATGCTGACACGAAAGGAGTGAATAATGCTTTACGAAGTGCCACGGGACAGGATTTATGAAGCAGCCGAAGCAACCGCAGATGCATTCATCGGTGCCAGCTGCCCCATAGGGATTTTTATGTTCCGGAACGAGCCGGATCATCTCCAATTGAAGAGAAGGTTCTATCGTTCCCTCGTGACCTCCTGTACACCAAAGGCTGTAATCCAGGGAATATCACCGGGCCTGGAGGCGGTCAGCATCTGGTTTCCGCCAGGCATGGACCATTCGGAGGACGCAGATCCGGACCCATTCAGTACAGGGGATTTCGAGGACCCCGGAACGATGGAAAGAATACAGGCAGTGAAGGACGTTATCGATGCACTGACCGGGGACCTCGGCGAGGAGCCTCAGAGATACCTCCACCTGGTGGCCGTCCGCCCGCAGTTCATTGACCGTGGATACGCCTCGCTCCTGGTCAGACCCATGCTGGCCCGGGCTGCAGAGGAAGGGATTCCCTGCACTCTGATCACCCAGAGCAAGGCGAATGTCCGCAAGTACGAGCATTGGGGTTTTCGTGTGGTGAAGGAAATGCCTGTGCACGGTTCCAGCGAAAAGTTCTGCTCGATGCGAAGAGACTAGAAACCGGGCGCCCGGTGTTCACCAGGCCAGGCCCTCAATTGTCTATTGCGGAGCAATCAGGGTCAAAAAACGTTACCAGGGCACCCATGTTTTTCATTTTTTTTAAGATTAACCGGTCACATAGTGATTAATTACCAATTATTACGTCCTTCTTGAGGGATTTTCTTAAAAGTGTTCCCTACTAACTTCAATGATCTCATTACCTTGGCTCGCCGGTCTCATGGACGAATATAACGGGGATGAAGAGATTATCAGATTATTAGTCCCCTTAATAAAAACAATTAATCGGGCTGGAATCAAAGTAAAACTGACCAGGGGGATGCTCTTGGTAACTTTTCAGCAGTGTACTGAACAGCTGGGTATGAGTGCCTTCGGTTCCCAATGATGATTTGGTGGGAATATACGTGCGTATGGATGAAAAGTTCCTTACAACACCCTGAATATTCTGGTTCCTGATATTCTCGCCGGTGGTTGTCGCATAAAGGCTCAAAAGGGGTAACGAGCCTGATGGCTGCATGTGATCCGTAAGCAACAATTCCTGATTCAAAGGGAGAGACGGGAAGCCCGGATGTGCAGATTTTGACTCGTCTGCAAATACCACACTACCGGTTATTGCAAGAGATATTACAATCAGGAAAAGGAATACTCCTCTTATCCTTGAAGTGGATTTCATTTGTATCACATTTTCTCCATATCAACTAATTATCGGTTTATATGTTGATCTCGAAGCTTTTGGGAATGAATCTATTAAAGGTCTGATAATACGCCAGTTTACCTAGTAAATAAACAATGGGTTGAACCACTCCGTAGGGTATTATAAATTACAAATATTGAAGATTCTTTTACAACATTAAAAAAACACGGTTATTTTAATCTTATTTTTTAATTATAAAACCATCGCCAGGGCTGCAAACACGATCACCAGTACCAGCAGGACAACCAGCACGAGAGGTAACCAGAAGAAGCCGCTTTTCCCATTAAATTCCAATCCCCGGCTGTTGATTCTCACAGCTGTTGTAAACGCATCGACCATTCCATAAATCCATGCCCCGAGCAATATGGGAATAAGAACCACCGCCAGCGGTGGAAAAATCCCGAAAAACACGGTTGCCAAAAATACAGATCCAAAATATACCCCAAAAAACTGTAAACCGTCCCTGGTCCTGCCATTATACCACTGGCCCCATCCGGGAACGAAGAAACTAAAAAATGTCGCTAACCAGGGTTTTGGGAGTGCCCCGGCTACCAGGGAGGTTTTCATCCTGAACCCACAAGTATGACAGACAGGTTCCCCCTCATATGTCAGTTTGTTGCCACATTTCTGGCAGTAATGGGAAGGAGACTGGAGATGGCTTATTTGAGGAGCCATTAAGGGAGATTCCAATTCGGGAGTTGTTTCCGGCCAGGCCTTGCCCCGGTTCATTATTTCTGATATCCTGTTCTGGCATTCCTTTGCTTCTGCGGTTTTTCCAAGTTTTCCGAGAGCCATTGCTGTGTTGTTCCATACGTCAGTATTATCCGGATCGCCCTCAAGCGCCCTTGTATAGCAGTCCAGGGCTTTTCCATAGAGACCTTGTTTATAATAAGAATTGCCCTCATTCTTCAACGCAAGTACAGCGTCTTTTTGCCTATTGTCCTGATAATCGGACGTCCCCCCCGATCCATTATCCCCCATTCATGACCTCCATGATCCGTTTGCGTTAAATCTGATTAAAGTATCTAAAAAATTAAAAAATGCCATTAATGTCCAAATACCGGCAGCATGAACGTGGGAGTTCCAGAGCACCGAGGAGCCGGCGAAGACCTCTGCGGTGAGCATCGAAAGCATCCCTGCAAGCAGGATACAGACAATTTGTCACTTCCTCGACGGCAACCGGTTACCGGGAGCAAGAGGGGGGGATGAATTCCATTCAATGGCAGTTTGGATTGTCAGATTATAATGATGACCTGAAAAAATTATATTCTAAAAAGAAAGAATTCACCTGTATATCGCCTATACGGCGAGTGTGAGAAACAACAGGAAAAATGAAAAGATGGAGACTGTGGGGATTAGGCGGATCGACCAGTAGTCTACCTTCCGGACACGTTCCGGTTCAATGGATTCCGTGAATTTTATGATCAGGATGCCGGACATCAGCACCATAACCATGGTGAAATAGGTGATCAGCATGAAGAGGTCGAGGAACGTCGCGTAGGCAACGAGCGGGATTGCGTCCGAGATACGCCAGTGAACAAAAACCGCGACGATGAACATCGAGGCGTTCACTGCCAGCCGGGACGGCCCCTTTATCATCAGTGAGGAGAGGGAAACGATAAGCAGCAGCAGGATCGGAAGGAAAAATTTCAGGACGATCGATGTAGTGTCTCTCCTGGCATCATAGCTGAAGATGGCACGTGAATAGGGAATCGCTTCCGCATCATAAAGCTTTGATGTGATAACGGATTTACCGCCGGTAAGCTGCCAGCCGGGCAGGTCTACTTCGGGCTCGAGACCGGTCGAATTCCGGTGAACCACGAGGACCATGCTGCTCTCGTCCTTGATTTTCGGCTCGATCTCAATCGGGAGTGTGTGCCGGTCAAACGGGTAACGGTGCAGGTCTGGATCGGCGGTCATGGACGCAAAGATCCGATAACTCTTCTCATTGGGGGTATCAAGGAGGGTATTGACGGATGTTGCATGACCGTTCACGATGTCGAAGTCATCGATGGATACAGGTGACCCGGATGAGAGCGTCAGGTAAAAATTTGTCCCGAACGTCCCGTCTGCGACATTGAAATTGTTCAGATCCACTACGTAGACCCCGACATCTACGACCTGTTGAGCGGTTTCATTCCGGATGGATGACC
The DNA here is from genome assembly GCA_963815625.1 of uncultured Methanomicrobiales archaeon. GTDB lineage: Archaea > Halobacteriota > Methanomicrobia > Methanomicrobiales > Methanospirillaceae > CAIKOD01. The sequence goes on from CAWFHG010000006.1 coordinate 233,851, forward strand.
AGTTTTGTGCCATATCGGCCTGGGCCGGGAGCGTGATCACAGCGATGACAATGACGATAAGCAGGAGATACTCTGCTACGAAACGGTATGCTCCCTTGTACGGCCTGGCAGGAGCTACCTCCGGATGCATGACCTTCGGGTTAACGGGGCAGGAAATGGTATCCCTTCTGTTAACAAAAAGAGGATGTGCCAATATATCAATTACAGCCAATTGTTTTCAGGCGAGTTGGGAAATTCCTGGAGTGTGGGGGTGTATCAATTGACAGTACGCGAGGATCAATGTCGGGATGAGAAGTCATACGTATTATGAATCAATATACAACCTGATTTCAGGTTCCCTGAAAAATCTGTGCGGTTATTCTTCAATTCCCAGCACTTCGTCGATAACCGAGATGGTTACTCCTTCGGTGAGGGAAACAAACCACGCCTTCTGGTTTTCCATGATCACCAGCCCGACAGGGTCCCTGGCGACGAAGCCTCCATGCCGGGACACCATAGTCGTGTCACGGATCACCGGGACAATGGTCCGTTCACCACAATCGACAGGATCTGATAACCGGGTGATTGTTTTCATGAGGCCGCCCCTTTGAGTTTCGCCCTCATCGTTTTCATTACCTTTCGTGCTGCCGGATGTTTTGCGATCTTTATGGCATTTATAATTGCGAGGAAGGGGTACGTGATCCGGAACCGGGTCGTGATATCGACATCTAATACTTCATTATTGAAGTCCGGTATCACCGTGAGATTTACACGGTCCATCGGCAGCATCGCCCGGACCGCCCAGTAGAGGCCATACAGCATCCCGGTCGCTCCCGGGTCGCTGAAGCCAAACCTGGCAGTCCCACGGACATAATCCAACCGGATATGATGGACAACGTCAAGGATTGCATTGAGCAAAGGTCCCTGGAGTTTGAAGAGGGAAGAGACAATCCAGGGGACCTGTCCCGGACCCTCCCGTCCGGATTCTTTCCCGGGACCGGTGATGAAGGACAGGGGCCGCGTGATCAACCTGGCCCCGCAGACCAGCACCGATATCTGCGGATTATTACCCGGGACCAGCACCTCAAGCCCGAATATGAACCACGAGACTGCAAGAACACCTTTTACTTTTGTTTCCTGGTTCCTGATTGACAGCGAAACCACAAGCGGGATTGCAAGAACGAGAACCTCAAGTATCGCAACTATGGCAATAATGCCAATGACCAGCAATATGACCTGGAAGGGGCTGTTCATGGTCGGAAACCGTGGATTTTACTCAGGTTTTTTTTCGGTTCCTTCTTTCTTCTGCATCTCCTTCATCGCCTCGATGATCTGGGGAGCGACCTTGTCGCTCAGGGCATTGATGACCTGGACAAGCGTGGACTCTTTCCGGAGGCTCATAACATTGACGCCGGTCGGCCCCTTGACGTCCTTGTAGAGGATAATCAGGGCAACGGGCTCGATACCCGCCCCACCACCGCTTCCATGGCCACCTTCCTTCCCAGGGGCACCTCCGGCACCGAACCCGAACCCGAACCGGGTCACGGGGATGACCAGCTTGTCACCGAGGTCGACGGGCTTACCAATAACATTGTCCGGCTGGAGGGATTCGCGCAGCTCCTCCGCCGTCATTTTCAACATTTCTTCGGAAGACATTTTATTCAACTCTTTTAAGGATACGTCTCAATATGGTGATCTGGTTAATGTAATTTTTCATGGGTTGGCGGGGCGTAGCGGCCCCGCTGTCTGAAGCGGATCAATTTTGCAGATTTTAGAACGACAGGGTAGAAGGATATACTCCGACACTCCATGGGAAGTAATCTCATAAGGTGGCAGGGAGTTTTTACTTGTCACCGGTTTGGTTCTGGCAAAACCATCCAATTGAAAGGAGTTGAAACGAACAATGACCGACGATTTAAAAGGTAAACACACAAAAGCCGCATATTCCTCTGCAGAGGACGCCGCACACGACATGTCCAGGGATCCGGGAGTGAAAAAACAGGAGGTTACCAGTGGTGGAAAAACCGACTACAGCAAGCCCCTTTCCGGTGATCCGCCGGTTGCGGAACACGATATGGACAGCGAGGTGACCACTTCGGTAAACCAGGTGAAACTTACCTGCCCCCAGTGTGGAAAATCAACCCTCCGGGTAGAATTTCCTGATAAATATGAGGCCTGGGTCAAGTGCCCTTGCGGTTTTTTCATGGGGATGAGCAATTCCGACTGGCACCGTATGGAGAACAGTCCCAATCTTAATGAAAAAATTAAAAAAATGGCGATTAAGCAGGGAAGACTGAAAAGTTAACGCCGGGGAGTCCCTTATTTTTCAGGAATTCCGCAAACTTGACTGGGGACTGGAAAAATTAAGAAAATTATTTGATCGATAAAATTTCAGGTAAGTGCCGGGCCGGCCGGGCTTTTTTCGTCTGCCGGTACGGCCACGAGCGTTTCGATTTCCATCCTGTCAGCCCGTTTTAATACCATATTCATCGCCACTTTTTCATCCGGGGCCTCAAAGATCACTACGGTATCGTACTTCCCGAGCGTCCAGTAGATGCCCTTGTACTGGATCTGTCCTTTCATGTCAGACTCAATATCCTTCAGGTTCTGGGCAACAACTTCCTTTGTCAATTTTGTTTTAAATTTTGCCATTGCAATAAACAGCATCACGCAACCTCGTTCCCTGTTTCAGGGTATTTGAAATATGGGATGGTGGGATATAAAGCTGGTTTTTTTAATTCCCATTTTTAGTATCCGGCCTGACAACGCTGAAGAACGTATTTTTAAAAAAAACGATTTAAAAAATTTATGTGGATTTCAAAAATACTCTCTTTTTCACGTCATCCACTGTCATCCCGTTGTACAGACCGAGCCCATACATGATCCGGGCTGCTTTCAGATCGACCAGCGAGAGATCGGTCACGTTGTTTCCCTGGTAATAGAAGATACTGTCAGGATATTTCAGCGTTTCACCCTTGAAGCCGAGTTCGAAGAGAAGCCCCAACAGGATATAGTGCTTCCTTGCATCGCCCTGCAGGGAGGAATTTATGTAAATCTGGTTATCCTTGACTTTCGCGTACGTTACGCCGTCCTGTTTGAATTCCTTGTTCAGCCAGGGATCGGATGTTTTCATATCGATTGCATCGAGGCCTTCAGGGGAAAGGAATTTGATCTGGATCTGACCGGACGTTCCTTCTTTTAAATTTTCAAACAGCTGGACGGACTGGGACAGGTCGTTGAACTCCCTGAAAAAGGCTTCAATGGTTGCCTTATCCGAATCAGTTCCCCCGGAAACAGAGAATGTTACCGGGTTCGGTGACGTCGAGATCCTCTCAAGGTAGATGTTCCCGCCACCGAATGCGAGGTCCATAAAATGATTATTCACATCGTCGCTCGTCAGTTGAGCCGGTGGGGAAGTCGTCCGGACCGGGACTGGCGTACTTTCGGTTGACGGAATGGGGGTTGTGGGATATGTGGGAGGGGTCGGGCTCGGGCCGGTCGTTGCAGGATTACCTGGACCCGTGTTCTGCACCGATGTGCACCCTCCAAGCAACAGTGCAATGACAATAATAAGAGGAAAAATTATCTTCGGATTCATGGACATTCATCTTTACTGGTTCCATAATACGCTATCGGAATAAGCAATCTGGAGCATTTTTTAAAGTTATCCGGTACACACATCCATGGTCATGCGAGGACCGTTTCCGCGACACTTTGAACGGAATGTGGGGCATATTTTCCGCCCGCTGAAGAAACTTTGCTATGCTGCCCGCATCCAGTCTCTGAAGGCCGCTCATCCGTATAATTGTCCGTATCTGCCCGTGGAGCGCGATACCACGACGAAGCGAAGAGATAAGTAATTCGCTGATTTCCCATTGTTCTTTTCTGATTTCACGTCTTTCCATACATTATATTCCCGATAGATGGTAGTCATTTATCCAGCCGGCTGATATCGTTTATTGGAGGGTTGTCTCATCAAATAATATTCAGATCGTATCATCCTTCGCTTTTTCCAGCGTTAGTTCCAAGACACCATTGGAAAACCTTTTTTTACTGAATTTTACTTCGCAGGGGATAGTGATCACTTTTTTGTATTTTTTAATGGTATCAGCTGCAACAATGGTAATTGAGGTCGAGGAATTTTCGAGATTGATCCTGATTTTTTCCTCGGCGATATCGGGAAGTTCTGTAAGGATACGGAGGAATTTCCCTTCATCATGAATAGTTGTAACTGGTTCGATTGTTTCTATGATAATTGTCTTGCTGGCAGTTCCTGTTGGCATGTTCCTGGCTCTCCTTTTTTATCGGAGTCCGATGTTTTTTCTCCGGTTATACCCGGCTTATCGAAGAATAGTAATTCAGGCAGTCTGAACTACCGTTTTCAGGGAGATGACTTTCCTCCCGATATCAGGATAAAAAAATCACGATACCCTTCGTAATTGTCCCGGCATGGCATTTCATTCCGGAGAGTATTGTGGTTTGTTCTGGTTACCCACATTCCACGAGGCCTATATGAGTAATCATTATTTTCCTGAGGGGAGGATCTGCCTTCCGTGTATCGTATATCTGTTGTTTACCTATGTTTGTGAGAAGATAAACCTGTCTTACTTATACAATTTTTGATTTCGTTGATAAATCCGGGAATTGACAAAATACCAAAGAGAAGATGTTAAATCTTTGGAGGATCAGCTAGTGACAGAACCACCACCGGTTAACAGTGATTTTCCGAAAATTATCGTCGTATTGTTTTTTTCAGTTCTTCTGTCTTTTGTTATTTCAGCTGCCACCACCCATGACATGCCTGAAGACAAGCTGGTAATCGTTCAGTTTCTGCTTGATGTATATTTTTCCCGTATTGGTCGGACAGTACATTTTTGAATTTCCTGAAACCTTAATTTCGAGGTACCCTTTATCGAGAAGGTCGTAAAGGATGGTATACACCCTTGCCTGTGGGATAAGAACATTATACCTGCCAGCGATGTCCTGAACGATTTCGTGCCCTGAAATCGGTTTTTCCAGGAGAGAAAGGACAACCGGTTCAAGTGATTTTCTTACTACTTCATCTAACGTCGACTGGGGAACAACGGAGACAGATTCGGAAGGAAATGTATGATGGGCAAACGAAAGCGTAGTTTCTTTCCCTGTTGAAACGATAATTTTGGGAATACCCTCGGCCACGGATTTTATCAGGGAATGATCGATTTTCCCGATATTCATTGCAAAGATCCCGGAAATGGGGGCTCCCTGCTCTTTTTTTGTAAGAATTAATTTCCTGATCGCCAGAATATCGTCGAACTCTTCGGTTTCAGAAAAATCAAGCAAAATTTTCAGGGAATTCGTTTTTCCCGCATCTGACAGGGATTCCGTACATTTTTCAAGGACAGGCAGCAGGGCGAAGGTCTCGTTTCTTTTTATCCGGTGGGTAAAAAGTTCCTTTCTCAGGATTTCTTTGGGGAAGTATTTCTGGAGGGGCGAATCGAAATAAGCAAAAATATTGCGCCCACCCAGTTTGATCCCTTCTTCCAGCGCAAATTTAAAAATTGGTTCCTTTGTTGCCCGTTCGGTATAGAGGAAGAGGACGATATCGGTGAAGATATCTTTCAGCAGGACGGTTTTTATCTCCGGCAGGTCGAGGAAGACCATATCCTCCCGTTCCTCCTGGCCGGCTTCCATTTTCGCTGAATTTTTTTCCTTTTCCGATTTGATTAATTTCTCTGCGTCCCGTTCAGTTACTTTACGGAACAGGGCCACTTCAATGGCGGCTTTAATTTCCAGTTCATTGAACGGTTTTAAAATATAACCATACGGTCTGACTTGTTTTGCTTTTTCAATAATATTGTCGTCCGCATATGAAGTGATGAACACGACAGGGATATCCAGTTCCCCGGATATTATCCCGGCCGCCTCGATGCCATTAAGCTTCCCCGGCATCACAATATCCATCAGGACAAGGTCGGGAAGAATTCGCCTCGCCATCTCAATTGCATCCTCGCCTGAAGCAGCCATACCTGCAACGGTATAACCCATCGTGGTCAGCTTCTCTTCGAGGTGCATGATGATGATCGCCTCGTCATCAACTACAAGAATCTTTGCCATTTTTATAGCTCCTTTGTACTTACAGGAAATTCGAGGACCACTTCGGTACCCTTCCGGCTTTTAATCAGTATCGTTCCCTTCAACTGGTACTGTACCACGGTCCTGATCAACTTGAGCCCGAGGGAACTGGCCCGGTTGAAGTCTACGTTGTCCGGCATCCCGGCACCGTCATCACGAACGGTTATTTTTATCCTGTCGTTTTTCTTTATAGCAGAAATCTCAATCGTTCCCTGGGCCCGGCCTTTGAAGGCATGCTTGTATGCGTTCGAGAGGATCTCATTGAGAACAAGTGCACAGGGGATAGCCAGGTCTACCGGGAGAGAGACCTGGTCTGCGTTAACTACACAACGGATTTTATGCCCGTCATGGGAATAAATATCTGACAGGCCTGATGCCTGGTCCTGGATCTGGCTCGCCAAATCAATACTTCCAAATTGTCTGCTTTCGTTACAGCTTCGAATGAATCTGTGCCATTGTCTGGATTTTAAGCATCATATCGGTCAGGATGCTTTTTGTTAATTCATCACCGGAACGCATCCTGGTCATATCGAGGAGGTCTGACATCAGCTGGAGATTATTCTTGACACGGTGGTGAATTTCACGGATCAGCACTTCCTTTTCCAGCAATGATGCAACGAGTTTTTCTTCTGCATGTTTGCGATCGGTAATATCCCGGAAACTCCATACCCTTCCAACAACCGTATTCCCGATATTCTGTGGCTTTGAATAGCGTTCAAAGATTCTTCCATCCTTGAATTCGATCATATCAAAGCTTTCACGGGTCGGGTGGGAACGGAGATCTTTGAGGTTTACCAAAAATTCTTTTGGATCGCTGAGTTGCATCGAAACATACTTCATGACTCTCTCGTTCTCCCCGGAGTCCGTCAGGTCCCTTGGAATATTCCACATATTTACAAAATTCTGGTTGTAACTTGTGATCTGGCCATGCAGGTCGACCACATAAATACCATCGGCCGTTGCCTCGAGTGATGCATTCAGGAGCGAAAGGGTATTTTTCAGTGCAATATCTGATATTTCACGCTCTCTGTTCTCTTTTTCGAGAGCCAGGTTTAGTTCTGCATATTCAGCCGCCTGCAGCCGATAACTGGACTCTATCCTTTTCCGGTCGGTGATATCCTGCCCCTGGGCGATCGTTGACACGATCGTTTTCCCGTCCGCTCCAAAAATTGAGGAAGAATTCCAGAGTATTGTCCTCGTTGCTCCATCCTTGTCGAGAATAGGGATTTCCACACTTTCCCAGCGGTCCCCTTCGAGGGTCTTCCTGATAAGATCCATTACAGGGCCTTTATAAGATCCTGGTAAGAGAATATCGAACTGCTTTCCGAGGACGTCCTTTGCTTTTCTGCCGGTGAGATGCTCAAAAGCACGGTTGAAGAGGGTAATACGAAACTGCGGGTCCCAGACGATGATGGGTGCATTTGCATAATTGATGAGGTTATCAAGATATTCCTTTGTTTCACGTAATGCATCCTCGATATGGACCTGTCTCGTGAGGTCATATGCGACCTCCCCGGCACCGACAATACATCCCCCTGTATCCCGGATCGGTGTGTGAAGGACACGGTAGACCCTGGCATCCGCACCATGATCACCAAATTCTATGATCTGGTCAACAGGTTCACCGTTCAGGACCCGTCTCCATTCTTTCACGGTCTTTGTCTGCTCTTCCGGAAAATCCTCGAACAGTTCTATCATGCTGGTGCCGATGGTGAGATCCTTCCCGGTAAGTCGTTTGATGTCTTCTTTATACGCCTGGTTGAAAAAGACATAACGGAAATTCATGTCCTGGACTGCGATAATAACCTCGGTACCCCGGGTAACCGCTTCCAGCAACTCAAGAGTACGGTGAAGATTTTCCTCGCTTGCCCGCAGTTCTTTTTCGGATCTTCTATTCAGCTCGAGTTCCCTGCTGAGTTCTTCCCTGGTACTGGTAAGCTGTAGATTGATCGTGAAGAGTTCCTCATTTTTTCGGACGAGATCCATCTCCGCCTGTTTACGACGGGTTATATTTACGGCAAAAATTCTGACGACATGCAGCTCGTGGTCCAATGCGATTTTTTCTAAAAACCATGCGGTATTAAGCTTAATTTCCCTTTCTAGCTGGGATTCGACGCTCTCTTTGAGCAGGCGAAGAATTTCATCGCGGTCATCGGGGACAAACAATATGGGATTTTCAGGCAACCCAAGCTCATTGAGGGTTATCAAGGTCGCCAAATTCGTAAATGTAATTTTCCCACGGGAATCCATCTCGATGATCGGGTTTGGATTGTTATCAGGGAAATTCGCCATCTGCCGGATCCTTTCATCGGTACGATTAGATCCGGGCATGATTCAATCCTCCTCACCTGATAATTCAATAAAAGGTACGATATTTTTATCAAGAAACTGTTCTCGACGCCATAGTTGTCTTAAGCCACTGCTCCCTGATTTTTCAGATCCCGGGAGCGTCTCACATGTTCCTATCCATATATAGGGTACCAAACCAGTGTACTCGGTTCATTGGTACTTTTTTATACTTAAAAATGTATTCTACAGTTACCATTTTTTTTAATTTGGTTCTCTAATAATTAGTTTATTGGATTAGCAACAGGCAAAGAAAAATACCAGATAAAATTCCGGGGAGATAACAGGCCATAAAATCTATTTTAAAGGCCTTATAATTTGATATAAAATTCTGGTACCGGGCGGTTGCAGTGGGAATTCCAGAATCAAAATCAAATTTTGCACCGTCAGGGTAGAGGTATATAGTCATGCACTACATGGTGGATATCTCTGATTGGTTGATAAAAATTACATTATAAATAATAAATTATTTTTAAAGATCAGGTCAGGGAAAGGGAGTTGTTAAAATGGAAGAAATAGTCAAAGACGCATCAGGAAAGGTGCAGGTAACAGTATTAAATGAAACAACGCCAGGTTTAAATCACCTGAAGATCCAGACCGCCGATGCGCTGGAAGATGCCGCCCGCAAACTGAGGATGGCTGACGGACCAGCACGGGAAGAGGATATAAAGCGAATCCTGCAGAATGTCGAGGACCGGGTAAACCAGTTCAGGGCAGATGTTGGTACACAGTACCAAACATGCAGAAGCCGGTTATCATAAGGCTGTAGAGCCGGTAGAAGCCGTTATCATTGATCACCCCATTCCCTCTGTCCTGGTAGCAGCCGGCCTCGGGGTCCTTTTGGGTATGTTCATATTCAAATCACGCGACTAAAAGGGGAATTGTATGGAACCAGGTGCCAGTATTGAAGAACAGACGATAGCGTCAGAGTTTGCCGGGACAATCAAATATATAGACATCTACATGCAGCAGAAGACGGACTTGTTTCTGCAGCACTATGTATTCGAGCCGGTAACCTTTCTGCTCAGGCAGATCATGTACCTGTCAGTCATTGTTACACTGTTGGTAGCTGGGACACTCTCCCTTGTAATCGGTTCGATACTTTACATGGCCACGTTTGTGCCTCTCTGGACCGCAATACTCATAACAGGCGGCATAATATCAGGGTTGGGCATTATTTCCTCCTACATACTCTTATCGAAAAAAATCGTCCTGAAAACCCCGATAGCCACGGAGGCACTAATAAATGAAAAAATACAGACAGGTTACTGAGGAAGATCTCCTCATCACAGAAGCATTGATCTCGAAATCATACGGCCAGCTGAAACAGTCTGTTATTCAGGCACCATCCCGGGTTTACCGGTCAATTAGCCAGACGGCACGCGAACACCCTTATGAAACCGCTGCTGCAGGAATTGTTGCAGGGGTAGCAGTGTGCGGGATTGTCAAAACGAAGAAATCAGGTGCTCCTGTACCTGAAGTACAGGAACGTGTCCGTGTCACGATAGAAAGGGACACGAGTCGGCAGGATCTCATGCAGGAAATGATGAAGATCATGATACCGATGGTGACTCCCTACATTGCAGGGTATATCCAGAAATACATTGGTGAGATCCCCTCAGCAGAACGTGAATAATACGTATCTCCTGACAGAAAATTGCTTTTTTAAATTTTAATTACCGGTGACACCGGTGGGTCTGAATTATATTCTGCGGATAAGAAGGCACTATATAAAAAAAGGTTCCTATAAGCCTGATTTTCTCCCGTTTATTTTGGTGGTTTTCATTCTTTTTTCTTCCATTGCGCGATGTATCTTTCCGTTCCGGCGGGTCCCTGATTTCCAGACTCAAACCATATGTATTAATATATACCTTCATCAGCTCACCGGAACAGATGCTGTTGTATATGCTGCAACAACAATGCAGCAGGAAGAAGATATGATAACCTTGAAACTATTTATTACCGGCTTTGTGGCATTCGCACTCGTTCTTGCCGCAGGCGGAAGTGTAATGGCGCAGACTATCACCACGAACGGTGACGTGTCGCAGTCCGACTCTCTCGTGTGGACGATCTCCAGCGATGCCTTAGACGGCGTACTTGTCCCGGGCGAAGTCCAGGCCACGACCACCTACAATGATAACACACACTCAACGGGTGGCAGCACGAACTACTACAAGAACTTCAACCTGAACACGGGAAATGTGGGACTCGGGCAGAATAACGTCGACACAAGCAAAACCATTACCTTCGACGGGACAACCAGTCCGACCGGGAACGGTCGCATGGTGTCAGACGAATCAATAGGTATAGATACAATGGGCCTGCCGTCCAGCTCGTCGACGTGGCCGGCGTTTCACAGCACAGTACTGGCCGGAAGTTCGTTCGATTTACTCCGGGGTTCAGCTACGACATCAGCACAGTCCCGGACCGTATCGGCAAACCCGAATACCCCGGTAAGCCTGAATTATAATATTAACGTGCATGGGACACCGACCAGTTCAGGGACCTATCTGCCGGCGATCGGTTCTGTCGCTTCGTATATGAATAACCACTCCGAATATGCCAGGGGTAACAGCACCCAGAAGTCTTCCGACCTGGTATACTCACACCAGAGCTCGGCGAGCGGTGTGATCCATACCTTCACCGACACCACGAACTATCAGTCCGGAATAAACAATATCTTCTAAATCCTACAGGGATCATCCAATAATTCTTTTTTTTCATACGTCCGATGAAACATGGTTGCGGGGATTTTCAGATAAGGATCCTATTATTTACAAAATTTCACCCGACATTGCCAGGGTTTACCCACGGGACCCTCAAAAAAAAATATTTTTATGGGTTTCTATACTTTTTAATAAATCCTTTAATAATCACAATCACGCCCACCACGACCACAACAATCCCGATTAATTCAACGATAAACATCGGTGATGCGAGTAGCAGGGCGGCTCCAATGATTATTATGACGATACCCTCGATAATTGTTACAAGTTCTATCATATTCCTCCATTTTTTTATTATCCGATTTTTACGACAAGACAAACCGCATAACGATAACAGACGGAGTCTTTCCGTTATCCGGAAGCTCACATTCATATTTCATTGCGGGTGTTTACCGATTAAAGACCAGTCCCCGTTGAATTCCATCCCACGAACTACATAACGAAAATTCAAATGAGAAAAATACTATTTATCCGGATGCCACATCCAGTTCCTTTTTCAGATCGGGCAACAGGCTCACGGTTATATTGACTTCACGGGCGGCATCCATGGTCAGGCTCCGTTGCCGGGTAAGTTCTGACGAGGTGAGTTCCCTCAGGTCCCCCTGCCGCTGTATATCATAAATCAGTTCACGGTCACGTTCAGCCGACAGAACGTGGTTGTAGAAGGTAACGGTATCCTGTGCAATCTTCCGATCGAGCTTGGGAATGTCCCGCTGGTAAGCAAAGTACAGACCGTTATCCGGGTAGAGGGGGGATGCCTGGACAAATATGTACTTGTCATTGGTATTTGCGATAAATTCCTGGTCTATCGGGACGAGGTAATCCTGAATATACGAGATGTCCAGGAAGAGACCCTCGGCTGTATCGCTCCGGTCCTTGTTCAACGATGTATTCCAGAGGAACAGCGAGTTGGCAAGGTATCCGCTCGCACCGATGAGGACCCCGATTACGAGAATGATAATCTGGGTTTTAGTGTTATCTTCCAAAGCATCCACGATCCATATTGTTTATTCCAGGACAGTTCAACAGCCTGATTGGCGTATGCACTGCTTAAGGTTATTTTCATATTTTTTCAGGCCGGAAATTTCCATTCCGCAGGAGAACCCGCCTTTGGTTTTCAGATTTTGTTCCCGCGGGACAGATACATTCGTTGGTCCTTTTTTTGCCATTCGTTTCGCTAAAGAGGATTGACCCGTTGGGCGGATGTCGCTCGTTTCGATGCGATTGCTACCCGCCCGGGTGATATCATCCGTTCGCGATTCACATCGGTTGTGCGTTGATCTCCTTTGGAAGCAGCTGCTGGAGAAGATAATTCGGTACCTGGTTCGAGGTATGAATAACCATGTCGAAGTATGCCTGGTTATCCCGGTCGCCTTTGTACGTGAGGTTTATCGAGAAGATAGTATCGACCAGTTTGACACCGCCAAGAGTGTTTACAACTGCCCGTCGTTCTCCAATAACCCGGTTCTGACCATTAAGAAGTTTCTGGCGGTCACCGTCGATATCCGTGATAAGATCCCCCTGGTATGACAGCACGCTGATATGAGAGTTCCCCACGGTTATTGTCTGGCCTTCAGGGAATGAAACACTGTATGCGGAAGTATAGGGCATTGCATTCCCTGGTGCAACATTCGTTACCGATACTGACATTGTCAGGAAGGCTGCCGCGACCACAATAAGGACCAGAATAATAAGCCCGATGACAACCTTTACCCCTGTTCCCAGGCCACCCTTTCGCCTCTCCTTTGCACGTTCCTCTTCCTGGCCTTTTTTACGCCCTTTTTCCTGCGCCAGTTCACGTTCCCGCTGCTCGTTCTGTTCCTTTTTCTTTCCCTGTTCCTGGGCGAGTTCCCGTTCCCGTTGCTCGTCCTGTTCTTTTTTCTTTCCCCGTTCCTGGGCGAGTTCCCGTTCCCGTTGCTCGTCCTGTTCCTTTGTTGTTATATCAGTCATTTAATTCACCATTTTTCCATTGGATTATTTCATCTTTCTTGCAAATGCAGTTCATGTGTTTTTCAGCGTCATCTTTATCGAATGACACCCGGTTTGAATTTCTGCGTGTTAAGCAATCGTTACAAGAACGTTATCTGCATCTGGGAGGAATGCATGTATATTTTACCGGAGGTTTCAAAATTTGGAAAACGGTTGTCTCGTTTCTTACTCACGAATCCGGGTGATTAAACGGATAGATAAATGAAGGGCGATGGCGTTAATGTGGAATTATTATAGAAAAACAGGAATGTATGCAATCAGGAACGTATCCCAATAAGGGATCGTTATGATTCCTTTTATGCGCTTTTTCTGGGTAATCCTAATAGATTCATATTTTGCAACAGAGGGCCAGATATATATACTCCCCTGCGACATGAAGGCGTGGATTGATTCGAAATTTTAGATATGACTGGAATCTATTCCAGCATGGCTCATCTCCGGAATAATGTTGAGACTATCGAATATGACCTGACGTGAAAGAAAAAAAACATGGAAGGTTTCAGACCAATCCATTTGTAATGAGTGGTAACTAAGGGGAATCCAGGTATGTCGAAGGAATGTAAATCTTATGCAATTGTGGCTTTTATCGGGATCTTATTATTAGTGCTTCCGGCAAGCGGGGCTCTTTTTACGATCCCCCAGGGAGGCACGGCGTTTATTGGCGAACAGGGACTTGATATTACCCAAACGGGGTTAACAAGCAACACGATGATCGGCTGGTTCGAAAACGGCAACAACGGACCGTCAGCTGTCCCGTCGGCAACAACTTCTGTGGATGATGCGAAAAATTTCTATATCTCACCCACTGTTTTTAGTGGTAAGACCGGACCATGGTATAACCTTTCGAGTAGAAAACTCGCATTTTACGTGGAAGATCCAAGCCTAACGCTCAGGATTCTCGATCAGACATCGAATTTTGAGGTGACCGGGACGAGTACGTACGTGCCGAAGGGTGATCAGGTGGGGTTCAGGGTCGAGACCAACCTCGTTGCCATCGCAAACAGGCCCGCTGTTACCATGATGCCGATAACGATTCATGTAATGACGCCAAACGGAGACGAGCTTGCAGCGGTGTCCAATTACCGGCTGATTGATATCATGATCAGCACATCACCATTTTCGACGGGGCCGGTCTGGGACACAAGCACGTATGCTTCGGGTACCTATACGGTCTGGGCGGATTGTAACGTCAACAGTATGAAGGACAATTACCCGGTGGATGGTAAAACACAGACCCCTCAAACGGGCAATGTCCAGATACTGAGTTCAAATCCCCTCATCACTTCGTCAGTTACACCTACACTGACAAGTGTCTTTAGTACGACCCGGCCAAGCCCGGTTGCGACGACCAGCGTCACGACTGCTGCAACCTCAGCAGCCCGGACTACGGTACCGACAACTACTACAATTACCACTACCCAGGCGACTCTGCCCGTTCCCCCCACGAAGGCCCCCGGACCTGATGTTATCTTCATTGTGGGGATATTGGGGTTGGCAGCCATTGTTATCCTGGGAAAGGACTCACGTTGAAATAAAGACAGAACGCATTAATTCGACAATAAATTTATTTTTTTTAGAACCGTGGTCCTGATCAAGCACTCCGTACCAAAACCGTTCATTCTGGTTTTGATTCAAATTTTGCAACGTTCGGCAAGTGGTATATAATCCCCTGCTATATGCTGGTTATCTCTGGTAAAAATTAATTGTTCGATAAAACGCCCGTAAAACTTAACATCAGGGAAAGGAGTTGAAGACATTATGACTGACGATTTAAAAGTAAAGGCAAGTAAAGCCCTCGATGATGCCAACGTGGCTGCACATGCAGTATATGATGATGTACAGGTAGCGACCCATAACACACTCAGGGATGCCGGAGTGAAGGCACAGACCATTTCCGATGATGCAAAAATCGGTGTCCACAAGGCAGTGTCCGATTCAAAAATCGCGGTGCATAAAGCCGGTGCAGAATTAAAGAAGATCTAATATCAGGAGGTGAAAGAACATGGATTTGATCTGGCTCGCGGTAGTATTCCTCGTATTGGCACTGGTATTCTATATCATCGGTGCAAGAGGGATCGCCGGGTTCACAATGGAAATTGCGAAGATCCTTGTAATTATCTTTGTAATAATTGCGGTCATTACCTTTATTTTTGGCCGGATTTAACTTTTTTTTTACGATCAACATTCACAACCGGTCACCGGTTACAAACGGAACACTTCTTTTAACAGTTCATATTACCGGTATTTCCATCCGGCCTCATCGATCATTTCCGGGTACATCCGCCTTAGTTGTAAATAGTCCCGGTAGTCTTACAATAAAAAAGAGAGTGCCGGTATAATTCCCGAATGCAAATAATCCAACCGGCGTAAAACATCACCTATCGTTTCAGCTCTCCACTAACACCGGAGAGACGGACAGGCGGAAAAATCCCACATTTATTTCCCAACCAGTTCATGAAGTTTTTCATGCAGCCTGACCATTGCGAGGGTATCGAGTTTGCAGTACTCCAGCAATTCCACTCTCTTCTGCTGCACTTCTTCTTCAGAATAGAGGCCCATAATCATCGAAGCAAAGGTGATCATCGCATTTCCCCCGTTGTTGATGGCCAGGTTATCATAGGAGAGATCCGGTATCAACGCGGGAAGCACTACTTTTATCGACGTCCTTCCCCTGAACTGCGGGTGCTGAATGCATCTGATGCAATGCTCCAGGTCCACAATCCTCCCTGCCAGCGAATTCAGGGGACGTTCCAGATCGGGAAATAACCGGGCTAACCAGGTGATAATCGTCTTTTCGTAACTGCTGTATGTGATAATCGATCCAGTCCCTTCCAGGTCGCGGATCAACCGTTCTGTCAGTTCACGACGGCAGTCCCGTTCGGGGTCTGCAAGGTAGTCCCGGTGTGCGATGACATTTCCGCAGCCGTCGCACAGGTGAACTGAATACTGGGTCGGAAACGAGTCGTAGGGTGCCAGGTCGGGATAGCAGGGTATGGTAAGCTGGGTGGTCTCGAAGTCGAGGTAAAATGCCGGCCAGATAACACGGGCCAGTTTTTCTGCAAGGACCGGATCGACAAGGAATTCCCCGCACTGTACGCACCTGACCGCCTTCTCCTGGGTGGCTGTCAGCCGGAAACCTTCCGGGATGTCGTGGATCGAGATGACGCCCGCGGATACCAGTTCATCAAAGGTTTTCTTGTTCAGCCGGGGGATATTGAAAATATGTTCCGTGACCCCCGATCCGATGCAGGTTTCAAAATAATCACAACGCCTGCAGTTCAGAGTCAGTTGTGGTTCCGGTTCTTCCGGTGACTGCAGGGTGGTATCGATCTGATCCAACAGCGGTTCGAACCTTTCCATGCAGGCGAGGACTTCTGCCGTGCAATCCAACTTCCTGAAGAGCTGTTCCGGCGGCATTCCCTTCCTATATTCCTTACTGATGAGCTGTAACTGGGAGGTCGCTACGACAAAACCCGAATTCCTGGCAATCATCGTGGTATAGGCCATGTCCTCGATACTATCCTGCTTCAGCTGCACCCCGGATTTTACTTCAATGAGGTCCCATGCGTCCTCGTTCCGGACCAGGATATCGGCCTTTGCCACGTAATTCCCGGTGATGAACGTTCCTTCAAAAATCACCCTGGTGCAGGGATCCGCGATAAGTTCACGGGTCAGCGAGGCAGCCGTTTTGTTGTCAGACGCATAGACATACACCCCTTCCGGATATAGTTCCCGGGCCAGGGCACCGATCCTTTTTCCCTGCTCCATCCAGAACCGTCCTTCAACAGAAGGAACTTCCCTGACCATCCTGTGATGAAGACGCCAGCCGAGTGTGGGGCAGAACAGTGTCTTCAGGAAAATATTTTTCTGGAGCCGGGGCATTATAGTGAAAATTGTTGGGGGAGCGTGATAATAGTATGGGGGCTTCTTGGGGCCCGGACGGCTCCTGAAATGGCGGACTACCTCAGATTACTTCCTTATATACACCACGATTAAGGGAATTGAAAGGACAACGGCAATCAGTCCAAACACTAATCCTAATGAAATACCCCTCCCGAGGATCCTTGTAACCGATAACAATGCATTTACTGCAAACGGAATGTTGCTCCATACAATCAGGATACCTGCAACGAGTATTATACCAATTCCGATTGCCGCATTTTTAATATCCTGACCGCTGGGTGCGATTGAAACCGCCAGGCTTACGGTCAGGTAGAGATAGAGGAAAAACCAGAAATTAAAATGTAAAATAATGTTCTGATAAAAAAAATTCGCTAAACCATCAAACAATCCCTGCACCGATTGTATTGTATCAAAATAAAGAGGGAAGGTAGGAAAATAACAACCGGAATACGTCTGAAATACCCATGTAATTCCCAGAAGAATAAGAGGAATGCCAAAAAGCGGGGCCATACTAATAACGACATCGCCAAAATACGGGATAACCGGTTTAAGGTAAAAAACCGACCCGCCCTTTTCTGAAAATAATACAACCTTTTGTATCTTCGCACCCATCACGAGGCACCCTAAAACATGGGTACATTCGTGGATTATGACACCTGGAGCCCTGATAACGTAATATAGCAGTCTGAAAGGAATTGTCCGTGCCCAGACGAGGTCAAGGGTCATTGATATCAATATAAGAATAACACCGCCAACAATGACCGCGAGAAATTCACCGGCTGCCATAGATGATCAGAATTATGCGACCATAGCACGTTTATGTGATCTCTTTCCCTGGCCGGAAGAAGAATGGTTCTCCATAAAATATCACTGAACAAGGGGATAAAAAGTCTGATTTATTGCTTATGCCATGTGACTTAATTTTTTCTTATGCCCCCGATATGGAATTATTTCGACAAATTAATACCAGTATGTGCCTCCGGCGTGTGGAATCGGTTTTTTCGCAGACTGAAATTTGCATCCATGGGTTACTATATGTTATTCTAACTCTGTTATTTCACCCATGCTGAATTGGATTCCCCGAAGGAAAAATAAATAATATTCGCCAAATCAAAAGTGAATACGGATTATACACTCCCGCAATTTCGCTCGTCCACTCTTTTCAGGGTAGGCAGGATCATGCCACGAAAGCTGTCATTTATTACAAAGTTCAAATCGTACGTCGACCACGCTGATTCCACAACACAACCAACGTTACACAATTTACAATTGGCATGGTTAGAATAGATTTTTTGGTACTTCATTCCATGCATCGGATAATTTATTTTGGCGGAGGTCTGTTTTTGTTCCATCAGGAAAAATGTCAGGTTTCGTTGAAGAGATAAGACAGGGGGACACCAAAAAACCCCGGCCATTTATCTGTACACATTTCCAGGGGTTGCACCGGTAATCAAAATTTCCCAGCTGGCTGATAAACCGTGTCGAATTACTGATTGGATACAATGATTTATGGTCCAGGAGGACAGTCCGGGCAAAATCGACCTGTTCATCTGTCGGCGCAAATTCTTCGGCGGTCGCACCTCCATTAGGGTCTAATAAATTAAAAGATACGGTATCCATCCCGAGATCATCAAAAACCATGTGAAGAAGGTCGTGCAGTTCATCCGCATTTCTGTTACTTATCGTAACCATGCCGCAAACCTGGACATCTGCCTTTATATCAGCCAGGCCGGCCATTATTTTGCGGACATTCCCTTTAATGTGTTCCAGCCAGTCCATACCCCTGATTTCTTTGTAAATCTCCGGGCGTGTACTGTCTATTGAAATTCCAAAAAAATCAAAACTATCCGCTATTTTTTCTATATCACGTTCTTTGAATAAACTCAGGTTTGTGACAACCATCGTGACTAATCCCTGTGATTTTGCGTACGACGCAATTTCGAAGAGATCTTCGCGAATAAAAGGCTCTCCCCCGCTGAAGGTGAGTACCACAACACCAAGATGTACCAATTCATCGATAATCCTTTCCCATTCGTCGGTATCCGGCTCGTCCTCATTATTATTTTTCCACATGTCACAACATTTGCACCGGGAATTGCAGGATGAAGTGATAGTGATATACGCATAAGTGGGGTGCCTGACAGACCCGAACACACGATTAGCGATATGGTTCTTCAAAAACCTCAGGCCTGATGATTTTTTCATGGTACCGGAAACGCCTCCATTATATTGAAAATTTTCGAGAATTTCTCATGGGACCGTCGGTCAGCTCGGGTCCTTTCCCCAAACGATGAGCGCTGCCAATCCTAATATGCCAACTATTAGGACGATATCAGGTCCCTGGGCCGAAGTGGTTGCAGGAGGCAGTGTTGTTGGCACAGGGGTGAGGGGGGTCGTCGTTGGAACGGTCGTTGTCTGAACCCCCGATGTGGCGGCAGTTGTAACCACTGCCGTCACAACAGGGCCTGCCGGAGAAGTGCCGGGGATAATCGTCCGGCCCGGTGAAACCGATGTGGTGATAAGGGGGTTTGTTGCCAGGATCCGGACATTTGCCACAATAGGAGTCTCGGTCTTGCCTTCGACAGGATAGTTGTCCTTCATGCTGTTCGCATTACACACAGCCCAGACCTCATAGGTGCCCGAAGGATACGTCCCGGTATCCCACACGGGTCCCGTCGAAAATGGCGACGTACTGATCGGAATGTCACCCAGCCGGTAATTAGATACCGCCGCAAGCTCGTTTCCGTTTGGCATCCTGACGTGAATCGTTACCGGTATTGTTGAGGCACCTGGCCTGTCCGCGATGGCAACGAGGTTGGTCTCAATCCTGAAACCTACCTGGTCTCCTTTCGGGACCCATGTATCCATCCCGGTAATTTCAAAATCCGAAGTATCATCGAGGATCCTGAGGGTCATCCTGGGATCTTCCACGTAGAATGCGAGTTGTTTACCAGGAAGGGTATACCATGGGCCGGTCTTGCCACCGAAGATTGAAGGTGCAATATAGAAGTTTTTTGCGTTGTCCACCGAAGTTGTTGTTGCCGGTGGACCCGTGATAAAATTGTTCCCCGGCCCGAACCAGCCGATCATCGTGTTGCTTGTCGCCCCGGTCTGGTTAATATCAAGACCCTGTTCACCGATAAACACAGTGCCTCCCGGGGGGACCGTGTAAATTGCCCCGCTTGCGGGGAGCACTAATACCAGGATCATGGTAAGAGCCAAAACTATACAAAAATTACGCCATTCCAACATTTCTGGGCTCCTTTTATACCAACCTGTAGGATACGGTTGAAATGACGTGTCAAAGTATATACCACTTACCGGGTGTTGCAAAATCTGAACCAATCCGGAAGTACCTGGTACTGCACGAATGGGTGGCTTCCATGCAATGGCAATTCTTTCCATGAACAATGAAAATTTTCCTGTAATTTCCAGGGATATCTGAATTTTAAATGAGAGTAAAACAGGACATCCAGGGACTAATAATTTTTCCTGTCCTGACATCCCCAGTCTATTGCCCGGGTTTTATCAGAGATGATTTCAGTCCAGCGAGAAGTAACTCCTTCCTCCCAACTGTTGCAAAATCTGCACCGCTCCTTAATTTTAAAATAGTCTGCCTGAACAATATCCGTATTATGAGACAAATTATTCTTGCAGTTAGTATCCTCCTGCTGGTCGCACTCATTGCGGGATGCACCACGACACCTCCCGCCCAGAACACAGTCCAGAATACGCCCGTCCAGGGTGGTAATATCGTCATCGGTACGGTCGACCAGATGCCTACTGAAAGTAACATTGTAATTCAGGTAGCTCCGAAAGATTCCCTCCACAAAACAATCGATGTTACTTTTGCCGGCGGGGCGGGCCAGGTCCAGGTAAAGACCATCGACGTAGTATATACCGGGGGCGACGGTGGAAGTCTGACACAACAGTTGTTACCCAACAAAGGAGCAACCGTGACGTTGCAGGGGACAGATCAGACCGATCACGTTCAGGTATATGTAACCCTGTTTAACGGCAAGCGTTACATGGTCATAAATCAGACGGCTCCATATCAGAAGGCAACGTAATCTTTACGATGAAAATCCGGGGATTATAACGAATCCCCTGACATTTTTGTTTTCTCCGGTTCAGAACGGATGATCGCGAACCAATGGCAGAGGAACCACGTTTAAAACAAATCTGGTAGGTTCACAAAAATCTTAATAATGTTCACGGTTACAAGGAGGCTCAAATGACCTCACACAAACATTCGGAAAAACAATCAATTGAGATTTTGTTGAAGATTTGAATTCAGGAAAACGGGAATGCCAGCTGGTTGTGATTGTTCATCTCATGCCCGGATTGTCATGAAATTGTGCGTGAGTACAGGTATTGCGAAGCTCACATTGTCTCTTTTCCACGGGATAAAATGGAAATATTATCCCGGAAAACATCAGGAAATAAAACAACGATTGAATCCGGGGGAGTTCGCACCAGTGCATCCGGAAACTCCGGAATTTAAAAGCCGGGCGGACCAGGAATAACAAAATATTCCAGTATTTAAATACCCGTTTATAAAAAAAGTTGTACAACCATTACCATCATTTTTTCTTCAATTCCGGCTTCGCACCCTTTGCAGACGTTTTTAGATCTGAAACAGCTTTATTATCCGCATCAGCTTTTGCATCATGTGCGACTTTCCTTGCTTTCGCTTGTGTGTCTTCAACCTGGTGGATCGATTTTGAAACATCGCTATGCATGCTATGGGTAGCGGCCCTGGCATCATCATGTCCTGCATGTGATGGGGCATGTTTGCTATCTACGGCTTTTTTCTCATTTAATTTTTGGTTTCCGGCCATAAAATTTTCATCTCCTTAAATTAATCATTCAGATAATTGTTCCTTCGGAACTACTTCTTCTTCAATTCAGATCCGGCCTTGTGTACTGCAATTTTGGCATCTGATACAACCTTGTGGATCTCGATTTTCGCATCATCCGATGCTTTTTGTGCTCCTGTTTTTCCACTCTTGAGGACGTTGTGAGAAGCAACCGCTGCATCATCATATATGGCATGAGCAGCCACATTGGCATCATCGAGGGCTTTACTGGCCTTTACTTTTAAATTGTCAGCCATTTTTTTTTCACCTCCCTTTCCCTGAATATGATTTTTACGGATTTTTTTTATATCTGAGTTCCGTTATACACATACCAGGGTCGGGGGCCATTTATCATTGAAGTATATACGTCTTACCCTCTATTTCAAAATCTGAATAAAAATCTGGATCATCTGAAAACTGTTAAGAAGAAGGATCCCATACATCCAGGTCAGAAGATGGTGGCTGGGGTGTAACTTCTCCCTGTAATTTTAACTGTTGTCGAAACGAGGGGGCGAGCCAGTATTTATCCTGTTTTTTGAACGAGTCCGTTGATTTTCATCGGCCGTTCAGAAAGAGCAATTTATTTGCCGCATCGGGGATTTACCGGTAATTATCCGCAGGAATTTTTGAGAGTCTGGTTCCGACTTCCAAAACCGACGGCCAGATCCAAAAAAAGGAATCAGAATTTTATATGGGGTGCCTGCTGTTCCCGCAGATTGTCCGCCATTGTCCAGAAGTAACCTTCCCCATGTGCCACCCGGAATATTGCAATCTTAACATTCCCGGGGGCTGTTTTCATAACGTCATTCAGCCACGGGCGGTCCTGGAGGAGCCGGCCCATTAGAACTGTATCCTCAAGGAATTCGACCTTTCCGGTAATCCGCATCATCATCCCCGCAGCTTCCCCGGGTTTATAGAAACAGAGTTCAACCTTCGGGTTTTTCTTCAGTTGTTTGCAGACCTCTTTTGTGGTCCCGGTATGGTAATAAAACCCTGTTTTATCAGCAAACCACATCGCAAATGCCCTGACCCGGGGCTGGTCGCCTTCAACTGTCCCAATATAGGTCACGGGATTTTCATTCGCAAATTTCACGCAATCTGTGATATCCATTCGTTCACCTGATCAGAGCATTGGAAGGTGAGGGATAAAAAAGGATTGTGAGGGAGTCTGTGGTAGTAGAGTAACGGGTCCTTCAATCGTTTTTATGCAATTCACCGGCTGTCGATTGAGACTATCCCCGTGGAGTCCATCTATAAAGATTTATGAACTCCCAACAAGAATTACCAGTCTGGAATTTAAACGCGTGACGAAAAATACAGAAGAAAAGAAGCGACTTTGTAGTTCTGGCAGGAATTTCTCATGAAAATTACTGGTAAAATGATCCAAATGTCCCTGGGGTGCTTTATCGTCATCCTTGTGACGATAACAGCCTTAGGGCATACCGGATGTGCGGCTGCGGAAACACCTTCGAACCATTCAGAGACGCAGGTCCTCTATTACCTGGTGGGCAGTGACCTTGAATCAAAAGGTGGTGACGCAACAAAAGACCTGATGAGGGTTATCGAATCGTATAAAGATGCTGATCCCAAAAAACTGGATGTTGTTGTTGCATTCGGGGGATCGAAAAAAGCTGGATGGCAGGGAATGAAAATTGCAACCGGAGCACAATTAATCAAGGATGGGAAAGATGGGAAATTCGGGAATGGCAATGATTACCTGTATTCCAATACCAGTGCGGATATGGGCTCGGGGTGGAGTTATCAAAAATTTATTACCGTTGCCAGGACTTCGCGGACTGCGAGCAGGACGATCCTTATCATTTCAGACCACGGCGGTTCCTATGGCGGGATAGGACAGGACGAGAGAACCCTGGAACTGCTCCAGATGAACGATATCGATAAAGCGTTAAATGAGGGAGGAATTAAGTCTGATCCGTTTATTTTTGATGCCTGCCTCATGGCGTCTGTCGAGGTGGCCAAGACTGTTCAGCCCTACACAACCATGCAACTCGGATCTGAAAATTTCGCGTTCGGATCGTATAATTACAGCAGGGTTATCGCACCCCTGGTCAGCAAACCGGGCGAAGACTCCGAAAGTCTTCTCAAGGGTATTGCCGAGGACTACCTTGACGACGACAGATATGTAATGACAATGTCGATCATTAATACCTCAAAAGTCCCTGCCCTCCGGGAAGGTCTTGGTACGCTCGGAACAAAACTGGTCTCCGTGAGTGAAGATAAGGAAGGTCTTCACGACCTTAAGGGTGCCTACAATAACGCGATCAAGGTCGGCGTCTCGAATGGTAAACCCACAGCAGTCGACCTTGTTTCCCTTTTAGAGAAGATCAAAGAAAAACGTCCGGAGTTGGCAACAGAAGTAGACGGGGCCATTACCCTCACCAGGAATGCAGTCGTGTATGAGAAGCATAACAAAAAAAGCAAGGCCGTATCCGGGATCTCGATTGCATCACCGGATGCGATGGATCTAAACGAGTATAACAAATATGGCGAAGGAATTAAAATTGCCACAGACTGGGACACATTCTTCGTAAAGATGATCGAAGAATCTCAGGCAGGTAATGCCGCGACCACATCGGACGTCCAAAAAACCGCAGATGTGGAACCTTTCATCACGGGTGGCAATGAACCAGCTGGCGACGAAGCCACAGACTCCCTCTCAAAACCAGGATTTGCAGGAATTGGAAACGGCGAATTTGAGTTGCTTGACCCGTACGGGGACGCCAGTGTATTCGCAGCATATTACCGGATTGACGGTTCAGGCGCCCTGTCGATTGGGACGCAACCGATCGAACCGGGGAGTAACGGGCTTTACCAGGTACCGCAATGGGACGGACAGTGGTACTACATGCCGGGCAGTGCAGGAAATTCACAGCCTCTTCTCTTCGATATGGAATACGACGGTATTACGGATGGTGGATACAGCACCTATTATTCCGGGGTCACAATAGAGAGTGACGGGTATAATAACGATGCTACGCTTGCCACCTTTGTCGACGGGTACCGGCCATTGTGACCTCATGATCACCCCCTATACTGTATCAGAAGAAGGTGGGGAAATATACGGGCGTACCAGTGACCAGTTTGAGAATGGCGCCCTGGTCACGAGTTATTCAACAGGGATTAACTGGGAAGGTCAGGAAAGCGGCGTTTTCCCTCTTGCTCATACCACGGTTGTTCCGGGGATGTCAATGCTATACAAACTGTTGCCCGATGGGACCTATGCGGCAGGCATTATGGCATATTATGACGATGACAGGGTAGTACTCGCAGACCAGTTCAGGATAATCACCATCAGGAACGGTGCTTTGGTAAATACTTCAATCGGACCGCTCCCGCAACCTCAGAAATCAATCGTCGCAGACTTCACGGTGTCACCCGTCTCCGGCACTGCCCCGCTGACGGTACAATGCAGTGATGCATCTGCCGGGAGCCCTACGGTCTTCAGTTATAATTTCGGCGACGGGACAACTTCGAGAGTTCAAAACCCGGTCCATACCTACAAACTTCCGGGAACCTACGATATTTCCCTGACCGTTATGAAATTCGACAAGACGACCAATTCCATGGTGAGCGACAACATAACTAAAGAGAATATTGTCACGGTCACGAAAGTAGCGTTCATACCGCCGGTCGCGGACTTTACCGCAGGCCCGGTGCAGGGTTCAGCCCCGTTAACCGTCCGGTTTACGGATCAGTCTTCCGGAAATCCGACATTTTACAATTATAATTTCGGTGACGGGGTCAACATGACAGGGCCCAATCCGGTCCATACATACCGTTATCCCGGCAACTATACGGTCACGTTAACGGTGATGAAAAAGGATGCATCAAGTGGTTTAATGGTCGGAAGTACATCGGTCCGGAAGGATCTCATCGTTGTGAAGGGTAAATGATTACTCTTTTTTTTAAGATCCAAAAATCGATCCACAATAATTCTCTTCTGATTGTTTTTCGGATAAAAACCGAAATCCGGGCAATTTGAAAAAAAAGAGTTGTGTTCAGACAGACCCGAGCATCGTGGCCATGTGTTGGGTGGCACTATCAAAATTCGTATGTCCCTGCGAAATGTATTTGGTGCCGGTGTCAATGTCTCCTGCCTGTACTGAAACAGCCCCTTTCATATAGAGATCGGCACCTGACTGCACATCCTGGAGTATTTTCAGGTAATTCGTCTGGATATCCCGGAATTCCGGTGATACCTTCATGTTTTTTATCTGGACATAATATGTACCCGCCTGGGAACTTACCGTAAACGCATCTCTTTGTAAGGCTACCATGTCCATATTCTGCCCGTCGTCAGCAACTTTGGACATCGTGAGGTTGAGTGAATTCATGGAGTCTAATACTGTCGACTGGAACAGGTCATCCTGATTTTGCGAATTAACGGTTTGAGCTGGCTGGCTGGGTTGGGTTGGTTGGGTGGTTGAGGGGGTTGGGCGATTTGGGTGGGTATTGCAGTCGGGCTCTGGGTCGTTACAACGCTGTCGGGTGTGGTCTGGCTGGTACATCCGGCCAGGATCGCGGCGGCCGCAACAAGAAGAACGGCGGTAATAATTACAAATGATTGCTTCATAGAATCCTTTTCAATATATGAGGGATTTAATGATGCTGATTTGAATCTTGTTATCGGGTTAGGATCAACAATATACCGACAATTGGGGCAGGTCAAAGGCATATGATCGGGAAATTCGGTGAGATATTCTCGAAATTCGAAATAACATTGGACTTCAAGAGATGAACCCGTGGATTTCCTCATTGGTCTGTTCATCTGCTATTTGGCTCATCTGTTTTTCAGACGGATTCTCTTTCGCAGTCCTTCACCCTACTTCGATCTTCCTCTCAAACTCGTGTAACTCCACCGCATAATCCCCTTTGCAGAGCGATATCTTAGCCGATACCAGAATCCTGCCGGTAACCTCCTGGACCTTTTTCTGCCTGAACCTGATCTTCGCCTCGTCCAGTTGTATCGACCCTTCGACCTTGAAGTTCGTTTTCATATGATAGACATCAACCGGACCGGCCTGGAGGATAAAATCGAGGTACGGATAAAACGTCGGGAACGCTATTTTCGGAAAATTGTCACCGGGGGTGATGGTAAGTTCGTTCTGGTAATCTGCGATGTCGCGACACGGTCCTACCGCACCGATCTTTTCGAGGGAACACGTGATCATCCCGTCCGTCATGTATACCGGAAGCACCTCGACGATTTTTCTGGTCAGGAGGTCCCACCCGGCATCTTCGGTCTTTTGGGATTTTTCCGCATATTTCCGAACCATGGGAGAGAATGATTCCCTTTCGTCCTGGAATTCCTTTTTCTCTACCATCGTCCGGATCTCTTCTTCGAAGTCTGCCTGTGCCTTGTCTTTTACTTTTTCTGGAGCCATTTTTTTCACTCTTCTTTGAGATGATGTTCGATCCCGGTTTCGACTTCCATGTGGATATCAGGGTTCGTTACGTCCTGACCCCGGGGACTGATCCCCCCACGGGCAGTGATGCTGACATCGGGCAGCGAGAGATCGGACTTTTGCTGGTGATTATCTGTTTCACGATGTCCATGTGTTTGTTTCCTGCTACCATGAGTTATGCCTGGCCGCCGCAGCAATTGCTTCAGAGCAATCAATAACACGATAATAACGATGATAACAACGAAAATTTCTATCCAGAGGCACGGGACACCGAATATTAAACAGGGATCACATGTCGTACAGGGGACTACAGGGGTCGTGAGGGATGTGATAATGGTAGTCGTCGGCCGGACCGTGGTATCTAACTGGCTTACCGGAATTACAGTCACCGGGGTCGTTGGTGACGTTACAAACGGCAGGACCGTTACCGGTAGTTTCTTTTCAGATGTTCCGAACCCGTTCGTTACCACCAGCCTGATGGTGTAGTTTCCGGGTTTCGTGAATATACTCCGGGAGTAGGTCGACAGCTGCGAGACCAGGGTATCGTCCACGTACCAGGCCCACGTCAGGGGTGAGCCGGTCGACTTGTCCGACAACGAAACAGCGAAGGGATGGTTCTCGTATGCCCGGCCGGTTGAAGGCGACATTGAAAAATCCGCTACGGGCGGAACAGGGACAACGACGTTCACATCATTATAGGCCTGCCCGAACTGCTGGTTGTCATCCATCACTTTCAGGGTGACCCTGAACAACCCTGTCGACCGATAGGTATGGGAGGGTCTGGCCTTGTCCGATAAAGGTGTATCGTCTCCGAAATCCCATTGGTAAGTGAGAATTTTTCCATCGGGGTCCTTTGAGCCCATTCCATCGAAAAACACGGGTTCGTTCACGATCGCGGGGTCGGGTTTAAAGGTAAACATTGCGAGGGGGAGATTGTTCGTAACGGTCGGTGCAACCGTGAATTGTCCTGAACCGGTTATGTCATTGTCGACAGCCGTGGCACGGATCGTATAGACACCCGGCTGGAACGTGGAGAGATCGACAGGAAAACCAAGGAGGTTTTGTTTCCGGTCCTGGCCGGAATAAACGGTTACCGTCCCCGATGCACCGCTATATTGTCCAGCAGTGCCGGTCCTTGTCAGGGAATTGGGAGAGGGTGCAACCTCGAACAGCACCTGGCTGCCAACGGGAAGGTCGGTCATGGCCGTGATGGTAATTTTATCACCAGGATGCCAGGTGCCGACATTACCGACAGTGATGTAACTTCCCTGATAAACAATGGCGGAAACGTTTCCTACCGCCACGATATTTGCACATACGGGCAGTATTAACAGGAACAGTAGTAGTGCTGTTGCAAAGGTGCGGTACGTAAACCTGGAAACTGAATTCAAAGACGATCCCCTGGCACAGATCTTCTATTGGAATGGGATAAATTTGAAATGGGCTGAAGAGATGATTAATCTTCCTTAATTATCGTTTGGAAAACGAAAGCCATTTAATTGTCAAATGCCCGGGATAACAGGAATTCTGATGCATTGCAGATAGAAAATCAGGGAGGGTTATTTTGACCTGCCGCTTTCCCTTGATTCCGATACTCCAAAGGACCCTTTTTCATCAAAAAATTGCTCGCTGGTTCATAGGCGTCCATGACAGGTGGTCCTTGGTCAGATAGTACCAGCCACATTCAGACGATGAAACGAAGTCCCGGGAACGAAATGTGACAAGAGAAAAAACGGGAGGGTCCAGCCCTCCTTTGCGAATCCCTACGTCTGACCGCTTAAAAATATCGAGGGCAATATCCGATGGATTATCAGTGTTCCTGAAGACCAGCTGGATCTCGTCGGCTGATATGACAACCCCGTCACTGAACCCATCCGGATATTCCACGGTCATGAAGTCCTTTCCCTCACGGCCAAAAACGCCGGCAAAGTCCTTGATCACCGGGGTCCCGTTGATCATGTAAGCGACCTGTCCCTTAAAGAGCCGGTCTTTCTGTTCGGTGACCTTCATGATCATGGTGCCCTTGATAACCTGGTACCCGGATGTTGTTTCCTCGTAGCCTGTTGTAATCCCCGACCAGTTCCCGACAAGCCCCGGCATCGCCGGAACGACAGAGATTACCGCCGGGCTGGTCGCTCCTGACCGCCTCAGCGAGTCGATGTCAACCCTGGACGGAGCCACATTGTCCCTGAAGATGAGTTCTATCTCGTCAGCAGATACGATTATCCCGTCACTGAACCCATCGGGGCTCTCTACGGTCTTGAAGGTCTTACCGTCACGGCCCATTACCCCGGCAAAGTCCTTGGTTACGACGGTTTTGTTCAGAACAAACGCGACCTGTCCCTTGAAGAGGCGGTCCTTCTGTTCGGTAATATTGATGCTCACGACGTCAGGTGCGACCTGGTACCCGGATGCTGTTTCCATGTAGCCTGTGGAAGTCCCGTTCCATTTGCCGAGAAGGCCTGGCATCGGCTGGACGGCAGGCGTGACCGACAGGTTGGCAGCGGTCGAACGTTTCAGTGAATCGATCGTGATGGTAGACGGTTTGCCCTGGTCTCTGAAGATAAGTTCTATCTCGTCGGCTGATATGACAACCCCATCGCTAAACCCGGCCGGGTACTCTACGTCATCGATGGTCTTCCCGTCAGCACCGATTACACCAGCAAACTCCTTCGTAATCTGGGTCCCGTTTTCCGGGAAGGAGAGTTGTCCTTTGAAGAAGCGGTCGGTCTGTCCGGTGACGTCCAGCCTTATGACCTGTTCTGCAACCTGGTACCCGGATGCTTCCACGTAACCTCTTGATATACCGGTCCAGTTCCCGACAAGGCTAGGCATCGCCGTAACGGCTGGGGTGGCAGACGTGGCGGCAGTTGTTGTAACGGGTTTGGTTGGAGCAGGCGTCGTTGCCGGTGCTGTTGTGGGTGTTGTGCAGCCGGCAGTCAGAACAAATGCCAGGCACAGGCACACCAGTAATATCGTGAATTCTCGTTTCATTGTCATCACCAATTCTCTCGTTTGTTAAATTGAACGAGGTCAGCCAATTATTTATGTGTTTTTTAATGTCCGGAGGTGAGTTCCTCATGAAATTCGATACCCTCGGACCTTCCAGTTACCACCCTATATAATAGGTGGAGTATATCGCTGCAAATGAGATGATGGCAATAATAATTCCCGCCTTTCTCTTATTGAGATTAAGTTTCCCGGCCCAGAGCATCGCAACACCGGCGAGGAGAACGATGGCAATCGTATGGGAAGCAAATACCGCCCACCTGACATTATCGATGAAGAAATAGGGGAGTACTACCGGGAAGACGAGGATAAAATCGATGAAGATGGTGGCAATCGCGACGTCCCAGTCCGCACGGGTCGCAGGGTATTTCAGACCGTACACGGGTTTCCCGCCACCGATCATATCGACCACCGTGGACTGCTCTCCTTCACTCAGGTTTTCGACAATCGTCCCCTGCAGGGACCTTGTGACCATTTCTCTCTTTTCCGGATTCCTGGTGTCCACCCTGAATTCGTTGGCGATGCGGTTATAATCGGCACGGTTTACCAGCCCCCCGTACATCGCGGTGACGCCGTCGATGATCCCCCATGTCAGGTTGACGGCCAGCCCGGCAATCAACAGGAGGCGGATCGTGTTCCCGGTGGGGGGCAGACCGCCGTTAATCAGGCCGGTGATGACCACGACCATCATCACCCCGTAAAATAATTCGGATAAGCGGTTTCCAGGGGAGAGATTGTTCCTGATAAAAGTAATAATCCGGATTTCCAATTATATTCCCTTTCCTTCAGTCTCTTCCCTCAATTCGGGCACCTTTGTCCATTTCCGGAAGGAACACAACCCTGCTGGTACGGTAAACCTTCCTCACATTTCATACTATTCCCATAACACCGGATATATTCATTGGTAGCCGGGAAACCAGGCCGGACAACGGGGAATGGGTCGGGACAGGTTATTGGGGATGGTATCCGAGTGCAGAAGCCGACAGAAGGATCTCCCTGACCTGGTCCTGTTGTTTCTTTCCCAGCTTCCCGTCTTTCTGCACCAGCCTTCCCATCCTGACGATCTTGAGTCGGTCGTCCTTTGACAGTGTTACCGTATGACGTGCCCATTTGAGAAGATCAAGCCATTGACTGCGGGTGAATGAGATATCGCCGCCGGGTAATGGCCCTCCCAAAATTTCAGGAGTTCGCGGTGAGGTTCTTTCAGATCTATATTCATTGTCAGGAACGCTTTCCTCTTTTGCGGCTTTGGCGACTTTTTCCTGTCCAGGTGCCGGATCTATATCCTTTGCAATAGGATCATCAACATTTGTGGTTCTTTGTAACGGGTCTGTTTCCTTTGCCACGGGTTCATTGACATTCCTTACTGATTCAGAATTCCCGCCCTTTACCCCGGGTTCCTGCTGCAGGAATATGATGTTGACATCGGAATCCCCTGATACCTTGGGGATTACCCCCGAGAATACCCGGGAGGTCTCCACTGCAGGTTCGCTGGCGACAAGGTCTTTCTTAGTAACAGGGATTTGTTCCAACGCAGGAATTGGTTCCGTGACGACGGGTGGAAATATCGGATCTACCGTCATTGGGACATGAGGTTCTTCCAATACGACCAGGTTCGGGGTCTCTTTCGGAGGATCGTCCTCATCTGGCGAAATGAGGGGTTGCTGCACCAGATGTCGTTCTTTACCGGCAGATCCTTCACCGGTGACCGGGTGGCTCTTCCGCTCATCAGCAAGTGTTGTTCTTGCTTGCTCGAGTTCGGTAGTGAGCATCCGGACGTCCTGTTCGGCTTTTATTTTTTCCCTGGTAAGGTTACCGGCGTCTGCTTCAAGTAACTGGACCTGCTGGTGGGCGACCTTGAGTTCTTCCTTTACCTGCCATATCATCGCGGCCTGATCGGTGTTTGTCCGTTCCATCTCTTCATGGTATCTTCGGGCCAGTAATTCGAGATCCTCCTTTTGCTGGATGGCTGATTTTGCTTTTACTTCAGAGGCCTGCCTGAGCCCCCGCTCGGTTTCAAGCGCTGCAGCCGATGCGTCAAGTGTTTCCTGCAGTTTACTTACCTGCAGGTTGAGAACCTCTGTTTCTGACTGGAAATTATACCCATGCAGTTCAGATTCCCGCTGGCGCCCGGCTGCCTGGTTTTCCGCCAGTACACGACGGCTGGTTTCTGCTTCCAGTTCACTCTTCAGCCGGGCCAGTTCATCGGCATGTTGTTGTGCCGTTTCGTTGAGCCCGGAAATCACCAGGTTCAGATCGCGTTCTGACTGCGCTTTTGCCTCCTTCAGGGCAGCAATTTCCCGTTCTGCCGAAAGGGTCTTGTTTTTCTCTCCAGCAAATACATTTTTCTGTCGCCCGAGTTCGGACTTGAGATCACGGATCGTCTTTTCAAGCGATGCGCTGCGGATTTCTTCTTCGTTCAGCGAGTTCTCAACGGTATCAAGACTTGTTCTGCTGTTCTCGAATTCTGCTGCAAGGTTCTTGATCTCGTCCGTTTTCTGTGCAAGCGTCTTCTCCAGTTCGTCATGCCTGCCTGTCAGGTCGGTAATTGTCTGCTCTTTTTTCAGGAAAGACGCCTTTAATGCCTCAATTTCCCCGGTTTGCCGGATCAACGTCCGTTCCATGTCTCTTGCAGACTCTGAAATTTTCCGGAGTTCTGACGTTAAGGATGACAAATCTGACGATTTGCCGGCCACGATCTCAAACGATGAGAGAAGATATTCGAGGAGTATTCTGCCCGGGGCGGCGACCACGTAGGTCTGGTCATCCTGCCGGACCCTGAACTGCTTTTTCAGCTCGTCCCGGGTGGGCCGCTCGATGGGGGTGGCGAGCATGCCTTCGATGAGTGAAAGGTGATCAGGGGTATTATAGGGCGGTGCGATGAAATTGTCGGCATTACTTTCGATGGCCTTCAACAGGCCATGCATGGTTGATTCACTGGTAAGAACCAGGACCGGGATGTTCCACAGGTCTCCGTCAGCCTTGATCCCGCGGACGAAGTCATATCCTTCCCCCCCCTGGGTTGAACCGTCGACGATCAGGAGGCCTGGTTTTCCCGCGGGAAGTGTTTCTTTGAGTTGTGCACAGTCAGAAACAACGCAGACCAGGTGATTATTTTTTTCGAGGTCCTCTTTAAGCGGACCCGTTACGGTCTCGTCGGAACTTACAATGAATATCTCAGCAACACGTTCATTTCCCTCTGAAGGTTGGTCATCCATCGCACTCACACTTATACGATAAAAAAACTCGTGAAATGATATACCTGTCCATATTATCCCGGATCCATTTTTCAACATACAGGATAAACCATGTATTTTGGAATGCCGGAAGCGGCCATCTCATACCCGTTAGATTTTGTATTGGTTCCCGGAATGACCCGGCCCTTAACAGTCAGGCCCGGATCCGGGAAGACTTAACTAAACAGACCATTATATGCTCAAAATCCGACTATGGTTTCAGCTATACCTCGTGTTCCTCCCCAGTTATGCCGGAAGTTCCCTGTTTGGATCCTTTCGCTTTGAAATCCAGCCGCTTCAGTTCCCCGGCAAACTTCTCCGCATGCCGGATATCTTCGGCATGGGGCCTGCCTTTGTTCAGCCCCCCGAAATATTTCAGGAAACTGTTCGTGTTCCACCCCGCACAACCGAATTCACCGATAACCACGTATCCTTTCGCCATCAGTTTTTTCCGGATCTGCGAGTGGTTATTCTCGACAAATTCCCTGCCCACAAAGGCGGCCGGAGCCCCATAAGTTGAGAAGATAAATGCTTTTTTACCGGTGACCTGCGGAAGCCTGTCGACAAGGTCGAGGAGGGATGCATGAAATGTTGCACCATAGATCCCCGAGCCGAAGCCAATGAGATCGTAATCCTCCAGATCTCCGGGCTCGATCTGCTGTGGTGTTTTTATTTGTGCATCGAGAACCTTTGCAAAGACCTCAGCGATCTTCTCCGTGTTTTTATGATGGTAGGAAAACACGACCAGGAGAGATTTTCCCGGCGATGAATCTTTAAGCTCATTTCCTTTCTTTTCCATTTTAGTCACCCTTGTGTTTCTGTATAAAACCGGCCGGATATCATCCCTGGCCAGTGATCTCATGCACCCACGCCCGGTTTGCCCGGAGTGCACAGCCACCGCCCGATTCCGTCAGCACCCCGGGCACCTCCCGCAGGCTGGCAAGCAGCCGGGACTGCAGCGCTTCCTTAAGTGAAACCATGCAAAGGTTCGCATCCGAGAACGGCGCTGCCGGGCAGGGTTCGAGGTCGCCGGACGGGCTGACATGCACAAAGCCCCGTCCTGCGGCAAGACATCCCCCGTAGCTATCCTCGTCGCCGGGGAAGCCGATGAAGAGCGCCGGAAATTTCCGGTTATAGGCTTCGAGAACTGCCTGCAAGGTCTTCTTCTGCTCAAAGGTCAGGATGAGGCCCTCGGTTCCGGCCTCCATCGGCACGTACTCCACGAACGTGAAGGCCCGGGCACCGGCACCGGTCATCTGCCTGATGAACGCTTCACTGGTCACCTGCCCGAAGTTCTTCCGTGTCGTGGTCACCGAGCAACCGAAAAAGATGCTTCTGTCCTTCAGCCGGGCGCAGACTGACTGGAGCCGGTCAAAGACCCCGGCTCCCCTCCGTGCATCGGTATCTCCACGAAACCCTTCGAAACTGATGACCGGTACAATGTTCCGGCATTTTGCAATCGCATCGGCCACCAGCTCATCGATCAACAAGCCATTTGAAAAGACCGGGAACAGGACCCGGGGATGGGCCTTTGCCAGCCTGAAGATCTCCTCGTGCCGGACGAACGGTTCGCCTCCCGCGATGACGATAACGGAGACACCGAGTTTTGCGGCCTGATCGACGACCGATGCCAGGGTCTCCGGGCTCATCTCCTCCTTTGGTTTTTCGCCACGCCCATGCATGTAGCAACCGGCACACGCGAGGTTGCATCGCGATGTTATGCTTACGATTATGACCGGCGGGACGAGGAGCCCTTCCCACTCGTGCTTTTTTCGCACCGCTGCCGCCTTCCGCTGATGATGCAGGATGACAGTGCCGGGAATGATCAGGGCGGGTTCTGCAGCGATGATCCTGATTGCCTGGCCGATGGTCTCCCCTATCGTTGTATTGAACGTTTCCCGGTACTGGTTGTTCTCCGTTGAGGACATGTTATTCCAGCTCCTTTATGCCTTCATCAAGTCCCCTGAAAGGGTCTGCCCCGATGATCTGCCTGAGCAGTTCGCCCCCCGCGTCCGGGTTCTTTGTATCCTGCGCATTCAGGGAGATCTCTGCCATGACGCTGACCCCCCGTTCAGAAAGTGCCTTGCTCAGGATCGGCAGGCCTTCCCCGGGTTGGGTGGAACAGGTTGTGAAAATAACGGCCATCTTTCCTTCGCAGCCTTTGAGCGCCTGTACCGCCGCGTTGATGGCAGGGGTCGGCTTCCACGCCCAGACCGGCGTCCCGATGATCAGGAGGTCGTAGGCTGATACATCGATCACTTCCGGCTCGATCGGGTCACAGGCCCCCTTCCGGGAACGGAGAACACCGGTCGTATAGACAGAGAACGAGGAATATGGTTTCTTCGGCCTGACCTCGATGAGATCGCAGCCGCTGGCATTCCTGATGCCTTCGGCAATATTCCGGGTTATTCCCGAGTACGAGTAGAAGATCACACAGGCCCGGATATCCCGGTCACGGGTTGACTTCCGGACCATTTCGCGATTGCAGTTCGCCATGATGCTCGCGTACATCATCTCGAAATTCTCACGGAACTCCACGATCCGCTCGCGGTTGATGGTATAATAAATATAGAATCCTTCCCGCCGGGACTCGACGAGCCCATCGGCCTTGAGGGTTTTCAGGTGCTGCGATACTGCGGGCTGCGAAATTTTAAGCCGCTCCGCAAGTTCGGAAACGCTGAGGGTTCCGCTCGTATCGGTTGATAGGAGGTAAATGATCTGGAGCCGGGTGAGGTCCCCAAGGGCCTTGAAAGACCCGGCCATTCCGGGAACAATCCTGATGAGCCGGGTATGTTCGTCTTCCTTGTTATTCAGGTTCATTGAATCTGAATAAGTGTGTGCTTATACACTTATATATTTTCCCCTCAGGAACTGACGTGGGATATTTTTATTCAGCATGTCCTGGAGACCCGCCCAGGGTTTTTCTGCCAGAACCAACCGGTAGGTTTCTGTTTTAATTTTAATCTTCAGCCGGGACAACCTGCCCGGATGCAAATCCGGTAAAACCAGGGAATCCTGGGAAGATACGGTAGTGATATGTGTTTGTGCAGAAAACTAAACAAAATAGTATGATCATCAGACACGCATCCGATGTCCCGGCTGTACCGATGAACAAACCTGGTTTTTCAGGCATGTAGGTCCGTTTCCTTCTTACCGCCAATGAGGGTTGCCCGCGTTATGCTTTGCGGCTCATGGAATTCGCTCCCGGGGGTCGAAACAGACTTCAAAAGAACGTGCCCCGAATGGTGGATGATGGATTTATTGCGGAAGGGAAGGTTGTGATTGTTAACGGAACCCGGTAATAGTTCTCACCAGGTCCGGGCAGGCGATTGCGATAGATCCTGTCCTCATCGCAGCAATTAAAAGGATATCCAAGATATCTAAGTATAGAACTAAACAGGAATATCCCCATGAGAAGTTTCAACGCTATTAAAAAACAAGCGATGGACGAATGCGCCAAAGGGGGGGTCGAACCGAGAGTAAAAC
The DNA here is from genome assembly GCA_963815625.1 of uncultured Methanomicrobiales archaeon. Taxonomy (GTDB): domain Archaea; phylum Halobacteriota; class Methanomicrobia; order Methanomicrobiales; family Methanospirillaceae; genus CAIKOD01. The sequence continues at coordinate 270,924 of CAWFHG010000006.1, forward strand.
ACCTGGTAAATGTCTTCAATTCTTTACCCGGTATATGCACAACATCGTCGTGCGGGGGTCATGAAATTATCCTGAACCCGACTCAATCGCCGGCGGATGGATTTCACATTGATTTTATCGTCGACAAGGAGAAGGGTGGACAGCGCTCCCTGGAGTTAATAACGCAAATGGCCCGGATAACGGGTGGTGAAAATATCGTTATCATTTCATGGTACACACCCTCCAATCGTTCGGTATTCACCATTGAAGGGGAAAATAGCGCATCACCGAAAAAACTTGCTAATGCTTTGGAAATTGCTCTTAGTAAAATAGGTCGCAAAAATTTTATCTTACCAAAACCAGCAGTTAAACCGAAGAACCCGATTGAAAAAGAAGAAGAAATATTACCTGATTCCAGGGGCGAAATCACAGAAGAACGTAAACGAAAAGCAATTTCCTGCAAGGAGAGTGGAAATAATTTATACAAACAGGGAAATTATCAGGATGCGCTTTTGTTCTATGAAAAAGGGCTTCGACTGGATCCAAATAATTCAGATATAGAACATAACAAAAATATGACACTTGCCAGACTCAAAAATAAAGGAAAACGCTCTAAACCCCCCCAATAAATTAATTTCAGGGCCTATAGGCAACAGGCTTCACAACAGTACCAACTCGACCGGGCGGTTATCGGACTCACAGGTTGAACGATTCCGGCACTACCTGACATTCACACAGGAAAATATCCGGTTCTTAATGATCCCGGTACTAAAAAGAAAAAAGAGAATGATAATTATCGTGTTACTTATTTTTCTGTAGGTTTCCCGTCGTAATGCTCTTCCTTATCGACGGCTTCCTGCTTCGTTTTCCGTATCACTTTGTCCTGGTGCTCAGGCGGGGAGTATATTGTATACAGTTTGAGATTTTTGGTCGCTGAAGTATTGGTCACGTTGTGTTTCGCACCGGAGGGGACGATCACACCGCTGCCGTCTTTCACCGTGTGCTTTGTCTCATCGATCACAACAACCCCTTCGCCTTCCTCGAAACGGAAGAACTGGTCAACGTCATCGTGCGTTTCCATCCCAATATCCTCCTTCGGTTTGAGGCACATCAGGACCAGCTGGCTGTATTTCCCCGTATAGAGTACCCTGCGGAAATCGGTGTTCTTTCGCGTTTCTTCTTCGAGATTTGCTGCAAAACCTTTCTTCATTTTTTTCACCTCATTGATATCTGGTATACCTTTTTCCAACACGATAAAGGATAGCTTTGTTCCCGTGTATTTGAGCCGGTGAGAATGGGCTGTGATGGTTTTCTGGCAGTGATTTCTACCATGAACCGGCAGGTCCCGGCCGACTTCGATACCGGCCGGACGTTCCCAGGTTGAATCGGGAATAACAAAAGGAGTCACAATGTTTGAAAATTACAAATCACAATTTAAAGGCGTGAACGAGAGTAAACAACAAAAGGGGGCTCACCAATCCTCATTCCATACTCATCCCATGATTTTCCCCCCAGATTTACATGGGACAAATATACCCCATTTTTCACGTATCAGGATTGCGCGAACTTTGAAAAAAATTGAGAATTCCTATCGGTTCGGTAAACCATTGAGCTCTTAAGTGTGGCTGTATACTAATCCAGCCCCTCTACTTCGTTGCCGCCAGCACTTTGAACCATTCAAACCCTTTCACGGGGCAGATTTCCACGCTTTTAAATCCGGCATCCCTGCACAGGTTTTCCCATTGGTTAAACCCGATGCAGTATTCGCCGTCGTTCAGGATATGCTTCTTTCCATTGTCGTACATCCTTTCAAATGCCGGTATGCCTCCCTCTTCCATTGCGAGTGCATATTCCTCCTTGAGGCAATCCAGGATTCTCAATAATCTTTTGGGGTCGTCCAGTCTCCCCGCTGTGTCCATATCGAGCTCGCCAATAACAAATCTTCCACCGCATTTCAGCCAGTCATAAATATTTTTAATAACCGGTTCCTTGCATTTCACGTGGTGCAGTGCAACCGTCGATGCTATGATATCAAACTGGCCGGGTTTGAATTCCATTTCCTCGGCGGATTCCTGAATGCAATGGATTTTTTCGGTCAGGTTGCACGTCTCAATCTTTTCCTGGAATATCTTAAGCATCTGGGGCGAGCTGTCGATTGCCGTGATTGTGCAGTCTGCTTTGTTGAGGAATTTCAGTGACAGGAGTCCTGTTCCACAACCAATATCAAGGACCAGGTCATTTCTTTTTATTCCCGATGCCTTGACAACAAGGTCAAGCAGTTTGTGGTGCCGGTTTACTTTTCCAAGAGTATTGTCGTACTCGTTCGCCCACTCCTGGAACCATTCACGATTATCCTTTGGGACTTGTCTCATCGTTGCTCCCTTTCCTGGATTGATCGTTATATTGTGTCGTGGGACGAGTTACCTCTTCCTGATCATCAATTAACAATGCTTTGAGGAGATAGTGGGGCATCATAACGGAAATTAATCAGCACGAACCGGACCTGAATCATTGTTTAACTGCAGCTCATATTACCCGGCCACAACAACCCCGTCCTGAAGTGTGATAAACCGGTCGAAATATTCCGTGTGCCACGGTTCGAGGGAGACCATGACGAGGGTCTGACCCAGGTCCTCGTGAAGGTTCCGGAACAGCCTTGTACCCCTATCCGGTCTGCCACTTCATTTCACCGCAAGGGATCTTTGTCATCCGTCCCGGGAACCGGAACGAATGGTTTATGAAATGGAACTGCAATTCCATTGATGGGTCCCTATGAGAAAAACTGCCGATCTGGTTAACGAGATGTTCGATGAAGCAAAAGGTGCCCGGCTGGTCGCGATTGCGGTCGGGTTTGAGAAGGAAACGGAATTTGTTTTCAATACGACACCCCATCCGCTTGAAAAACTGAATGCCCTTGTTCAAAAAGGAGGTTCACCTGTCGGCCTGCTACGGTTCGACCGGGAGAATGGCGGCCTGCAGGGATCGTACCGCCCCTTCGGGGAATACAAGGACGAGGCATGGGCGAAGGAATACCTAGCCGGCCTGTTAAAGAATGCCGCGGAGATTGTTGCACTGAGCCAGCAGCAGCCTCCGTTTCCGGCTGCGTACTAAGGGGCAGGAAATATTCCGCTGGAAGGACGGAGTATTAACGCTCGGTGGACGAACAGAACGGGAACGTTTTAACCTGCATATTCCTTACCGTTACACCGGTGGACCGGGGAACAGTAGAAAAATGAACGAACATTTGGTTTTTTTATTTCACTCCGCCAGCCATCCCGGACTGTTTCCAGGAAAGGTTAACTTTAAGTCAGGAACAGGGTATCTACGATCATGTCATCGAAACTGATGGAGTATTTCAACAAACAGCCGAGGCTTGGAACACTCAGCACATCCGGCAAGGACGGGAATGTGGATGTCGCTGTCTTCGGATCGCCCCGGATGATCGATGAGAAATTAGTTTTCATGGGTAGCGGGAAGAACCGCAGTCTCACGTATCTCCAGCAGAACCCTCATGCAGTCTACATGATCATGGAACCCGGGAAAGCACTCACGGACTGGAAGGGTATCAGGATGTACCTGAAGGTAAAGAGTATTGTGACATCAGGCACGATATTCGACACTTACAAGTCGCAACTCGCAAAAGAGATCGGGCAGGCAGCAGCAGACATGATCCACGCAGGGGTGACCTTTGAGGTGACCGAAGTCAGGCCTATTGTTGATATGGGCCAGGGATGGGAGAAATCAGTCTGATTCTTTTTTTCCGGAGTATACCAACCAATGACCCGTAGTCCGGCAACCGGTCCGCCATACCCCACAAGGTTTAGTGATGTTATCTTTTTCCGATAATACGGCCAAAGGGCAGTTCTTTTGCAGGGTTAGCGGTCAGTATTCGTAATCCATGCGAGACACAATTGGAATCATGAAAAATACATTCCCGGTTCAGGTAACCGGTTCAACCGGTGGATTCCTGAAAAATATCCCTAATATGATAAACGGCGCGAAGTAGAGGAGATCTATATACGCAAAGTCAGCCAGCACCATCACGATCCCGACCAGTGCCACGGCGGGAGGAACCAGTAACTTGTAGGAGAGGAATGTCGCGTCTGTTCTGGTGAGCCCGGTGTCCAGCAGGGCAGGCTTTGTTCTCGCATAATACCATAAATACACGAGGATTAACCCGAGCACGAGAAAATTGACCTGGAAAAACAGATCGGCAAATGTGACTTTCTCACTTAAATTGCTGAACGCAGACGAAAAAGGGATTAATACGATGGCCATCAACGCAAGCATAAAAACATGGAGGAAGTGGTAATCGTAGGTTGTCATCCGGCGGAACATCTGGAAAAACAGCATCCAGAACATCGCGAGAAGGATGAATACGCCAACAAAGTCGATGATTGATAAGATTGTCTGGTTGTAAAACTCGTCAATTGTCATTAATGCAGCATTTGCATACTGGTCCGGTGTCACGATGTCACGTGCGAGCAGTGTCATAGTGAATGCAAAGATGCCGCTCGTAATACGTTCCAAATTTACCTTGCTGATGGGTTCTGAAATCACCATTCTGCCTTTGTCCCCATACAGGACTGATACAGGAACAGGTATTATTCCTTTGTTTTTGAATCAGGTGTTCCGATGATCAACCGCCTGTCATGAGGATGATGCGACCAGAAAGAGAATACAGGATAAATCCGGATTACCTCATCTGCCGAATCGTTTATTAAAAACACAGCGGAAATAATGATATAGTTACAAATCGTCATTTTTGATATGCAGGAACCGCGTTGCAGGGAGAATTACCCGATCCCGGTCGTTATCCTATCAAATCTCTTAACGCTTCTTATCTACGCGATTGGGATTTACATCCTCTATCAACTCAGCATTGTCCTGGTTGTCATTTATGTAATTTTTATCCTGGCCCTGGAGTTCAGGTTGCTTGGCGGGCATTGCGTGAACTGTTATTATTTCGGTAAGACCTGTGCGTTTGGTAAAGGTCGCCTTAGTGCTTTATTTTTCACGAAAGGCAGCCCGGAACGGTTCAACGAGAAACCCATCACATGGAAAGATATTGTTCCCGATTTTCTTACATTCCTTATCCCGATGATTGCCGGTATCGTACTCCTTGTACAACAATTTTCCTGGACGGTCCTCATTCTCATCATCGCCCTTTTCCTCCTTGGGTTCGTTGGAAATGCCCTTGTGAGAGGAAAACTGGCCTGCAAATACTGCAAACAACGATCGATCGGTTGCCCGGCCGAACTATTGTTTGATAAAAAAAGAAAGCGTGAATAGCCGGCAGGGATGAGCAATGCAGGGAAGAATTGTCTGGATAAGGCGAGAATATTCAGGGTAATTTTAGTTTATCAATTTCTTCAAAAAAACTATGCGTTTTCAGGAATTTTTTAACCGCATTAACCCCTTTTTCAAGGTATATTACTGCAATCAGCATCTCAAACCCGATTCGCCAGTATTTTGGTTTTCGGGAACCAGGTGCTTTCGGCGGAAACGGATTCGGCATCGCTCGGTCTTTTCCCACCCGGTGAGACGAAAACCGCACAATTTGTTATTTCTGCAAAGGAATCCGCCATTCCGGGAAAACAGTATGTCATCGATACCGAGGTAAAATACCGGGACAGCCTCGGCGCCCTGATGCTCTCGGACCAGATGAGTTTCGGGGCCGATATCAGGTCCCCGACCGGGACGAAAGCCGTAACACAGAATCCGGTGGCCCTGGTCATTATTATCGGTGCTATTGTAATTATTTTCTATGTTACCTGGAAATTACGGCGAAAGAAGGCATAAGGGATTCCTTCTTGCGGATATAAATATCAGGGCTGAATATTGGGTTTTCTTTTTTTTAATATTATGAAATGTTTCAGCAATCTATGGTGATGTGAACATCCTCATCTCGAATCACGGCAGAGGCTTCCACAGGATTATTACCCTATTACATTGGTAGTAACTACTACAGACCTCTGGAGATCGGGGTCACATTACTGGAGTTTCATGACAACAAATGTTTCTCAAAAAGCTGGCCGGATCATGGGTCCGGTAGACTATCTGGTAGTCAGATTTCCGGGTAACAAGTTTAGCGGGGAGATGGCCCCTGAACTCGCAAGGCTGGAGAAAAATGGCATAATTCGTGTAATCGACCTTGTTTTCGTATTAAAGGACCAGAAAGGTAACGTGATGATTACTGAAGCAAAGAACCTTGGCGGGATAGAGGGAGATGCATTCAGTGCATTCGCCGAGAAAGCCAGCGAATGGTTCTCAATTGATGATATTGAAGCAATTGCTGCAGTATTGCCGGATAACAGTTCTGCGGCTGTCCTTTTATACGAAAATACCTGGGCAGTGCATCTCAAGGAAGCAGCCCTCAATTCGAGAGCTGAAGTAGTTGATATGGGTCGTATCCCGCCCGAAATCGTAAGAAGTGTGGAGCAAAAACTTATCGCGAAAGGTGGTGTCTGACATGAGAGGAAGAGGATTAATGCTGGTAGCGGGAATGAAAATGGGACAAAAGCAGGCTGCGAAAGCCGGGGAGCTGAAACAGCAGGGTGCCGCTGAAGCCCAGCAAAAGGCAGCGGAAGCACAGGCAGCATCCCCCGGTATGAATGATGCCACGATTGCACAGTTACAAAAACTGGCTGACCTGAAAAATTCGGGCGTCTTGTCTGACGAAGAATTCACCGCTGCCAAGAAGAAGCTCCTGGGTTTATAAACCGGCGGTTTCTTTTTTTTCCAGGACTTCTGAAAGACTGGGGCCCGGAATTGTTGGTGCCCTTCGAGCATCATAGGGCAGGGAGGTTTAGTCTCCACCCAGTCAGTTTAAAAAAATCCGGGTCCTCGTGATAAATTCGTTTCATTATTGTCAACTAATCCGGTGTTTTATACATTTACCGTAGGGTTGTCTCTTTAGATCAGGGGTACCGGGAAGGATTTTTTAAAAAATAATACGCAGATGACTGTTACTATAATGAAAAAATTGTTCAGTCAAAATCTCCATAACAGGATGTATCACCCATGGATCGATCCTTGTTTTATAAATTTGACAGTCCAAGTTCCGGCCGGTCATAAAATCAATTCGAGAGTGTTATTTACTGGGAAACCAACTGGATATTGAAGTTTATTCGGGGAGAATACTTTCATGAAACACAGTACAGTCTTTATTCTGGCAGGCCTCGCCTGCATCCTTGTTCTCGCTGCCGGCTGCACGAGCACGCCAGGCACCACACCCGCAGTCACCACGACTGCCGCTACCACTGCGGTAACCGCAGTACCCACAACAGCAACTGCAGCACCCACCACTGCTGCCCCTGTATTGAACTGGACAGGGACCTGGAATACCACGTATACCGAGGAAGGCAACGTGACCTTCGAGAAGTATGTCATGAAACAAACCGGCTCATCCGTGACTGGGAAGGGGAATTACGGGACCTCTAACGACACGATCAGCGGAACCGTAAACGGATCCCGGCTTATCGGGAACTGGTCTGATGTCAGCCCGCAGGAGGCATACAACGGAACATTTGAATTCGTTTTATCCGCGGATAAGAACGCTTTCACCGGCAAGTGGGCGAACGCAGGCGAAAATCTCACAAAATCCAACGAAACCTGGAACGGTATCCGGGTCTGACCGGGATACCCACATCACTGATTTTACAAAAACGATGGTCAAAAACCACTCGCTTTTTTTAATACTTCACACGGTTTTACCTTTGTTGTGAAATGAGATTATTTTTCCAGGTTTTCACCCGTTTCGCAACGGGGATCTTTACTCGCGGTATTTTGATAGAGCAATCCCCCAAAACAGATTATTTTCTGGCGTTGTTGAAATCCTGCGGGTTTCCAGGGAAATACGAAGACAAGAGGGGGTTTCACCCCCTCCCTGCCCCACTCCCAACAAGATAGACATTCGGGGCATTGGTCTCACGGAGGCTCATTAAATTCAGTGTTTTGGGGGATAGTCTTTATCCCAACCGGGGTCGCCAAAGCGGCAGGGCGGAGCCCCCTGGAAGCGTGAATGAATTTCGGAATAATCCTAATCAGGCAAGATAATGTTAGAGCATTTCCCATGAAAATGCTTGAATAATCCCCAAAACAGGGAAATTTTTTGAAAGGGCATTTTCATGGTTCGGGTGTGAACTCAGTTGGATGTGTGTTTCAACTGAGCCTATTTTCTTTCTTACGATCGAATTTTGGTTCAGGACACGCCGTATGTGCCATATAGTACTAAAACATATGCTGTTATGTTGGTGACGTGTCGAAAAGTGAAAACATTTTCAAATTATTTGAGAACACGAAACCGAAAAACCAGAATACTATTCCAACCATGATGACGAAGATCCGGTGCCCCCATGTATACTGTCCTGTACGTCGATGATGAGCCAAACCTCCTTGCGCTCGGCAAACTGTTCCTCGAAAAATCCGGGGAATTTGTAATCGATACGAAGGAATCGGCACAGGAAGGGCTTGCCACCCTCAAACTCCAGCCCTTTGATGCAATTATTTCCGATTACCAGATGCCTGTCATGGACGGACTCCAATTCTTGAAGGAGGTCAGATCGGGTCATGGGAATATTCCGTTCATCCTCTTCACCGGGAGAGGCAGAGAAGAAGTAGTCATCGAGGCGATCAACAGCGGGGCGGATTTCTACCTCCAGAAAGGCGGGGCTCCGAAGGCGCAGTTCGCCGAACTCACCCATAAGATTAAGCAGGCGGTCCAGAAAAAGCGTGCAGAAGCCACGCTCCGGACGTCAGAAAGGATGATCTCGGACATCCTCAGCTTCCTGCCGGATGCTACGTTTGCGATCGACCGGGACGGGACGGTGGTCTCGTGGAACTGGGCGATGGAGGAGATGACCGGGGTAAAAGCCGGGGAGATTATCGGAAAGGCCGACCAGGAGTATTCGGTTCCTTTCTATGGGGCGAGGAGGTCGATGTTAATCGACCTGATCTTCCAACCGGATGAGGACCTGCATAAAGCGTCTTACTCGTTCATAAAGAAAGAGGGAGCTGTCCTAATCGCGGAGAGCGAGGATGCACGGCCGAAAGAGAAGGTTACAATTCTCTGGACGAGGGCGATGCCACTCTATGATGCGAGGGGTAACATTATCGGGGCCATCGAGTCGCTCCGGGATATCACCGAGTTCCGGACCCTCGATCGGGCCCGGCGAAAGGAAAAAGAGGTATCCCAGAAAACGGGGAAGGTCAGGTACTCTCCTGGTCTTTTCGATAAGATCACCGGGAAATCGGCTAATGCCTGGCTGAAGCGGGGTATCGAGTGCTATTATAAATATGCGAACCACCAGGAAGCGATCCAATGCTTTGACCGGGTCCTCGAGTTGGAGCCGATGAACGGGCAAGCCTGGAACAGTCGAGGCGTCTGCCTGAAGGAGCTCGGGAGGTATGAGGAGGCGCTCCAGTGTTTCGAACGGGTGATCGACTCGAATGACGAGGATGTCTACTATAACAAGGGTGAAACGCTCGAAAAAATGGGGGAGGAGAGTGGCAATTACAGCCACTATCTCGAGGCGATCAAGTGTTTCGACCAGGTAATCTCGATGAATCCGTCACATGTCAATGCCCTGAATTACCGGGGGGTCTGTCTCAAACAACTGGGAAGGGCTGAGGAAGCGAGGATATACTTCCATCAGGCCCAGCTTCTCATCAAACAGGGTGAGAACAAGGCGAAACCCCCTATTTGATTTTATGTCAGCTAAAAAAGCTCCCTACATAGTTCCAGAGATAGATAGCTCATACAATCCTTTTTTTAAATTTACATTATCCCGGGCCACGGTATACAGATCAGATTAATCGGCTGTGCATTCATGATAGTGAAGAGGGCTGAACGTCCGTTCACCGGATCCGAATTCCCGGTATCCCGGCATAACACCGTTCACTTTTGCGTACTGGACAGGTGTTGCGTTGAACGATACCCAGGCTGAGGCACCCTCACTGCCTGAGTTACGGGTTGGCTGGTTACCGTTACGGGTGTGTCGGGGGTACTGGGGGCATTGTTACACCCTGCCGTCACGAGGAGGCAGATTATTATGGCGATTAGCCAGGGTTGAAATATGTGTCTTGTCCATTAACGATCCTCTTAATCGATTAATCGCAAATTAACTCTTATTTACTACCAAAATTTAAGATTTTGGGCTCTGTAGAAATGCTCTAATATGTCCTTACAATTTCGGACTATTCTTTAATTTTCCAACGCTCCCGGGGCTACGCCCCGCCGCTGTGGCAACCCGGGTTGGGATAGAGACTATCCCCAAACAACTCTTAATTTAATTGGATCATGGTAAACCCTGCCCAAAGAATATCTTAATGGGGGTGGGACAGGGAGGGGGTGAAACCCCCTCCTGTCTAAGCAGATCGGTTAACTTTTTTATTATCCACAGGATTTTTACAGAGCCTATTTTTCATTATATTAACGGTCAACAGTGTAATATTTTTTAAAATAACCCGACTTCTCACTCAAACACCCGATCGCCGTTCTCCAATGCCCCCAACCAGCGTCAGGATGGCAGGCATGACCACAATGGCCCCGAGCAGCGAGAAGAGGACGACGATCACCGTGGCGAGCCCGAATCCGGCAATGATCGGGAACGATGAGAGCATGAGTGCCGAGAAACCGGCGGCTGTGACGAGGCCGGATACCGTTACCGCCGTACCGATCTTCCGTACCGCCTGCCTGATCGACCCGATCCGGTCCCCTGATTTTTTGTATTCTTCCATGTACCGCTCCATGATAAGGATGGTATATTCGGACCCGACGCCGATGGTCATGGAACCGAGGACGGCAGTCAGGATACTGTAGCTCTGCCCTAGTGCGACCATGGCCAGCGGGTTCCACCCGATGACGCAGATGATCGGCACGAGCGGTGTCAGTGCCACGCCTTTCCGGTAGACGAGCAGCAGGAACACAAATATCAGGACAAACCCGATGAACGTCATCTTGTCCTTGTTGTCAATGATCTGTTCGGTCAGGATGGTATAGAGGGTAAAGTCGCCGGTCGGGGTGACCTCTGCACCGGGCGGGGGTTCGAGCCAGGCGATCTCCCGGACGACGTTGTCCGAGAACGCACACTGTTCATTGATCCCCATCGATATCGTGTTGATCGTGATTACCGACGTCGTGTCGTCGAGCTGGTAGAGGTTGAGCTGGGCCGGGGGGATCGTCGCCAGGACCCGGTCGAGATCGGCCTGGTTGACGGGGAGCACCCCGTTGTTGTACGACCTGACCAGGGCCGACATGCTGTCGATACTGTCAACCTGGTTGTAGTTCACGATCAGGTCGGTACCGAGACGGTCTGTCCACCAGATCCCGTCCACGGTCTTTGCATCAATCCCCCGGACGTAGAGCGGGAGAGGGGTCAGGGAGCCGGCCACCGACTGGACTTCGTCGGCGACCACCATTGCAGGCAGGTCGGGGGGTGCCATCGTATTTTCCGAGGCGTCGACCGGGATCCCCCTGTCCACGATGAGGCCCACCGATGCGACGATAATGCCGATCAGGATAATCGGGGCGGCGATTTTCACCACGAGGGATGAGATCCACGTGAGTCCGACATCGTATACGGTCATGATACGGTCCGCAATACCGTTCCCGGGCGGTTTCGGTTCGTACTTCAGCAGGTGTGCAAATGCCCCGAACCCGAACAGTGAGGTCAGGTAACAGCAGATAATCCCGAGGATGGAGACCAGGGCAAACGTCCGGATCATCGGGATCGGGGTGATGAACATCGCAAGGAACCCAAGAGACGTCGCCCCGAGTGCGATGAGCACGGACGGACCGGTCTTCGAGATGGTCCCGGTAAGGGCCGTTGCCCGGTCACCGCTCAGCCTGCATTCGTCGTCGAACCGCGAGTGGAACTGGATGGCGTAATCGATACCAAGCCCCAGCAGGATAGGGAATGCCACGAGTGCCCCGTCGTTTGCCGGGATCCCCACGAGGCCCATGATCCCAAACGTGTAAAAAAGTCCGAAGATCAAAAGGACGACCGGAAGGATCCAGAACGGCCAGGATGGCCGGGGAAACGTGCTCACGAGCCGCTTTTGTTCCTGCCGGTCCTGTCGGGCTATTCGCAAAGCGGGAATTTATGATTCAGGAATCCCTGACATCCATTTTGTGAGGATTCTCACCGGAAGAAATTGCGGGAGTAATGAACCGGAAGAATTCACTGGTGAACTGCTCGTAACTGAATCCCTCCGCCTCGATCACCTGTTTCCATTTATTTTCCATGGACAGGATACCCATAAAGGATATCGTAAGATACATCGAGGTCAGGAATGGATCGAGATCGGCCCGGATTGTCCCGTCATCGATTCCCTCCCGGATCGCATCCGCGAGGATCCTGCGGCAGGCGCCATATCCTTTTCCAATCTCTGCGGTATATGGATTCTCCTTAGAAAAACGTTCGGATCCGTAAAAATGGATCATTCGCAGATAATCCGGGCATTCTTGTGAAAACTGGTAATAGGCCTGGCCCATCAGGGCTACCTTGACTATTCCGGGAACCTGTTTTTCCATGCATACCGTGTATTTTTCCTTAAGGATCCAGATACCACGGAGAACAATCGTAGCGAAAAGTGTCTCCTTATTTTTAAAATACAGATAGATCGTAGCCTTATTCAATTCGACTTCGCGAGCGATGTCATCCATGGAAACATCTTCGTAACTCCGGGAAAAAAAGAGGCGCTCAGCCGCATCAATGATCCCGGTCTTTCGTTGTTCCTTTTCCCGTTGTCTTCTATCGGCGATTCCCATACTTCCACACCGTGTAACCCATATTTATATAATAACTGTTAGTTATATGATTTAAGATATCAGCCCGGTATCCATCTCTTTCCCGATAGTGTAGCAAATAGAGATGCATTTTTTTGTGTATCCCCTGAAAAACCGGTGTGCAAATAGAAAATGTTGAACTCATAATTCCTACCTTCACAGAGGCACGTACCGCTCCGGTTTCTCTTTGCGAACTTCATTCGAAAAACGAATATGATTTAGATTCCCCGGTTTACCAGGCGGGAACATACTCATTATAAAAAATATTCAGGCTCCTTTCGTTCTTTATACAGTGTATTTAAACGCAGCGAAGCGTCCCTGACCAGGCCGGGTTTTATCGTTCTCGCATGGTTGGGGCAGTGTTTGATGCAGGCACAGCACGTAATGCATTTTTCCGTATCGATCACGCTACTGTTTTCCGGATCGATAGCACCGACAGGGCATCCCTCTGCACAAGTTCCACACCGGGTACATGCATCGCTGACCGCAATAAAATCCACATTCCAGAACTTCGAATCTCTCGGGTAAGGATGACACGGCTCTACCCGGTAAGGATGACAGCCCGGGATTTTTAATTCAGAAATCTGGTCGGCTGATGAAACAGACTGAAGTTTTTCCCGTATTTTCTGCCCGAACAATTCTGCGTATTTCAGGTCACGTGCATCAGGACGACCTGGAGCTGTGGGTGTTTCGGCATCGGAAAAGGAATGTTCCCCGATAAACGCTGCACCGGCGATCGGTTTGCATCCACGCTGAACCAGGATATCATTCAGCTCGAGCAGGGCATCGTCATACGCACGATTGCCATACAGGACAACGCAGACAGAGGGCGTATTATGCGCCTGTATCGTATGCAGCCATTCGCCCGAAAGTGCCGGTATCCTTCCCATATACACCGGAACACCAACAATCAGTAATTCTTTTTCCGATGTTTTTAGTGGTTGTATTCTCGCATCCGGCCGGGTAATATCCAGTAATTCCATGTTGGCGGGATTTATTCCGCGTGCAATCCCCTGAACAACCGTTTTTGTTGTTCCCGTTGGTGAAAAGTAGACTAGTTTCACAGATTCCATTTTCATTTTATTTGCTCCGTCAATTGTATATGCATTTTACAACAATGCCCATTCATTCAATTTCACACCGATAAGATTCAGGCCCGGGCCTTTCCTTTCTTTCCACGTTTTCTAAAGGATTCCAATTTTTTTGTTGCTTGTCCGTGTGATTCAGCCTCCTCCCGAAGGAGGGTATAATCTCCGGGATTCTGCCGGGAGGCAGTTTCACTCTATAATTATCACTATAAGTTATAATATAACTATTGGTTATTTAGTAACCTGCAGTTATAGCAAACCGTGTATCCATAAATACCAGCATCCTGAAAAATATGGGAGTAGAACCATGAAAGGACGGCCGTTATATCTCGCGTTTCTCGTCGGCCTCCTCCTGGTCGTCACCCTGCTGTTCTTAGCGCTCTACCCCGGTTACCAGTATGCCACTCAATCCGGGTCCCGGAGCGAGGTCTACCTCCTGTATGCATCCTCGGGGTCGATGGTCCAGCTGCTTAACGCCGACCAGATTGATGCGTTCATCGTATGGGAGCCGATTGTTTCCACCGCTACCCTTACCGGGACCGGCAGGATGATCGCGACACCCGGCATGATGCCTCCCCCCGGTGAATGGGGTGATACGGCCTGCTGTGTCCTTGTCCTCCGGAACGATACGATCAGGCAGAACCGGAACATATCAGCCCTCCTTTCTGCCCTGACAACGGCTGCTGTCGGGCGGGTGAACGAGAACCAGTCGATGGCAGAGAATATCACGGCCGACTGGGTATTTGGCACGAAACCCCTCCTGACGGCGTCCGGAACGCTTAACCCGGTCGCGGTCGAGCAACAGGCATTTACCAATATCAACTTCACGAGCCAGGCAAGTCCGCCGGATACAGAGGAAATCGGACTCCCGGCCGGGGAAACCAATCCGGGATCACTCCGGATGGACCTGTCGGTCGTGGAGCAGGGGAGAACAGTACCTGAACGGGACGCTACCCCTCCCGGAGGCCGGTAAAATTGTCCAGGTGGACCTGGGTTACCTGCCATCCTCAGATCACACGGCACCGCTGTATGTCATGGTAAAAGACTCTGACTATTTCCGCGAACGGTACGGTTTCTGGCTGGCCCCGGATGACCCCTCCGAATCGCGTCCGGAACATTGCACCCTTTATGTAAATGACCAGCCTTTCGCAAACGTCAACCTCGTCCCCGGCCAGTCCGGGGGAGGGATCATGACCACTGTCGGGCAGGGCGCACTGGACGGGGCGTATATCGGGTCTGTCCCGGAAGGGCTCCAGATCGGTCTCGGGAACCCCTCATCGATGATCCAGTCCATCAATTCCGGGGGGCACCGGGCTTGTGGTCAGCAACGGGGCACCCTGTGATGACTGGGTAACCTTTACCGAATGGGCAGAGGACCGTTCGGCCCGGGGAAGTCCGCTTGTCATTGCGACCGTCCAGAGCTCGATCCAGGAGAGTATCATCCGGAGTGCCCTTGCGTACGACAATATAACGGTGATCATGTATGGAACCTGAAAATAAGCATTCCATTTCCAAAATAGCCAAAGGACTGGTCGTAATTGTCCTGTTCCTCATCATATGGGAAGTTGCGGCCATTATCCTCAATAACAACTATATCCTCCCCAGGCTTGGCGACATCGCAGGGGTCCTGGTCCACCCGCTCACATCCGTCCTCGGCGGTTCCTCGCTGGTGGAGAATGCGGCCGTAAGCCTCAGGGAAGTGCTTACCGGGTTCCTGTGTGCCGTCGCCGTTGCGGTCCCGCTCGGGCTCCTGATCGGGACCTCAAAGGAGGTTGATTCCTACCTTAACGCCTTTATCCAGATGATCCGCCCTGTACCGCCCATTGCCTGGATGCCGTTCGCCATCGCATGGTTCGGGCTCGGGTTCACATCAATTATTTTCATCATTTTCATGGGGGCATTCTTCCCGGTCCTGATCAACACGATAGACGGGGTCCACGGTGTAAGGGCACAGTGGACCGATGTGGCCCGGATGTTCCGGTCGACTTCGTTCGAGAGAGTCCGGACCGTTGTTGTCCCGGGTGCACTGCCGGTCATCTGGACAGGGCTCCGTGTCGCGTTTGCCGTCGCCTGGATGTGCGTCGTTGCGGCCGAGATGCTCCCGGGTACGAGTGCAGGGCTCGGTTTCATGATCATGTATGCCTATAACCTGGGCCAGCTCCAGGTGATCGGTGCCGGGATGGTCATTATCGGCATCATCGGTCTTGGTGCCGATATGCTCTTCCGTGCCGGGCAGACGAAGTTCTTTCACTGGCAGGGGAGGGGATGATGGAACCCGTTCTTTCAGTCAGGGACCTGCGAAAAACCTTTGCGGCTGATGAACAGGAATGCCGGGTGCTCGAGGGGATATCGTTCGACGCATTCCCGGGTGAAATACTCTGTATCATGGGGACGTCGGGGTGCGGGAAGTCCACGCTGCTCCGGATGATCGCAGGGCTTGAATCAATTGATTCCGGCTCCATCAGTACGCACGGCGATCGGGGAGACGGTGACCTGCGAGGGCTGCCATGGTATTCCAGGACGATGCCCTCTTCCCCTGGCTTAATGTCCGCGATAATATCTCCTATGGCCTGACGCTCGGTTCGGAGAAAGTCCCGGACGATGTGGCCTCGAAGCGGGTTGCAGACCTCCTCGATCTTGTCAGGCTGAACTCGTTCTCGACGTATTACCCGTACCAGCTCTCGGGTGGGATGAAACAACGGGCTGCCGTTGCACGGGCACTTGCCGTACAGCCTGGGATCCTCCTGATGGATGAACCGTTCAGTGCACTCGACCCGTTCACCCGGAAGGAGCTGCAGGACGAGATCATCAGGATACGGGATGCAGCATCGGCTTCCGGTCACCCGGTCGCAATCCTTCTCGTCACCCATAACCCGGAAGAGGCGGTCTACCTTGCAGACCGGATTATTGTCCTTTCGGAAAGGCCGGCAAAAATCCACGGGGTGATCGATGTCGGCCTCCCCCGTCCGCGAAAATTGTCAGATACGGAATTCCTGGCAGTCCGTGAAGAGATAACCGGTCTTGTGAAACGATGACCCGGGATATATCATGGTATCATAAACAGACCCATACCGGTCAGGCCCCGCGAGCGGTTCCCGGGACCAAAAAATCCCCGGGACACCTCTTTTTTGAAAGATCCATTTACATGGTTTCTTTCGACAAAATTCTCTGGATATCGCCTGTAGTTCCGTCGGGACTGCAATTATACCGGTAAAAAACTGAAAATATATCAGAATCCACAACAGCCCCGTCTGAATATCTGGTCAGAACCCAGTTCAGGGTTAAACCCGACAGGTACGAAAATCTGGCTTTCCCGAAGATAGATTTTTGTGAAATTGTTTCTCCACCCGACGAGGCGATAGTAAGATAAAGGATATGGGTTATTTTCAACTGCCTGATTTTTTCCCTGATAACTGCGAGAGAAAACCGCGAATATTGCTGGCCGGTATCTGCAGTGGTGATCGT
Organism: uncultured Methanomicrobiales archaeon; assembly: GCA_963815625.1. Lineage (GTDB taxonomy): Archaea > Halobacteriota > Methanomicrobia > Methanomicrobiales > Methanospirillaceae > CAIKOD01. The sequence goes on from CAWFHG010000006.1 coordinate 288,246, forward strand.
TTTTAAAAACAGGTTCAGCATCACGATTACATTGTCGGAATCCTGGACGGCCTGGGCGGCAGTGTCAAGCCATTCCTGGTCTTTTCCCACGGTTTTCCCCATTTCGTCCCTGACTAATTCCGCGAGCTTCGTTTTACGCTGGGAGATGAGAATGGTTTTACGGTTAAGATCGTATAAATTCCCAAACAGGGTCCGGGTATCAGTCATTGATTTTGGGTCGATATGTAACAGGTAATTGTTCAGGATGTATACGTTTGTCCCTTCTCCTGCGAGTTTTCCTGCAATCGCCGATATAGTACTCTCATTTTGTACTGAAAATTTCAGGCCGGTAATGGTAAAATCGCTCTTGAAATATCCGGCAATATCTGCGATCGCACTGACCACCGTTGGCGCCATCGCAAGGGCAAGAAGAGTAATTTCAGCAAACGCGGGATGGATCACGCCGGCGGGAGGCTTTTTCCGGGCGATTAATCCATCGAGAATACCTGTCTGCCGGGAGATCAGTTCATTATAGAATTCAAACTGGGACATCACATCCACATAGGGTAGATCATCCATGGCGAGGCCCATCTTGTCCACAATCAGTATCCGGTTCCCCTCATCGGTCTTAATAATTTTTTTACGGATTGCATTACAGATGGATAGCGCATTTTTTTCCAGTCCCATATAGGCGATATGTTCCGCAATGTACTCCAAATCTCCGGCGGTCGTTATCGTACCCTCGAGCCCCTTTGTCTCGCCTTTCGAGATTATACCGGACATTGTTTCTTTCTGTGATTTGATGATGTCAAGCTGCTGGGTCGCCAGCTGCTTGTCAATTTTGTTTTGCGCCTCCAGCAGGTCATATTTATCCTGGTATTCCTTTAGCAGTCCTGAACTCTCCGCCGCCTTCCTGTCTTCAGGCGTAGTGGTGGTCGGTTCCTTCTGGCTACCCCCCTCATCGGCCATACATAAAACACTAATTTAAACAATATTATATTTTCTATCCAATCAACGACGATCACCTGCCCGGAATTCCCGGGTGAGGTCACTGAGGCCAGCCGGTATTGTATCCCGCCCGGATTATTACCGCTGTTCCATTGGACCAGTCCGCAACAATTACCCTCTCACTGACACAATACTAAATTACATGCGATATGCCCTCCCGGTTACCATTATCGTTATCGTCCTGCTCCTGCTGGCCGGCACCGTCCTGTTCGTTTTGAAGAATACGCCGGCTGAATCACATCCGATGCAGAACGATACCTACCGGGTTGTCAACACGTACCCCCACGACCGGTTTGCGTTCACCGAGGGCCTTGCATACCATGACGGCCAGTTCGTTGAAAGCACGGGACCGCGGGGGAATTCCACGATCCGTCTTGTTAACCTCACCACCGGCAGCACCATAACAGAGCATCATCTGCCTAATCCCCTGTTCGCCGAAGGGGCCACGGTTTTTGGCAACCGTATCGCCCAGGAAACAGAGACACTCAGGATTCGGGTTTCTCTATGACGTTCGAACATCTCAAACCGCTGGGGACATTCAATTACTCCACGAAAGGGTGGGGGATTACCTATGACGGCCGGTACCTGATCATGAGCGACGGGTCGTCCTCCCTGTATTTCCTTGACCAGGAAACATTCCTACCAGTCAGGACCATTACCGTTACCACCGGCGGGGTGCCGGTAACAAACCTGAACGAACTGGAGTATGTGAACGGCGAAGTCTATGCAAACGTCTGGCCCACGTATATGATTGCCCGGATTGCCCCGTATACCGGAGAGGTTGTCGGATGGATCGATCTGACCGGGCTTATGTCGCCCGAAGACGAAAAACAGATCGGCTGGTCTTCCATCAAATCACTTGGGGAAAATACAGCCATCCCATTCACCGAGGCGTGTGCAAACGGGATCGCGTACGATACGAGCGGCAACCGTCTCTTTGTGACCGGCAAGCTCTGGCCGAAGGTGTACGAGATACAACTGGTGCCGGAAAGCCAGGCATAGCGTACAAATAAAGAAACTTTTTTATGGCTGTTCCGTGTACAAGACACGATATTGGAGATATCTCAGGGTATCCCATAGTATATCGGAGTGATTGATTTGAGGTATGGTAAAATCGGGATAGTTTCGCTCTTATTATTCGGATTGATCCTCGGATCGGCGGGCAGCGTGTATGCAGACGCGGGAGTTAATGCAACACCCGAGGTCCAGGGCCTGTCGACAGCAACAACTGCTGATGTCGTGGGACTTGTAACGGAGTCAGATGCAGGGACCTGGACGTTGACGAATGATCCGCTGGTCCTGAATACGCTTACTAATGAAACGCTTGGCGAGGGTTTTGTTCTTTCTGATTTCCCGGTCGGACTGGTCAATCTGTGGCAGGCCCAGTTACAGGCTGCAGGGGGATCCATCGAGGGATTTATTGATGGCGGGGGAAATTTCCAGCCTACGGAATACAACATTCCCACATCACTCATGAATACACAGGTGCCAGGACTGTTCATTCCATGGAGTCTGTTTACGGAGGAAATTGTCGGCAACCTGACCGCGAGAGGTATCCATGACGGGGTCGTCGATCCCGGGCAGGTACAGGTACACGACGGCGTACGATGCGAATATAGTGGCACAGGCCGGGCATACTTCATTCGTTAAGAGTATGAATATCGATACCCGGAACAAGGTTATCGGCCAGTCAAATATCAATGCACAGACGGCACTGAACTTCATTGCAACGGGTGACGGAGGGAATGTCGTCGGTTCGGAGAACCTCCTGCTCGATGGTGCAGGAAGTACGATATCTGCCCCTGACAGGATCCTTTGTCCATTTGCCTCGTCTCCAGACACGATAATTCCTGCCTATTGCAATATTGTCCAGGCGGGAAGCACGTATGACCTCACGGTGGGATCGGTGACAACGAGTGCAAACGACCGGTTTGTCGGCACCGATGCGACCAGCCCGGTAGTATTAAATTATGCGATCAACGTCAAGCCGTATGGCACATCCCAGGGGCAGATTCCTGCAAGCGGCTCTACCATGGCCTACATTAAGGTACACATCCAGGAAGCCCGCACCGTCAATTACATGAATGTATCTGATATTGTCAGTTTCGAAGAAGAGGAGCCCTATCTCGCCTGGGTTTATGTCCCAACGGCACCCCGGAAAGGAGAAGACCTTACGTATTCCGAGGTATCGGGTGCCCGGGTACTGTTACCGCCTTTACCAAGGAGATGAGTTATTCCTCACAGGTTACTGCCCCCGCGGTTGTAACCCCTGTTCCAACTCAGACCCCCATAGATTTCGGGACCTGATTAACAGGAAAACTCTTAAACCCTGTTTTTTTATCCGACATCCGAACGCGACGGAAATATCAGGAAAATCCATTCCCCGTAAACGCCACTGAAGAATGCAGATATCTTTGAAAAAAGAATCCGGGGTATCCGGGTTCAGAGCAGTGCCTTTCCCGACTGGTATGCAATCACCTTGCTGAACGAGGTGATGGTCCCCTGTGCACTTGATGATTCAGAGTATGCCAGATCTTCTGTCTTAACGGGCGTTGATGGGACAATAAGCGATACCGGAGTCTCTTCATCGAACGGTATGAAGGTTATCGTCCCGTTGTTGTAGTTCCGGGCTTCCTGGATATGCGCCTTTACATACGCCATTGTCGAGCCGCTTGCCAGGATCTAACCCTGCGATGTGCCATACGGCTTTACGTTGATCGCATAGTTCAGTACTACCGGGTTGGTGGCGTCATTGCCGACGAACCGGTCGTTTGCATTCGTTGTAACCGATCCAACGGTAAGATCATACTTGCTTCCTGCCTGGACAATGTTGCAGTACGCCGGAATCAGATCAACGGGCTGTGAACTGAACGGACAAAGCATCCTGTCAGATGCGGATGTCGTATTGCCTGCACCATCGATCATCAGGTTCTCCCAACCAACGACATTGCCCCCATCGGCAGTTGCGAGGTAGGTGAGTGCCGTCTGCGCATTCAGGTTAGACTGCCCTATAACCTTGTTCCGGGTATCAAGGCTCATGCTTTTTGCAAACGAGGTGTGACCGGCCTGTGCCACAATACTCGCATCGTAGACAGTCGTGTACTGGACCTGCCCTGGGTCGAGGGCTCCGTTGTGGATGCCCCCGGTGTTCTGTGCTTCTGCATATCCGGATTCCTTAAAATCCGAGATCAATCCTGACCAGGTCCAGTCATTATAACCTGCAACAAGTGTGTTTAACAATGAAACAGGAATAACAAACTGGCTGATATTTCCCGAACCGTCTAATGCAAAGCTTCCTCCATTCGCGATCAATTGCTGTGCAACATCCGAGGGAGGTGAAGTCCAGGGGTCGATTCCCTGGTTCGTTAATATGATGACATTATACGGATCGTTTGTCAGCGTCCAGGTCCCTGCATCAGTTTCCGTGACGAGTCCGACGACATCGGCAGTTGTTACCGTCCCCAGCGTCTGGGTCTCAGGGACTGCCGGGACAACCTGGTCAGCGCCTGCGATACCGGTCAATGCAATGACCATTCCTACTATCAAGAGTGTAAATACTCCGGATTTCCCGTGTTTCAAATTATTGCCTCCTCTGGAATAGGGATATCCACTCAAATCCCCAATATTTTGATTTTTTAGCGGTCATCATGATAAAAGCTTCTTTTTATGTGTTCGCTGCAGCACAATGGACCTTATGAAGGGTGATGTCGACATTCTGTGGTTGTTAAAAACCGCGGAAAAAGAATTACAGGGTATCCGGGTTCAGAGCGGTGCCTTCCCCGACTGGTACGCGATTACCTCGCTTTTAGAACGGCAAAAAATAATGGTCAGGAGAACGGGGCAGTATGACTCCCTGCAAGAGCGAGAAATCCAAATATACAGAGTGCGGCTACAAAGAACGCGGTGTTGATGACGCTTTTTGTGGCACGGGCCCTGATTTCAACGACGTATAATGCTTCGTAAGCGTGGAGGAGCAGGGTACAGAGCAGATAGATGCCATAGGTAAGAAGACTGATTCCGCATGCAAGCGGACCCCAGTTCAACCCGGCAGCCGCGAATGCGATCAAACCGATGGCAAGGTTCGCAAACCCGACCTCAATCTGGAACTCCGGCCGGTCCTGGACCCACCCCATCCGTGCCTGGTCCGACCGGTAGAATACCGAGTGCCGAAGGAAACTTAATAGTCCGACTATCCCGACAAGCAACGCCGCCGCAACCCTGTATGCAAAATCAGGGTCAGAAAACAGGAAATATATTGTTACAAAAATTCCGGCAACCGTCGTAACGATAGTGGCTGCAAACAATACCGATGCAATTGCCGGACCTGTAATATTTTTGCCCATAGTTAGTAATGGTGGCAGGATGGGTCAAATAACTGATGTCATATGGGCATTCTGGACTTACTCTGTATCGTAACAATACGGACTTTGTCGGGTTATGCTGATATTCCGGTCTTTTTTAAAAGCATAAAAAAAGAATTGCTGGTATTTGGGGTCAGAGCAGTGCCTTTCCCGACTGGTACGCGATCACCTTGCTGAACGAGGTGATTGTCCCCTGTGCACTTGACTGCTCGTTGTAGATTAGGTCTTCCACTTTGAGCGGTGATGACGGGATTACGACAGATCCCGGACCCATTGATGGTCCGAATATCATCGTAACGTTGTTGTAGTCCCGGGCTTCCTGGATATGTGCTTTTATGTACGCCATTGTCGAGCCGCCTGCAGGGATCTGTCCTTGTGACGTACCATATGGTTTGACATTGATTGCATAGTTCAGGACCACCGGGTTGGTCGCATCGGTGCCGACAAACCGGTCGTTTGCACTCGTGGTAACCGATCCGACGGTAAGATCGTACTGGCTTCCGGCCTGGACAATGTTGCAGTATGCGGGAATTACATCAACAGGCTGCGAACTGAACGGGCAAAGCATCCTGTCGGATGCAGATGTCGTATTCCCCGCTCCGTCGATCAACAGGTTCTCTGAACCGACGACATTACCCCCGTCTGCAGTTGTGATGTAAGCGAGGGCAGTCTGTGCATTCAGGTTAGACTGCCCGATGACCTTGTTCCGGGTGTCGATGTCGGTGCTTTTGGTTAAAACTGTGTGTCCTGCCTGTGCCACAATACTGGCTTCGTAGACGGTGGTGTATTGGACCTGCCCGGGATCGAGGGTACCGGTGTGGATGCCTTTTCCCGTAAGGGTGCCGATGATGTTTTCAAACCCCCCACTCCACGTAGAGGATAATCCCGGGATCAGGGTACTTGAGAGGGATTGGGGAATATTGTACTGAGTTGGCTGGAATGAACCATCAGCAAGGAAAAATCCCTCTATGGACCCCCCTGCAGACCCTAATTGTGCCTGCCAGATATTGTACTCGTCAATACCTGAGCGGGTCTGAGCACATCTCCCTCAGGGAGAGACTGGTTATTAATCGAATTAATAACCACGGGATCGTTTGTCAGCGTCCATGCCCCGGCATCAGTTTCCGTGACGAGTCCGACGACATCCGCTGTCGTTACCGTTCCCAGCATCTGGGTCTCAGGGACTGCCGGGACAACCTGATCGGCGCATACAATACCGGTCAATACGATGACCATTCCGAATAATAAGAGCGTAACAGCCCTATAGTTGGTACATTTCACGACATTTCACTCCTGCGGGATTGGTAGATGCCATTAAAAAGATCCCCACGATATACCGATTTTTCGGTTGCCCGGATGATAAAAGACTCCTGATGCTGTATGATTGCGGTTTTTTTGTTGAAATAAACAGGTCACCGGGGATGGGGCCTGTCTGGTCCGTTTAAAAAAAACATAAAAAAGAATTGCCAGGGTATTTGGGGTTCAGAGCAGTGCCTTTCCCGACTGGTACGCGATCACCTTGCTGAACGAGGTGATGGTCCCCTGTGCACTTGATGATTCGGAGTAGATCAGGTCTTCTACCTTTTGTGACGGCCCCGTGATATTAAACGTCGTCGGGAATGGAGCGATTCCCGGGGTTGAGTTCGCAGTGCGGGCTTCCTGGATATGTGCCTTTATGTAGGCCATCGTCGATCCCATGGCCGGGATCTGTCCGGCTGTCGTGCCATACGGCTTGACATTAACTGCATAATTCAGGACTACCGGGTTGGTCGCATCGGTCCCAATGAACCGGTCATTCGCACTCGTGGTAACCGATCCGACCGTCAGGTCATAGGTGCTTCCTGCCTGGACGATATTGCAGTAAGCAGGGATTATATCACCATTTGCTGCGGAGAACGGACAGAGAATCCTGTCTGATGCGTTGGTCGGGTTTCCGGTCCCGTCGACCAGGAGGTTCTCCGTCCCGACGACGTTACCGCCGTCAGAAGTTGCGATGAATGTCAGCCCGGTCTGTGCATTGAGGTTGCTCTGGCCAATGACCTTGTTCCGGGTATCGAGATTCATGCTCTTCGTGTACCTGGTTTGTCCCGCCTGTGCAACAATGGTTGCATCGTAGGCCGTGGTGTACCGGACCTCCCGGTCATACAGTGGTGGATCGTGAAGTCCACCCTGGTTTTGTGCCCAGTTTAAAAGATCCTGTGCATCTGTAACATGCGAAACATTTTCTGCGTTAATATATGACTCTAAATAGTCCTGCAAATGACCTGTCGGGAAAAAATGCAGAAATGCATTATAATCGTCCAGGAATTCCTGATAACTTTCCCAGAACGATATGTTATACCCGGGATAATTTGCCATTACCGGGTCGTTTCCACTGAGGGGTATTCCCCCGGTGGATATGGACCATGATGCCGCATCGGTCTCCATAACAAGGCCATCAACGCTGGCAACGGTTCCGGTTACAAGGCCCTGGGTCTCGGGGACTGCAGGGACAACCTGGTCTGCACTTACGATACCGGTCAATGCAATGACCATTCCGAACAATAAGAGTGTAAAAACCCCAAATTTGAAACCTTTCATACTACTCACTCCGATATATTCTTAGGGACACGTGCACGAATACCCCCGATGGTTTGCTTTTTTTTAGTGGTTCGGGGCAATAAAAGCTTCTGCACTACCTACGAATTCTTTTTGCTCCATTATACCCCTGGTACGGTGAATGATGCCAAAATTTTGCTGCTTTTGAAAAATCGTTAAAAAAATTGCTGTTATTTGGAGGTTTAGAGCAGTGCCTTTCCCGACTGGTACGCGATTACCTTGCTGAACGAGGAGATCGTCCCTTGTGCACTGGACTGTTCATTATAAACCAGGTCTTCGGTCCTGTTGGATGGCATGGTAATAGCCACGGGGTCCAGGCCGGTTGGTTCGAGCACGGTACTTGCATTCCCTGCTTCCTGGATATGCGCCTTGATATATGCCATTACCGAGCCGCTTGCCGCGATCTGCCCCTGGGTTGTGCCATATGGTTTGACATCGATCCCGGAATTCAGGACAACGGGGTTGGTTGCATCCGTGCCGACGAACCTGTCGCTTGCACCGGTGGTTACCGATCCAATGGTCAGGTCGTACCTGCTTCCAGCCTGGACGATATTGCAGAAGGCCGGGATCACGTTACCGTTTGCTGCAGAGAACGGGCAGAGCATCCTGTCTGATGCATTGGTCGGGTTTCCGACACCGTCAATCAACAGGTTTTCGGAACCGACAACATTACCCCCGTCATCGGTTGCTGCAAAGGCAAGTCCCGTCTGTGCCTCCAGGTTGGACTGTCCGACGACCTTGTTCCGGGTGTCGATGTTCATCGTTTTCGTGAATGCCGTGTGACCACCCTGTGCCACGATATTTGCGTCGTAGGCAGTTGTATAGCGGACCTCCTTATCATAGAGTGGCGGGTCGTGAAGTCCTCCCTGTGCTTGCAGATATGCCAATAAAGCCCCGGCAGATGCAGACACTTCAGGTGAATAGTAATCCGGATGGTCAGCAAAATAAGATAATTCATCCTGAAGGTGCAGATCAGGATAATTATCTTTGTCGATGTTCCAGGTTGCGGTTAAATAATCGGCGTAACTTCCCATTGGAGACGTAGCCCAGCCAGGCCACGTCGCTACAACAGGATCGGTCCCGCTCAACGGAACCCCACCACTTGTAACAGACCATGTCGCGGCATCGTTCTCCGTGGCAAGTCCGAGAATATCAACAGTAGTCCTGGTCCCCAGCGTCTGGGTCTCAGGGACCGCCGGGACGACCTGGTCTGCCCAGGCAATACCGGTCAATGCTATGACAACTCCGACCAATAAAAGCGTAAATACCCCAAATTTAAAACCTTTCAAAATATTCACTCCGATAGAACTGGAGGATGTCATTGGAATCCCCAATTAATTGATTTTTTAACGGTCTGGGTAATAAAGTCTTCTTTTTTGCAGGTCGTTGTTTTGAAAAATGCAGGATTGTTCCTGACAGCAGTTGGATATATTTGTCCTTTTTTTGAATTGGCAAAAATAGTTGTTCTTGGTATCAATCAGTTCAGAGCAGTGCCTTTCCCGACTGGTACGCGATCACCTTGGTGAACGAGGTGATTGTCCCCTGTGCACTTGATGATTCGGAGTAAGTCAGGTCTTCTGTTTTCTCTGGATATTGGGCCTGGGTTATTGTATAGGGCACTCCGGTTCTGTCTATGGCTGAATAAGATGAAATATTGCGTGATTCCTGGATATGGGCCTTAATATATGCTGATACCGAACCCATTGCCGGTACCGTGCCATCAGTTGTGCCATATGGCCTGACATCGATGTTGTAATTCTGCACTACCGGGGCGGTTGCGTCAATACCGACAAACCGGTTGTTCGCCTCAGTCGTAACCGATCCCATGGTCAGATTATACTTGCTTCCGCCCTGAACGATGGCGCAATATTCCGGATGGACTGAAGAGTGGCTCTGATTGGTGAAGGTCAGCCTGAAAAGACTGCTTTATCAGTTACATTCCTGAAGTTTACAAGGGATACTCTCAACCGTGAAGACCCATGTGTGGTGGTGGAAGAAAGACAATACCGGACCTGAAAGGAAGCAATCAGAGCGGAAAAATAGAAGAGGACGAGGAGACTGAAGAATTAATCGCCATGGATATCATCTGGAAACCGGATCCGTCCCCTATTTTACTATTACCGTTTCCTTCGGGCCTGAAGGACGATTACTATACCAATACCCGCAAACGATAATATTCCGGCAGGGAACGAGGCTGATGTGGGCTGAGTCCGGGTTTCCTGTGCAGCACATCGGCCCTCTGTCTTACCGAGTTCCGTCGTTGCATTTGGCAATCCCGGCCACGGCTGGTCAACATCAGGGTTGATGGCGATCGAATGCCGGTAGGCCTCTGTCGCCCCCGTGCAGTTTCCCCTGTCAGCGAGGATTCCTCCCTGTACCTGCAGGTAGTACGCGTTTTCCGGTTCCATAACAAGGGCCTGGTCAATAACCATCTCTGCACCGGATAGGTTCCCGTTCATCCGGAGGGCAGAAGTCTTTCAGGGCATACGCCGTTGTATACGAAGAATTCAGCGCAATGGCAGAGTCTGCATCGTGTATTGCATCCGCAGTTTTTCCCATTGCAAGGAGTCCATAGCCACGGTTCGCATACCTGACGGGCCGGGTATCGTTGGGAATTGCCAGGCTGACTAAATCCACGGACTCCTGGTAATGCCCGGTTTTCCTCAGTGCATATGCCTGGAGACAGAGTAATTCCGGGTTATAGGGATATACCCCCAGTCCTTCTCTGGTACTGTCGATAACACCGGCCCAGTCCTGTTCCGCCATGAGGGCTTTCCCCTGGTTTTCATAATATGACGCATTGAGTATCCCGGTTTCTGCAGTTGTGGTATTTGTGCTGCCGTTTATCGCCAGTCCGGTTACGGGAATACAGAGGGAAATGAGGAGCAGGAGGATAATGAAGGAGGTTGCCGTATTACGTGAAAGAGCATGAAAATTCGTCCGGGCAGATGACATGGGGAACTATTTGGCCGACTACCGGATAATAGATTTCCAAGAGCTGTTGCCTTCGTCAGGAGACCAGATCATTGGCCGGATAATAGCGGTTATTTACAACTTTTTTTCAAAAGACTTCATGAGGGACACTGTCGCAAACAATACCGGATTGAGACTCAACGGACCTGGGCCAGCGAATGGGTGAACGAAAACAGGGGCATGCGACTCATTGTGTTCTTTTCAGTCACTGGTACGGGAGGGAGGCCCCCGTTTATTTCCAACACATTCTTCCCGCGGAATCCCTTTTTCGATCCGTCCTGGTAAGGTTTATCAAAAGTAATCCCAAAAACAGGAGATTCGGAAAACCACCCCGGTCGGTATACCGGATCCAACGAGCTTCTCCTCCCGGTGCAAGCGCTACATTTTATTTACCATAGTACCGAATTCGTGATTATTTATAAAAAGTGACGGGGGGGTTGTTATGAATTACAGAATGGTGTCAATCATTGTCGCCTTCGTATTCTGCGGGTATTATGGTACCCGTTGTTGCAGACGAGGGTTACTGGAAGAGCAGGTCAATCGACGCCGAAAGAGATGACCTTGGCCTGTACTGCTCGCTGAAGATCGATGGGAGTGACCAGGCGTACATTGCATATTATTCAAATACGGATGAATGCCTGAAACTGGCATGGGAACCGTATTTGCGGGGTTTCGGTGATGGGACACCGACGTTTGCATGGTCACGGCTCACAACCGCGAGGGGCATGGGGAAAGGTGTCTCCCTGTGGGTGAATGACACGGGAAGGAGGTTTGCCTTCTCGTGCATTAACCAGACAAACCATGTGTTTCTCGGGGAAGGGGCTTTTCGGGCTGCAGTCCGTGACGGGTTCGCCCCGTACGTGGTAAGCATGGAGGATGTGACTCAGGCTTACAGTGTCGCGAGCGTGCCTACCTCCATTATCAGGGATAAAGCGAGGTATGGGACGGTGACCTACATTGCGTATACTGATACGAATGTCCAGCAGAGCGGACTGGAGCTTTTTAATAAATTCCAATGTTACAATCCGAACCAGAATTGTCCTGCAGACTCTAATCAATGGTCTCTTATAGACGGCTACAACGGGGACGGCCATTCCCTGGCAAAGGATTCATGGTCGAAATACGGTTTCTGCTGGTATAATCCCAGGAATGGAACGCTTCTTTTCCATACGATCGGGTATGACGGGCATGATGTTGTTGACGGGTCACGGGGTCATCCTGCAGGGGAATATTGTTCTCTTGCGTTTGACAGCCGCAGTTATCCCCATATCAGTTACCAGGACGTCTCAGGCCGGGGAGCGCTCAAATACGCGTTCGAGAACGAGACAGGCTGGTATAACTACACCATAGACTCATCCGCCGGTGCCGGGCAATATACATCGATCGCGATCGATGCGAATGATGAGCCCCATATCAGTTACACCACGGGATCCCAGCTGAAGTATGCCTCGCTGAACGGGACTACCTGGTATACGCAGGTTGTGGACAACACGCCGACAATGTGGACTTCAATCGATGTCGACAGCAACAACAAACCACATATCGCATACTACGACTCACGAAAACTTGATCTCCGGTTCGCGTGGTGGGAGCCTTATATCAGGGCACATCCATTCCCACGATAACTTTTCCCTTTTCCGGCCGCTGTTGGTTTTTGATTTTCCGTGAATACAATCCGGGTATATGACGAGGCACAACGGGCCTCGGATGCCGGACGGGTGAACGAAAAACGGGGACATTCGACTTTTTGAACCGGAAGATTTCCTTCGCCTTGCCGGAACGGATGAATTCGTGGGCGTTAATGGTTACCCGGATTGGGGAAGGCCAGGAGGGTATTGTTCAATTTCAGGTTCAATGAGGATAGTAATCTCGCCAGAGACCGACCTATGATGAGGCAACCGTTGACACCTCAAAGGTAGTCAGGATCGCCCGCCTCTTTTTCGTTAAGGGGAATTCTTCAAGGTAGAGCTCGGTGGCTTCCTTGAGATTGCTGACTGCCTCTTCAACGGAACTTCCCTGGCTGAACGTGCCTACCTCGGGGCATTCAGCTACGTACATGTCATCTTCTTTATGAAGAACCGCTGTAAATGTTGACATAATTATCTCCTGAATCACATTTGGTTGTTTTATCCCAAAATCTTTGTTGATCCTGATGGGATCATGTCCGTGAGCCTGGCCTGGGGACTGCCGAACGGGTGAACGAAAAGCGGGGACATGCGACATCGGAACCGGAAGATTTCCTTCTCTTCGCGGAACGGATGAATTCATGGGCGTTAATGGTTGCCCTGATTGGTGAAGGTCAGGAGATTCATCTGGGTGAGGAATCCGGGTTGTTCATATCCTGGATTCTAGATTTTCTTGTAAATATTCCGGCGGTGTCCAACACGGACTACAAGGATCACAAGCTTCTGGTGGAGGATATTGAGTATAACCGTGTAATCACTAACATGGAGCGAATAAAGGGGTGAATCTTTTAACCGATACACAGAATTGATCGGGTCGTCCTGGATTTGTTCAAGGGCTGATATAATACGGGCGGTTATTTCCTTTGGCAATTGTTTCAAATCCTTCAATGCCCGCGGGGATATGATAATCTCGTATGACATTTCAGGATAACCTTAATTCTTTTTTGGCGTCTTTAAGCGTGTAATATTTGCCATCCCGAATTTCTTCCAGGGACTCGGTTATTGCGAGGCGGTCTTCTTCTGTCAGGGGTTCCGGATCGGTCATCCGATCGAGCAACCGGCCGATCACCGTGTCATAGGATTCTTTTGGATGACGTTTCAGCTTGTTCAACCGCTCCCGGTTTTCAGGGCTGATCCGTAAACATGGTGTAGATGATGGCATACATTGGTATGCACTTGTAGACATATGAGACCTTCGATAAGGTACCGGATAATCATGACCTCAACGGGCCTGGGACGCTGAAACGGGTGAACGAAAAGCGGGATATGCGACTTCAGAACCGGAGGATTTCCTTCGCCTTGCGGAACGGATGAATTCCTGGGCGTTAATGGTTGCCTTGATTTTGAACGTTAAGGGGGTAGTTCCGGAGATTCATCTCACGGATGAGAAACTATTATGGAATTACGATAAATCCTCGGATTTTTCCAGCAATTCCCTGACCTCCCGGGTAAGTACGGGAAGGTTGGTTTCAATGACACCCCATACGACTTCGTCGGCGATAGTTGCATATCCATGAATTAACCGGTTACGAAAGGATATGATTCTGGATGAATTGCTGATAAATTTTTCAAGGGAAGGGTTATTCTGGATTGCCTGTTTGAGTGCTTCACCGATGATTTCAAACTGGCGTTCCACACCTGACCGGAGTAACGGATCCTGTTGATAATCGGCAATCGTCTTACCATGGGTAAATTGTGCAATAAGATCACAGGCTTCTGCAATATCGAAGAGATATTTTTTCGTCTCATGCGGTAGCATAGATTTCAACCTGTGTTTCTTCAATGGACTTCCGGAAATACGGATTTCGGATTGGCCCCGGTTCGACGAGATCAACCGGCCGGTTTAGCAGGCGTTCCAGGTCTTCAGCGAGCCCGAAATACTGCTCTGCATGCTCTGCAGGTTGCATTTTCTCAAATTCCACAAGCAGATCAAGATCGCTTTTCTGTGGATCGAACCGGTCATCTGTCGCTGATCCGAACACAGCGAGACGCCGGACCTTCCGGTGGGTGCATATCCTGATGATCTCCGGCAGGTTTTGCGTGATGATCTGTTGCATATGAAATTCTCCAATGACTCGCCAATAATATTCTTAGTAGAATGGTGATCGTACATCCTGATAGTACTTGTGATGAAACAGATCCGGCCCGGACATCTGACAGGGATAAAAGAATTAATGGATGAGTACTGATGATGTGTTTATGAAATCGATCCATGTTCCCATCATTATTGAGACCGATGATGATGGGATCTTCATCGTATCCTGCCCGAATTTCAAGGGTTGCCATACCTATGGTAAAACCATCGATGAGGCACTTGTCCGCATCAGGGAAGCTATCGGACTGTGTATGGAAGGTTCGCATCCCTCCGAAAATCTTAATACTTTCGTTGGATTCCGCGAGGTTGAGATCACCCAGGACGCATAAATGTTTCATATCAAAAAGGGAAAAGATCCCGAAGCTCTGATCGACACGGTTGAGATACTCAGCAATCCAAAAACAATGGAGATAATAACGCTGAGCGAATCTGATATTGCGGCCGGAAGGGTGAAAGAGATCTCATCCATCGATGACCTTCTGGATGAGATGTCCTGAGGATCGGGATAATCAGGCGTACCGATACGTTATTAGAAAGCCGATTCACGCACCAGGTGAAATAAGAAGCCATTCTCAGAAACGGTAAAAAATTATACCTTTTCAAATTAGAAGGTGAAATAATTGTACAGATTCCTGATCGTGATCGAAAGAGCAGAGAACAATTATTCAACATATTCCCCGGATCTTCCAGGATGTATCGCGACAGGAGCAACCCGTGAAGAGGCAGAAAAGATGATGCATGAAGCGATTGAGCTCCATATTCATAGACTTGTTGAAGATGGGATGCCAGTTCCGGGATCTCATTCATCTTCTTCGTATTTTGAGGTACAGGAATGAAAGATATT
The DNA here is from genome assembly GCA_963815625.1 of uncultured Methanomicrobiales archaeon. Classification (GTDB taxonomy): domain Archaea; phylum Halobacteriota; class Methanomicrobia; order Methanomicrobiales; family Methanospirillaceae; genus CAIKOD01. The sequence continues at coordinate 303,789 of CAWFHG010000006.1, forward strand.
CCCAGGAAATACCCTGACAATACCGTACCCTGTCTCATCACCGGACATCAGAGGCGGACACTGGTCCGGGACCTCGATGAGATTGACGAGAAGGGCAATTTCATCCCGTGGGAGAAAGCCAGGAAGGAACTCGGGCTCCAGGCAGATTAATCTCATATCAAAGGTGAAACTACGCAACGATATGGGGGGATGAGGTTATTTTGGACCTTGTTTTCGTATAAGAGATAAATGTCTTAGTATTTTTTTACCGGGTTTCTTTTACTTTTTTAGGAGGCATATTTTCTTCATTCTCTACTTCTTCCATTAATGGTTGCCTTGATTTGGGGAGTGGTTGTTATGGCAAGCATGTCTGAATGGTTTGAATTGTATCCTGAATATCAACCTGACAATCAGAAAGTTATTGCACTACCGATACGATATATTCACCAAAGAGAACTCAATAGGATGGGATGTAACAGTATGCACAATTTCCGTTTTTCTGTAGTAATTGAAAAAGATGAAGATGGCTACACCGCATTCTGCCCGGAACTTCAGGGATGTTATTCACAGGGTGATACTTATGAAGAAGTCCTCGAAAATATCCGTGATGCCATCCGTCTTCATCTTGATGAGCTCATTCAGTCGGGAGAGAAGATTCCCCAGGCACAGCACATCAACCTGACGACGGTGGATGTCTCGGTATGAGTGAAAAACTCCCGCGGATCCCTGCAAGCAGAATCATTACCCTGTTGAAAAAGAAGGGATTCACATGTGTTCGTCAGAGCGGGAGTCATAAAATTTTTAAGAACGATTCCGGTGTCAGGGTAACCGTGCCGGATCATGCCGGAAAAATCCTGCATCCGAAGATTGTTAAGCAGATCTGCAGGGATGCCGATATTGATCCTGATGAATTAGTGTGAGATACTGTAACAATGTATTTTTATTAAAACAGGGATGCATTTTAGCAGGTTTTTAATGATTTATTGATTTCTTTGCTTTTTCCAGAGACAGATTTTCTTCGTCTTCGATTTCTTTCATCAGTTTAGCGAGCCCCTGCTGCTCAATTATCTCTTCCATGCGGTTGAAGTCATTGATATCAAGGATAACTGCCTTTTTCTGGTTATTGGAATCCACGATATATTTCCGTGGTATCGAAGTCATATTGTGAGACTATGTTTGTGAAAATATACAATTTTTCCCGCTAACAAATGGGACTATGAGGCCGGTTAGGTCAGATCCCATAGTTAGTTCATCTCAGGAATTGGAAACAAGGTACCAATAGAGGGGGAATTGAGTCGTGGAATTTTATCAGATTATGGCCCAGCCATTTGTTGAGAAATCAGAACAAATCAGAAACTACCTTTTCCCAATCTATAAATGAGATCCAATCCCAGCAAATAGATCGAATTGATCCTCATATCAACGAGAAAATTTCCTACATACTGGAATCCTGTCCTGAAAAAATTCTGACAGCTACGAAGTATTCGATCAAAAACCCAAATTTACTGCTTCTGATCCTACTTTATGAAGATATTTCCAAAATATACAATGAATATCCCATTCCACGACCTGTAAATGTCGAGAGAATGAAGGAGATAAAGGAAGAATTCCTCGTCCTCGCTTTTATCGGGGATTGTGCGTTAGAACTTGGGATACTGAAGAATATCTGGGAAGTCACAGTCGGATCTGGAAATATCCCTTCAAATGAGTACCTGAATGATCAAAAGAAACTATTTGTTAAGAATGAACAACTTGCAGAAATCTGGGACTCTTTGGGCCTTTATAATGATGACATTCTCCTGAAAAATAAAGACGAATCTTCGGATCTCAGGGGATCGAGGATGGAGGCGGTTTTCGGGATTATCTATCTTGAGAGCGGTTTGGAAGCGGTAGAAAAAGCAATCCACCATCTTAATTATAACAATTAAAAAACGGGACAGCCATTCCGAACGGGTGAATGAAAAGCGGGGACATGCGACATCAGAACCGGAAGATTTCCTTCGCCTTCGCGGAACGGATGAATTCCTGGGCGTTAATGGTTGCATTGATTGGTGACGGGTCAGGAGATTCATCCTGGCGAGGAAACCGGGGTTTGCACAAATGATTTCGTTATCGGTGAGGTTTTGCTACGTATTTGGCAGAAAAATATCTTCATGAATCATTCCTTATAATTCCTGTCTGAATATCATAGAACCCGGTCATTCCAATGTTAATAAGTCACTCAATAGCGAATTAATCGCCTGCCGGTCCCCTTCATTGATTGATCCAATCTGGTTCCTGAGTCTCACCGGATCCAGGGTCGCAATCTGAAAAACCAGGGCGATACTGACATTTGCAAGCCCGTTTTGAGGCGTTGGAGAAATTGAATGTGTATGAGAGAACCTGGCACTTCTGAGATTTGTTGTCAGCGGGACGACGATTATCATTGAATTTGCGAGTCCTACTACGACCGCGGGTCTTGTTCCCTGCTGCTCATGCCCCTTTGAATCCTCGAGGTCGACGAGCCAGATCTCTCCTGTTTTCATGGATTAATGCCTCATCGATCGCAAGGCTGCCCGCTGCCAGGGCTCTGTTTCTTTTCTCAACTCTTCAAGGTCCTTTGTGGTTGGCTCAAAGAGATACTCTTTCGCTTTCGATACTCCGACTGCAATCTGGGCCTGTGAATAGAACGGCTTTAATTGTTTCACTCTCTTCAGGGCTTCGAGGGGATCACAGTGTTCCCGCTTAGCATAATAGCCATATGTGGCCCCTACTTCGAGCAATGCGGGTTTTAATCCAAATATCCCGTTCAGGGTATCTACGGCATCTTTTTCAGAGGTATTCAGCCGGGTTTCAGTTTCGGATTGCTGGAACTCATCAGTGAATTTATACAGGTCGATTGTGAGATCCGGGGAGTAGGGTCCTCTCACATAGAGGCTATAGGGGTACCCGAGTTTCAGACCTTTCAATTCCAGGAGGCAGACTATTTTCTGTGCGATGAGCCTGTCATCAAACCGGGAAATGTCCAGCTGAAAACCCATCTCCTTAAATATTGCGATAATTTTCTTTCGTCTCTCCATGTCTCACGCCTCACACTGCAGGAATCTGCATAGCCAGTCTTTTACCCGGTTCCATTCGTCCAGGCCTTCGGGGGTGATGCTGTACAGTTCGAGCTCTTTCCCGTCGGACGTGATTTTCCCGGACACTAGGTAACCGTTGTCTTTCAATACATTCAGGTTCGCAAATAATACCCCGTCGTTGATATCAAGGGCTGCTTTCAATTCGCGGTAGGTAGCCCCATCCTGCCCGAGTACTGACAGGCTGGCGAGGAGTTTCAACCGGACCAGCGAGAACACTTTTGCATTAAGCACCTGGGACTCGTTCATGATGGAGAGGAAATCACTGTGCATTACTAATCTCTCCTATAAGGCTCCATATTCTGACAATAGATGGATCATAGTGGCACTATTTATTTACTTTGTTATTTACTTAATTTTTAAAGTAAATGAATCTATACTTTGAGTGGGTAACCGTGGACGTGTTCACTGCCCGGAGAAGATTACCGATGTTTTTACGAAGGCCGGGAAACTGGAGACCAATAACGTTCTGGATCTTTCCATCACGCTCCGGTCCCATCTCGCTGAAGATGTCGCCCAATGGATCAAGGCGCTCCTGGCGGGAGATCTCGGCGAGGCCCGGATGTTGGCGGAACGTGTTTCTGCCCAGGGATTTGATGTGTATGTTACGAATGACATCAATGTCGCGACGAATTATGTGAAGGAACGATACAAAGGACAGGAGGATAAACGCTATGGCTTGTTGGCATCCTCGAAAGCGAAGAATTTGCCGGCCTGGGGGATTCACCAATGGAGGTTTTTTATTCTTTGATTTCTTGTTAAATTCCAAATGGCAGTGATAATCAGGCGAGCCATTCACTTAATCCATAGACCCCTTTGGACTTACGATAAAACCTAGAATTATGACCTAAAAACGTCATATTTTCGGATATATCCGAGCTAACGGCAGTGGACAATGTGTGTCCTTTCGTTTGATACAGACATTCTAAAACAATTCGATCAGCAATTACGGTATAATGTAACGGCTGACCTTCGTTTTTTAGCAGTGTATAAACTGCATTTAACATGTTCATTTTTCACCTCCTGAGAAAACCGAAAAAATAGACAATACTTTCCTACAGTATTCTCACATATATACTGGCGAGGATATATTTAAACCTAAATTCTCTTTTAAAATCGCAAGGTAAAACCTGGTATCTTAATCTCTTCTGAATACAATCTCATTAAAAAATAGGTCCTGATCCCATGAAATCGCTCCCTCATGGTCTTTATGAACAACTGATTAACACCCATCTCGAAGAAAAACTTCGTGGACAGGGGATACCACTCAGCAAGGACAACCTGAAAAATTTTGATTCTTCAGTTCTTCTTTCTCAATATCTCAGCCCGGTCCTGAAAAAGTCACTCGAATTCCTGGAAAATTCACAGGGCTCTACCGTTCTCAACAGATCGCCTGCTGCAACGAGATTATCCGTCTTCTCGCAACAATCACCAAAGAGGAATGTTTCGACCATCTGTAGATCCCTGCCGAAGGAGAAATCCTCATCTCAATCGGCGACGAAAATCTATCCCCAATCCGATCTCTTCGGCCAGTCACACCCCTATCTCAGAGCAGTCTTTTTACCGGATCCTCACTTGAACCAAGCCTGAATCCAAGAGCTCAAGGCGGAAATCCTGTCGGCCGATCGGATTGACATTCTCGTATCGTTCATAAAATGGAGCGGAATCCGGCTCCTCATGGATGAACTTTATGCAGTTCTGTGAGCGAGGCCAGTTACGAGTCATTACCACAGCTTATATGGGGGCGACGGATGTCCGGGCCATTGATTTCCTTTCGTCATTGCCGAACGCGGAGGTGCGAATATCCTATGATACTGCACACACCCGGCTACACGCAAAAGCCTATTATTTTGAACGGGACTCCGGTTTCTCCACTGCGTATGTCGGATCATCAAACATCTCGAATCCTGCGATCACCTCGGGTCTTGAGTGGAATGTAAAACTAACGGAAAAAGATTCGAAGCCGCTGATCCGGAAAATTCAGGCATCGTTCGAGAGTTACTGGAACGATCCGGAATTCCTACGTTATCAGGAGAAAGATCGAGCAATTTTTGAGGAGGCGGTTCGGAAGGAACGAAGAGGATCTGCTGATGAAGGCATATCCGTACTTCTTCGACATCACCCCCTTTCCTTTCCAGAAAGAGATTCTCGAACGCCTCCAGGCGGAACGAACTATCCATAACCATTACAAGAATCTCGTCGTCGCGGCGACAGGAACGGGAAAGACCGTCATATCTGCATTTGATTTCCGCCGGTTCCGCGAAGACAAATCCCCGGGCCCGGCTTCTCTTTGTTGCCCATCGCGAAGAGATCCTGAAAGCAGAGTCTCGCAACATTCCGAGGGATTCTCAAAGACCAGAACTTTGGTGATATCAGTATCGCCGGTAAAATTCCTTCGCAGATCGATCATGTCTTCATGTCAATCCAGACGTTCAACAGTTCCGGATTTTCAGAACGGACTCCTCCGGATTATTACGATTTCATCATCGTGGATGAATTCCATCACGCGGCAGCAGCATCGTACCAGCATCTCCTGTCGTATTACCAACCAAAGATCCTGCTCGGACTGACGGCAACTCCGGAGCGGATGGACAATCTCGATATCTTAGGATGGTTCGATGGCCGGATTGCCGCAGAGATCCGGCTTACGGAAGCCATTGGGAGAAATCTCCTTGCACCCTTCCATTATTTTGGTGTCGCGGATTCGGTTGACCTTGATGATGTGGAGTGGTCACGCGGAAGATACAACCAGGGCATCCTGTCGAAACGCTACACGGGGAATGATACCCGGGCCGGTCTGATTGCCGATTCCCTCAGGAAATATGTTACGGAGATTGACGAAATAATCGGTCTCGGGTTTTGCGTGAGTATCGAGCATGCAAACTATATGGCTGATATCTTCACGAAGATAGGTATTCCCTCGGTTCCTCTGAGTTCAGAAAGCTGGGATGATGACCGGAGATCTGTCCAGAAACGATTACGATCGAAAGAGATCCGTTTTATTTTCGTTGTTGATCTTGTACAACGAAGGGGTGGATATCCCCGAAGTGAACACGATCCTGTTCCTGCGTCCCACCGAGAGCATGACCGTCTTTCTCCAGCAATTCGGAAGAGGACTCCGGCTCTGTGAAGGAAAAGAATGTCTCACGGTGCTGGATTTTGTCGGGCGGCAGAATGCGAATTATCATTTCGATGCAAAGTTCCGTGCCCTGCTTGCCGATGCCCACGTACCTCTCACGCAACAGATCCGGGAGAATACCTTCTCTCTTCCCTCAGGGTGTTTCATCACGCTGGAGAAGGTAGCCCGGGAGACTGTGCTTGCGCATATCGAACAATCGCTCACGAGCGGAAGGGGCTGGTGCAGAAAGGTTGGCCGGTTTGAAGCGGAGTCCGGAAAGACGCTTGATGTTGGGAATTTCCTCACGTACTCATGATCTCGAACCCCGGGAGATCTACGGGCGGTCAAGTTTCCGGCGACTTGTGTGCGGAGGCTCATCTCTGTCCAAGATCCGACACCCGAAGAGGAGGAACTCCTCACAACGGCGGCAAAACGTTTACTCCCGCTCAACTCTGTTTCGATGATACGGTTCATCCGCCAGTTCCTTGCAACAAAAAATTTTGATTTTATGGGACGGAGATCCCAAACGAGATTCCTGCCTTTCCATTCTCTACTATTCATTCCACACCGAACCCCTCACGGAGACGCCATCGGATCTCCTCGCCAGTATGCAACCATTCCTTGCGAAGGAGTGGATGGTTCATGAGATCGACAGTCTCCTTGCACTACCTTGGAAGACAAAACAGAAGTTCTCGAAGGGCGACTCGATGTCGGTTTTCCCACGGGACTCTCTCTGCACTGCACCTATTCCCGCGACCAGATCTTTGCGGGGCTCGGTCACTGGACCCCTCACCGAAGTAGTGGCGCTGGCAAACGCGAGGGAGTCTTATTTCTCGGGAGAAGAATCTGGATGTGTTCTTCATCACCCTCAATAAATCCGAGAAGCATTTCTCACCGTCCACCATGTACAACGATTACGCGATTAGCGAGAGGCTCTTTCACTGGCAATCCCAGAGCACGACATCAGCGTCGTCCCAGACTGGGCAGCGGTATATCCATCACGAGAGATGGGGACTAAAGTTCTGCTCTTTGTCCGGGAGTTTAACAAGATCGGCAATGTTTCACAGCCGTACGTGTGCTTAGGTACAGCTCGTTATGTTAGTCATGAGGGGAGTAGGCCAATGAGTATTGTGTGGCGATTGCATGCGGAGATTCCGGCGTGGTTTATGAGGAAGGCGGGAAAGGGATGGGGTGAGGGATTGGAGAGGAGGATATGCATGGTCAGGGTGTTAAAGAGGTGCGGGATGACAACGAATCCAGTTGAAGGAACGCTACAAAGGACAGGAGGATAAACGCTATGGCTTGTTGGCATCCTCGAAAGCGAAGAATTTACCGGCCTGGGGGATTCACAACGAATTCAATTATACGAGAAATATGCGGGAAGGTCCGTGGTATAACGATCCCCCGAGTTCCTTTAATTCCTGTTGTGCGTTGAGGGATGTGGCTACTGAGTTCTCCTGTCAGGGGCTTGAATTGGATTTTCCTATTGTGTGTTGGGGGAATGATTTCACCTGGGACGGGGTGTGGAAGAGTCCATCGGCGAAGCGGTCGAAGGCGAAGGATCCGCATCAGTTGCGGGTGAATAGTTATCGGGTGTTGTTGACGAGGGGTAGGGATGGGTTTATTGTGTTTGTTCCGAATGAGATCGGGATGTGATCGACGTTTGAGGCGTTGAAGGGGGCGGGGGTACGGGAGTTGGTAGGGGGAGGGGTTGTTGAGTATTTGAAGGGATTGGGCACGGTATGAAAGAAAAGAAATCTCAAAAGAAGTATTAAGATTAGTGGATCTGCACTATTAACTAATAAAAAACTTTGATTCTTCCCATAATCCTCTACTGGATTGTTATGAATCACATAGGGAGTGTGCCTTGATGCTCACTCAAATAATTCTGTGATATTAATGTTGTATCAATGTTGGCCAAGACAGATTTGGGGTTATTCTCGTCAGCCCTTGTAATTAGCCGAACTGCGTTTGAAATGGGAGTAAAAGTTGTTTGGATGTTACAATCTGAGATTCGATGGGAACATGAAGCACGTTGGTTAAGGAATGCTAAAAATAAAAGAAACTCAGAATTTAATTTTTACAACCAATATCTAAATTTTCAACAAACAACGGAAAAGGAACGTGATTCCAACGATTACAGGAGTATAAATCAATTGAAAAATTTTACAATGATGTTGCCGGATTATTGGAAACAAAAATTCCCTGGAAAATATGATCAGACAAAACCGGTTCCAAATATGAAGGATATGCTAGAGGAACTCGGTATACTTAGCCAATTGACTTTGTATATCAGACTCTCAATATGTTCATGGGAGTATGGTTTCTACACAAACAAACAAAAGAGGTTATGGAACAGGTAGGGAGATAGGAGAGTTCATAACCCCTAGTGATTGGTCTTATTGTTTTCAGTTAACATCGATGAGCCTTTTGAACGCCGGGAATATATTTCTCGCTAGAACAGGAGGGAATATAAATTCATTTATGGTAAGGGAATCTCAAATTGAAATTAAGAAATCTCTCTTAAATTTATCCATCTTGAAAGAATCCATTTTTTAATCATTTTTGGGATTTTCGTTTGAGAAAATCTTTTTTTTATTTCCAAATTGCGGGTAGTTTGAAAAATTTATGATCTCATTATTAGTAATTTCTAGAAAGTAAACAGAAGGAAATATCGTCTATGTTCACCTAGGTTACGGTTGATACTTTCGCACCGCGTGGCGCATTTTTAAACATTGAAATCGCTTATTAAACAAGTACAGGGGGATTGACGAAAATAACATCTAGCCTTTCTTCAGCAACTACCAGATCTATTTACACGATTCCACCACGAACGAGACTGGAGAATGGTATGAACTTTGCACCGTTATTCCCACTGGCAAGATGTGAAGGGAATAGCAAAAAGCCGGTCTACCAGATGCATAAATGGTGGGCTCGACGACTAGGAGTAAATTTCCGTTTTCTCTTGTTAGGTGCAACATCCCCCAGTGGAATGCATGAAAAAACAATCTGGAATCGTTTCTTTAATGCAGGGAATAACTTGGATCTAACTATCCCTGGATCCTTTTATGGGGTGGTGGAACTTCCATAGTGGAAGTGACTAAACTAGGGGCTCGTACGATTGGTATTGATTTGGACCCTCTTGCATGGTTTATAGTAAGTAAACAGATTGGTGAATTTGACGAAGTGTCATTCAGATCTGATTGGGATTCTGTTCAACAGGACCTTGAGAAACATATAAGCAGTTACTATAAAACCGAAATTAACGGAAAATTAGTCGGATGTAATTTATTCCTTCTGGGTTGAGATAATTCCCTGTAATTCATGTGGGCATGAATTCGAAGGACATATCAATTATCTGCTTTTCTATAAAAAGAAGAACAATGAAACCCAACCCCGGGGTATAGGGTTCTGCCGTGCTTGCCACGAATTGCATGAAATCAATCAAGGCGAGGAGAGAATTAATGCTTTAATGTGGGACACATACCGAAGTTTATAAAGGGAACTTCCACAATGGAAAGAGTGTTTGCCCGAACTGTCAACACGAAGCGAGTATTAATGAGTTGTCGATCCTATTAACTACCCCTTAAACATCGACTTTTTGCAATCGAATAATATCGATCGAATTACAGGTGAACGTGCTTATAAGAAAGCGGATATAGCAGATCAAACTCTATGAAAAAGCAAGTAGGGAATTGGAGCATCTATGGTGTGATTCCCAATTCCACGACAAAATATTCCGATTGAAGGAAGATTTGACCCAAGACCTGTAAATTTTGGTTATAGGAAATACGACGAATTATTTAACAAACGGCAGTTTACTTTCCCTCGCCTTAATACTACGAAGACTTAATCAAATAGAAAATATTGCTCACCGCGAGTTACTTCTTCTTGCATTTTCCGATTCTCTTGCGTGTAATAATCTATTCTGCAGTTATGCATTCGGTTACAGAAAGTGAACTCCATTATTTGGGCTCCATGCTTTTAGACGGATATCTAGGCCAGTTGAGGGAAGTGTTTGGGATCTAATTGGCCGTGGTGGTAGCTTTTCTTCTTGTGTTGAAAAAGTTTTAAGGGGAAAAAATATAGTGCCAAACCATTCGAATATATCTATAAAACCAACACTTCCCGCCCAAAACGAATAGAAGCAAACGGGTCAGCACAAGCAACACTTATACGTGATATTGGGGATTCTAATGGTTCAAATGGTCGAACTTCATACCTAACGATTGCCGATTCAAGAGACCTTTCTTGGATTCCAGAGAAATCAGTAGACCTCGTTTAACAGTATCCACCATATTATGATAATTTGGCATATTCTGAAATGGCAGATTTCTACTTTGTGTGAAATATCACGTCAAGTGGGTTATTGACCAAACCTGCCAACATTCGCCAATGCATGATTCTCTTTTTGTTCGTAAAGGAGTAGACGGGGAACACCAACGTTATACAGACGGATTGGCCCTTGCCTTTTCTGGATGTCGGAAAGCCATAAAGCAGGAAGGACTAATGGTTTTTACGTTCCATCATAGCAACAGAAAAGCTTGGGAATCACTAGTTTTAGTCTTGCGCCATGGAGACTTTCGTGTGACAAATTGTTTCCCAGTTTTGGCCGAAGGAAAAAGTGGATTCCACAGTGACCAAGGCAATTTGAAATGGGATATTGTCTTCGTTTGTAGACCTGGAATGAAGATTAAGGCACAGAATTTCAGACCTGGGTATTCTGAAAGATGGATAGAAACTCGATTTAAAAAATGGGAGATAGAGGTACAGAAAAGCGGATTAAATTTCGGGATGTAGATAAGGTTAGTCTTATTTTTGGATTAACGACATCATATCTAACTAACTGTGAAGTTTTGGATGAAAATGTAGGAGTTATACTTAAGCATATTGAGGAAAAATATCATTCCAAAGCCTCGAAATTTCAAATACGAATGAGGACGATTGATATGTCTGTGTTGCTATCAAATCCAAGAGCCGAACTAATAAGTGATTATATAGAAAAAAAATTCAAACGAAATTCACAAGAAAGGAACCCTTCGAAAGACGCAGGAAACGCCGAGATTTGCTTGTAATTCGTTTACCTTTAAATTTGCTGTTTTATAATATACGGAATGGAAGATTCGCCGCGGAACTATCTGAGCTCGAGGCAAGTGAAGGAAGGCGTCTTTATCCAGAAAAGGAGAAAGATGCATTAAAAATTGAAGAATTACTCCTTAGAGATTCAACCAAAACTGAATGGTTGAAAAAGGAACCTTGAACGTGTCGGTCAATTTGAACGCGGTATCAACTATGATGGTTACATTATTAACGGAAATCGTCGAGCAGCAATTCTTAGGCCATTATATTCGAAAACTGGTGAAGAGAGATTTGCCTATTTAGAAGTGGTCAGATTACCCCAAGATGTATCAAGCTCCAGATTTTTGGAAATTTGAAGTCGGATTTCAACTGGCAGTTCCTTTAAAAGTCGATTATGGACCGGTTAATGAGCTCATTAAAGATTGAAGGAAGGCAAAGAATATGGCCTTCCTTATCAAGAAATAGCAAATATTCTTGGTGGGGATAACACGGCCGATACGGTTAAGGATAAGATTAACCGTCTCACACTGATTGAAGATTATTTAATCTATTTTGGTCAGGACAAACGATATTCGATGGTTGAAGGTCGAGTTGAGCATTTTATTGATTTGGTAAATATAATGAAAAAATCGGGATTGGAAAAAATTGAATGCACTTCAACAAAGTAAGATCCTTCATGCAGCCTATTTTATGATAAATGATGTTAAAATAGCGCATTTGGAGGTTCGAAGGATAGGCAATTTTCTCAAGTATCCATTAGAAGCAATCAGATGGGCCAATAACGTCCTCGATATTAGTGGAGCACAGGAAACAGCTCTTCTGAATCTTCAGAAGAAATTCCAAGAATTGAACCCCTTGAAGATGAAATTCGACAATTAGAATCACAAATTCTAGAAAAGGATAAAAATATTCACTAAAAGTGAGGAAAAACAACTACAACTTATTCATAGTGATGATGATTCATTAAAAGATGAATATCCAAAGCCCATTATATCCCCCGAAAAAAAGTAAAACTCAAGGAGTCTTTGATGTGACAGTTGAAAAGGTCGAGTTGGTTCAACAGAAAAAGAAGACCTGGATATATACTTAAAAGGGTTGAGACGAATTTACAGGCACTAAACGAGGTTCCGATTGAGCATTTACAAATATATTCAAATGATTTTCATCGTATAGAAGAGCTTGTAAAAAAATTATCTGACCGATTCGGGTAGTCCTGTGTTCGAAATTGATTATAATTCTGACTCGGATTCTAATTTCTATTTTTGGGACAACCACAATTAACCTTCTAAAAGGGAGTGCTGGAACTACATTATCAGTAATTTTAAGATTTTATCCTCAGGGGAACGAACTATTAGTCGCTTCAGCAGAAAATCAACCTGGTGCGAAAATCGCTATTATTATTAAAGTTCTTGAAAAAATTCCAGTTCACTACACATTATCTACAACTGCAAAAGGTGTCCTCGAAACTTATATTAATTATTTACGCGATTTTCGTCTTTCGTCGATACGCGGACGTGAAATTCACCAAAATCCACCCAATGCAGTTATTATTCCGACATTTTTTAAGCGAGAACTTAAACCATTTCAGATTCCTTCCGTTTGTCATTTAATCGAAATTACTAATGCAGGCGAATTTTCTTGTACTGGAAGCGGAAAAACCACAATGGTACTCGCAGCATACTCAGCGCCGGAAGGAGCAGGAAAAATATCAAAATTAATTGTTATATGTCCTAGATCGGCCTTCGAACCATGGACTGAAGAGTATCGAGGATGTTTTGGAAAAGATCCCTCTGTATTGCGCATCGCGGGTCCACAACAAGATCGATCGAGATTACTGTTAGATCTGAGTCATTTGAGTTATTCCTTTGTACATATCAAATGTTACCTAATGAGATTGAAGCAATCAGCCGAATTTTACGAAAATATACGTGTTTATTAGTTTTAGATGAATCCCATCATATAAAAAAAGGTGAAGGTGGTGTTTGGTATGATGCAGTTACTCAAATTGCACCATTAGCACAACGCAGATATATATTAACGGGAACTCCCGCACCAAACCAACTCGAAAATTGAGGACCACAGTTTGAAGCACTTTGGCCAGGTTTAAACCCTGCTAGAAAAGCAATGGACTTATATGGAAAAAATGATAGTTTAGAAGATTTCCGCGAGGCCTTAAGTCCCTATTATACTCGTGTACGCAAAAACGAACTTGGGCTCCCTAAACA
>CAWFHG010000007.1:0-15441 GCA_963815625.1 uncultured Methanomicrobiales archaeon
TCCTGAAATCTCATGAATGGTTTTTCCACACGTTTGACAAACAGGCTTTTTACAGTCTGGAATAATTTTTACCCCAGACCCGGCAGTTCCATTTAGCCTTTTCAGGGGCGTTATCAGATCAGGTGGTTTTTCTTCCCTCTCCATACCTGAATTAGCGTTGGAACATACATAACTCCAAAACCGATGATGATGGACACTATGATGTCTCCGCTGCTGAGTATCCCGGATCCCAGAAAGTCAGAATAAATATACACGGCAACAGGGGCGTATATCGCACTTGCAGTAACAACACCGGGAGAATATTCCCCTGTATAGAGGGTTAAGGATGCATGGATTAAGAAATTGGAAAATATCCATGCAGCGGTGGCCAATCCAAGAACAAGTGTCCATTCACCTGGATAAAAGGTTGCAAGAAATACTGAGATAAGAACATATGCCATGAAAATAACGTTTCCAAGAACGAATTCGGCGAAGGAGGTTGGTGCAGAAAAATATCTCTTTGCCCATGGGACAAACCGTGGGGCTTCCTCAATCATATGGATACAATATGAAATTGGTACCAACCAGAGAATAGTTAAGTCCATTTATTGCTCCTCCCGGATTGATTGTAATCAAACCATAAACTATCTCCTGAAAGTAAAATAAAACCTGTGCCCGTCTCCGGGTTTCAATGCCCGGGAATCCCTCCGCTCCACGAAGGCGAAGGAAATCTTCCGGTTCAGAGGTCGCACGCCCCCGTTTTTCGAATCACCCGTTCGGGCAATCCCCGGGCCCGTTGTGCATCGTCGTAGACCCGGATAAGTCCATCTTGGATCTTTGATCCCACTCCTCCACGAGTCAGGAATCTATGGAAAAAAATTCATGTAACGTCATCTGACTCATCCCTCCGATCAAAATAATGAATTACATCCCCGTACCAAGTAACAGCAGGGAATCATAACCAAGGCAGGACCCGATGAAATTTTCACCCGTGTTCACGTACAGCAACGAGATTGTAAACCGGCTTACCGCGATCACCGCATCGCGTGAAGTCATTCTCCACGCACACCTGGTACCAAAATGGGAACTATCGCTTCGTCGCGAACAACTGGTCCGTGCTGCACATGCTTCGACAGCGATCGAAGGAAATCCCCTGACTCTTGAAGAAGTAAGCCAGCTTGCCGAAGGCCGTGATATCATGGCAACCCGGAAAGCCAAGGCCGAAGTCCTGAATTATCTCGATGTACTCCGGAACATTACCGTCTACCAGAAGAACGGCAGGATAACGATACAATCAATCCTTTCACTTCATCGTGATATCAGTCGGGGAACACTCGAGGATCCTGTCACCGAAGGATCGTTCCGGACGGTCCGTGTGGTCGTCGGCAACAGAGTAACAAAAGAGATCGTATATTCAGCCCCGCCTCCCGCGGAGGTCGAATCCCTCATGGAATGGTTCGTTGAATGGCTCAATTCCGACGAGGCCCGTGGGCTGAACCCGGTTATCGTGGCCGGAATTGCCCATTATGAACTTGTCCGGATCCATCCGTTTGTGGATGGCAACGGTCGTTCGGCCCGGGCACTCGCAACATTAATCCTCGCAATGAGAGAGTTTGATATCAAGCGTTTCTTCACGCTCGATGATTTTTACGACAGCGACCGGCAGGCATATTACGCGGTACTCCGGGACGTAAACAAGTCCTACCCGGATTGCACGACCTGGCTGAATTACTTCACCGAAGGGGTGGAAATTTCCCTTCACAGGGTAAAAGAACGGGTCCTCCGGCTTTCCGGGGATGAACACCGGAACATCACCGGCGGCCAGGTCGCCCTGTCTGAACGACAGATGAAGATCATCGAATTCGTGCACCAGACAGGATCGATAAAGTCTGCCAATGTTGTAGCGATGTTTCACATATCACGGCAGGCTGCCTTAAAAGAACTGACCGGCATGGTTGACCAGGATCTCCTGTCCCGCGAAGGAATGGGGAGAAACACCCGTTATATCGTCAGATAGTGGTTGTCAATTAGGTTGTCAATTAGGTTGTCAATTATTTTGATCATGGTACATCGCAATGACGTAGCCAATACAACTATCCGGATTTTTAACGTCCATCTCAAAAATCGCTTTTTCCAGCAGACATTCCGCACAAATGCACCGTTTCCGCAATCCCTTTCGACCGTTGTGGATAACCCATCCGTATAATACCGGCAACAGGGTTATACAAAGATCTAAATACCTGGCTCAGAAAATGTCAAGGTCAGGAGGGTGAGTATCATGGCCGATTATGTTCTGGTCCACGGCGGCAACATGTCGACAGACACATGGAATAAACTGACCGTCGGAGATCCCGTTTACACAAAAGACGGGAAAATGGGCGAAAAATATTGGGATGGAACCGTTTCTGCCCTTACGGCACACCACCACCGTGTTTTTGCTCCGGCACTCGGGGACGAAAACACCGAGCCACTTCGCTGACCATATCGGGCAGATCTGTTCGTTGATAACGAGCATGACTTAAAAGAGGTTATTCTCGTCGGGCACAGTTATGGCGGGATGGTAATAACCGGTGTAGCGGCTAACATGCCGGAAAGAATCCGTCGTCTCGTGTATATCGATGCAGCAGTGCCGGACCCGGGACAGTCACTCTATGACATCCTTAACCTGGGCCTGTCAGACACCTCTTCCGGCCGGCCTCTGTTACCTGAACCGGCTCCACCGTACGTGGAAAAGCTGGAGTTTGACCCGGTGAAGTTACAATCCCTGCAGAAAACCTATATTCTCTGCACAAAAAGCGAGTTTCTGGCGGTTACCCGGATTGCGAAAGAAAAAATTGCCGCCGAAAAAGAAGGATGGACATACCTGGAGTTGCCATCCTCCCATGTGCCGATGGCTGACATGCCGGACGAATTTTACAACCTTCTGCTGGACGCTGCAGAAGGATAGCCGGGTATTCAGGTTATAGCCTCAGTAGACGACGTTTCTGTTTGATATGGTACCTGGGTCAGGAGAGCAAATTCTGCATCAATCGGTCTTTAGACTGGTGAAACAACATACAAAACAGGAAAATGGCTATGGAAGATTACAAAGATCCGGTTAAGAAATCCTCGGTTCTGATGTCGCAATGCCCCCGGTTTTCGTTCACCCGTTCGGCACCCAGGCCCGTTGAGTCTCAATCCGGTATTGTTTGCGACAGTGTCCCTTATGATGTCTTTTGAAAAAAAGTTGTAAATAACCGCTATTATCCGGCCAATGATCCGGTCTCCTGACGAAGGCAACAGCTCTTAGAAATCTATTATCCGGTAGTCGGCCAAATAGTTCCCCATGTCATCTGCCCGGACGAATTTTCATGCTTTTTCACGTAATACGGCAATCTCCTTCATTATCCTCCTGCTCCTCGTTTCCCTCTGTATTCCCGTAACCGGACTGGCGATAAACGGCAGCACAGATACCACAACTGCAGAAACCGGGATACTCAATGCGTCATATTATGAAAACCAGGGGAAAGCCCTCATGGCGGAACAGGACTGGGCCGGTGTTATCGACAGTACCAGAGAAGGACTGGGGGTATATCCCTATAACCCGGAATTACTCTGTCTCCAGGCATATGCACTGAGGAAAACCGGGCATTACCAGGAGTCCGTGGATTTAGTCAGCCTGGCAATTCCCAACGATACCCGGCCGGTCAGGTATGCGAACCGTGGCTATGGATTCCTTGCAATGGGGAAGACTGAGGATGCAATACATGATGCAGACTCCGCCATTGCACTGAATTCTTCGTATACAACGGCGTATGCCCTGAAAGCTTCTGCCCTCCGGATGACCGGGAACCTATCCGGTGCAGAGATGGTTATTGACCAGGCCCTTGTTATGGAACCGGAAAACGCATACTACCTGCAGGTACAGGGAGGAATCCTCGCTGACAGGGGAAACTGCACGGGGGCGACAGAGGCCTACCGGCATTCGATCGCCATCAACCCTGATGTTGACCAGCCGTGGCCGGGATTGCCAAATGCAACGACGGAACTCGGTAAGACAGAGGGCCGGTGTGCTGCACAGGAAACCCGGACTCAGCCCACATCAGCCTCGTTTCCTGCCGGAATATTATCGTTTGCGGGTATTGGTATAGTAATCGTCCTTCAGGCCCGAAGGAAACGGTACTAGTAAAATAGGGGACGGATCCGGTTTCCAGATGATATCCATGGCGATTAATTCTTCAGTCTCCTCGTCCTCTTCTATTTTTCCGCTCTGATTGCTTCCTTTCAGGTCCGGTATTGTCTTTCTTCCACCACCACACATGGGTCTTCACGGATGAGACTATCCCCTTGTAAACTTCAGGAATGTAACTGATAAAGCAGCTTTTCAGGCTGACCTTCACCAATCAGAGCCACTCTTCAGTCAATCCGGAATATTGCGCCATCGTTCAGGGCGGAAGCAAGTATAATCTGACCATCGGATCGGTTACGACTGAGGCGAACAACCGGTTTGTCGGTACTGATGCAACCGCCCCGGTAGTGCAGAATTACAACATCGATGTCAGGCCATATGGCACAACTGACGGCACGGTACCGGCAATGGGTTCGGTATCAGCATATATTAAGGCCCATATCCAGGAATCACGCAACATTTCATCATATTCAGCCATTGACAGAACCGAAGTACCCTATACAATTACCCAGGCCCAATATCCGGAGAAAACAGAAGACCTGACTTACTCCGAATCATCAGGTGCACAGGGGACCATCACCTCGTTCAGCAAAGTGATTGCGTACCAGTCAGGAAAGGTCCTGCTCTGAACTGATTGATACCAGGAACAACTATTTTTGCCAATTCAAAAAAAGGACAAATATATCCAACTCTGTCAGGAACAATCCTGCATTTTTCAAAACAACGACCTGCAAAAAAAGAAGCTTTATTACCCAGACCGTTAAAAAATCAACTAATTGGGGATTCCAATGGCATCCTCCAGTTCTATCGGAGTGAATATTTTGAAAGGTTATAAATTTGGGGTATTTACGCTTTTATTGGTCGGAGTTGTCATAGCATTGACCGGTATTGCCTGGGCAGACCAGGTCGTCCCGGCGGTCCCTGAGACCCAGACGCTGGGGACCAGGACTACTGTTGATATTCTCGGACTTGCCACGGAGAACGATGCCGCGACATGGTCTGTTACAAGTGGTGGGGTTCCGTTGAGCGGGACCGATCCTGTTGTAGCGACGTGGCCTGGCTGGGCTACGTCTCCAATGGGAAGTTACGCCGATTATTTAACCGCAACCTGGAACATCGACAAAGATAATTATCCTGATCTGCACCTTCAGGATGAATTATCTTATTTTGCTGACCATCCGGATTACTATTCACCTGAAGTGTCTGCATCTGCCGGGGCTTTATTGGCATATCTGCAGGCGCAGGGAGGACTTCACGACCCGCCGCTCTATGATAAGGAGGTCCGCTATACAACTGCCTACGACGCAAATATCGTGGCACAGGGTGGTCACACGGCATTCACGAAAACGATGAACATCGACACCCGGAACAAGGTCGTCGGACAGTCCAACCTGGAGGCACAGACGGGACTTGCCTTTGCAGCAACCGATGACGGGGGTAATGTTGTCGGTTCCGAAAACCTGTTGATTGACGGTGTCGGAAACCCGACCAATGCATCAGACAGGATGCTCTGCCCGTTCTCTGCAGCAAACGGTAACGTGATCCCGGCCTTCTGCAATATCGTCCAGGCTGGAAGCAGGTACGACCTGACCATTGGATCGGTGACCACCGGTGCAAGCGACAGGTTTGTCGGCATGGATGCAACCAACCCGGTTGTCCTGAATTACGGGATCGATGTCAAACCATATGGCACAACCCAGGGGCAGATCGCGGCAAGCGGCTCGGTAATGGCATATATCAAGGCGCATATCCAGGAAGCAGGGAATGCAAGTACCGTGCTCGAAGCAACCGGCCTGGACCCCGTGGCTATTACCATGCCATCCAACAGGACCGAAGACCTGGTTTATAATGAACAGTCCAGTGCACAGGGGACCATCACCTCGTTCAGTAAGGTAATCGCGTACCAGTCGGGAAAGGCACTGCTCTGAACCTCTAAAAAACAGCAATTCTTTTTTTAACGATTTTTTAAAAGCAGCAGAATTTTGGCATCATCCACCGTACCAGGGGTATATTGGAGCAAAAAATCGCAGCGGTGCAGTAGCTTTTATTGCCCGGAACCACCAAAAAAACAACAAAACCATCGGAGGTATTCTTCATCGTGTCCTCAGATTATATCGGAGTGAGTTGGTTGAAAGATATTAAATTAAGGGTATTTACCGTCTTATTGGTTGGAATGGTCCTCGCATTGACCGGTATCGTAAGTGCAGACCAGGTTGTCCCTGCAGTCCCCGAGACCCAGGGCCTTGTAACCGGAACCGTTGCCAGCGTTGATGGCCTTGTTATGGAGACCGATGCGGCATCATGGTCCATATCCACCGGGGGAATACCCCTCAGTGGAAACGACCCGGTAATGGCAAATTATCCCGGGTATAACATATCGTTCTGGGAAAGTTATCAGGAATTCCTGGACGATTATAATGCATTTCTGCATTTTTTCCCGACAGGTCATTTGCAGGACTATTTAGAGTCATATATTAACGCAGAAAATGTTTCGCATGTTACAGATGCACAAACTCTTTTAAACTGGGCACAAACCCAGGGCGGACTTCACGATCCACCACTGTATGACCGGGAGGTCCGGTACACCACGGCCTACGATGCAACCATTGTTGCACAGGCGGGACAAACCAGTTTCACGAAGAGCATGAATCTCGATACCCGGAACAAGGTCATTGGCCAGAGCAACCTCAATGCACAGACCGGGCTGACATTCATCGCAACTTCTGACGGCGGTAACGTCGTCGGGACGGAGAACCTCCTGGTCGACGGGACCGGAAACCCGACCAACGCATCGGACAGGATTCTCTGCCCGTTCTCCGCAGCAAATGGTGATATAATCCCTGCTTACTGCAATATCGTCCAGGCAGGAAGCACCTATGACCTGACGGTCGGATCGGTTACCACGAGTGCGAATGACCGGTTCATTGGGACCGATGCGACCAACCCGGTAGTCCTGAATTATGCAGTTAATGTCAAGCCGTATGGCACGACAGCCGGACAGATCCCGGCCATGGGATCGACGATGGCCTACATAAAGGCACATATCCAGGAAGCCCGCACTGCGAACTCAACCCCGGGAATCGCTCCATTCCCGACGACGTTTAATATCACGGGGCCGTCACAAAAGGTAGAAGACCTGACCTACAACGAGCAGTCAGGTGCACAGGGGACGATCTCATCGTTCAGCAAGGTGATCGCATACCAGTCGGGAAAGGCACTGCTCTGAACCCAAAAATACCCTGGCAATTTTTTTATGTTTTTTTAAACGGACCAGACAGGCACCCTCCCCGGTGACCTAATTATATTTCAAAAAAAAACCGCAATCATACAGCCACAGGAGCTTTTATCATCCGGGCAACCGAAAAATCGGTATATCGTGGGGGATCTTTTTAATGGCATCTACTAATCCCGCAGGAGTGAAATGTTATGAAATGTACCAACTATAGGGCTGTTACGCTCTTATTATTCGGAATGGTCATCGCATTGACCGGTATCGTATGTGCAGACCAGGTTGTCCCGGCCGTCCCTGAAACACAGACGCTGGGAACGGTAACGACAGCGGATGTCGTCGGACTCGTCACGGAAACTGATGCCGGGGCATGGACGCTGACGAACGATCCCGTGGTTATTAATTCGATCAATAACCAGTCTCTCCCCGAGGGAGATGTGTTGAGACCGCTCAGTATTGACGAGTACAATATCTGGCAGGCACAATTAGGGTCTGCAGGGGGGTCTATAGAGGGATTTCTCCTTGCTGATGGTTCATTCCAGCCAACCCAGTACAATATTCCCCAATCCCTCTCAAGTACCCTGATCCCGGGATTATCCTCTACGTGGAGTGGGGGGTTTGATAACATCATCGGCACCCTCACGGGAAAAGGCATCCACACCGGTACCCTCGATCCCGGGCAGGTCCAGTACACCACCGTCTACGATGCCAGTATTGTGGCACAGGCAGGCCACACTGTTTTGACCAAAAGCACCGACATCGACACCCGGAACAAGGTCATCGGGCAGTCTAACCTGAATGCACAGACTGCCCTCGCTTACATCGCAACTGCAGACGGGGGTAATGTCGTCGGTTCAGAGAACCTGTTGATCGACGGAGCGGGGAATACGACATCTGCATCCGACAGGATGCTTTGCCCGTTCAGTTCGCAGCCTGTTGATGTAATTCCCGCATACTGCAACATTGTCCAGGCCGGAAGCCAGTACGATCTTACCGTCGGATCGGTTACAACGAGTGCAAACGACCGGTTTGTCGGCACCGATGCGACCAACCCGGTGGTCCTGAACTATGCAATCAATGTCAAACCATATGGTACGTCACAGGGGCAGATCCCTGCAAGCGGCTCGACAATGGCGTACATAAAGGCGCATATCCAGGAAGCCCGGGACTATAACAACGTAACGATGATATTCGGACCATCAATGGGTCCGGGATCTGTCGTAATCCCGTCATCACCGCTCAAAGTTGAAGACCTGACCTACAACGAGCAGTCAAGTGCACAGGGGACAATCACCTCGTTCAGCAAGGTAATCGCGTACCAGTCGGGAAAGGCACTGGTCTGAACCCCAAATACCAGCAATTTTTTTAACGATTCTTTAAAAAAGGCTGGAATAACGGCACCATCCAACAAAGTCCGGATTGTTACGATACAGAGTAAGTCCAGAATGCCCATATGACATCAGTTATTTGACCCATCCTGCCACCAGTACTAACTATGGGCAAAAATATTACAGGTCCGGCGATTGCATCGGTATTGTTTGCAGCCACTATCGTTACGACGGTTGCCGGAATTTTTGTAACAATATATTTCCTCTTTTCTGACCCTGATTTTGCATACAGGGTTGCGGCGGCGTTGCTTGTCGGGATAGTCGGACTATTAAGTTTCCTTCGGCACTCGGTATTCTACCGGTCGGACCAGGCACGGATGGGGTGGGTCCAGGACCGGCCGGAGTTCCAGATTGAGGTCGGGTTTGCGAACCTTGCCATCGGGTTGATCGCATTCGCGGCTGCCGGGTTGAACTGGGGTCCGCTTGCATGTGGAATCAGTCTTCTTACCTATGGTACCTATCTGCTCTGTACCCTGCTCCTCCACGCTTACGAAGCATTATACGTCGTTGAAATCAGGGCCCGTGCAACAAAGAGCGTCATCAACACCGCGTTCTTTGTAGCCGTACTCTGTATATTTGGATTTCTCGCTCTTGCAGGGAGTCATACTGCCCCATTCTCCTGACCAGTGATCTTTTTGCCGGTTTAAAAGTTTCAGGAATCCTGGCATTATCCACAGGCCCTGTTGAATGATTGTAATACAGCGATCGCCCGTCGGCAGAAGCCTTTATCAACCAGACCGTTAAAAGAGCAAACATCCGGAGGGAATTCAATGTCCTTCTTAGAACCTATCGGAGTGAGTAGTTTGAAATGCATCAGATTCGGGATAATTACGTTCTTATTATTCGGATTTGTTATCGGGCTGACCGGTATTGTTTGCGCCGATCAGGGTGTGAATGCCACACCGGAGACCCAGAGCCTGTCGACGGTAACAAGTGCTGATATTGTCGGACTCGCGACTGAGACCGATGCGGGTGTATGGACGACAACCAATAATGCGGACCCCTGGTTCCTGTTTGAGCGCGGTCCCAGGTTTAATTTGGTTTTGAGCCCCGAACAAGTCAATCAAATTATAGAGGGAGGAGGGAGTGTGGCATTAGACCCCGACGGTATCGTTCTCAGTATTTTTATCCCGGAATCTCTCGCCAACACACCCATTGTCGATTTTCCGGTGGTTACCTGGAAAATTGCGTTACAACTCCTGTTTTCTGATGCGGGTCGTCTCCCCGGGAGGAATCAGGGACGGAGCCCTGTTTCCGGGTCAGATCCAATATACGACTGCATACGATGCAACTATTGTTGCTCAGGCCGGGCATACCGTTCTGACAAAAAGCATGAATATCGACACCCGGAACAAGGTTATCGGGCAGTCCAACATGGACGCACGTACCGGGCTCACCTACATCGCAACTTCTGACGGTGGCAATGTTGTTGGATCGGAGAATCTCCTGATTGACGGGGCCGGAAACACCACCAGCGCATCAGACCGGATGATCTGTCCGTTCTCTTCCCAGCCTGCCGACATAATTCCTGCATACTGCAATATTGTCCAGGCCGGAAGCCAGTACGATCTCACCGTCGGATCGGTAACGACGAATGCCAACGATCGGTTTGTCGGTACGGATGCGACCAACCCGGTTACCCTGAATTATAATATTAACGTGAAGCCTTACGGCACATCCCAGGGACAGACCCCTGCAAGCGGTTCGACAATGGCGTATATCAGGGCTCATATCCAGGAAGCCCGTGATTACAACAATGTTACCACCACGGTGCCTGAAAATGAATTTTTCCCTGCGTTCAATTTCAGCCAGCCCTCCACACCGCTCAAAGCCGAAGACCTGACCTACTCCGAATCGTCAAGTGCACAGGGGACCATCACCTCGTTCAGCAAGGTAATCGCGTACCAGTCGGGAAAGGCACCGCTCTGAACCTGGGATACCCGGTAATTCTTTTTCCGCGGTTTTTAACAATCACAGAATGTCGACATCACCCTTCATAAGGTCCATTGCGCTGCAGCGAACACATAAAAAGAAGCTTTTATCATGATGACCGCTAAAAAGTCAAAATATTGGGGATACTGAGAGGATATCCCTATTCCAGAGGAGGCAATAATTTGAAACACGGGAAATCCGGAGTATTTACACTCTTGATAGTAGGAATGGTCATTGCATTGACCTGCATCGCAGGCGCTGACCAGGTAGTCCCGGCAGTCCCTGAGACCCAGACACTGGGGACGGTAACAACTGCCGATGTCGTCGGACTCGTCATGGAAACTGATGCAGGGACCTGGACGCTGACAAACGATCCGTATCATGTCATCATATTAACGAACCAGGGAATCGACCCCTGGACTTCACCTCCCTTGGATGTTGCCCAGCAATTGATCGCGAATGGAGGAAGTTTTGCATTAGACGGTTCGGGAAATATCAGCCAGTTTGTTATTCCTGTTTCATTGTTAAACACACTTGTTGCAGGTTACAATGACTGGACATGGTCAGGATTGATCTCGGATTTTGAGGAGTCCGGGTATTCAGAGGCACAGAACACCGGGGGCATCCACACCGGTGCCCTCGACCCCGGGCAGGTCCAGTACACAACTGCCTACGATGCAGGTATTGTGGCACAGGCCGGTCACACCTCGTTTGCAAAAAGCATGAGCATCGATACACGGAACAAGGTGATAGGGCAGTCTAACCTGAATGCGCAGACGGCACTCACCTACATTGCAACTGCCGACGGGGGCAATGTCGTTGGTTGGGAGAACCTGATGATCGATGGTGCGGGCAATACGACATCCGCATCTGACAGGATGCTTTGTCCGTTCAGTTCGCAGCCTGTTGATCTGATTCCGGCGTACTGCAACATTGTCCAGGCAGGAAGTAAGTATGATCTTACCGTTGGATCGGTGACAACGAATGCAAACGACCGGTTCGTTGGCAATGACGCCACCAACCCGGTAGTCCTGAACTATGCGATCAACGTAAAGCCATATGGTACATCGCAGGGTCAGATCCCGGCAAGCGGCTCGACAATGGCGTATGTAAAGGCGCATGTCCAGGAAGCCCGTAACTTCAACAACGGGACGATAAC
The DNA here is from genome assembly GCA_963815625.1 of uncultured Methanomicrobiales archaeon. GTDB lineage: Archaea > Halobacteriota > Methanomicrobia > Methanomicrobiales > Methanospirillaceae > CAIKOD01. Next base: position 11,856 of record CAWFHG010000007.1, read on the forward strand.
CTTCATACCGTTCGATGAAGAGACTCCGGTATCTCTTGTTGTCCCATCAACGCCGCTCAAAGTCGAAGACCTCACATACTCTGAATCATCGAGTGCACAGGGGACCATCACCTCGTTCAACAAGGTGATTGCATACCAGTCGGGAAAGGCACTGCTGTGAGCCAGATACCCCTGCAATTTTTTTATGATTTTTAAATAGCAGAATATTTCGTAACCTTCCCGGAGCATTTCTCTATCGTTGCTGAACGACGATCGCGTGAAAAACGGAAGATATTATGTTCCAGACAGCTAAAAAATCAGAATACCAGGGGATTTTTCATACATCCTCCTGTTCTGTTGGGGTGAATAACTTGAACGGTATCAAATTTGGGGGTATTACGCTCTTATTGTTCGGAATGGTCATCGCACTGACCGGTATCGTATATGCAGACCAGGTAGTCGCGGCAGTCCCTGAGACCCGGATGCTGGGGACGGTAACGACGGCGGATGTTATCGGACTTGTAACGGAGACAGATGCCGGGATGTGGTCTGTTTCCAGCGGGGGAATCCCGATATCGGGCGATGATCCTCTCCTTGCAAACTACCCCAACTGGTCATCGTCTCCTTATGGGAGTTATCAGGGATTTAAAGAGATTTGGGACCATGATATCCAAAATTGGCAGGGTATGCACCTTCAGGATGAACTTAATTACATACTGAATCACCCGGGTGAATATCCACCTGAATTTCAGTCTTATGCTAATGATTTATTGAATTGGGCTCAAAACCAGGGTGGCCTTCACGATCCACCGCTCTATGATAAGGAAGTCCGGTATACAACCGTCTATGACGCAAATATCGTGGCACAGGCCGGGCATACTTCTTTGGTTAAAAATATGAACATTGATACCCGGAACAAGGGGGTAGGACAATCCAACGTTAATGCCCGGACTGCACTTACCTATATTGCAACCGCTGACGGTGGCAATGCAGTTGGTTCGGAAAACCTCCTGATTGATGGAGTTGGTATGCCGACCAATGCATCAGACAGGATGCTCTGTCCATTTAGTTCCCAACCGATTGATGTCATCCCGGCTTATTGTAACATTGTCCAGGCGGGGAGTACGTATGACCTTACTGTCGGCTCAGTGACAACCAATGCGAACAACCGGTTCGTTGGCACCGATGCAACCAACCCTGTTGTTCTGAACTACGACATCAATGTCAGGCCATATGGTACATATCAGGGGCAGATTCCAGCGAGTGGTTCTTCAATGGCTTATATAAAGGCACATATCCAGGAAAGTCGTGGTCTCAACAGTACCCTGATTGTACCGGTGGAAGGCACCGCAGTACCAGGAACTGGTATCCCGCTCAAAGTCGAAGACCTGACCTACAATGAGCAGTCCGGTGCACAGGGGACCATCACCTCGTTCAGCAAGGTGATCGCGTACCAGTCAGGAAGGGCACTGCTCTGAATCCCGGCAATTCTTTTTTTCCGGGTATTAAGGTACAAGAATTCAGACACCCCCGGGAGCACACCGATATCGTTTGCAAAACAGCGATAGCGAAAAAATAGAAGATTTTATCATCAGGACAGACTAAAAATCAGAATATCGGGGGGACTTCAATGGCGTCCTCCAATTCTACCGGAGTAAAAAGCATGAAAGGTATCAAATTTGGGGGTATTGTGCTCTTATTATTCGGAATGGTCATCGTATTGACCGGTATCGCATCTGCAGACCAGGTTGTGCATGCAGTTCCTGAGACCCAGACGCTGGGGACGGTAACGACGGCGGATGTTATCGGGCTCGCCACGGAGAACGATGCTGTGACATGGTCTATAACAAGCGGGGGTATCCCTGTCAACGGGAGCGATCCCATTCTGGCCAGTTACCCGGGTTGGGATTCGTGGCCGGTCGGTCCACATTCCGGTGGGGTAGGTGGGTATCAGGGGTTCCTTGCAGACTGGGATTACTGGCTGTTACTGGAACAGGCACCGTTATCTCATCTTCAGGATATGCTCAACTCGTTCATCTCGACTCCCGGAGGACCTCAGGGTGACAAAGCAGCAGCAGCCCAGGCACTCCTGGACTGGGCGAAGACACAGGGGAGCCTTCAGGATCCAACGCTGAACGACCAGGAGGTCCGTTATACTACGGTCTACGATGCAACTATCGTAGCACAGGGCGGGCATACCACATTCACAAAAAGCATGAACGTCGACACGAGGAACAAGGTCATCGGGCAGTCCAACCTTAACGCACAGACCGGTCTTACGTATGCGGCAACCGGTGACGGGGGGAATGTCGTCGGTTCTGAAAACCTCCTGATTGACGGCGCTGGAATGCCAACCAATGCGTCCGACAGGATGCTCTGTCCGTTCAGTTTCCAGCCGGTCGATGTAATTCCGGCGTACTGTAATGTCGTTCAGGCCGGCAGTACATACGACCTGACCATCGGATCGGTTACAACGAGGGCAAACGACCGGTTCATCGGCACCGACGCGACCAACCCCGTTGTCCTGAATTACGACATCAATGTCAAACCCTATAATACAGCACAGGGACAGATCGCGGCAAGCGGCTCGGCAATGGCCTATATTAAGGCACATATCCAGGAATCGGCGAATCAGAGCACCATTCCTGATGTTCTCAACCGAAGGTTTGGATACCCCGATTCAGTCGTAACAATCCCGCCCGCCAAAGTCGAAGACCTGACCTACTCTGAATCATCGAGTGCGCAGGGGACCATCACCTCGTTCAGCAAGGTGATCGCGTACCAGTCGGGGAAGTCATTGATCTGAACCCGGATACCCCGAATTCTTTTTTTGGGTTTGTAACTTCTGAAAATAATTATGAGGCAGTTTCCGAATTGCCTTCCTGTAATGATTACGGAAAAAAAGCATCAGAGAATTCATTTGAAATTAAGTGGTCATAAGGACCAGATCGAAGAATCCCATTTTCATGAGAACCTCTTTAACAATTATCATCCCGTTTTTACCATTTTTCTGGGCATCTAAATAAATCGCACCCAATAACGCTTCTGTTACGGTATCAAGCGCCTTGTCTCCCTTATCATAGATTTTATCCTTTTCTTCGCCTTTTCCCCAAAGAATATACTCCCGGAGATGATGTTTTTCCGCGAATTTCCGGGTATTTTCACGTTTAACGTGAGTACTCTTAATTTCAGTTATTTTTCCTTTATCCCGTTCCTCTGCTTCATAAAAATGTTGAATTATGGCAAGGCCGAGCACTGCATCCCCCAGGGTGGCCAGGGGATCCATACCCCCATCCGAAGAATCAGGGTTCTCGTTAAGAAATGCACGTCGTTTAAGTGCCTCTTCCAGGATACTGATATCCGTGAAAGGATAACCAATCAGATTCTGGAGTTTCTCCAATTCTGTCATCTGTCTCCCTTTGATTTTATCAACGTAATAATACATGGTAGTGGCCGGAATCCCGTGCCGCAGGGTATCGGATAAGAATCGTAAACTGGCGGATTGGATTTTTATCGTTTAGGCACGGTCAGGCCGTTGCAAATACCCGTCTCTGGAATGAAGTGGTCCGTTCTTTTCACAAATCCCGCTATGCCTGGCCTTCCTGCA